>CADAQF010000067.1 GCA_902790015.1 uncultured Eubacteriales bacterium | reverse complement strand
GACCAGCTTCGCCTTGCGAAGCGCCGTCACGATGGGCTTATACAGCAGCAGCGTGATGGCCGCGTTCAGGCCGCCCTTGACGAGATTGAAGGGCAGGAAGACGCTCGCGAGCATGCCGGCCACGACCGAGCGGTCCACGCCCATGTAAAAGGGCGTGATGATGTAATTCCAAAGGACCATCGTCGCCGCCAGCACCACAACGCCCAGCGCGAGGCCGCCGAGCGCGCCCTTCTGGGAGTGGAAGCGCCGGTAAATGAGCGCCGCTGGCACCGTGGCACCGTGAAGGCGCAGGTGGACACCACGTTCATCAAAAAGCCGTAAGGGCCGGTGGTGCTGATGGTGAGCATCTCGATCAGTGACGTAAGCACCGAGACGAACACACAGGTCAGCGGCCCGAAGATAAAGCCCGCGATCACGATGACCGCGTCCTTCGGCTCATAGCTCAGAAAGCCCGCCACATTGGGGATGGCCTTGCTGAGCAGCACCGCAATAAAGGCCACGGCGGTAAACATGCCGCAGACGGTCAGATAGCGGGTGGACAGTCTCTGGTTTTTCATGATACATACCTCCTTGGATAAGGTAAGCGGGATAATCCGAACCACGGTTTTCCCTGGCTGGAATCCGCCCATCCTTCGTTAAAATACTCGGCAATACGGAAGTATTCCCTGCGTTTTTGCCTCGGCTGGACGAATTCCAGCTCCGGAGGAAGCAGGCTTGCTTTCCGCAAGTCAATGACGACAAGCCCAAAAGCGCCGAAAGATCGCCGTTTTGGCGGGTTCGGATTATCCCGCTTACCTTAAAAAACGCCCGGAGAAACAGCTTCTCCGGGCGTAAACAGACATGAAAAAGAATCCCTCTTCCATCCAGACTTATACGAACCCTTAACGGAAAACTGACAGGCCTTCCGGCAAAAACCGTGCCGTCCTTCGTTGGAGCCCTTGCAAATATATATCCATTATTTGCTGCGGTCTCCGCCTCGTCCGGCGCATTTTTTTCTCGGAATGCCAAGTCACTTTCCTGTCAAGGCTTCGTATCACTGTCGGTACCGGAATCGCACCGGTTCATGCCCAAGGAAATGCCGATTCAAATCGCTCTCGCGGATCGAAGCGTCATTTTCTTCCAGCTCGCGGACTGTACCGCCGGTCGGGAATTTCACCCTGCCCTGAAGAATTTCTGTTTATACTATAGCACAGCGGTATGCCTTTGACAAGAGGGGAAAAAACGATTACAATAGCGCTATCTGATCAAAGGAGAAACAAGGCATGGATCCATCCGTCAGCTGCTGCTTTACCGGACACCGTCCGTCCAAGCTCCCCTGGGGCGCCAATGAGGACGACCCGCGCTGCCATGATCTGAAGCAGGAGCTTGCCGCCCGGCTGGAGGGCATCTACGAGGCGGGCTACCGCCATTTCATCTGCGGCATGGCCGCCGGCTGCGACCTCTATTTTGCCGAGGCAGTTCTCGAATTGCGCAGAGAGCACCCTGAGATCACACTGGAGGCCGCCATTCCCTGCGCCGGGCAGGCGGATTCCTGGCCGCGGGCGCTGCGCGAGCGCCAGGAGGCGCTGGTGGCCGAATGCGATGAGGTCAGCCTCCTGCAGCGGGACTACAGCCCCGGCTGCATGCAGCGCCGCAACCGCTACATGGTCGAGCACGCTTCCCTGCTGCTGGCCGTCTACGACGGGATGCCAGGCGGCACGATGAACACGATCCTGCTGGCCCGCCGCAGCGGCTGCCGCGTCATAACAATTGAGATATAGGACCGTCCACCTCATCCGTCACGGCGCTTGCTGGAGTCGCGCCGCGCCACCTTCCCCTCAAAGGGGAAGGCCAATATGAAAAAACAGAGCATTGCTTTCGCAATGCTCTGTTCTTGTTTTTGTTCAACAGATTACTCGTTGATGGCGATGACAACACCGGAGCCAACGGTACGGCCGCCCTCGCGGATAGCGAAGCGGAGGCCCTTCTCGATGGCGATCGGGGTGATCAGCTCGACGTCCATGTCGACGTTGTCGCCGGGCATG
>CADAQF010000066.1 GCA_902790015.1 uncultured Eubacteriales bacterium | reverse complement strand
AGAACGACATCCTCCAGGAGTACAGGGAGGATATTTCAAAGCATGCCAAGGGGAAGGAAAAGCAGCAGGTGCGGATGTGCTATGACGCCATCCCCATCCAGCTGGCCAAAGAGCTCAAGAAATTCCAATACTCCACCGTAGAGAAGGGGCAAACCCGGCGCAAATACGCCGGAAGCGTACAGTGGCTCAAGGATTCGGAGATGGTTCAGGTGTGCTATAACTCGCGGGAGCCCTATCTCCCGCTGATGGCCAACGCCAACGAAGAGCAGTTCAAGCTGTATCTGAACGACACGGGCCTGTTATGCTGCCTTTACGGGAAGGAAACGAAGCTGGCGGTGCTGAACGATACGATCATGGGCAACGCCCGCGGCGGGATTTATGAAAACGTTATTTCGGAATGTCTGGTCAAACGGGGATATACGCTGTACTATTATAAGCCGGACAGTCAGCATGAGATTGAGTTTCTCATTGAAAAAGAGGGCACGGTTATTCCGGTTGAAGTAAAGGCCGGAAACCGCTCCACCCCTTCGCTGAACCAGTTCATCCAGGACTATCACCCCCCTTATGCCTATAAGCTGACGAACACGCAGAACGGAAAAGCCGATGTGAAAATCACCCTTCCACACTATATGAGCATGTTTCTGTAAACGGCTTTCCTTCCCTCTTTCCTTCCATAATCGACAGTATTTTCAAAATCTGTCCTTCTATAATCGACAAATTACGGGAAAAGTATCCTTCTATAGTCGACAGATTTCGGGAAATTTGTCCTTCTATGATCGACAACATCTGAAAACGCCGGCCCCCTGCCGCTTGTTTGGCAGGGGGCCGGTTGGTTTATTGGATCCTACTGATTTTTTCTTGTCGCAGTCCGTGCGGGTCCTTGGTGTCCTCGGCGTAGCCCAGGGCGATGGCGACGACGAAATCGTAGTCCTCGGGGCACTGGAGCTTTTCCCTCAGGCGGTCGGCCCCATCGCCCATGAAGGCGGGCAGGGGCAGGCCCAGGATGACGGAGCCGACGCCCAGGCCCTCCGCGGCCAGGGCCATGTTCTGAACGGCGATGCCGCAGTCCACCTGGGTCCAGTAGAAGCTCTTTTCCCCGAAGAGGAAGACGACCGTCGGGGCGTGGTAGAACATCTGGAAATCCGGGTCTTTGAAGCGGGGGCTTCCTACCCTGCCCATCGCCTTCGCCGCCTCGTCGTGGACCTCCTGGATCAAGGCGGGGTCCTGCACGACGGAGAAATGCCAGGGCTGCCGGTTGGTCGCGCTGGGCGCTTCCAGCCCGGCCCGGAGGATGGCGGAAAGCACCTCCTCCGGAAGCTGGTCCTGTCTGTACGCCCGGTGGGAGCGCCGCTGGGAGATTGCTTCCAATACGTCCATGCTCCTGTCCTCCTCCCGTTTATTGAATCCTGAGTTTGTAGCAGAATTTTTCCGGATTCACCCGGTACTTTTCATCCAGCTGGGGGCCGCAGCTGCCCGAGCCGATGCCGCTCATCGCAAAGTCGATGTGCAGGATCGTGTGGCCGGACTTTTCCAGCTCCCAGTTGTGCTTTTTATGCGTCAGTTCCTCGTCCGTATATTCCTGAATGTTGAAGCTGAAGGCCTGGTCCGAAACGAAGGTCAGCCCGCTTTCCCCGTCGGTAACGGAGACGAAGTCGCACCCGAAGTGAGAGCCGTTTTCCTGGGGCTTGATATAGTCCACGTAATTCTTTTCCGCCGTGGTTTCAAAGCAGCCGTACCAGGACGCCTGGCGCTTGTCCTGATAGCTTTCCAGCGGGCCAAAGCCGCGGTAGTAAGCCTGCCTCATGGCCCCGGGCAGGGTAAAGCACAGGCCCAGGCGCGGCAGGAAGGGCATGTTCTGGTCCTTGACGCCCTCCCAGGTCAGGTCCATCGCCCCGTCCTTGCCGATGACGATGGTTTCATGAATGTCCACGATCTTCTGGAGGGAGATGGGGGCCAGGGAGAAGTGGCAGGAAAGCACCGCCTTTCCGTCCCGTACGGAGGCCTCCGCCTCGTAGACGCGGACCTTCGGGCGGTCAAAGCCGGCCTGCTCCCACAGGGAGCGGATCTCCCGGTCGTTGTCCGTGGGGGCTCGCCAGCAGGCGGCCGCGACCGGGGCGGCGATCATCGCCTTCCCGTTCCTCGTCATTTCGGTGAAGGCGCCCTTCATGCAGTCGAACACATAGCGGAAGGAGGGGGCGGAGATCACGATGCGGCGGTCGTTTTGGTCCACGGCGATCCCCTCCGCCGGCGAAAGGGCCGGAAGGGCTCTGGGCTGATCCCGCAGGATCAGCTGATCAAAGCCCAGCTCGTGACCGGCCCGGGTCAGCTTCTTGTCCTTCTTCTGGAAGTAGATGATCCGGAGGGTGACTTTATCTCCCTCTTCCGGTACCCGGATTCCGAGGTCAGCCTCGATCTCCTGGTGGGGTTCCACGTCGAGGGCCGGAACGTCCCCGGCGGCAATCACCCGGCCGTCCGCGGCCAGCTCATACTTCGCCTCCACCTCGTCCTTCATGTTGAGGAAATCGCGGTAGTTATGGAAGCGGACGACGCCCTC
>CADAQF010000065.1 GCA_902790015.1 uncultured Eubacteriales bacterium | reverse complement strand
GACCTGGTAGTCAAGCTTGCTCGGCATCTTGTCGATGCTGATCTTCTGAACAGTTTTGTTCCCGCCCTGGACGGTAACGGTGAAGCTGGTGCTCTTGCCATCATAGCTGACCGTGACGGTCTGAATGCCGGTGAGGCTCAAAACCTCGGGACTGCAGGTAAAGCCGCTCGTGATCGGAACGCGGCGGCCCTTGTTGGTGATCGCCTCCAGCGCAAGGCCGGTGGTGTCCAGCCTCTCGCCCTGGCGGTACTCCCGTTTGGCAGGCAGCGAGGTGACGGCGATGGCTTCTGTGACTTCCTTTTCTTCCTTGACAATGACCGGGAAGGTGACGGTGTTGTTCTGATAGGTAACGGTAATGGTCTGCGTGCCGACCTCGGTCAGTTTGGTGGGACTGACGGTGAAGCCCTCGTTTTCACTGACGACCATGCCGTTCGAGTAGTGGACGCTGAGCGTCAAACCGCTTGTGTCAAGCTCTTCGCCCTCCGTATACTCCAGCTTGGTGGGCAGCGCGGAGATGGCAAGGGAAGTGATGCTGGGTTCCACGACGTTGACGGTGACGACCGGCGTGGTGACCGTTTCGCTCAGACCGTTATTGCTGTTGGTGATGACGCAGTAGAAATAGGCCGGACCGACAAACTCGGTATTCACGGCAAGCTCGCCTTCGGTTTTGCCCTCCAGCTTCTCGCCGTCCACATTGTCCTTGATGGTATTGCTGTACCACTGATAGCTCAGCGTGCCGCTGTCATCCGTACCGGCCTGAACGCGGATCTTTGCTTCCTCGCCGACGAAGCACTCCAGATCCTGCACCGTGTAGTGGGGGATCGCGGGCAGTACGCTGATCGAGCAGGTCAGTGTGGCGACCGTAATCGTCTCGGTACGGGTCTCGCCTTCGCCTTCGCCCTCGCCTTCACCTTCGCCCTCGCCTTCACCTTCGCCCCCGCCTTCGACGGGAACTTCTACCGTATCGGTTACGACCAGCGTGAACTCATAGTTCCCGGCAAGACCCGGCGTGCCGCGCAGATAATGGGCGGCAGAGCCGCCGCGATCCTCGGTGACGATGGAGCAGTTATCCGGGAGGCTGCCGCCCGACAGGGAAGCCGTGCCGGAATCCGTGGTGGCCATCTGGAGGTCCAGCGAGCTGCCGGCGCGGACGGAGCCGAGATTGACGACAATGTTGCCCTCGGCAAAAGCCGCCGCGGGCAGCAGCGCCATCAGAAGCAGCAGCGTCAAAAGAATCGAAATCAAACGTTTATTCATAAAAATGAACTCCTTGTCAATGATTACATTGCGGTAACATTATAGCGCTTTCCAGTTCAAAGGTCAACCGGAGGGACTATGCAAAAGCGTTGCTAAGACCGGTGTTTTATGGTAAAATAAGAATTATTAAGGAATCTGCGGCAAAGGAGGGCTCCTTATGGACGGAAAACGCTGGTATAAGGAGATGTCTGTCTATCAGATCTGGCCGCGCAGCTTCTGCGACGGCAACGGCGACGGCATCGGCGATCTGTGGGGCGTGCTCGGCAAGCTCGACTATATCAAAAGCCTCGGCGTGGACGCCATCTGGTTTTCGCCGCTCTATCCCTCGCCGAACGCGGATTTCGGCTACGATATCGCCGACTATCGGAACATCCACCCGGATTACGGCGATCTGGATGTCTTCCGCCGGGTGCTCGAAGGCGCGCATGAGCGCGGCCTGCGGGTGTTCATGGATCTGGTGGTGAACCACACCTCGGACGAGCATCCCTGGTTTATCGAAAGCCGCAAGAGCAGGGACAATCCCTACCACGACTATTATTACTGGCGCCCTGGGCGGAAAAAGAACGGGAAAACTCTGCCGCCGAACAACTGGACCAGCATTTTCGAGGGCGGCGCCTGGGAATATGACGAGCATCTGGACGAATACTACCTCCACCTTTTTGCCAAAAAGCAGCCGGATCTGAACATGGACAATCCCCGCGTCCGCCAGGAGGTCAAGGACATCATGCGCTTCTGGCTGGACATGGGCGTGGACGGCTTCCGCGAGGACGTGATCACCTTCATCTCCAAGGCGCCCGGCCTGCCGAACAGCTACCCGCCGAGTCCGATCGCCAACGGGATGAAGTATTATGTAAACCGCCCGCAGGTGCACCAGTTTCTGGCTGAGTTCAAGCGCGAAGTACTGGACCACTACGACTGCTTTACCGTGGGCGAAAGCCCGCTGACCACAGCGGACACGGCGCTGCGCTATATCACCGAGGGCCCGGAGCAGGTGCTCGATGAGATGATCGGCTTTTCCCATATGGAGGCCGACTGCTTCATGACCGACATGATCCAGCGCCCCTTCAACCTGCGAAAAATGAAAAAAGCCTTCAGCGAATGGCAGCTGAAGCTGCAGGACAAGGCCTGGCCCGCGCTGTATATCGAAAACCACGACCATCCGCGCATCATCAGCCGCTATGGCAGCGAGCAGTACCGCACGGAGAGCGGAAAGATGCTCGCCGCCATGTATATCTTGCAGCGCGGCACGCCCTTCATCTATCAGGGGCAGGAGATCGGTATGCTGAATATCGCGCTTCCGCGTCTGGAGGATTATCCGGACGTGATGGCGCAGAATAACGCCCGCATCCTCAAGCATTTTCTGCCGAAGAAAAAGGTGCT
>CADAQF010000064.1 GCA_902790015.1 uncultured Eubacteriales bacterium | reverse complement strand
TCGTCCCTCGTTTCTGTATAGAATGTCCGCTTCGGGCGGCGTTCCGGGCGCTGGCACCGTGCCGCCCTCAGGCTATATTATTATACCGCAAAGCGCGCCTTCCCGCAAGGAGTTCCCGGTTGGGATTGGGGCAGGTCGCGGGGAAAACGTGCCGCCGGGAAGTGCCCCTTGCTCCAGCGGATGACTCTTTGCATTCGCGCCTTGCGTGAGATCGGCGCGAATATAGGAATCGACCAGTTTGCGAACTGGTCGATAAACACCGCACTGCGGTGTTTGACTTTGATTCGAGTCATCCGCAAAGCGGCAAAAATAAACCGCCACCCAAAAGGTGGCGGTTTATTTTTGGTGCTCCAGCGGGGACTCGAACCGCGGCGAGCCTGTTGCTTCGCAACCGGCTTCGCCGCTCTTTCCGCTTCGCTCAAAAAACGCTTCGCGTTTTGGTGTCCGTGGGTTCTCGTCCGTCAAACATGCGAAAAACAAGCAGACCGCGCATGGCGGTCTGCTTGTTTTTGGTGCTCCAGCGGGGACTCGAACCCCGGACACCCTGCTTAAAAGGCAGGTGCTCTACCTCCTGAGCTACTGGGGCGAATGGCTGGGATGGCGGGACTCGAACCCACTATATCGGAGTCAAAGTCCGGTGTGTTACCATTACACTACATCCCAGAATACATTTTACGAAAAAGGCCGGCGCTGCCGGTCTTTTTCGCTTTGTGGGGTGGGATATGGGGCTCGAACCCACGACACCCGGAACCACAATCCGGTGCTCTACCAACTGAGCTAATCCCACCGAGTATGAATTTTTCCTTGTTCCCCCGTTTACAAAAACAAAGCGGAGACTTTGTTTTTGGGAGGACGAGCAGCGGAGCGAGCGAGCTTTCGAGCCCGCGAGGAAGCGAGACGATGCGAAGCTTGCGAGGACGTGTGGCACGCCAAGAGGGATTCGAACCCCCGACCTACTGCTTAGAAGGCAGTTGCTCTATCCTGCTGAGCTATTGGCGCATAAGAGGCTGACCAAGGCTCAACGGGCGCCTGTTCAGGCTGGAGCGGGTGATGGGAATCGAACCCACGTATCCAGCTTGGAAGGCTGGTGTTCTACCATTGAACTACACCCGCACGGGCTGTTCAGCCTTGAGATAATATCATACCACCGGGCCGCTTGTCAACCACTTTTTCTCCTTTTTTGCCGACGCAGCGGATCTTTTTTGCCCAAGCCCTCTGCGCGGGAAGTGAAGGCCGGCCCTGCTGTCAATCAATTATTTTTTCAGAAACCCCTTGACAGATGCCGTATGATGTGTTATTGTTCTAATCGCTTAATACACTAATACATTGACACAAGGAGGTGCGTCAGCCATGAATCGGGAGTTTCGCAGCGATCTGCCGATCTATACCCAGTTGGTCGGGCAGTTTGAGCAGGACATCGCCTCCGGGGCGATGCCGCCCGGCGAGCGTCTGCCCTCCGTGAGGGACCTGGCCGCCGAGCTGGGGGTCAACCCCAACACGGTGCAGCGGGCCCTGCAGGAGCTGGAGCGCGAGGGGCTGGTATTTACCCAGCGCACCAGCGGGCGCTTCGTCACGGAGGACGTTGCAGCGATCGCGCGCTGTAAAAAGACGCTCGGCGGGCGTCATATCAGGGAATTTCTGGCGGCGATGACGCTGCTGGGCTATCAGCGGCGGGAGATCATCGACCTGCTGCAGGAGGAAAAGGAGGAAGAATCATGAGTGCGATTCTCGAGTGCCGCAATCTGAGCAAGAGCTTTGGCGGCGTAAAAGCCCTGGACGGTGTGAACCTGAGCATCGAGCCGGGACGTGTGGTCGGCCTGCTGGGGCCGAACGGCAGCGGCAAAACGACGCTGATCAAGCTGGCCAACGGCCTGCTGACCCCCTCGGACGGCGAGCTGCTGATCGCCGGGATGAAGCCCGGGGCCGACACCAAGGCCATCGTCTCCTATCTGCCGGACCGGACCTATCTGCCGGACTGGATGAGCGTACGGCAGATGCTGGACTTTTTTGAAGACTTTTATGCCGATTTCCAGCGGGAAAAGGCCGTTGAAATGCTCGGCAGGCTCTCCATCGACGAGCGGATGCACCTCGGCCAGATGTCCAAAGGCACGCGGGAAAAGGTGCAGCTGATCCTGGTCATGAGCCGCGAGGCCGGCCTCTATCTGCTGGATGAGCCGATCGGCGGCGTCGATCCCGCCACCCGCGATTTCATTCTCGACACCATCATCCGCAACTATAATCCTTCGGCCTCCGTCATTATTTCCACCCACCTGATCGCGGACGTGGAAGCGGTGCTGGACGAGGTCATTTTCATCAACGGCGGCCGCATCGTGCTGCAGAAGTCCGTGGACGAGATCCGCGAGGCGCAGGGCAAGAGTGTGGACGCATACTTCCGGGAGGTGTTCAAATGTTAGGTCATCTTTTGAAGCATGAATTCCGCGCCACCGGACGGCGCATGCTGCCCACTCTGGGCGTGCTGGCGCTGCTTGGCGTGCTGGCCAATCTTTCCATCCGCATGCTGGAATCCGGCTTCGGCGGCACGCTGCTGCGCATCCTGATGGGTCTGTTTGTCGCCGCCTTCTTCATCGGCATGACCGTCGCCTGGGTTATGACCCTCGTGCTGATGATCAGCCGCTTCTACCGCAATCTCCTCAAGGACGAGGGCTACCTGATGTTCACCCTGCCGACGAACAGCCATGCGCTGATCTGGTCGAAGCTGATCGTATCCACGGTCTGGTTCCTGGCCACCGCGCTGCTGATCGGCCTG
>CADAQF010000063.1 GCA_902790015.1 uncultured Eubacteriales bacterium | reverse complement strand
GGCCTTGGGCGCTTCCACCCGTTTAGGCACCGACGGGGCCGTCCTTTCAACCGTGCGGGAGGGGATGGAACCGTCCGCCAGCCCTTTTTTGAGGGCCGCGCGCTTGACCTTCATGCTGGAAGAAAGCGGCAGGGGGGCCGCGCTCACCACCACCCGGTTCACCTGCTTCATGGCGGGCAGTCGTTCGTTCAGGAGGTTCACATTCTCCCAGATTTCCTGGTCCGACAGGCCGTCCGCCTCCTGCTGAAGGTGCAGGACGACGGTGATATATTCATAGGGCTTCTTTGGGTCGTCTGACATCGGCAGGCCGATCACGGTATACTGGTCCGCCTGGCGGGGCGGGACGAAGAGGGCCTCCAGCTCGTCCGGGTAGACGTTTTCGCCCGACTCGTTGATGATCAGGTCCTTCGCGCGGCCGACGATGTACAGCCGCCCGTCCTCCCCGACGCGCACCAGGTCGCCGGTTTCAAAAAAGCCGTCTTCCGTGCGGACGGGCGGGAGCTCCACCCCGTTTTCCAGCCTTCCGAGCCGGACAGGCGGACGTCCCAGGACATCCCGCTCTCCACCGAGGTCACGCCGGTTTCCGTCATGCCAAAGCCGCAGATGGTGTAATAGCCCAGGGCGTTGATCAGCTCCAGGTTGTCCCGGGGCGCGAACGCCCCGCCGATGATCACGCAGCGCAGCTTCGTCCCAAGCAGTCCCTTCAGCATCGGCTCAAACAGCCTGGTCTCCGCCAGGGCAAGGCCCCGCTCGGGATTCTTTTTCTGCTCCGCGGCGGAACGGGCCAAGGCGCGGGTCAGCTGCGCGCTCTGCTCGGTGCCGGCGCTTAAGCTCCGGCGGATGCCGGCGCACAGGTTGTTGAGCAGCAGCGGCACGGTGATCAGCATGGTCGGCTCAAAGCGCTGCGCCGTCGCCAGAATGGTCTGTGGGCTGCGGTCCCGCAGGTATACGTTCTCGCCCCCGATAAAGCCCATCCACAGCATGCAGACCAGGAAGCCGAAGACATGGTGGCAGGGCAGGAACACCAGGTTCCTGGTGTATTCGCCGTCGATGATGCGGCGGTTGGCCTTGTGCAGCAGGGCCGAGTTGAGCAGCTGGCTGCACAGGGCTTTTTCGTCATAGACAAAGATCCGGCTGGTCTGGGTGGTGCCGGAGGTACACAGCGCCGTTTTGGTGCCGTATACGGGCTCGAAGCTTTCCGGGGCGGGAGGCGCCTGCGTCAGCTCCTCCTTCGTCCACTGGCGGACGCCGGGGATCCCGGCGCGCTTCGCTGCGCCGATCAGCCCGACGGCCCCCGCCTGGCGCAAAAGGTAAGCGGTCATCTCGTCCCCGTGGGCCGGGTCCAGCAGCAGGGCGTTGGCCCCGGAGAGAATGATCGCCCAGTACAGAACGGGCCATTCCGGGCAAGTGTCCAGCTGCAGGGCGACATAGCCGCCCGCCGGCACGCCCGCCTTCTGCAGGGCGTACGCCGCCGCGTAAACCCTTTCCCGGAACTGGCCGTAGGTGACGGTCTGGGGCTGCTGATCGCCGTCCAGATAGAGCGCCTGCACGGCGTTCTCGTTTTCAGTTAAAATGGAAAAAAGTGTCTGCAGCGAGCTGTTCGCCCGGAGCTGTTCGCTTTTCTGTTCAATCCTGTTCATCTTGTCAGCGTTCCTTTCTGTCCGTAAAGAAATAGCAACAGGAAGTCGAGTGTATTGTACCGTATAATTGGAAGAATGGCAATCTTTTTATCCCACCCGCCGCAAATGGTAAGACAAATCTGGGACAATTTGAGATAAAAACCATATGTCCGTCCGGAAATACAGCAAAAAAACATCGGACGCCGCCCCGCATACCGTTGACAGAGGGCTGCGTCCGGGATATAATTCCCCCATAACATATCGGGTTGGTGTGTTATTAACTATGAAAACTACTAGGGAGGATTCACCCATGCCGAACATCGTTCATTCCATCACGGAGCTGATTGGCCGCACTCCCCTGATCGAGCTGCACAACATCGAAGCCAAGCTGTCCCTGCCCGCCAGGCTCCTGGCCAAGCTGGAGTACCTGAACCCCGCCGGCTCCGTCAAGGACAGGATCGCCTGGGCCATGATCCGGGACGCCGAGGAGAGCGGGAAGCTCAAACCCGGCTCCGTCATCATCGAGCCCACCAGCGGCAACACCGGCATCGGCCTGGCCGCGATTGCCGCCGCCCGCGGCTACCGGATGATCATCACCATGCCCGAAACCATGTCGGTGGAGCGCCGGCAGATCATGCGGGCCTACGGGGCGGAGCTGGTGCTGACCGAGGGCAGCAAGGGCATGAAGGGGGCCATCCAGAAGGCCCAGGAGCTGGCGCAGGAAATCCCGGACAGCTTTATTGCCGGCCAGTTTGTCAACCCCGCCAACCCCAAGGCCCATCTGGAGACCACCGGCCCTGAAATTGATGAAGACACCGACGGCCAGGTGGACATCTTCGTGGCCGGCGTCGGCACCGGCGGCACCATCACCGGCGTGGGCACGTACCTGAAGTCGAAGCACCCTGCCGTCCGCGTCGTCGCCGTGGAGCCGGAAAGCTCCGCCGTCCTGTCCGGCAAGCCCTCCGGGGCCCACAAGATCCAGGGCATCGGAGCGGGCTTCGTGCCGGAAGTGCTGGACACGAAGGTCTACGACGAAATCATCCCCGTGTCCAACGAGGACGCCTTCGCCTTCGGCCGCCTGATCGGCAAAACGGAGGGCATCCTGGTCGGCAGCTCCTCCGGCGCAGCCCTCTACGCCGCCGCCGAGCTGGCCAAACGCCCCGAAAACAAGGGCAAAACCATCGTCGTCCTCCTCCCCGACACCGGCGACCGGTACCTGTCCACGCCGATGTTTGCGGAATAAAAATCAAGATCAACAACGCCCTGCGGCACAGCGGGAAGGCCCGTTGTGCCGCAGGGTATTTTGATAACCGCTGTAAAACCGCCGGGGATACTCTCGATTCCTGTAAAGGGATGACGGCCAAAGGCGTTTTTCGATGTTTCCGGCAAAAATTTTTCCGAAAATCACATATTGTTCATTAACCCAGCAGGAAAACCATAAAAGATGTCGAATAAGCAAAAATGAGGCCAACGGAGCGGCTGAAAAAACCGAATCGTTGACAGCCGTCCCAATCCCGGCCCCGGAGGAGCGTTTCAGAATGAAGACTACGATCACCGCGAAGAACATGGTGGTAACGCCCGGCATCACCAACCGGATCACCCGCAAGACGGCCACGATGGAGAAGTATCTGAAACCGGATACGGAAATGATCGTGCGCCTGCGCAAGGAGGGAGACCGCCGCATCTGCGAGATCACCGTCCCGCTGGAAGGCAATGTCACCCTGCGCGCAGAATCCGCCAACCAGGACAACCTCTTCATGAGCATCGACAGCGCCCTGGCCAAAATCGAACGGCAGATCCGCCGCCACCGCACGAGGCTGGAAAAGAAGATGCGCGAGGGCGCCTACACGGACACCGAGCCCGAGTACATTGAGGATCCCGCCGTATACGGCGAGGGAGAGCG
>CADAQF010000062.1 GCA_902790015.1 uncultured Eubacteriales bacterium | reverse complement strand
CCGCACGGCATAAGGGTAGAAGCGTTCCCCCGCCTCCGTCGGCCGCACGGGCCGCGTATGCCGGGCAAAAAGCTCCTGATTCAGTTCTCTCTCCAGGCTCCGGATCAGCTGGGTCACGGCGGACTGGGATTTGATCTGCAGCTCCGCTGCCTTGGTGAAGGACCGCTGCTCAAAAGCGGCTTTGAAAGCATAAAGCTGTTCCGTGTTCATGCAAGCTCCTTTGCCGAAAAGCCGCCGTCAGCCGTTTTTTCCTTCAGTTCCCGGCCTTTCCCGCCAAGTATTCATTCAGCCGGTCCACCAGCTCGTCGGCGTTCACGCCGTGGCCGGCGCAGGCCTGTTCGATGGTCTCCATCCGGGAAAACGGACAGCCCAGGCAGGTCATACCGAAATCCATAAAAACGGAGGCGGTGCTCTGGTCGATGGACAGCACTTCCGTCAGAGACATTTCTTTTGTAATTTCAGGCGCCATAGCAATTCTCCTTTCTTGTTTGCGCATTTATTATACCGAAACGGCTGAGGAATGTAAAGTAAAATTACGTTTCAGTTGACTTTTCCCCGTCTTCGCGCTATACTTCATCTGTTTTCACATGGCTGTGAAGCAGACGAGTACCCTGAGAGCTCTCTCTTCAGCGAACCGGCGATGGTGCAAGGCCGGCGGGATGGCGCGGGGGAAGCCGCTGCGGAGCCGCGGGCCGCAATGCCGCTTTTAAATTTGAGGCGGCGGGAAGGTCCGCCGGGGGCGTCCGTTATCCGCCTTTGAGGGGAAGAAGGGCTTTGACCGCCTTTCTTCAATCGAAGTGGTACCGCGAATCAACATGTGTCTGTTCGTCTTCGAAGGAAGCAGACACATGTTTATTTATTTGCAAAGGAGAATCCCATGAAAAACATCACCGCCAACGAGCTGCGGGCCATGTTCCTGAACTTTTTCCAGGAAAAGGGCCACAAACTGATTCCCTCCGCCTCCGTCATCCCGGAGAACGACCCGACGGTCCTGTTCACCACCGCCGGCATGCATCCCCTGGTGCCCTATCTGATGGGCCAGAAGCACCCCATGGGCACGAGGCTCACGGACGTGCAGAAGTGCATCCGCACCGGCGACATCGACGAGGTCGGCGACATGAGCCACCTGACCTTCTTTGAAATGCTGGGCAACTGGTCCCTGGGCGATTATTTCAAGAAGGAAATGATCCCCTGGAGCTGGGAATTCCTGACCAGCGAAAAATATCTGGGCCTGCCCAAGGACCAGCTGGCCTTCACCGTCTTTGAGGGCGACGAGGACTGCCCCCGGGACGAAGAGGCCGCCAACCTCTGGCGGTCCTGCGGCGTCAAGGACGACCACCTGTTCTACCTGCCCAAGGCCCACAACTGGTGGGGCCCCGCCGGCGTCACCGGCCCCTGCGGCCCGGACACCGAAATGTTCATGATCGTGAAAAAGCCCTGCGGGCCGGACTGCTCCCCCGCCTGCCACTGCGGCGCGTACCTGGAAATCTGGAACGACGTGTTCATGCAGTACAACAAGCAGGCTGACGGCACCTTCGTTCCCCTGGCGCAGAAGAACGTCGACACCGGCATGGGCCTGGAGCGCACCATCTGCGTGCTGACGGGCAAAAAGTCCGTCTATGAGACCGACCTGTTTGCCGGGATCCTTTCCAAGATCGCCGAGCTCTCCGGCAAAAACTACGGGGACGACGAGGAGACCACGAAGGCCTTCCGCATCATCTCCGACCACATGCGCACCGCCACCTTCATCCTGGGCGACCCCCGCGCCGTGACCCCGTCCAACGTGGACCAGGGCTACATCCTGCGTCGGCTGATCCGCCGGGCGGTCCGCTTCGGCATGAGCCTGAACATGCCCGCCGGCTTCACCGCGGAAATCGCCAAGGTCATCATCGACCAGTACAAGGAAGTCTATCCGGAGCTGGGCGCCAACCGCGACTTTGTCTTAGAGCAGCTCCTCCTGGAGGAAGACCGCTTCCAGAAGACCCTCAAGCAGGGCATGAAGGAGTTCGACAAGGTGCTGGCCAACATCAGCCGCACCCGCGACGTGGCCGACCAGCTGCTGAGCGCTCCGGACCCGGTCGCTCTGGGCAAAGAGATGATCGAAAAGCATCAGCTCCGCCCCTCCCCCGACATGGTGCCGGTCATCGACCAGGTGAACGCCGGGAACGCGGACGGCGTGCGGCACGCGGCCCAGACCCTCAAGGACGGCCTCTCCGTCATGGACGGCCGCAGCGCCTTCCGCCTGTACGACACCTACGGCTTCCCCATCGAGCTGACGGTGGAAATGGCGAAGGAGCACGACCTCACCGTCGATGAAAACGACTTCGCCGAGCGCTTCAAGCAGCACCAGCAGACCAGCCACGCCGGCGCCGAGCAGCGCTTCAAGGGCGGCCTGGCCGACCACAACGTGCAGACGGCCTGCCTGCACACCGCCACCCACCTGCTGCAGGCGGCCCTGCGCAAGGTGCTGGGCGACGAGGTCCATCAGAAGGGCTCCAACATCACCGCCGAGCGGCTCCGCTTTGACTTTACCTTCGGCCGGAAGGTGACGCCGGAAGAGCTGCAGGAGGTCGAAACCCTGGTCAACCAGGCCATCCAGGCGGCCGTCCCGATCAAGAAAGAGGAAATGACCGTGGCCGAGGCCAAGTCCCAGGGCGCCATGGGCCTGTTTGAAAGCAAGTACGGCGACCGCGTCTCCGTCTACACCATGGGCAGCTTCTCCAAGGAGATCTGCGGCGGCCCCCACGCCGTCAACACCGGCGACCTGGTCAGCTTCAAGATCCAGAAGGAGGAAAGCTCCTCCGCCGGCGTCCGCCGCATCAAAGCCGTCATCGGCCGGGATGTCAATCAGCCGGGCGAAACGCTGTAACATAAAAAATTCGGGGATGTTGCAAATTCTGCAACATCCCCTTTTTTGCTGGGAAAAATCATCATCTTAAAAATAATGCAGTAGAGATTACTGGACATCTAAATCTCAGGGTGGTTTGGAGGGGCGAAGCCCCTCCATTTAAAATCCGCAGCAGCGACATGCGCGGTGCGAGGATGAATATTTGCGAAGCGGAGCCTGCGGAGCGAGAGCAAAAATTCATTCCTGTTACTATAGACATGCCCCATGTTTGTGGCAGGCAGCTATAAACGAGGGACATCTCATCGCCTAAGCTG
>CADAQF010000061.1 GCA_902790015.1 uncultured Eubacteriales bacterium | reverse complement strand
GGAACATATCTCTTAATTGGGAACCAATCAGAGCGCCTTGGAAAGAGCGTCGTTGACGGCTTCCTTGTAGCCGTCCAGGGTGACGGTGACGCCGGTCATGACGTCGATGTCCAGGCCCTGTTTTTCGACGGTCTGCTTGGCGTAGTCGGGCAGAGCGACGCCGCCGAGGCCTTCGGTCTCGTTGTGGCTGACGATGTCAACGTTCTCGATCTTGCCGTCCTTGATGGTGACCTTGACGACGATCTTGCCGTTGATGCCGTTGCCGGTGCCTTCGTATTCGCCGTCCTTGAAGGTGCCGGTCACGTTCTGAGCGGCGGCCTTGTCAGCAGCCGGGCGGGTGGTGCCGGGCGCATAGATCTCGCCGACCCAGGTGGTGACGGGGGTCGTCTCGCTCTTGAATTCGCCCTTGGCGCGCTTGGCGGCGTTGGTGCCGGCAATGCGGCCGTAGACCATGGTCTCGCCCAGGTTGCCGGAGCCGTTGTACATATCGGCGAAGATGGAGCCCATTTCACCGGCTTCGAAGAGGCCCTCAATCGGCATGCCTTCGGTGTTGATGACCTGGCCGAACTTGTTCTTGCGGGGACCGCCCTGGGTGTTGA
Source organism: uncultured Eubacteriales bacterium (assembly GCA_902790015.1). Classification (GTDB taxonomy): domain Bacteria; phylum Bacillota; class Clostridia; order Christensenellales; family Aristaeellaceae; genus UBA4246. The sequence continues at coordinate 4,137 of CADAQF010000061.1, read as the reverse complement.
AGTAGGTCGGGCCGATCTTGGTGGCATAGAAGGGGCCGGTCTTCACGGGCACCATGGTGCTGAAGGGACGGCCATAGTCGGCGTCCTCGCCGGCGTCATAGCGCTTGTTGTAGGCGTTCACGGTGGCGACGAAGCGCTCGGTGCTGAAATCGGGGGCGTCCTTGCCGCCTTCGGACTGGCGGATGGCCTCGGCCAGCTCTTCCAGGGTGTTGCCCATCAGGACTTCGCCGGTGGCCAGCTCATCCACATAGCCGTCGGAGAAGGCGCTGACCAGCTTCTTGCCGGCCGCCAGCTGATCGGCATCCTGCACGAGGTAGGCGGGCAGGGGCATGGGGGTGGAGGTAGGCGGGCAGGGGCATGGGGGTGGAGATCCAGCGGCCGCCGATGTAGATACGGCCGTGGCGGGTCGCAGCGGACTCGTTCATGAAACGGTCGCCGCCCAGGCCGACGTAGATGCCGCTGCTGGAGTTCGGGCCGCCGAAGAGGCTGACGGTATCCAGGTGGGGCCGCTTGTGGGTCCAGGTGAAGCCGGCGGAGTTGGACATATGCCACAGGTCCGCGCCGGCGCCAAGGGCCAAGGGCCATCTTGATGCCGTCGCCGTCGTTGTACAGGCCGCCCTGCTGATGGACATAGGGCATCTGCAGGTAGGAGGTGATCATTTCCTGGTTGTGCTCAAAGCCGCCGCAGGTCAGCACAACGCCGCCGTTGGCCTTGACCTTGAGGTCCTGGCCGTCCTTGCTGATGATGACACCGATGACAGCGCCTTCCGCGTCGGTGATCAGCTTCTTGCCGGGGGCGGAGAACCAAACGTCGATCGGGCGGGCCTTCACGGCGTTCTGGCAGAGGTTATAGTAGCCGCGGTCAAAGCGGGTGCCGGTGGCGGTCAGGCACAGGCAGTGCTTGCTGGAGGGGATTTCGGGGAACTCGGCCCAGTTGTAGTACCAGTAGTCGGTCTTGCCGATCTTGTAGGGGTCGGTCAGGTTGCCGTCGCTGCCATCCGCCAGTTTCCAGTCCTTGTTGTTGGCTTCCATGCCGGCAGAGGGATGATCGACGGGGGAGATGACGGCGGGATCGCCGCCCATGGGGCCGACCATCCAGTTGTAGTTCTCGGCGCAGCCTTCGCAGTACGCGCGGACAGCTTCGGGATCCCAGTTCTGGAACTTGCCCATCAGGGTGGTCAGGTAGTCGTACAGGCCGTTGGCATCGTCGGTGGCCATGACGAACTGGCCGGATACCGCGGTGTTGCCGCCTTCGGCGCCTTCGGGCGCTTTCTCGGCCAGCAGGACCTTGGCCCCGTTTTCGTAAGCGGCGACAGCGGCGTTGGCGCCGGCTCCGCCGTAGCCCAGGACGACCACGTCATATTCGGCGTCCCATGCGATCTCGTCTTCCGCCCTGGCCTGGTTCACTTTCAGGCCGGCGCCCGCCATGGTTAGACCCGCGGCGCCGATGGCAGCGCCTTTCAGGAAGGAGCGGCGGGAAATGTTCTTTTTCATTGGAAAAACCCCTTTCTATTGGCCGGAAACGGCTTATTTTTATCTATTATAATGGTTTCCTGCTTGCTTTTCAAGAAGATTTCCTTTACAATAGCGGAAAGGAAAAACTATTCACTGATTGGTTCGAGGTGCCTTATGAACAGCAAAAATGTGGACACGTTTCTGGCTGTTTCCGAATTCAGCAGCATCAGCGCGGCGGCGGAGGCCCTGTTTATCTCCCCGCCGGCCCTGCAGCAGCAGCTGAACCGTCTGGAGGGGGAAATCGGCTTCAGACTCTTTGAGCGCGGCCCGGGCGGCATCCGCCTGACGCAGGCGGGGAAGCTCTTTCTGGACGGGATGGTCAAGATCCGGTCCGATACCGAGCAGCTGATGACCCGCTGCCGGGAGGCGGATTCGCTGAACAAGTGCCTGAGGATCGGGGCGATCCTGGGCCTTCAGCCGGACCTGTTTCCGCGCCTGAGCGGGCCGTTTTACCAGAAATACCCCGACATCGTACAGAAGCCCGTGATGGAGAGCGAGGACCAGCTCTTCAGCGACCTGGACAGCGGCGCCCTGGACGCCATCGAGTATTTTGAGAGCCCCCGCGTCCACGCTGCGGGCCGCAGCTTCGTGCCCCTGATCCGGGAAGGGCGGGACGTTCTGATGTCCCCCGGCCACCCGCTTGCCGCCCGGGAAGAGCTCACGTTTTCTGATCTGCGGGGCCAGCATATCATCGTCTACCGTTTTGACCGCATCCCCGGCTTCCGGGAATATGTCGAATCGAATTACCCGGAGATCCAGCTTAGCGAGGAACCAAAAATGATCGACTTTTATTCCTTGGTGCGCTCCTTTGAGGACGGCCATGTGAGCCTGGTCCCGCCTCATGTAAAGGCCCAGTTCCGGCCCCTCCGCGCCGTCCCCCTGAAAATGGACATGAGTTGGCCCGTCGGCCTGGTCTACCGCGAACCCATGTCCCCGATGCTCGGGAAACTGGTGGAAGTGGCGAAAGAGGTGTTTCGGAGTTAAGTGAGGGACTTTCTTTTACTTTATTACCTATTTGTGTCAGAACAGTTTACAGAAATAATTTTCAGAGAATATTTTTTCAGAGAAAAATTATTCTGTAACTTCTCTGGAAAACAACAAAAGCAGAAAGCCGGATACGGTTCGTGAAAGGAACCTGTCCGGCTTTCAGCTGTTTTATGAAAGGTTATTCCCTTTCCCTTGGCTTGGTCAGGCGGCAGGCCTGGATGCCGATCTCGTACAGGAGGATCATCGGCAGGCCCAGGGCCAGCTGGGAGACCACGTCCGGCGGGGTCAGGATGGCGGCGATCACGAAGATGCCCAGAATGACGAACTTCCGTTTGGAAGCCAGGGAGCGGTAGTTTGTCCAGCCCATCCGGGTGGTCAGGTACAGGGCCACCGGCAGCTGGAACGCCACCCCGAACGGCACGATGAAGCCGAACAGGAAGCTCACGTACTTGTCGATTGAGAGCATGGGCCGGGCCAGATTGTCTCCCGCGACCAGGAAAAAGTCCACCGCCAGCATGTAGACTGCCAGATAGCAGAATACCACCCCTGTCAGAAACAGGATCAGGGCGATGAAGAACAGAATGCGGAACGCCTTTTTTTCCTTCGGGTACAGGGCGGGCTTGATAAAGCTCCAGATCTGCCAGATGATCACCGGGCTGGCGGCGATGATTGCCGCGATCAGGGCGACCTTGAACTTGGTCACCAGCGCTTCGGACATGGCGGTATAGATGATCTCGATGCCGCGGCTGATGATCGGCCCGGTGATCCACGCCATCAGCCAGTCGATGGCCAGGTAATACACCAGAAAAAACGCGATGGCTACTGCCGCCGCGGACACGATAAACACACGCCGCAGGGCCAGCAGGTGGGCCATCAGCGGCGCGCCGCCCTCCTGCTGAACGTCCTGCTCAGCTTCTTCGGCGACTGCCTGCTCCTGCCCGGCCTGCGGCTCCGGCTCTTTCTGATTCTTTTTCCTCATAGGATCGGAACAGCCTTATTCTTTTTTCTCTTCGGCGCTGTCCGCCTTTTTGTCATCGTCGTCCTTCACTTCGTTTTTGAAGTCCTTGATGCTTTTGCCCAGGGCCTTGCCCACGCCGGCCAGTTTGCTGCCGCCGAACAGGACCAGGGCCAGCACAACGATCAGAATGATTTCCGTAGTTCCCAGACGCATAATGGTATCCTCCCGTTTCGCCTGCCAAAGAGGCGTTTATGATTTCATGGCTTCTTCGTAGTTCCCAGACGCATAATGGTATCCTCCCGTTTCGCCTGCCAAAGAGGCGTTTATGATTTCATGGCTTCTTTTTCGATTTCCTTTGTCTCTTCCCGGATGTCTTTCCCGGCCTGCTGAAGCTCATCCCTGACGCTGTTCACGCTCTGGTTAATATCCGCCGAGGCGCCTTTCAGTTCCGGGGTAATGTCCACATCCTTTTTGATGTCCCTGATGGTCTGATTCACGTCCGCCCTGGTGCTCCTGTATTCTTTTTCCAGATCGTCCCAGCCGGTTTCCTTCTTGACCTCGCGGATCATCAGCCGCATCTTCCGCACCATCCGGCCCAGCCACCGGGCCACCCTGGGCAGATCCTTCGGCCCCACCACCAGAAAGGCGATCAGCAGCACGATGATCAGTTCCGAAAA
>CADAQF010000060.1 GCA_902790015.1 uncultured Eubacteriales bacterium | reverse complement strand
GACGATGAACCAACCCATCAGCTCCTCGCAGACGACGGGGAAGGGGGGCTCGTCCTTCCAGACGATGGCATATTCCGGCAGCCTGTCCGGCAGGGCCGGCTTTTTTGTTTTGTTCATCTTCTTTCCTCCTTTGGGCGGATCAGGGTACGCGTCACGGAAGCGGCTGCGGGCGGCGTTCATCCGGCTTTTGACCGTGCCTTCTGGAATGCCCAGGCGGAGAGAGATCTGCTTTTGAGAGAGCATTTCCCGGTAAAACAGCAGCAGCATCAGCCGGTCCTTTTCAGAAAGCTTCTCCAGCGTCTCTTCCACCGCCGTGTCCTCCGGCGCCTCCTCCGCCCGCTCCGGGAGGGTATCCGTGAACACCAGGGGGCTCTTTGCCCTGGCCCGGCACCAGTCTGCGTATTTCCGCCTGGCGATAGTGAGGATCCAGGGCAGAAAGGCTTCCCGGCTGCGAAGCGACGAAAAGCCCTGGAAGGCCACCATGTACGTATCCTGCAGGATGTCTTCCGCATCCGCCCGACCGCTGACGCGGGCCTTGACCCACCGCTCCACGGCGGTTCTGCTGGACGCAAGCAGCGCTTCAAACTCGTCCATCGCCCTTCCTCCCTTCCGCTGGATGAAACCTACTTCCACCCGTTTTCACCTTGATAGTCGTTTTTCGGGAGGAAAAGGTTCATCCTCCGAAAAGAAAAAATGACGGAGTGAAAAAACAGCCTCGCTTGCAACGGCTCGGCTGTTTGAATTGATGAATATCGCTTGGCGCGTGTTTCTCCGGCCGGTGCTTACTTCTCCCTCCCCAGCCGGAACTTCACGGAGCGCTTCAGGTACTCCAGGTATTCTTCGTCGCGGCACATGGCCTTGCCGGGGGAGTCGGAGAGCTTGGCCACCGCGCGGCCGTTGACCGTCTGCAGCTTGATGACGATGTTCAGGGCCTTTTCGCTGGTATCGTTGGAGCAGAAGGTGCCGATGCCGAAGGAGACCTTCGAGCGATCCTTGAAATGATCGTAGAGGGCCTGGGCCTTGTCAAAGTTCAGGCTGTCGCTGAACAAAAGGAGCTTCGTTTTCGGGTCCACGCCGTAGCTTTCGTAGTGGCGGATGATCTTTTCGCCCCACTCGTAGGGGTCCCCGCTGTCATGGCGGACGCCGTTGAAGTTGTTGACCATGGCGCGGTTAAAGTCCATGAGGAAGAGGTCGGTGGTGATGGTATCGGTCAGGGCGGTGCCGTTGTCGCCGCGGTATTCGTCGTACCAGTCCTCCAGGGCGTAGTGGTTGGTGTAGGCCAGGGGGATGGAGTCGATGCCCTGGTACATCTGCACGAACTCGTGGGCGTAGGTGCCGATGGGCGTCAGCCCGTACTTCATGGCCAGGTAGACGTTGGAGGTGCCGATGAGGTTGTGCGTCTCCGCGCTCAGGCGGCGCACCACGACGTCCTCCCACTCCCGGGAAAGGCGGCGGCGGCAGCCGAACTCGGCGAAGGTAAAGGTATATTTGCCGCTCTGGAAGTCCTGGATCTTCTGGTCCAGCTTTTCCTTGGCCGAGGTGAGGAGGGTGTCATAGTCATACTGCATCCGGAAATAGACCTCGTTGACGATCTCCAGGAGGTAGATTTCAAACTGCATGGCGGAAAAGAGGGGGCCGCGGACCACGATGCTGAGCTCCCCTTCGTCGCTCAGGCTGGTTTCCACATAGTCCCGGATGGGCCGCCACAGGCGCAGGAACTCCACATAGTCGTTTTTGATAAAGCGGATGGAGCGCAGATAATCCAGCTCTTCCTTCGTGAACTTGAGCAGGCACAGGTGGTCGATCTGGGCGTTGATTTCATCGAACATCTCCCGCGTGAAGGTGACGCCCTCGTTGCGGCAGCGGAAATAGTATTCGCCGCTCAGGTCGGTGTGCTTGTGGAAGATCACCTGGTCCATGTTGAACTTGTACAGGTCGGTATCCAGCAGGGAAAATACGATGGGATCGAGCTTCATGACGGTTCCTCCTCTTTTTGAAACAGCAGCGGCAGGATTTCACCGGGCACCAGCGCGCCCAGCTCCCGGACCAGTCTGCGCACCTGGGTGGAAGAGACGTTCCGCGTCTCCTCCGGCGAATCCAATACGGTGATATGGGGCGACAGGGTCTTGAGGTAAGGGTCCTCCTCGATCATGCGCCGGCATTCGTCCGCCCCGCGGGTCAGGCAGACGAAGCCGAACTCCTCGGCGATCTCCCGCACATGGAGCCACCCGCGCTCCAGCTCCGGCAGCTTGTCCGAGCCCAGCAGGAGGGACGCCTGAATGCCTTCGTCCCGCAGATGGCAGAGGGTTTCATAGCTCCTGGGCTGGCGGGGCTGGCGCATTTCCCAGTCGGACACCCGCATAAAGGGGCGGGTCTTCGCCGCCGCCTTCAGCATTTGCAGCCGCATGGCGTCGCTGTAGGCGAAGTCCTTCCCCTGTTCGTCCCGGATGTAGACCGCTTTGGAGGGGACAAAGACGGCCAGCTCTCGCCCCGTTTGTTGAAGCGCGAACTCCGCCAGGCCGATATGCGCCGCCGTCGGCGGGTTGAAAGCCCCGAAAAAGGCCAGGGCGCTTTTCATCTTATTCATCCTCTTTCATCGGGTCCAGGATCAGGGGCATGCGGCGCTTGTGCATGTTGGCCCTTTCCTTGGCCCGGATCTTTTCGTCCGTTTCCTGATTTCCGCAGGTGCCCAGGCGGATGTATTTGTGGATGTCCTGATAGGTCAGGCCCAGCCGCTCTTCGTCGCTCTTGCCGGACAGGCCGTCGGTGGGGGTTTTGACCACCAGGTCCCGGGGGAGCTCTGCCATCGTCAGGCCGACTTCCACCACCTCCACGCTGGTCAGCCTGCCCAGCACGGAAAAGTCGCAGGAGGTATCCCCGTCCTTGGTACAGTAGCCTACGGTCGCCTCGCTCAGGTTCCCGGTGCCGGCCAGGCGGGCGCCGATGGCCTGGCCGATGTAGCGCACCGCGGTCATGCGCAGGCGGGGGCCGACGTTGATGTCGCTCTCCCGGCTGTAGGGGATGCTGAATTCCCCTTCCCCGGCAGTAACGGTGTTCTGATCGGTCACTTCCCGGAGGGCCCGGTGCATGGCCCCAATGTTGACGACCCTTTTGTTGATCTTTAATACTTCGCAGACCCTCTGGCTGTCGGCGATGTCCTTCTGTTCGCCGTCGGGCATCATGACGCCGAAGACGTTTTCAGGCCCCAGGGCCCGGGCGCACAGGGCGGCTGTGACGGTGGAATCCTTCCCGCCGGAAATGCCGATGACGACCTTGGAAAAGCCCTGGGCCTGGGAAAGATTCCTGATTTCCCGCACCAGACGGTCCCGCACGGCGGGGGCGTCAAAACAATATTCGCTCATGGTGATTCCTCCTATGATTTACAGGACGCTGACCTGGCAGCTGCGCATGGTTTCCAGGGCGGCTTCGTGCTTGTCCGGCGTCACGCCCGCGCAGCAGTCCCGGCGCACGGAAAAATCCGTCTCCGGGAAGGCGGCCTTGAGCAGCAGGGCATTGGACACCACGCAGATGTCCGTGCACAGGCCGATCAGCTCGATGGCGGCCGGGTCCTCCCCGCCGTTCATCTCCCGCAGAATAGCCGGCAGGCGGACGCTGCCGAAGGTGGGCTTTTCCACCAGCACAGCGGAATCGCCCAGGGCTTCCCGGATCTCTTCCCGGATGCGCCAGCCCTCCGTATTCCGGATGCAGTGACGGACCGGCAGGAACCTGCCCTCCCGGGTGTCCAGATAGTTTTCCTCGTGGGTGTCCAGGGTGGCGATCACGGCCCAGCTGGCTTCCCGACACTCCCTGATCCGGGCCGCCACGGCGGGCACGATGGCCTGCGCCTCCTTGGTCCCCAGGGAGCCGTCGATAAAATCGTTCTGCATATCCACGACGATCAGAAATTTCCGTTGACTCATGATCAGGCCCTCCCGCGCTGTTTTTCGCGATTTATGATATCACAACCCCCGCCTGATGTCGAGATAGAAATCTTTGCACGATAGCGTGCAAAAAAATGCGGTTTTGCGAATTCTTTGCAAGGTCAGGGAAGGACAGATCGGATAGAACTGGTGTTTTTACATATTATTCTTCCGCTTTTCTTTTCATTTTAAGTGTTTCGTGATATGATGAACGGGAAACCAACGAACAGGGGTCGGTCAGCATGAGTGAAAGCCGTCATAAAATCAACTGGTATCCGGGCCATATGGCCAAGGCCAAGCGGCAGCTGCAGGAGCAGCTGTCCCGGGCGGACGTGATCGTGGAGCTGTGCGACGCCCGC
>CADAQF010000059.1:5765-6676 GCA_902790015.1 uncultured Eubacteriales bacterium | reverse complement strand
GCAGCAAGACCACCAAGCTGACGATGACCGCCAGCGAATCGCTGCTTGCCAACTATTACCGCCTGGCCGTAACGGACAATAACGGCACCTGGTATTCCGGGCCTAAGAAGGTGACCTGGGTCGCGTCGCCGACCGTTTCGGCCGCCGTTTCCCCGGTCAACGCCCCCAAGGGCTGCACGGTGTATTTCACCGGCACGGTTTCCGGCACCACCGGCACAGCCAAATACCAGTGGCAGAAGAGCACGGACAAGACCGACTGGTCCAACTCCGCGCAGAACGGCTGCACCACCAAGAACATGAAGCTCACGGCTTCGGCGGACCTGCTTCAGTACTATTACCGTCTGCGCGTGACCGACGACGCCGGCACCTGGTATTCAAACGCCGTCAAGGCCACGCTCATCAACCCGCCGACTATCACCATCAGCGCCAGCCAGTCCACAGCCAGCCAGGGCACGAAGGTGTATTACACCGGCAGCGTGTCCAACACCGTGGGCGGGGTGAGCTATCAGTGGCAGAAGAGCACGGACGGCACGAACTGGTCCAACTCCTCGCAGTCCGGCAGCAAGACCACCCAGATGACCGTCACCGGCACCCAGGCGCTGATCGACTGCTATTACCGCCTGCGCGTGACGGACGACAACGGCGACTGGTATTCCAACAAGGTCAAGGTCAAGTGGGTCGATCCGCCGACGGCCACCGTCTCCGGCAGCCCGGACCCGGCGTACACCGGCGCCACCATCTCCTACACCGTGACCCCCTCCGGGACCTACGGCACGCTCAGCTACCAGTGGCAGCGTTCCGCCGACGGTTCCAGCGGCTGGGCCAACGTATCCTCCGGCTACAGCGGATACACGACCAAGAAGCTGTCCTTCAAGGCGACGGATTCCACGGCCTCCTACTACTACCGCTGC
>CADAQF010000059.1:0-5760 GCA_902790015.1 uncultured Eubacteriales bacterium | reverse complement strand
GGCCTCCTACTACTACCGCTGCCGCTTTACGGACAATAACGGCACCTGGTATTCCAGCGCCGCGAAGGTATCCTATTACTCCGTGACGCTGCCCGCGGTCGGGTTCTATTATTCCAGCAGCGATTACCACTCCCTGCGCGTGACCAAGAAGGTATCCGACACCTCCTTCCAGTTCCGGGCGCTGTGGTGGAACGACAACGGCTATGACACCCTGAGCGCCACCACCGCTGCCTGGGACGGCGGCTCCTTCCGCTTCTCCGGCACTACGGACAGCGGTGAATCCGTGTCCGGCGGCCTGACGGTCAGCGGAGACACCATCACCATGTCCCTTGACGACTATATCCTCTACGACTGGATGTATACTTTCATCAAGGGCACGCCTATTTCGCAGGTGACGCTCTCTCCTTCGAATCTTACGATGATGGTGGGCGAAACTGTCAGCCTGGATGATTTCAGTTACAACGTTTATCCTTCCGACGCTTCCAGAACGATCATGACCTGGCGTCTGTCCGATTATTCAGTCGCCACGTTCAACGGATATGCGGTGGAGGCGCTCAAGGCCGGTACCGTCACACTGTGCCTGACAACCAATGACCTGAGCGACGTAGTTTCCAACTACTGCACCATTACGATTGTGGACGCCGAAGTGGATCTTCCTTCCGTAGGATTCTACTACAACATGAGTTCACTGCCTGATTACCTGAGAGTCAAAACGACGAACAAAAGCTCTAACAGCTTCACCTTCGATTGCAACTGGTACCAAAGGGCCTCCCTGTCCGGCACGGCTACCTACAGCGCAGCCAACAACCGATTCGACTTCACCTCCAGCGACGGCTCCGGTTCTGCCGGCTACATTACCAAGAACGGCAGCAAACTCAGCTTCACCTTTACCACCAACAACACCTTATCCGGTTACAACAGCTTCACCTTCACGCTTGGCCAACCGCTGTCGAAGATCACTCTGGTGAATTCCACTGTGACTGTGGGCTACTATATCACGCTGGCCCCTGGTTATTCGCCGTCTGACGCGACCGTTAAGACCCTCATCTGGTCTTCCTCCGATACCAGCGTGGCCACTGTGGATCAGAATGGCCGTGTAACCGGTAAAAAGGCCGGCACCGCAACCATCTATGCCGATTCCATCGACGGAAGCGGTCAGCGTGGAACGTGTACGGTAACCGTTGTGGACGCCGTGGTGGAGCCTGTTTACAGGGCGCTGCTGATTGGCGAGAGAAGACACGTTAAATGGGATACCGATAATGAAGGATATCTTATTGAGAGTACAATCCGGCTGGATGACTGCGCCAGAAACGAAGGGGACGTCAATTTGATGCGCAATATGCTTTCCCGCGTAAAAGGAGCCCAGGGCGGCAGCGGAAGCTTCAGCGTAAATTATAAAATTGACGCCAATTATGACGAAATCAAATCACTGATCCAGTCCACATTCGCCGGAACCACAGAAAATGACGTTTCCCTGTTCTTCCTGACCTCGCACGGCAGCGCTGGCTCTTATAACCAAACCACAAAAACCTATAAACAAGGCACCGGCGATATCTCCATGCCCTATCCCAAGAATTATCCCTTTGACTATGATCACTTAAAAGCTCATTACGATTCCTCAAAGAGAGTTCTTCCTCATGCTAAGCTGGCTGAATGGCTGAACACATATGTCAAAGGCACTGTAATCGTCATCCTTGGGTCCTGCGGTTCTGGCTCTGCAATATTTGATTCTTATGCGGAGCAAAACGGCGATACCGGCGCTACCGGTTATACCGACACCGATGCCCTTTTCGTCAGTAAAGCAATGAGCGCATTCTCCAGTATTGATCACAGTATCGAGGTGATGGAACCCAATACCGGCGAATTGAGGAAGCCAAACAAATTCTATGTTATTACCGGCGCCAGGCATTCGGAAAATACCTATGGCCAATACGAAACCGGTGATCCTTCATCGTCCAATAACTATTTCGTCCGCTGGCTCACAGACGGTGTTGGCAGAAGCGGAAGCATGCCCGCTGACGGCATGCTGGGCACAAAGAACAACGTGGTTGATCTTGAAGAACTCTTCACCTACATCAAGCAGTTTGACGGACAATTCGGCCTTAACCTTTTGTACAACCAACCTGCCCAGCACGTCCAGCGCTACCCCGCCGGAAGCAGATATGCCCTGTTTAAGTAACATACGGGCATTGCTCCTGAACGTATTCCTGTAAAGCAAACAAGCGGCATGCCCGCGGTGCCCGGCAAGGCGCCGCGGGCATGTCTGTTTTACCTCATTGCGTCAACTCCCCGCTTGTATTTTCCCCAGCTTTCGGTTATAATGAGAACGCTTTCCGGAAACATCATGAAGGCAGAATGAATTCGCTTGAGGAGAGAGAACATGGACAACACGCGGGAGACCTCCAACTTCATTTGGGACGCGATTGAAAAGGACCTGGCGGAGGGGCGCTATCAGGGCGTGCACACCCGCTTTCCGCCCGAGCCCAACGGGTATATGCACATCGGCCACTGCAAGGCCCTGATCATGGACTTTCTGACGGCGGAAAAGTTCGGCGGCAAGTGCAACCTGCGCTTTGACGACACCAACCCCGCCAAGGAAGACATGGAATATGTCATGAACATCGAAAAGGACATCCGCTGGCTGGGCTTCGACTGGACGGGCGGGCTGTTCTATGCCTCCGATTATTACGATAAATGTTACGAGATCGCCGAGGACTGGATCAGGCGCGGCCTGGCCTACGTGGACGAGCTTTCCAGGGAGGAAATGCGCGCCTACCGCGGCACCCTGACCGAGCCCGGCAAAAACAGCCCCTGGCGTGACCGCCCGGCGGAGGAAAGCCTGGACCTGTTCCGCCGCATGCGCGCCGGCGAATTCCCCGAGGGCAGCAAGACCCTGCGCATGAAGATCGACATGGCCTCCCCCAACCTGGTCATGCGGGATCCGGCCATGTACCGCATCAAGTACAAGGAGCACTGGCGCACGGGGAACAAGTGGTGCATCTACCCCATGTACGACTTTGCCCACCCCATCGGCGACGCCATGGAAGAGATCACCCATTCTCTGTGCTCTCTGGAATATGAGATCCACCGGCCGCTTTATGACTGGGTGGTGGAGCACGCGCAGAACCTGCTGCCCGGCCATCCCCGGCAGATCGAGTTCGCGCGCCTCAACATGACCGACACGGTCATGAGCAAACGCCATCTGCGGGCGCTGGTGGAGGGCGGCTATGTATCCGGCTGGGACGACCCGCGGATGCCCACCTTGTCCGGTCTGCGCCGCCGCGGCTACACCGGCGAGGCCGTGCGGGACTTTATCAGCCGTATCGGCATGAGCAAGGCGGATTCCGTAGTGGACGCCGCGGTGCTGGAAAGCTGCGTGCGCGACGACCTGGGCGAAAAAGCCTTCCGCGTAATGGCCGTGCTGAAGCCCCTCAAGGTCATCCTGACCAACTGGCCCGAAGGACAGGTCAAGCAGATCACCGTGGAAAACCATCCCGATCATCCGGAGATGGGCACGCACACCATCACTATGTCCCGGGAGATTTACATCGAGCAGGAAGATTTCATGGAGATCCCCGAGAAAAAATACATGCGCATGTTCCCCGGCAACGAGGTACGCTTAAAGAGCGCCTATATCGTCCGCTGCGACGGCTGCGAGAAGGACGAAAACGGGAACGTCACCGCGGTTTACTGCACGGTGGACTTTGACACCGAGTCCGGCACTCCGGGCGCCGACCGCAAGATCAAGGGCAAGACCCTGCACTGGGTGAACGCGCAGGACGCCGTGCCCTTTGAGGCCCGGCTGTACGAGACGCTGCTTAAGGACGAGGCCCCCGCCGAGGAAGCGGAAGCGGCGGAGGATACCGAGGACGAAACGGAAGAAGCCGCGCCTGACAGGAAGGATTTCATCAGCCGTCTCAACCCGGATTCCTTGACCGTCCTGCGCGGCTTTGCCGAGCCGCTGGTAAAGGACGCCGCCCCCGGCACCACCTACCAGTTCCTGCGCACAGGCTATTTCTGCAAGGACCCGGATTCCACGGCCGAGCTGCCTGTATTCAACCGTACGGTGGGCCTCAGGGACAGCTTTGCCAGGCAGAAGAAATAAAGGAGCATCAGGCATCATGGAAGTCAGAACCAGATTCGCGCCCAGCCCCACCGGCTTTATGCACTTAGGCGGGGTCAGGACGGCGCTGTATAATTTTCTCTACGCCCGCAAAATGGGCGGCAAATTCATCCTCCGCATCGAGGACACGGATCAGGAGCGCTTCGTGGAGGGCGCCACGGACGTCATCTACGACACGCTCAAAGCCTGCGGCATGAACTGGGACGAGGGCCCGGACGTGGGCGGCCCCTGCGGCCCGTATATACAGTCCGAACGGAAGGATCTGTATCTTCCCTACGCCAAGCAGCTGATTCGCTCCGGCCACGCATATTACTGCTTCTGCACCAAGGAAGAGCTGGAAGCGCGGCATGAGGCGGCGAAGGCCCGCGGCGAGGTATTCAAATATGACAAGCACTGCCTGCGCTTGACGCAGGCGGAGATTCAGCGCAGGCTGGATGAAAAGGTTCCGTACGTCATCCGTATGAATGCGCCGGAAACCGGAGAAAGCACCTATCACGACCTGGTATTCGGGGATATGACCTTCCAGAACAGCGACGCCATGGACGACATGGTGCTGATAAAGGCCGACGGCATGCCCACCTACAACTTCGCCAACGTCGTGGACGACCATCTGATGGGAATCACCCACGTCATGCGTGGGATGGAATACCTGTCCTCCACGCCCAAGTACAATTTCCTGTACAACGCCTTCGGCTGGGAGATCCCGCAGTACGTGCACCTGACCACCGTGATGCGGGACGAAAAGCACAAGCTCTCCAAGCGGGACGGGGACGCCTACTATTCCGACTTTATCTCCAAGGGTTATCTGACCGAGGCACTGATCAACTACCTGGCGCTGGTCGGCTGGAACCCCGGGGACAACCGGGAGTTCTTCACCCTGGACGAGCTGATCGAGGCCTTCGACATTTCCGGCCTGCACACCTCCCCCGGCATCTTCGACGTGAACAAGCTGACCTATTTCAACGCCGAATATATCCGCCGGCTGGCCCCGGAAAAATATCTGGAGCTGGCTGCGCCCTGGTTTGACCAGGCCCTGGCGGGGACCCGGGTGGATTACCGCCGGCTGGCCGAGCTCATGCAGGCCCGGACCGAGATCTTCAGCCGCGTGCCGGACATGGTGCGTTTCCTTAAGGACCTGCCCGACTACGATACGGAGCTGTACGTCAACAAGAAGCAGAAAAGCTCGCTGGAGAGCGCTCCCGAGGCGCTGTCCTTCTGCCGGGACGTGCTCGAAAGGGTGCCCGACTGGAACGAGACGGTGATCCACGACACGCTGATCCCCGCCATAGCCGAAGCGGGCAAAAAGAACGGCGCCGTGCTCTGGCCGCTGCGCATCGCCCTTTCCGGCCTGCTTTCCACACCCGGCGGGGCAATCGAGATCGCCTATCTGCTGGGCAGGGAGGAGACGCTGCGCCGCATCGGGCTGGGGCTTGACAAGCTGGCTCACGCGAATGCGTGAGCCTGGGAAGGGGACTAACAGCCAGGGCCTTTAGGCCCGTTCGGCACTGAAAATGATCCACTGGATCATTTTCCGGGCGTGCCTCACCCCATCCCAACCGTTCCAGGGCCTGCCGGCCCGTTCTTCGCTGAAAATGGTCCACCGGACCATTTTCCGGGCGCTCAGAACCCCCCTGCGG
>CADAQF010000058.1 GCA_902790015.1 uncultured Eubacteriales bacterium | reverse complement strand
ATGGACAAGATGCTGATGAACCAGGAGATCAAGAACATGATCACCGCCTTCGGCTGCGGGATCGGGGACGATTTCAACATCAGCAAGCTGCGCTACCACCGCATCGTCTGCATGACCGACGCCGACGTGGACGGGGCGCACATCCGCATCCTGATGCTGACGTTCTTCTACCGCTACATGCCGGAGCTTATCAAGCAGGGCTACGTATACAGCGCCATGCCGCCCCTGTACAAGATCACCCGGGGCAAGCAGGAATGGTATGTGTACGACGACGAGGAGCTGCAGCAGAAGCTCAACGAGATCGGTCGGGACCAAAAGCCTGAGATCCAGCGCTACAAGGGCCTTGGCGAGATGAGCTCCGAGCAGCTGTGGTCCACCACCATGAACCCCGAGACCCGCACCATGAAGCAGTTCACCCTGAACGACGCCATCGCCGCCGACGAGGTGTTTTCCCTGCTGATGGGCGACAAGGTGGAGCCCCGGCGGGACTTTATCATCCAGAACAGCAAGATGGTTACCGATCTGGATCTGTAAACGAAAAATCGGAGAACAGGATGAGCCGAAAGATAACCGCGCTTGTTTTATGCCTGCTGCTGACGGCGGCCGTGTGCCGCGCGGCCCGGGCCGATACGCACGAAACGCTGCTTAATCAGGCTTTGGACCTGTGCGCCCTGATGGACGCCTGCGCGGCGGACCCGCAGTATATAAAGCTCTACGGGCTGGACGCCGCGGCGCAGGGAGAGATACAGCGCATGGGGACGCACGCCCGCACAGCCCTGCGGGAGGCCTGTCTGTACGCGCTCAGAGACGGGTTTTTTGAAGCCTGGCTGTCCGCTTCGGGCGTGGACTGCGAAAGGCTTGACGGGAAGGTGCTCGGAAAGCTCAGGGAGGGCATCCCGGCGTCGCTGGCCAATATGGTCAACAGCGGCGCGCCGCAGGCGTTTTTGTCCGCCGCGGCCGCCCTGCGCAGCGGCACGGCGTTCCCCGCGCCCGCGGACAATATGCCCCGATACTGCCTGATCCACCTGACGTTCATGAGCGGCGCCGAGGCGCTGTGCTCGTTTGTGAGAACGGAAAACGGCGCGGTGTCCGCCTATGTGACGGCGGTGCAGCAGGGCGGGCTTGACCGGGCGCTGCGCCAAATGGCGTTAAGCGGCGTCCCCGAAATCAGGCTGTATGAAAAAAGCGTGCTGTTCTCCGGCCCGGCCCTGTAAGAATCCGGGAAAACCCCTTGCCAGAGCATTATTGAAAGGATTTACGAAATGGCCAGTGAAATCAACGACCGGCTGCTGCCGGCGGACCTGGAAAGCGAAATGAAAACCTCGTTCATCGCCTACGCGATGGCGGTCATCATCAACCGGGCGCTGCCGGACGTACGCGACGGCCTCAAGCCGGTGCACCGCCGGATCCTCTACGATATGAACGAGCTGGGCATGACGCCCGACAAGCCCTTCCGCAAGTCCGCCCGCATCGTGGGCGACGTGCTGGGCAAATTCCACCCCCACGGGGACGCCTCGGTATATGACGCCATGGTGCGCCTGGCGCAGGACTTTTCCATCCGCTATCCGCTGGTGGAGGGCCAGGGCAACTTCGGCTCCGTGGACGGCGACGGCGCTGCGGCCATGCGTTACACGGAAGCCCGCATGAGCAGGATCTGCACCTACATGATGCAGGATATCGACAAGGATACCGTCGATTTCATGCCCAACTTCGACGAAACGCTGCTGCAGCCCACCGTGCTTCCCTCCCGCTTCCCCAACCTGCTGGTGAACGGCTCCCAGGGCATCGCCGTCGGCATGGCCACCAACATCCCGCCCCACAACCTGCGCGAGGTCATCGACGGCGCCATTCACCTGATCGACCATCCCGACGCCGACGTGGCGGAGCTGATGGAATACATAAAGGGCCCCGATTTCCCGACGGGCGGCGTGATACTGGGCATGGCGGGCATCCGCGAGGCGTATTACACCGGCAAGGGCCATATCATCGTGCGCGCCAGGTCCGAGGTGGAGGACATGGGGCACGACCGCGCCCGCATCGTGATCACCGAGATCCCCTACATGGTCAACAAAGCCCGCCTGGTCGAAAAGATCGGCGAGCTGGTGCGGGAAAAGCAGCTGGAGGGCGTCAGCGACATCCGCGACGAGTCCGACCGCAACGGCATGCGCGTCGTCATCGAGCTTAAAAGGGACGTGCAGCCGGCGGTGGTGCTCAACTACCTGTACAAGCACACCCAATTGCAGGACACCTTCGGCGTCAATATGCTGGCACTGGTGGACGGCACGCCCCGGGTGCTGTCGCTCAGGGACATGCTTTACTATTATGTGAAGCACCAGGACGACGTGCTGACCCGCCGCTGCCGCTACAACCTTGAAAAAGACCGCGCCCGCGCCCACATCCTGGAAGGGCTTTTAAAGGCGCTGGACAATATCGACGCGGTGGTCCACACCATCCGCACGAGCCGGGACACGCCCACCGCCAAGGACGCCCTGATGGCCCAGTTCGGTTTTTCGGACAAGCAGGCCCAGGCCATCCTGGACATGCGCCTGGCCCGGCTCACCAACCTGGAGGCGGACAAGCTGCAGGCAGAGTACGACGAGATCGAAAAGGACATCGCCTACCTGGAGGGCCTTTTGGCCGACAAGGCGAAGCTGATGGTCGTGGTCAAGGACGAGATGGCCGCCATCCGGGATAAATTCGCCGACGAGCGCCGCACCGAGCTTTCGCCCATCGACGGCGAGATCGACGTGGAGGACCTGATCGCCCCCGAAAACATGGTGGTGACGCTGACCCACTTCGGGTACGTCAAGCGCATCACCCAGTCCGCCTACCGGGCGCAGAACCGCGGCGGCAAGGGCATTTCGGGCATGAGCACCAGGGAAGAGGACTACGCCGAGCAGATCTGCATCGTGCACACGCATCAGGATATCCTGTTCTTTACCAACACAGGCCGCGTGCACACCATGCGCTGCTATCAGGTGCCGGAGGCCGGGCGCACGGCGCGCGGCACCGCGATCATCAACCTTTTGCAGCTGAGCCCCAGCGAAAAGGTGGTCACCATGATGCCGCTGCCGAGGCTTGAGGGCAGCTACAGCCTGGTGATGGCCACCCGCAACGGTCTGATCAAAAAGACCGACCTGGACGAATTCAAAAACCTGCGCAAAAAGGGCCTGATCGCCCTGGTGCTGCGCGAGGGGGACGAGCTGGTGGGCGTCAGGCTCTGCCGGGCGGGCGACACGCTGCTGATGGGCACCCATCAGGGCAAGGCGCTGCGCTTCGCCGAAAGCCGGGTGCGCTCCATGGGCCGCGCCAGCATGGGCGTCCGCTCCATGCGCCTGAAGGAAGACGATTACGTGATCGACCTTTGCGTGCTGGAGGAGGGCGGCATGGTGCTGTCCATCTCCGAAAACGGGTACGGCAAGCGCACCAGCCCCGACCTGTACGCCGAGCACAACCGCGGCGGCGGCGGCATCATCGCCATGGGCCTGAACGAAAAGACCGGCCTGCTGACCGCCCAGCTGGTGGTCCAGGAGGACGAGGATATCCTGCTGATCACCGACGACGGCACCATCATCCGCACGCCGGTCAGCGAGATCCGCGTGTGCGGCAGGCCCAGCCAGGGCGTGCGGCTGATGCGCATCGCCGAGGGCAGCCGCGTCATAGGCGTCTGCCGGGCCGACCGCGAGGACAGGGAGCCGGACGCAATAGCTCAGACGGAGCCCGCCTCCGCCTTCTCTGACGGGGAGAGCGAGGCCTTCCCGGATCTGGACGGCGCCGGGGACACTGACGATACCGCCGGCGCGGGCGGAGACGCCGCTCCGGACGGGGATGACGAGATCTGACCGCGAAAACTGCCTTTAAGACTGTTCTGATCAGCCCGTGCCAGGGCGGAATCCCGGCACGGGCTGATGCTGTTCTGTCACCGCAAGGGAGATTCTGTCACCGCAAGGGGGATTTGAAAAAATGATCTGGATGTACTGCGGGAAGATCGGGTCGGGCAAGTCCCGCTATGCCGAAAGGGTCACAAAAGAACATCCGGCGGTGGTGCTGTCGGTGGATGAGCTGACGCTGCCGCTTCAGGACCTGCTTGCAGGAGAGACGCACGACCGGGTGACGGACGCAGTGAAGGCCTATCTTCTAAATGTGGCCCGTCAGGCTGCGCACGCCGGCGCGGACGTGATACTGGACTGGGGCTTTTGGAAAAAGGCAGAGCGTGAGAAGGTCCGAAGTGAACTGGAGGCCGACGGGTATCCGGTGAAGCTTGTGTATTTTTCCGTTTCCGACGAAAAGTGGGCGGCAAACCTTCAGGACCGCAACCGGCGCATCCGGGAGGACGGGTATCAGGCCTATGAGGTGGACGAAGGCCTCAGGGCCAAGTGCGCGGAACTGTTTGAAGAGCCCTCCGCCGACGAGATCGATATCATAGTGTGAGGAAGCATGACACAGAAACAGAAGAATCTGGTGGGCGGGATCTCGCTGCTGGGGCTGGCGGGGCTCATCTGCAAGGTGGTCGGGGTCATGTACCGCATCCCCCTGGCTTCCGGTATAGGGGCCCAGGGCATCGGCATATACCAGCAGGTGTTCCCTTCCTATAACCTGATGCTGACCATATCATCCGCCGGCATTCCGGTAGCCATATCCCGCATGGTGGCGGGCTACGTCGCCCAGCGCGACGTGCGGAACGCCCAAAGGGTATTCCGGGTGTCGCTGATCCTTTTGACCGTGCTGGGCGTCGTGATGACCGGGCTTATGCTTTTGTTCAGCGGGAGCCTGGCCAGGGGCGTGGGCACGCCGGAGGCTCGGCTCAGCTTCATGTCCATCGCGCCGAGCCTTTTCCTGGTGTGCGTGATGAGCGCCTTCCGGGGGGAGATGCAGGGACGGCGGAGGATGGCGCCTACGGCGGTATCCCAGCTGATCGAGCAGGTGGGCAAGGTGTTCATCGCCCTGCCGATGGCCAACCATATGTTCGCCCAGGGGCGGGATGTGCTGGACGCCAGCGCCCGGGGCGCGGCGGGCGCGCTGCTGGGCACCTCCATCGCCGAGGGCGCGGCGCTGCTGTTCATGATGGGCTGCCATTTTCTGAGCGGGTCGGAGCTAAAGACCATCGTGCAGGACGAGAGCCGCAGGCCGGTTTCCTATAAAAAGCTGGCGCTGCAGGTGGTGGCCATCTCCATCCCCATCAGCATCGGCGGCTGCATCGTGCCCCTGGCCAACACCATAGACAGCTATATGCTTAAAAACCTCATGTCCCGCTGGATGCCCGACGAGGAGGCGCTGGTGCGCTACGGCATCTATTCGGGGCTGGTGCTGCCGCTGATCAACGTGCCCACCGCCGTCGCCATGGCCATGAGCATCAACCTGGTGCCCGCCGTATCCACGGGCGTAGCGCTCAATGATCAGGAGCACGTGAAAAGGGAAAGCGCCACGGGCCTGAGGCTGGCCAGCCTCATAGGCCTGCCCTGCTCGGTGGGTATGAGCATGCTGGCGGAGCCGATCCTGGCAGCCCTCTACCTGGGCGGCGGACGGTACACCCCGGAGCAGATCCGCCTGGGCGGGGAGCTTCTGACCTTTTCCGCGCTGACGATCGTGCTGTTCACGCAGGTGCAGGCGACCAGCGGCATCCTGCAGGGCGTCAAAAAGCACCGCATCCCCATGTATACCCTGGTGGCGGGCGTGCTGTGCAAGGTGACGCTCAACTACATACTGGTGAATATTCCCGGGGTGGACATCCACGGGGCGCCGTTCGCTTCCCTTTTGTGCTACACGGTCAGCATGGTGCCGAACCTGTATTATGTAGCCAAATACACGGGCCTGCGGCTGAGCGTGGGGGACCTGCTGATCCGCCCCGGAATCGCCACGGCCGTGATGGCGGCGGCGGTGTTCGCGCTTGAAAAGCTGTGGGGACGGCAGGCGGTGGGGGAGTCCCTTATAAAGCTGCTGGCCGTCATTGCGGCGGCGGTGGCGGTGTATTTTGCCGCAGCGCTTTGGACCGGCGCGGTCAAAAAGACTGACCTCCCCAGAAGGCTTCGCCGGTTCGCGCGGGAATGAACAGAACATGACCAAGGAGGCAATATCAGATGAGACTGGACAAATATCTCAAGGTATCTCGCATCATCAAGCGGCGCACGGTGGCCAAGGAGGCCTGCGACGGCGGCCGCGTTTCCATTAACGACCGGCCGGCCAAGGCCGGAACGGAGGTCAAAGTGGGGGACAGGATGTCCATCCGCTTTGGCAACCGGGTGGGCGTGTACGAGATCACGGACGTGTCCGAGGTGGTCCGCAAGGAAAACGCAGCGGCCATGTACAGGGTGCTTTCCGAGGACGAGGGGATGAAGGCGGAAAGGGAATAAGGCAGGTGACTGGCGTCCTCTCACCGCTGTTCACTGTTCAGGCAGTTTATGCGGGTGCTCGGCCAAGTAACCCAGGGCCTGCCGGCCCGTTCGTCGGTGAAATCGGTCCAGAAATCGGTCCACCGGACCGATTTCCGGGCCCTCCTCACCCCAGGGCCTGCCGGCCCGTTCGTCGGTGAAATCGGTCCACCGGACCGATTTCCGGGCCCGCCTCACCCCAGGATTGCCGGCCCGTTCTCGCTGAAAACAGGCCACTGGCCTGTTTTCCGGGCGCTGCGAACCCCATCCGGCGAATGAATCGCCGGACTTAGGGATCCCGCTTCACAAAAGATTGTTTCGTACGTCACTTTGATTGTACGACTGAACAGTTGATAAGGCAGATAAGACCCCTTTGCGGAAGCTTCCCGATATTTTTACGGAAAAAAGCGTTTGTGCACGGAAAAAATCTTGCCAATTCGGCGATTTCCGTTTATAATGGACTATGAATATGACAGGGGTCATTTCCCACAGCGTATCATATTTCAATAGGAGGAACCCGACATGAAAAAAATCATCTCCCTGATGCTTTGCGTAATGCTGCTTTCGGGCTGCGTGGCTGCCCTGGCTCAGGCCGCCCAGACCGCGCAGGTGACCGCCGTCATGACCGGCCCCAACGGCGCCAAGCTGCGCTCCAAGCCCTCCGCCTACGGCGACAACGTGCTGATCAACCTGGCTCCTTATGTGGAACTGGAAGTCATCAGCTTTGACGAGGAATGGTACCGCGTCCGCTTCAACGACACGCGGGGATACGTCCATTCCGGCGTGGTGTTCATCTCCGATTATTCGGACGATCCCGCCGACTACACCGGGGCGGACGTGCCCGAATCCTACTTGGCCGAACAGCAGATGTGGGCTGCCGTGACCGACCTGCACGGCCAGACCTTCCTGTTTGACGGCAACCGCAACGCCGCCTTCTCCGGCAGGAACGTGACGCTGATGGACGGCGAATACTGGCGCTACGGCGGCCATGCCGTGGAAGCCACCGGCACGGTCATCAACAAGGGCGCCAACCTGCGCCGCAACATGGACCGCGACGACACCAACGGCGTGCTGATCTACAACATGCCGCGCCGCACCCCGCTGATGGTGCACTGCTACTTCTACGACGCCGGCGGCAGCGTATGGTATTATGTGACCGTGGGCACGTATGAAGGCTATGTCCATTCCACCAACGTGGAGCTTGATATCGACATCGAGTTTGAGGAAGAGGAAGAAGACAACAGCAACCTCTTCTTCTGATCAAAGAAACAAAACGGGGGAGAGGCAAAACGCCTCTCCCCGTTTGTCGTGGCGCGCCCGGCTGCGGGATCATGCGGTGAAGCCCCGGAAATAACAGGCGGGTATGACCATGACTGTTTGACTGAACGGATGCAAGGAGATACCTGATGAACAGTAAGCTTTACAGAAAGGCGGCGGCGCTGCTTCTTTGCGCGGCGCTGACGGTGTGCGCGCTGCCTTCCCTGGCCTATACCGACGTGGCCGTGGTCATGACCGGGGCGGGCGGGGTCAACCTGCGCTCCGAGCCCAAGGTGGACGACAGGAACTACATCACCACCATCCACCAGTACACCAAGCTGGAGGTGCTGGACAAGAAGGGCAACTGGTATTACGTCCGCTACCAGGATTATATCGGCTACGTGGCGGAGAGCTATGTGACCGTGGTTTCCACCCGGGGCTCCCAGGGCAGCCGCGTGTCCTGGGACGAAGAGGACTACGAGTACGAGCGGCCGGACGATTTCCTCTACGACGGGAACAGCAACAAGGCCTTCACCCTGATGCCCGCCAGCATGATGGAGGGCGAGTACTGGCGCTTCGGCGGCCACAGCGTGGAGGCGGAGGGCCACACCGGCCCCCTGGGCGCCAATCTGCGCCGGAACATGGACGCGTCGGACGACAGCAATATCCTGACCAAGATCCACGGCAACTCCGCCGTCTATATCTACTGCTGGTTCTATGACGTGAACGACAACATCTGGCTGCTGACCAGCTATAACGGGTACTGGGGCTATGTGAATGTGTCCCGGGTGTCCTTTGAGGAGTACGAGGAAGAGGACGATTATTGACGGGCCTTCGGATGGCCGGACGGTCACAAACCGCAGAAGGCGGTCCTGCGGCCAGTCCTGAGTAAAACACGGCGCTTGCCCCCGGATGACCGGCAATTCCCCTGCGGGTCCCGGGGGTTTTTGATTTGTCTGAAAATGCGGGTTTTCATGTATTATTATACAGTTGTTCAAATCATCCGCAAAAGGGCTTAAGGCCCGGGCACGCTGACGGGAGAGAGGTGAATGCCTGAACCCGGGCATAAACCCGGCGCGGAGATAGAAAAAATGGTTGATTTCCGGATGAAAACATGGTAAGATGTATCCAGTGAAAAGCTGCCGGGCGGGGCCCGGCCAAGGATAATACAGGAGGGATGATTCATATGAAAAAATGGTTTGCTTTGATGCTGTGCTGCTGCCTGCTTTTGTCCGCGCTGTCCGCATTTGCCGACGTGGCGGGTGACATCGCCGCGGGCGAGGCGATGAGCCATGACGAGCTGGTCGAAAAGGCCAAGGCGGAAACGGGCACCTTCATCGTTTACGGCAACACCAGCCGCATCGAAACAGCCGCGGCGGCCTTCAGCGAGCTGTACGGCATCGATTTCCTGTCCACCAACGTCAAGGATCAGGAAATCTACACCAAGCTTCGCAACGAGTCCGGCGCGGAGGCCGCGGACATGGTGATGATCCAGGACGGCGCCCAGCTGACTGACGCCATCGCCGAAGGCCTGGTGATGAACTTCCTGCCCGCCAGCGTGAAGGGCGAGGTGGCCGAAGCCGATCAGAACCCGCTGGTTCATCAGTTCATCAACAAGCTGTTTATCTACAACAACCTGGGCGACGACGCGCCTGCCATCAAAAACGTGTGGGAGCTGACCGACCCCGCCTTCAAGGGCCGCGTCATTTTCAAGAACCCCGAAAGCGAAAAGGTCAACATGAACTTCCTGGTCATGCTGACGAGCGACAAATGGTCCGAAAAGCTGGCGGAGGCCTATAAGAACTGGAAGGGCGAGGACATCGACCTGGGCGAATACCAGAACGCCGGGTACAAGTGGATCGCGGAATTCCTGGCCAACTGCACGTTCGGCAAGTCCGACACGACCATCGCCGAAGAAGTCAGCCAGGAGACGGCCGCGGGCAAGATCGGCCTGTTCGTGCTGAGCAAGCTGCGCTCCTCCTCGGTGCTTACCGACAACCTGACCGTGGCCCAGTACGACGCCACCGCCAACGGCTATGCGGTGGAGCCCTTCTCCGGCTTTATGTACCCGATGTACACCATGGTCAACGTGAAGGCCACCCGGCCCTATACCGCCATGCTGTTCATCGAATACCTGATGACCCAGGAAGGCTTCGAGCCCTGGGGCAAGAGCATCGGCGCCTATTCCCCGATCGCTTCCATCAAGGTCAACGAGGGCGACCTGACCATCGATGTGTGGAAGGACACCCTGGTGGTGGAGGATTCCGCCTATATCCTGGACGCGGGCGTGGACGTGGAGGACTTCATCCTGGCCTGCCTGCAGTAAGCAAGCATTTAAGATATCTTTGTTCAAACTGTAATCAAGCGCCCTGCCGGCGGGACGGTTCACCCGTCCCGCCGGTGTTTTTCAGGGGGGATCTGACATGGAGCAAACGAAGAAAGCGGGCTGGGCGCGGACGCGAGGAAGGCTGCGGGCCTGGATGTCCAAGCCGGCCAACATCATCCTGCTGTTTTTCCTGATCGCGCTGACGGTGCTGACGCTGTATCCGCTGCTTTCGCTGCTGTCGGAGATGTTCATCATCCACCCGGGCAAGGAGGTGCGGGCCGCCAGACAGGACGCCGGGGCCTTCACGACCTACCACTTTACCCGCCTGTTCGCGACTTCGGCGAACAGCTACAGCAGCATCCAGTTCTATCAGCCGTTTTTGAATACTTTGGCGGTATCCCTGACGGCGTCGGTGATAGCGATCCTGTTCGGCGGCACGGTGGCGTTTCTCATCACCCGGACGGATATCCGCTATAAAAAATTCGTCTCGGCGGTATTCGTGTTTCCCTACATCATGCCCAGCTGGACGCTGGCGCTTTTCTGGGAAACGTTTTTCAAGAACGTGAACATAGGCTTAAAGACCTCCAACGGCATCATGGCCTCGGTGTTCAAAGTGTTCATGCCGGAATGGTTCGTGTACGGCTATTTCCCCATCGCGCTGGTGCTGGGGCTGCATTACGCGCCGTTCGCCTACATACTGATGGGCGGGATACTGCGCAACATGGACGCGAATCTCGAGGAGGCCGCCACGATACTCAAAACCTCCCGGGCGCGGATATTGTGGCGCATCACGCTGCCCATCGTGAAGCCCGCCATGCTTTCCACCTTCCTGCTGGTGTTCGCCAGCTCCATGAGCGCGTATTCGGTGCCGGTGTTTTTAGGCTCGCCGGTGCGCTACTACGTGCTGTCCACTAAAATGAAATCGCTGATGGACAGCTATCCGGGGCAGGCGTACATCATCGTGGCGGTGATGATCCTGTTCGGGGTGGCCATACTGCTGATGAACCAGAAGGTGACCAATTCCCGCAAGCAGTTCACGACCGTCACCGGCAAGTCCGGCCAGATCTCCCAGATAAAGCTGGGCCGGCTCAACCGTCCGGTGGCCCTTTTCCTGGTGGTGCTGCTGGTGCTGGTGGCCGTGGTGCCGCTGATCACGTTCGCGCTGGAATCTGTCATCGTCAAGGCGGGAGACTATACCCCGGCCAACATGACGCTGGACTTCTGGATCGGCACCGGGCTTGACAAGCGCCTGGACCAGGGAGACAGCACGGGCATCCTGCTCAACCCCAAGGTGTGGAACGCGCTGGGCTACAGCCTGCTGCTGGCGCTGACCTGCGCGCTGGTGGCCGGCACGAGCGGCATCCTGGTGGGCTACGGCGTGGCCAAGCGCCGGGGCAGCCGGCTTTCCTCGCTGGTCAACAGCCTGTCCTTCTTCCCGTACCTGATGCCCTCGCTGGCCTTCGGCGCCATCTATCTGGCGATGGCCAGCCATATTTCCTGGCTGAGCGGGTTTTTGCTGCTGGGGCTGGTGGGCTCGGTCAAATATCTGCCGTTCGCGTCCCGCAGCGGCGTGAACGCGATGCTGCAGCTTTCCGGGGAAATAGAGGAGGCGGCGGTCATTACCGGCGTGCCGTGGTGGAAGCGGATGCTGCGGGTCATTTTCCCGATACAGAAGAGCAGCTTCCTGTCCGGTTATCTTTTGCCCATGGTATCCTGCATGCGCGAGCTGTCGCTGTTCGTGCTGCTGGTGCCGTCCAGCAACACGATTCTGACCACCATGCTCATGCAGTATTCCGAAAAGGGCTGGGCCCAGTTCGGCAACGCGATCAATCTGCTGATCATCGTGGTGGTGCTGCTGGTCAATTTCACGGTCAACAAGCTGACCGGCGCTTCCATCGACAAGGGGGTAGGAGGTTAATATGCCTGCGATCAATCTGTCCCATGTGACCAAACGCTTCGGCAGGTTCGTCGCCGTGAGCGACCTGAACCTGGAGATCGAAAACAACGCCTTTATCACCCTGCTGGGCCCCTCGGGCTGCGGAAAGACCACGACGCTGCGCATGATAGCGGGCCTGGAAACGCCCACGGAGGGCCGCATCACCATAGGCGACCAGGTGGTGTTTGACGCGGATCAGGGCATCAACCTGCCGCCCAATAAGCGGGATGTGGGTTTTCTTTTCCAGAATTACGCGCTCTGGCCGCACATGACGGTCTACCAGAACATCGCCTTCGGCCTGGAGAACCTCAAGTGGGATAAAAAGCGGATCGAGGAGCGGGTGCGGGAGCTGCTCAAAATGCTGCGCATAGAGCCCTTTGAAAAGCGCTATCCCAGCGAGCTTTCGGGCGGCCAGCAGCAGCGCGTGGCCATCGCCCGCACCCTGGCCCCGGGGCCCAAGGTGCTGTTCATGGACGAGCCGCTGTCCAACCTGGACGCCAAGCTGCGCATGGAGATGCGCACCGAGCTCAAGCGCCTCCACCGGGATACGGACTCGACCTTCGTCTACGTGACGCACGATCAGCTGGAGGCCATGACCCTTTCCACCCGGGTGTGCATCATGGAAAACGGGCTGCTGCAGCAGTACGACCCGCCGCTGGTCATGTACGCGAGCCCTGCCAACCGCTTCGTGGCGGACTTCATGGGCAACCCCACCATGAACTTTATCGAGGGTACCGCCAAGGTGAGCGGCGGCACGGCGGAGCTTTCCTTCGGAAGCCTGCGCGGCGTATTCGAGACGGACCATCCGTTCACGCTCAGATCAGACAAGGTGGTGGTGGGCGTGCGGCCCGAACACATCCATATAGGTGTTCCCGGCGGACGTCAGGCCACCATCTATTCGACCCTGCCGTCCGGCATGGAGACCACCGTCCGTCTGAACGTGGACGGCACCCAGCTGACCAGCGTGGTATTCGGCGACGTGGACTACCCGGTGGACAGCCAGGTCTCCTTCGCCTTCTCCAGGACAGCCATCCTCTTTGACCCGGAGGACGGCGGCAGAAACGCCGCCCAGGGGACGGTGCGGCTCCTGTAAAGCGGCAGCTTTTTTATCCGCCTGCAGCGGACGCTTAGGTGATACTCCACGGAAAAGAGGATGTGGCGGTTTCCCTGGACGGCATGTTCCTGCTTGATTTTGTAATTATAATCGAGGGAGCCTATATACATTCAAACGGATCAGACTACATCAAAAAGATCAACGCGACCCCGATCCTAGATTCCCGGAACACAACACTATGAAGTCCTAGTGTGGACATCTGAAACCCATTGAAACTATTGGAAATCCAAACGTTTATCTCTTGCAAAATC
>CADAQF010000057.1 GCA_902790015.1 uncultured Eubacteriales bacterium | reverse complement strand
GCGGATATAGTAATCAGCAAATTCCAGTTGATAGCAAATGAGAAGGATGAAAAGGAATACCGGTTCGGAATCTGATTCTTACACTTTATGATGCCCAATTTGTTACACTTTATCGTATTCCCTTAGCATACAAAATGGAAGTTAATCGTACAGCTGTCATATTGTCGGGAGGAATAATCACCCCTGCACCGTCCTCATGGGCGGCGCTTTTTTATCCTTCCGGTGATACCCCAGACTAATCCGCGGGCGGCAGCGGCTTCCCGGCTTTTCTGCCGGCGAAAGTCATGGAAACGCCAAATTTCGGCGTCCAACGCTTATGCCCTGTGCGAATGCGGTCAGCCGGTATGGAACTGCAACTCCCGGAATAAAAAAGCCCCGGCAGCGCCTGCCGGGGATGAAATCCGGGATGATGCGGATCAGCCGGACCCTTACCGGTCCCAGAGAGATGAAAAATGCCTGATAATGAAATCACGGCATTCAGCATACTGCGGATCGTCCAGATGCTCACGCAGATGGTTCGCATGCAGTTTCTGCTCGTCCGGATCGATCTCACCGTAGCGGTGGATGATCACGCTTCCATTCGCTTCTTCCCGGAGAACTTCCGCATAAACGTTCCGGATGTGCTCATGCAGGATGACCGGGACATCGGCGCAGCTTTCCCAGGTGTGCCCGTTCGTGTTTTTAAGGCCGGCATCCGAAACCGGCCGATACAGGAACCCTTCTTTTTTGTCATACATGACCTTCAGCTGGTCGGGAAAACGTTCATAATAATGCTGTACGCCGTCCTTGAGCCCCATGGTAACGAAGTTTTCCGCCCTCCGTCTGCAGCAGACCAGAGCGTAGACCCGATCCAAAGTGAAATAGGCTGCCCTGCCCCCGTCAAAATGGGATCTTGCGTTTGCGAGGATGGTATCCAGTCCCTTCATGACGCTGCCGTGATAAAAAATGCGTTCCTGTGCCAAAGCCATCACTCCTGAACGGTATGGGTATCCGCCGGCGCAGCAGCGCGCTACCGCGGCGTTTTACACGGAATTCCGGGAAAACCCTTTCAGATGAAAGCCTGCATATCAGTCAGTCCAGCCCGCACTCCGCCCTGCGTTCGGCCTCGTAGGCGTCGCGGATGGCGCAGAAGGTCTTCATGTCCCTGCCGCCCACGGGAATGCCGTCGATCTCGTAAAAGCGGCAGCACAGCGCGCCGGAGGCCGTGAAGAAGACCTCGTCCGCTTCCATCATTTCCTTTACCGTGAAGGGCTCTTCCCGGACGGGGATGCTGAGCCGCTGACAAATGCGGATAACGTGCGCCCGCGTGATGCCGGGCAAAATCAGTTCGTCCAGCGGGGCCGTCTGCAAAACGCCGTCCTTCAGAATGGAAATATTGCTGTGGGAGCCCTCGGTCACCCTGTCGCCCCTGTGCAGGATCGCTTCCTCCGCCCCGGCGGCGTGGGCCTGATGGTTGGCCAGGACGCTGGGCAGCAGGTTGATGGTTTTGATATTGCAGAAGAAAAAGCGCTTGTCCTCCACGGTGATGCCCTTGTAATCCTGAAACGCGTCCACTAAAGCCGCCGGCTTTACATAGGCCCACAGGCTCGGTACGCCGGTCATGTTCGTGTAGTCATGCCCGCGCGGCGCCACCCCGCGCGAAAACTGGAAATAAAGGATCAGGCTCTCCCCTTCCACCCGATCTATCAGGGAAAAGAGGATGTGCTTAAGCTCCTTTTTCTCCATGGAGGGATGGATATCGATCATGGCCGCGCTCCTGTAGATGCGGTCGATATGCTCGTCGATGGCCATCGGTATGTGATTGAACACATAGGACACGTCGTACACGCCGTCGCCGAAATAGCAGGCGCGGTCGTTCATGGGCACGGTCATTTCGTCGATGGGGCCGGTTTGGCCGTTGTAATAGGCGATGTCTTTCATAGCCATATTCCTCCTTATGTGTCCGCCTGCTCCTGCGGCCGGGGATGCGCCCAGGCGTATACGGCCTCAGCCGCCGGCCTGTTCATGCCGGAAACCTCCAGCAATTCTTCCACAGTGGCGTTTTTAAGATTGGATACGCTTTTAAAATACTGCAGCAGCGCGCGCCGCCTGGTTTTGCCCACGCCGGGAATGTCCTCAAGCTGGCTGTGAACCGTGGCCTTCCCGCGCAGCGACCGGTGATAGGTGATGGCGAACCGGTGGGACTCGTCCCGGACCTGCTGGATCAGGTGAAGCGCCGGGCTTTTCCTGTCCAGGATGATGGATTCCTCCTGCCCCGGCAGGAAGATCTCCTCCAGCCTCTTGGCCAGGCCGAACATGGGCACGTCCGCCCCGGCGGCCAGCATGGCGGTGCGGGCAAACAGCAGCTGCTCCGGGCCGCCGTCGATCAGCACCAGATCGGGCATGGGCCATTTGATATCAGGGTCGTCGCTGACCGCCCGGCGGAAACGCCTGCCCAGCACCTCGTTCATGGAGGCAAAGTCGTTGGCGCCCTCCACGGTCTTGATCCGGTAGCGGCGGTATTCCTTCTTAGCGGGCTCGCCGTCAATGAATACCACCATCGACGCCACCGACCATACGCCCTGGGTGTTGGAAATGTCATAGCCTTCTATACGCCGGGGCGTTTTGCGCATGCCGATGACCCGGCCCAGCTCCTCGCACGCGCCTATGGTGCGCTGGCGTTTGACGGCGGCCTGCTGGTTGCGCTTGAAAAGGGCGTCCGCCGCGTTTTTTTCGGCCAGCAGCACCATCGCCCGCTTTTCTCCCCGCTGGGGGCACAGAAGCGACACGGCGCCCTGCCTTTTTTCGCGCAGGTATTCGTTAAGCCCTATGTCCGTTTCGGGCAGGGAGGCCGCCAGCACCTCGCGGGCGGGCCTGCGCCCGTCGTAATACTGGATCAGGAATTCCGCCAGCACCTCGCCCGGGTCCTCCCGGCCCGCTCCCTCCAGCGGGTAGGTCTCGCTGCCCACCATCTTGCCGTCCCGCACCAGCAGCACGGCCGCCATGCCGTCCAGGTCGTCCTGCCTGAGGGCGATGACGTCCCGGTCAAAGCGCGCCTCCGGGTTATTCACCTGCTGGCGCTGCATCAGGCCGTCCACGTCGGTCAGCCTGTCGCGCAGCTGGGCGGCCAGCTCGAATTCGAGCTTGGAGGAAGCCTCCAGCATCTCCTTCTTCAGCTGCTCCTTGACCGCCTGATAATCCCCCGAAAGAAAGCGAATCGCCCCTTCGATCTGCCGCTGGTACTCCTCCTTCGTGCAAAGCCCCGCGCAGGGAGCCAGGCACCGGCCGATCTCATAGTTCATGCAGGGGCGGGCGGGCCGGGCCGGGGGCAGCGTCTGCCGGCAGGTGCGCAGGCGGAAGGTCTTCCTGAGCAGGTCCAGCACGTCCCTCACGGCGGTTGCGCCGATATAGGGGCCGAAGTACCTGGCCCCGTCCTTTTCCGCGCGCCGCGCCAGCGTCACCCGGGGATAGGGGTCGTTCACGTCCACCCGGATATAAGGGTATCCCTTGTCGTCCTTGAGGAGGATGTTGTAAAAGGGCCGGTGCAGCTTGATCAGGTTGCACTCCAGCAGCAGCGCCTCTAAGTTGGTGCGGGCAAGGACTATGTCAAAGTCGTCCACGTGGGACACCATGGCCGTCACCTTCGGGGTGTGCTCCGT
This sequence comes from uncultured Eubacteriales bacterium, assembly GCA_902790015.1. GTDB lineage: Bacteria > Bacillota > Clostridia > Christensenellales > Aristaeellaceae > UBA4246. Next base: position 5,868 of record CADAQF010000057.1, on the reverse strand, counting down.
GTTCTGAAAATAGCTGCGCACCCGGTTTTTGAGGTTCACGGCCTTGCCCACGTAGATGATGTTCCCCTGCTCCTTCATCAGGTAACAGCCCGGGCTGTCCGGAAGGTTTTTGATTTTCAGGGCAAGGGTGTCGTTCATTCGTCCTCTTCGTCTTCCTCTTCCCCGCCGTTAAGCACGGTTTCCGCGGCGCGGATCAGGCGGTTTTCAAGTTCCTCATCCTCGATGGGGGTGAACTCCTCCATGTCCTCTTCGCCCTCCACGGGGCTCACGCGCATGACATAGCGCTCCGGGTCCTCCTGATCGCCCTCGATGTCGGCGCTCAGGATCACGAATTCCTCGCCGTTATAATAAAAATACTTTTCCACCCGCAGCGTAAGCTCGCTGCCGTCCTCGTTTTCCAGGGTGATCAGGTCCAGTTCGTCGTCCATCGCGTCAGAAACCTCCTTGTATTGCCGGATATGGCGTCATTATAGCGCAAAGCGCGCCGTGATTCAAGGTTTTGAGAGGGTCTCCATCATGAAATCGCTGAAGGCCGCCTTCCCTTTGACCGCATACAGCCCGATCATCACGCCGGTGAAGCCGCCGGCGGTCTCGGTGGAAATATACTTGGCGGGCATATAGCCCAGCTTTTCCTCGCCCCGGTCTGTGAGAACACTGAACGAATACCCGTCCCGGGAGGCTGTCACGCGCAGCTGCGCTTTTTTTCCGGCGGGCACGGAGGCGGCCTCATGGTGTATCGGCCCCACGGTCAGGATCAGGCTAGCGTACATATCCCCGTCCCACTCTTTAAGGCACAGGTCGTAATGGGCCGTTTCGTCCATATATACCGTAAGCCCCGCTTCCTCCGCAGCGCTTTCCAGCGTCACTTCGGCCTTCATGTCAAACGCCCGCTGGCGGATGCCGATAAACGCCGGGGAGCCTGTCTCATTGAGCGTTTCGTCCGAGCCCAGGAGCGTTGCCCGCCCGTTTTCAAACGCGCACCGGTTTTCGCCCGGCGTGCGCAGATACAGCCATTCGCGCCCGGGAAGAGTATTTTGAAACGTATATACAGGCTGCGGTTCCTGAGGGTTTTTTAAGCCGGGCAGATCGTAAGCCCCGTCCATCGTGCCGTCCAGCCCGGCTTTGAGCCACCCGTCCCCGGTGATCGTCACGGGCGCCAGGAAGGTTTCCCTGCCCAAGGTATGATGCTGCTCCCACAGGTTATTCTGCCGGAACCCCAGGCAGAACAGGTACCAGTTCCCCTGTTCGTCCTGCGTCAGGTCCCCGTGCCCCACAGCCTGGATCTCAAAGGGGGCTTTATTGCGGTTGGTGATCACGGGGTTCATGGGGCTGGACGTATACGGCCCCCACAGCTGCGGCGCGCGGGCGCAGGTGATCATATGGCCGTACTCCGTGCCGCCCTCCGCCGCCATCAGATAGTACCACGGGCCTATGTGATACATGTGCGGGCTTTCCAGGAACCTTCCGCCGGTGCCCTGCCAGAGGCACACCGAGGAGCTTTTCTTTTTGCCGGTGGCTATGTCTATCTCGCACTGCACGACCCCGTGCACGCCGCGGTCGTCCGTGCCGTTGGACAGGAAATAGGCCCTTCCGTCCTCAAAAAACAGGGATGGATCGATCCCGTCCTGATCCACATAGACCGGATCGGACCACTCGCCGTATATATCCCGGGTGGATACGTAATAGTTTTTCCCGACAGAGGTATTGGTGGTGACCATATAGAACACGCCGTCTTCAAAGCGGATCGTGGGGGCGTATACGCCGCCCGACGCCCTCGCCCCGGTCAGGTCCAGCTGCTCCGTGCGCGTGAACACGCTGCCTACGGGCCGCCAGTTGACCAGGTCGTCGCTTTCGGACAGGGCGACGCCCGGAAAATACTGAAACGTCGAATGCACCATATAATACCTGCCGTTGGCGCGGCAGACGCTGGGGTCCGGATAAAAGCCGGGGATCACGGGATTGGTAAAACGCATGAGAGCCTCCTGTACGTCATTTTTCAAAGGGGCTGCCGCATAAATCCCGCGGCAGCCCTGGTCAAAAAAGCTATATTCCTGAATGCAAAGGTCTGAACAGCCTGTGATCACATCACGACCGTGATCTGAGCCCCGTCGGTCAGCACGTCGTCCTTAAGCACCAGATCGGCCTGCTCCGCGCCGTTCACCAGCACCCTGCTCACGCCGCCCTCGCGGTGGGCGCTGTTGTCCACCGTGATGTGCAGGCGCTTGCCGCGGAAGGTCTTGTCCATCGTAAAGCCGTCCCATTCTTTGGGGATGCTGGGGCTGATCCTGAGCCCCTCGGGCGTGGGCCTCAGGCCCAGGATGCCCTCCACGCAGCCCACCATCACCGTGGAGGCGGTGCCGGTCAGCCAGTGCACATGGGCGCGGCCGGGCTGCGGCGTCTCGTGGCCTTCGATGAACTGGGAATGGACATAGGGCTCCACCTCGCGGATCTCCGCGCGGTCGTTGTACGCGGCCGGGCAGCTTTCCTTGAAGTACTGGAAGGCCCTGCCGCCGTGGCCCATCAGGCTCTCCGCCAGGATGGCCCAGCCCTGGGACTGGCAGAAGATGCCGCCGTTTTCCTTGGTGGTGGGGTTGAACAGCAGCATGGCGGCGCCGTCAAAGGCGTGTTCCTTGTAGCAAGGAGTCATCAGCTCCAGGCCGTTAGGGGTGTTCAGCTGTTCATACGCCGTCTGCAGAGACTTTTCGGCCTGCTCCTTCGTAGCCGCGCCGGAGATGACGCACCAGCTCTGGGGGTTCAGCCACATGGAGGCCTCGACGTCGTTTTTGGATCCGATGACCGCGCCCTCCTGGGTATAGCCGCGCAGGAAACGGTCGTCCTCCCAGAAATAGCGGTTGATAAGCTGGAGCTGGTCCGCCGCGGTCTTTTTGAGGAAGGCGCGGTAGGGCTCGTTTTCGGGGGTCTTGGGCAAAAGCTCCTCCAGCTGATTCAGCGCCAGATAGAACTGGAACGCCACGAAGCTGCTCTCGCCCTGGGCGCCCAGCTTCAGGCAGTCGTTCCAGTCGGCGTGCAGGCCGGCGGGCATGCCGTGGGAACCCAGATGGTGCATGGTGAAATCCACCGCGCGCTTCAGGTGCTCAAGCACCGTGCCCGAATCCTCGTCTGCAAAGGGGATCTCCTCGGACAAAAAGGCCGTGTCCCCCGTTTCGGCGATATACTTGTACACCGTCGGGAACAGCCACAGCGCGTCGTCGGCGCGGTAATGCGGGTGGCCCGTCGCGCGCACATAGGATTCGTCTTCGGGCTTGTCCTCATGGCCGGGGTTATGGGAATACTTGACCAGCGGCAGGCCCGCGCCGTGATGCACCTGCGCGGAGAGCATGAAGCGGATGCGGTCCTTGGCCATCTCCGGATCCAGGTGGATGATGCCCTGGATATCCTGCACGGTGTCGCGGTAGCCGTAGCCGTTGCGCTGACCGCAGTAGATCAGGCTGGCCGCGCGGGACCACACAAAGGTGGTGAAGCACTGGAAGGCGTTCCAGGTGTTGATCATCTCGTTGAAGTCCGCGTCCGGCGTATGGACATCCAGATGGGCGAGCTTGCCGTGCCAGTAGGCGATCAGGCTGTCCCATTCGTCCTGCACCTTCTGCGCGGGATCCCGGTAGCTGTCCAGGAGCTTCCTGGCTTCCTTTTCGCCCTTCTGGGCCAGGATGAAGCACAGCGTCGTGCTCTCGCCGGGCTGCAGGGTAAAATCGGTCTGCAGTGCGCCGCAGGGGTTTCCGTTGAAGTTCAGGCTGTCATCCAGCCTGCCGCCCGTCACGCCGTCCGGCGCGCAGAAGCGGTGCACGCCCAGGAAGCGCTCGCGCCGCCCCGTATACGCGGACACCTGTGCGCCCGCCAGGCCGAAAAAGCGCTCCGAGCCGTTCTCCCCGTCCGGCCCCACGTGGCAAAAGCGGTTGATGCGCTGCAGGATGTGATCCCCCATGAACTCCGTCTGGGTGATGAACTGGGTGTACTGCATGTTGACCAGGTCCTGCTCGTAATAGCTTTCGGTGGTGAACTCGCAGTAGCCGAACACGGACAGGTCCCTGGGAGCGCTTCCCTTATTGGTCACGCGGACGCGCCAGACTTCGTGGGTGGCGTCCATGGGGACGTAATAGAGCACCTCGCTCAGGATATCCCGGTATTCGCTTTCGATCTGCGTATAGCTGGTACCGTGGCGGGTGACTGTACGGAACTTTTCCAAGTCCTTCTCCACCGGCCGCCAGGAGGCGGACCAGAAATCCCCGTCCCCGCGGTCGCGCAGATACACATAGCGGCCCGGCTCGTCAAACTGGTTGAACATGTAGCGCAGGATGCGCCCCGCCGCGCCGGACTTGACGAAGCTGTATCCGCCGGCGTTCTGGGTGACGATCGCCCCGTATTCGGGCGACCCCAGATAGTTGGCCCAGGGCATGGGCGTGCGCGGATCGGTGATCACATATTCCCTGGCTTTGCTGTCAAAGAAACCAAACTGCATAATGCGTTCCTCCCTGCCTTATGGCGGCTGATGATGGCTGCGGTCCTGCAGGCGCGGTCTCCTTAAATTCCGCGCGTTTGTCTTCGGGAGGTATTTTACCATATCCGTTCCCCGCTTTCAACCGTTTTTCGCAAACGATTGCATTATTTTTTTGTTTTATTTTTTTCCTTTCCCTGCATCGTGCTGCCCCGCGCCCTCTGAATTGTTACTTTTTTATTACAAAATCAGGAAAAATATTACATTTTCCGATACGCTATGGACAGCGGACGGCCTAATGGCTATAATGACCGTGGAATCAAATAATAGTATTGATGAATCAATGCTTTTTCATTTTCAAACGGAGGCGTCCCTACATGAAACGCAGCTTAAGCGTCCTGCTGTCTCTCGTGCTGCTATTGAGCAGCGTCCTGGTCCCGGCCATGGCCGACACCATGCCCAGCTTCACCATCGGGCCGGACGGACGGGTATATCTGGCGCAGGATACCCCTGCCCCTACCGCCGAACCGACGCCCGCGCCTACTGAGGCGCCGACAGAAGCGCCGACCGAGGCTCCCGCGCAGCCACAGACGGAGGAGCCCGCCGTTTCGGACGCTCCCGCGACGGCGAGGCTTCTCCCGCTCCCCTGGTGGAGGCGGTGAGCTCCTCCTTTACGAACGGCTACGTGCAGGTACTCAAGAACTCAGTGGCCTACCTGAGCCCTTCCACCGCCTCGCCCTGCGGCACCTTCACTGAGGAAAACGTGGTCTATGCCACGATGGCTTCCTCCGGCTGGCTGGAGATTGCCTTTGTGAACAGCAACGGCTCTCCCTCCGTCGCCGTGGTGGTCTATCTGCCCACCTCTTCCGCCACGGCCAAAACGGCCTCGGAGACTGCCACGCTGAAAGCCATCTACGGCATGAGCAGCAAGGCGTCCTATGACGGTTACCCCCTGCCCAGCATCGCCTTCGATGCCTCCGGCACCACCGTCACGCCTACTGTCACCCCTACCAAGACTCCCACCAAAACCCCCACCAAGACTCCGACGAAAACTCCCACGCAGACTCCCGCTCCGGCGAACGTCTCGATAACCGTTTCCTCCAACCGTTCCCAGGCCCACGAAGGCGATACCGTCATTTTCACCGTGACGGCCACCGGGCTTTCCGGAAGCCAGACATATCAGTGGCAGCGCACGAAGAGCACCGCCTGGGAAAACAGCGGCCTGTCCGGAGCCGCCACCAATAAGCTTTCCTTTGCGGCCACCCAGGCCCGCCTGGCCTACAAATACCGCTGCCAGATCACGGACGGCGGAAACGTCTATTACAGCGATCCCGTGCAGGTGACCTATATCCCGGACGAAACCCCGTCCGCCTCCGTCACCGCCTCGGTCAGCCAGCAGACCGCCAGCACCGGCA
>CADAQF010000056.1 GCA_902790015.1 uncultured Eubacteriales bacterium | reverse complement strand
AAATGCCGCTTTGATTTCCTTCACCGTCACTATTTGCCCGGCTTCCGCTGCTTTCTCAAAAGGCAGCAGAATGGCCGCTTCTTCCGCTTCGCTCAGCGACCGATGATGGGTCGTATACTTGTTCCGGATGAATTCCTCCAGCTCCTGCTCCCGATATCGGCGGCACATCTGGCTGATCCATTCTTTCCGTGTGCTGTATATCTTTGCTATGTCTGCGACCTTATACCCTTCATACCGCAGCATCAGGATCTGCAGCCTTTTGCTCGTTTTCTTGTCCCTGCATTTCTGCTCTGCTGCTTTGATCGCTTCGTACTCTTCCTGCGTAATCTGGAATCGGCTCATTTTCATCACCCATTCCATTATAACACATTTTTGGGTTTTTGTTAAGCGTTTATTTTGAGAATAGTATTACAAACTATTCTCAGTATACTTTATCCCTTCGCATTTTGCAATCGATTTTTTCTCTTGCAGCAATAATCGCAGTAAAACGTGAAAAAGTCGCAAAAAAGCCGGGCGGGAGGATTTGTCCTACCTGCCCGGCCCGCGAGAAAAGATGAATGAAAGAAGGGATTACAGGGTCACGCCGTCCTTGAAGATGGCGATCTCGCGGTAGTCGTTTTCCTCCGAACGGGTTTTTTCGCCGGAGGCGATGGAGAGGATCTTCTCAAAGAAGCGGTCCCGCGTTTCCTCCATGCCGGCGCCCTGCACCAGGACGCCCGCGTTAAAGTCGATCCAGTTGTTCTTATGCTCGGCCAGGCGGGTGTTGGTGGCCACCTTCACCGTGGGGATGGGCGCGCCCACGGGCGTGCCGCGGCCGGTGGTGAACAGCACGATCTGGGCCCCGGCGGCCATCAGCGCGGTGATGGCGCACAGGTCGTTGCCCGGGCCGTAGACCAGGTTGAGCCCTTTGTGGGTGACCGGCTCGCAGTACTGAAGGACGTCCTCCACCTCGCCCTTGCCGCCTTTTTGAGTGCAGCCCAGAGATTTATCCTCCAGCGTGGTGATGCCGCCGGCCTTGTTGCCCGGGGAGGGGTTCTCGTAAACCTCCTGCCCGTGGCGGATAAAGTATTCCTTGAAGCCGTTGATGAGGCCGACGGCCTTGTTGAACACGCTTTCGTCCCGGCAGCGGTCCATCAGGATGGTCTCGGCGCCGAACATCTCCGGAACCTCGGTCAGAAGGGTGGTGCCGCCGTAGCGGGCCAGCAGGTCCGACACGCTGCCCAGGAGCGGGTTGGCGGTGATGCCCGAAAGGCCGTCGCTTCCGCCGCATTTAAGGCCGATCACCAGCTCGGACACCGGCACCTCGGTACGCTTCTGAGCGGCAGCGTAGCGGGTCAGCTCGTCCAGCAGCTTCATGCCCTCGGCCACCTCGTCCTCGACCTCCTGGGTGACCAGGAACTTGACGCGGTTGGGGTCGTAATCCCCCAGGACGGGCTTAAAGACGTTCAGGTTGTTGTTTTCGCAGCCCAGGCTCAGCACCAGCACGGCGCCAGCGTTGGGATGACGCACCATGGAAGCCAGGAGCTTCTGGGTATTCTGATGATCCTCCCCCAGCTGGCTGCAGCCGTAGGGGTGCACGAAGCAGTGGATGCCGTCCACCCGGTCGCCGTATTTTTCCTGGGCCAGGCGCTCCAGCGTTTTGGCCGTGCCGTTCACGCAGCCCACGGTGTTGACGATCCAAACCTCGTTGCGCACGCCCACCCGGCCGTCCGCCCGGCGGTAGCCCATGAAGGTGCCCGCCCGGTCCACCGGCAGGGCGCAGGGGATCGGGTGATAGGTGTATTCCTTCACGCCGGAGAGGTTGGTTTTGACGTTATGCGTATGCGCCCAGCAGCCCGCCGGAATGTCCTGCGTGGCGTGGCCGATGGGAAAAGCGTATTTGATGACGTTCTCCCCGGCGGGAATGTCCTTCAGGGCGAACTTGTGCCCGGCGGGAATGTCCTCCCGGAGGGTGACGCCCAGGCAGGTTTCCCCCTGCTTAAGCTGCTCCAGCGCTACGGCTACGTTGTCCGCTTCGTTGATGTGGATGTACTTTGCCAATGAAAGCACCTCTTTCCCATGTTGATCGGGAAAAAATCCCTGTTTTTCTGCCTTCAGTATAAAAGCTTTTCCCGTGTTTGTCAAATGAAACCCTGCGGTGAAGCGCCGGTACGTTCAGCTGCTGAAAGGGGCTGTTTTACCTGGAGCGCGGCGCATATTCTGCTGGTCAGGCCGCGCGGTATATGTTAGAATAGAACGGCTGCGCGAAGATGCCGTCTGAAAAAGCGGACGCAAAGTCATTCGGACGGCCTGCAGGCGCTGTCCGTCATCGGACGAAAAAGGAGGGTGACCCCGTTGAAAACCCAACCCGCAGCCATGCGCGTTCCCGGCATCGCCCGGCGGGTGATCGGCGACGCGCTGATATTGCTTGCGCTGATCCTGGCTATTCTGGTATGCGTCACCATGCTGCGGCGCATCCGGGCGGTGGTCCTCAAGGGCGACTACCGGCAGGTATTCCATTACCAGCTGATCCTGTGCGGCATCCTGCTGCTGTTCGCGCTGGATGTGCGCTTTGGCTTCTTTACCCGGCCGCGGCCGCTGGCGCTGAAGATCCCGGGGTGGATACTGCGCGTCGCCGTGGCGGCGTTCGCGGCGGTGATCATCGCGTTCAGCGGCAGGGTGATCGCGGGCGGCATGGGCCGCACGGCCGGGGAGGCCGGTCACGTCATCGTGCTGGGCCTGGCGCTGGAAAACGGACTGCCGACCGGCGACCTTTCCCGGCGGCTGGATACCGCCCGGCAGTACCTGGCGGACCATCCTGACGTCGTCCTGATACTGACCGGCGGCAATCCGGACGAAACGGGCCGCACAGAGGCCGCCGTGATGCGGGAGCTCCTGCTTGCGCGCGGCGTGCCCGACGAACGGATGCTCCTGGAGGACCAGGCCTCGGACACCCGCGAGAACTTCCGCAACACCGCGCAGCTCCTGGACCCCGCGGCGCCGGTCGTCCTGATCAGCAGCAGCTACCATATGAACCGGGCGGTCCGGCTGGCGGAGCAGGCCGGCTTTACGCGCTGCCTGCGCCTCCCCGCCCCGTCCGAGCCGCTGACCTACGGCCCGAACGTCCTGTCCGAAGTCATCCTGGAGCTCAACGACCTGACCAAAAAACAGTGACCGGAAGAAATCCGGAAGAAATGGCATGAAAACAGTCCGGCGCCATCAATGAAACGCCCGGCGAAGCTGCCTGTTCTGTTCAGGCGCCTGCCGGGCGTTTTTATCATTTTCCTTAAGGGGCGCTCCCCTGTCAGACATATCTTTCACAGAACCCCTCCACCGCCCGGTCGAAGTCCTCCCGGCAGGAGGCCTTTCGGAAGGGACGGAAAAGGGACAGCTGCTCAGGGGCGCTCAGCGGATAGACCATCAGCTTTTTGACGCGGCCCAGGGCCACGGTCAGGCCGTACAGGGCCTGCCATTGATCCAAAAGGGAGATCAGGAAGGCGCGCCATTCCTCCGCGGAGGCGGGGGGACCGCCGGTGGCCCGGCGGGCCAGGGCGGGGTCCGCAAAAAGGCCGCGCCCCGCCATCACGGTATGTCCCGGGCCAAAGCGGCGCACGAAGGCCGCCAGGTCCTCCGCGGTGCGCAGGTCGCCGTTATAAACGGCCCTGTCTCCCAGCGCGCGCAGCGCCTTTTCATAAGCCTCCGGATGGATGGGCCCCTCGTAGCCCTCCTTCGTCGTGCGCAGGTGGATGGTCACGCGGGTCAGGGGATGATCGGAAAAAAGCGCCAGCAGCCCGTCCCACTCATCGGGGCTTTCATACCCGATGCGGGTCTTGACGGACAGCGGCAGCGCCCCCTCCTTTTCTGCCCTTTTTAGCAGCGTTTCAAGCGTATCCCTGTCCCTGAGCAGGGCGGAGCCGCGGCCCCGTTTGGTCACCGTCGGGGAGGGGCAGCCCAGGTTTAAGTCCGCCTCCCCATAGCCCAGCGCCCTCACGTATTCCAGGTATCTAAGCAGCTGCTCCCCGTCCCGCGTCAGCGCCTGCGGGATCACCGGCACGCCCCGGTTATTGGCGGGGTCGACATCCCGCTGCTCCCGGACGGTCAGCCGAAAGGTCTGCGTCAGGCGCTGAAAAGGGGTATAATAGGCCGCCGCGCCGCCGAACAGCGCGCAATGGGTATTCCGCCAGACATGGTCTGTCAGCCCCTCCATGGGCGCCGCCAGCACGGTGACCGGCAGCGCGGCGGCGGGATGTTCCTTTTCTGCCATCGTCAGGCGAACCAGGCCTTGGGCAGATAGGCGCGCTGGTTTTCAAGCATATCGTCAAACAGCTTTTTAGCCTCGTCCAGCGGCACGTTCGCCAGCTGCGGGTCGTTGATGAAGGCGGCGAAGCCGAGCTTGCGGTCGCAGGTCAGGGCGGCGGTGAGGGTATTTTCCTGGTTGTAGATGTGCCGCGCCACCAGCGGCAGGATGCTTTGCGGCATGGCCCCGGCGAAAAGCGGCTCGATGCGGTCCCGCCCGAAGCAGGCGTTGGTCTCCACCACGCTGCCCAAAGGAAGGTTCGGGATCTGGCCGCGGTTGGGGATGTTCACGTTGCTGGTCAGGTCGCCCAGGCCCAGCACGGCCTTGAGCAGCAGGTGCCCTTCCTCGCCGGAGGGCTTCAGCTGTATTTCCTCCGCGCCGCTGATCAGGTCGTCGGAGCGCTTGAGCCGCCTGACCAGGTCCTCCTTGCGCCAGGAAACCGGCGTCAGGGTGAACTTCCAGTGGGCCACGGTCTCCCTGTCCCGGGTATACCAGGGGGCGGTGAACTCCGCCAGGTGGCGGTCGCCCGCGGCGGCGATGGCGCCGTAGCGGCGGAACAGGTCAAACTTCACCCGGTGGGCGCAGTTAAAGAAGGAATTCATCCAGTTGTCGTCCTGCCCCTCGCTGAAGCCGGTCTCGTGGTATTTTTCCGCAAAGGCGGCGTACAGGGGCATCAGGTCGGTCTGCCCCCAGGAGGCGGTCGTGAGCCAGGTGAAATGGTTGATGCCGGTCACGGTGGTATACAGGTCCTGCCGCTTTACGTCTTCAACCCCCAGCATCTCCCTGATCATCGCGCACAAAAGCTTCTGCGTGCCAAACACCTCGTGGCAGCAGCCGAAGGCCTTGATCCCCGGGTACACGTGGTACAGCGTGCGCACGCACAGGCTCATGGGGTTGGTGTAATTGATCACCCACGCGTCCGGCGCGTAAGCCCTGATGGCTTCGGCGATCTCCACATACATGGGGATGGTGCGCATGGCGCGCATGAAGCCGCCCGCGCCCACGGTGTCGCCGACCGGCTGCAGGATGCCCACCCTTTCAGGCAGATGAACGTCCGACGCCATTTCGTCAAACGTGGCCGGCAGGATGGAAATGACCACGAAATCCGCCCCGGTCAGCGCCTGTTCAAGCGAATCGCTCACCTCGTACTGCCAGCGGGACCTGGCGTCCTGATGGGCGCTGATCTTGTTCCCGATGATCCTGTTCCGTTCCGCCGCCGGGCGGTCGATGTCGTACAGCCGCACCGTGCCGCACATATCCCCGTCCATGGCCAGGTCCGTCATGAACCCCCAGGCCCAGCCCCGGCTGCCGCCGCCTATGTAGGCCACGGTCAGTTCCTGCGCGCGCTTCTGATTGTCGTTCATCGTATTCACCTCATTCTATTGTTATGCTGCTTAATGGTTTTCCGTTCATATCAGTCACCAGCCGGCTCCCGCAATCCTGCGTTCCGATGGCCGTGCCGTCGTACCAGGCGGTAAAGCGGCTGCCGTCGCTTTCCATCAGATAGCTGTGGCCGCCCAGCGTCCGCTCCCACTTTGCGGCAAAGCCGGACACCGCGCTGTACCACACCCGGCCGCGCCCTACGGCCACGCCCTGCAGGCGGCTCAAAAACGTCAGCGTCGTCAGGCAGGAAGGGCCGTAGCCCTCTTCCACGGGGCCCTGCCAGCCCTCCGGGGCGGAATCATGCGTATCCTTTCTGATCAGGCTGGGCCGGCCTGTGAAAGGATCGTACTGCTGGACGAAGCGGAATCCCCACCGGGACAGGTTTTCAAGCCAGATCCGCCCCAGGCGCGTCACCAGTTTGTGCATCCCGTAGCTTTCCAGCGCCGGTACGGCCCGCTGCCAGGTGAGCCCCTCGCACTGGCCTGACCAGTTGTTTTCGGGAACGCTGCGGAACAGAGGGTCTGAAACCGAAACGCTGGGCAGAGGGAACGGCGTCCAGAATTCCCGGGGGTTTTTAAGGTGCGCCTCCGTGAACTGCTGCGCCATGGACTGGGTGAGGCTTTCAAAGTACATGCAGCGCAGCGTGTTGTGAACGAGCTCCGGCTTTACAGACCCGTCCGGACCGCGGTCAAAGCAGGCCCCTCTTTTTTCGTCCCACAGCCGCCTTCGGATCGCCTCGCGGACAGCGCGGGCCTTATCCTCCCATTCCGCAGCCCGGCCGTCTCCCAGCGCCAGGCTGATCAGGCGCAGGGTGTCCCTTGACGCGTACGACCAGCTGGTCACGTCCATGCTGGCCATAGGGACGGAAGCGTAGCCCCGGGGCGGGGCGTCGTCCTCCCAGTAGTTCGGGGCGTCCCCGTATCGCAGGGCGTTGTCCTCCCCCGTGTCATAGACGCAGAAGCTGCGCAGGCACCCGTCCCCGTCCGTATCCCGCGTGCGCCAGAGATAACCGTCCCAGGCCTGCAGGCAATCCCGCAGTTCCCGCAGATACCCTTCGTCCCCGACCCCCAGCCAGTACATGTTGAGCGCGTGGCGGGGAAAGCAGAAGCCCTGGAGCTTATTGTATTCCGGGGTGACGCTTCCGTCACCGTTCAGGCGGATGGAGCCGGGCAGCCGCCCGTCCGCCCGCTGATGCCTGATAAAAAGCAGCTGGTTAAAGAGCGCGGCCTCCATATCCCACGCGGCGAACATTTCCCCGCCCATCGGCTGGGTCTCCAGCCAGAGCTTCTGATAGCCGCCGCCTTCCACCAGCGCGCGCCGGCCGCCGAAATCCCGGACGTTGTTTCTTGACCAGCGCAGGGCCAGGTCATAGGCCCGCTGCCAGTCCCGGTTGGCGCTTTCATATTGCGCCGACGCTTCAGTGCCCATGGCCCCGCCCCCTCTTCCACTTCATTATATAACGCTTTTGCGGCCGATTACAAGACCGGAATTATGTCCATTTTCGTCTTGCGGCGGACGGATAAAACGGGTATACTGCAAGAGCACTTACATCATTCCGCTTCAAAAAGGACGGCGAAACGCCATGCGGCTTTCCGATATCAACCTGCGGGACCCCTATATATTGCCCTGGCAGGGCCGCTATTACCTCTACGGCACCCGCGCGGCCACCTGCTGGGGCCCGGCGGACGGCTTTGACGCCTATGTGAGCGCCGATCTTGAGCGCTGGTCTTCCCCCGTGGAAGTATTTCACAACGACGGAAGCTTCTGGGCCGACCGGAATTACTGGGCGCCGGAGGTCCACCGCTGGCGGGACGCCTTTTATATGCTGGCTTCCTTCAAGGCGGAGGGCCGCTGCCGGGGCACGGCCGTGCTGAAGGCAAAGGACCCGCTGGGGCCCTTCGTCCCCTGGTCCGCGGGCCCGGTGACGCCGCCTGAATGGGAAGCGCTGGACGGCACGCTGTATGTCTCCCCCGAGGGTCAGCCGTATATGGTCTTCTGCCACGAATGGGTGCAGTGCGGGGACGGCGAGGTCTGCGCCCAGCAGCTTACGGAGGACCTGCGCGCCGCGGCAGGGGAGCCCTTCCTCCTGTTTCGCGGTTCATCCGCTCCCTGGGCCCGGGAGGTGCGCCATTCAAGCGGCAGGGCGGGCTATGTGACCGACGGGCCCTTCCTTTGGCGCGGGGAGGACGGAAGGCTTTACTGCCTGTGGGCAGGCTTTTCTGACGAGGGCTACACCGAGGGCCTCGCCGTTTCCCAAAGCGGCGCCCTGCAGGGGCCCTACGCCCAGCTTCCCCCGCTGTTCAAAAAGGACGGCGGCCACGGGATGCTGTTCAACACCTTCGGCGGCCGGACGCTGCTCACCCTGCACCGGCCCAACACTGCGCTTCAGGAACGCCCCGTTTTACTGCCCATAGCTCACGACAGAAAAAAGCATAGATAGACACAATAGCATATAACCAGAGCCGGTGAACGAACGAAGTCTGATTCAAAAAAAGTCCGGCGGTTCACCCGCCGGATGCCGCAGGCACCCGAAGGGGTGAGGAGGACCCGGAAATCGGTCCGGTGGGTGAGATACGCCCGGAAAATGATCCAGTGGATCATTTTCAGTACCGAACAGGCCGGCAGGCCCTGGGCTGCCTGGGTATGCACCCCCAAAAACATCCGTATAGAAAGCGTGTTATGAGAACGGAGACCACCTTATCAGTCAGGCGCGAAAAAAATGCATTATAAACTTAAGCACTTTCCGCGCCTGACAGCTTCCCCTCAAAGGGGAAGCCTTTTGGCGTGAGGCACGCCGGGTTCATCAAGGCGGACGGCAACAAGAAACCGCTGACCTAAAGGCACATAGTATTGAACGTCTCTAAACGTTTTTTCGGCAGCGGGAAGCCATGGAAGAAAAGATTTCTTCTCCCGAAGACAAGCCTCTTTGGGGAAGAGAATAATTCATAGTTAAATGGACTCCTCTGTTCCCTGGGAATGATCATTTTCAAGCTCCATCATAAAATCCAAATTGACCGCTTCTTGGCAACAGGCTTGAAGATTCCAAAGGCTTTCTCCACCGGTTTGTGATCTATTTATTCTTTTTCCAGTAATGAATATTGTCCTTTTTCCGCTACTTTTGTTTGCTTTACCCTTATTTCAGGTTTCTTGCTTTTTGCTGCATTAAAACCTGAATTCCCGGATCACATAACTATGCCTCTGGCGACCGGCCGGCAGCCAGCAATGGCGTGACTTCCAGATCCCGGTAAATCTGTTCCTGCTTCT
>CADAQF010000055.1 GCA_902790015.1 uncultured Eubacteriales bacterium | reverse complement strand
CCTCCTCACCCCAGGGCCTGCCGGCCCGTTCGTCGGTGAAATCGGTCCACCGGACCGATTTCCGGGCCCTCCTCACCCCAGGGCCTGCCGGCCCGTTCGGTACTGAAAATGATCCACTGGATCATTTTCCGGGCGTACCTCACCCACCGGACCGATTTCCGGGCCCTCCTCACCCCATGTTTTGCAATAAAAAAACCCTGCCGTTCAGGCAGGGATATATGGCACTGGAAGGCTCAGCCGACGGAAGGGGAGGCTTTGGCGCTCTCGTTCGCGTAGTTGTTCAGCGCGTCCAGTTCCTTCTGAATGGTCGCGGCGGTGTCCGTGTTTTTCAGGTCCTCGGAAGCGTTCGCAGCCACACCGACGATGCCGAAGTAGGGATTGTTCATATACCGGGAGAAGGTGGGGGCCACGCCGGACCTGTCAGCGGTCTCCTTGAGGTGCTTCATCATGTCCACGCTGCCGATGCTCATGGTCACGGCTAGCACGATGGCCAGCACGCCGCAGATGATAGCGCCCAGGCCGCGGCCGCACCTGCGGGCCTTAACGCCTAAACTCAGCGCCAGCAGGCCGAGCAGCCCGGCGACCGCGCCGGCGATCACGCCGAATAACAGCGTCAGAAGAACAGACACAGCGATGCTCAGCAGGGCAATGATGACACCAGCTACAGGATGACCGGACTTAACGTTGACGTACACAGTGCTCATGATTTTCTATCCTCCAAATAATCTTCGTTGTTTTTGTTTTTTCCGAAGCGCTTTTCGCTTCACATCCATTGATACGCATCCGAAAAGGGAGGCTGCAGTCAATTCTATAGTTTTTTTATCATTTTCGTGCGGAACCGGAAAACAGCGCAGCCGCGGCA
This sequence comes from uncultured Eubacteriales bacterium, assembly GCA_902790015.1. Classification (GTDB taxonomy): domain Bacteria; phylum Bacillota; class Clostridia; order Christensenellales; family Aristaeellaceae; genus UBA4246. The sequence goes on along the minus strand of CADAQF010000055.1, from coordinate 8,339 downwards.
TCCTGCGCGCCGGCCGCGATCCCTGAACTTTTGCATCCCGGGGCAAAAAAGGGGATGAAAATATCGCTTTGGCAGTTTTTTTCGGCGTGGTTGTATGGTATAATCATATTGGCTATAAATGCATTGATCCCCCGGTTCCTGTTTTCTCCTCACAGCCCGGCACGTCTGCACGAAAGGAACGGTATTAAATCATGAAAAAGACTGCGTTTTTGCGGCAGTGTGCCGCCCTGTTGACGGCGCTCCTGCTGGCGCTGAACGGCTGCGTCCTGGCGGAAAGCTATACCGCCAGCATCATGCGGCTGCTCAACTATGAAGGCGAAGTGTATATCCTGGACGCCGGCGGCAATATGCGCTTCCTGATGGAAAACGCCCGCTTCAACAGCGGCGAGAGCCTGAACACCGCCGAAGGAGCCATGGCTTCTGTGGGGCTGGACGCGTCCAAGATCCTCACCCTGGACGCCATGACCCAGGTGACCTTCTTAAAGGAAAATAACCGCATGACCCTGACGCTGGCCTCCGGAAGGCTTTTGCTGGACGTCAGGGAAAAGCTGGACGAAAACGAGAATCTGGATATCCAGACCTCCACCATGACGGTAGGCATCCGGGGCACGGTGGTCTATCTGACATCATACGACGGAGCGGCGGAGGAAACAAACAGGCAGCTGCTCGAATCCAACCCGACCTTCCGGGAGCTTTTGAACCGATCGCTTCCGGCGGACTATTCCGGCAATTTCTCCCAGCTGGTCGTGCTGGAGGGCAACGCTGTGGCGACCTATGAAGATGAAAACGGCGCAAAGCGGACGGTCGAGGTGCACGCCGGGGAAAAGATCACCGTGGCGGACGATACGGCCGGCGTAGAAGCGGCGGCGGCAGACGACCTGGGCGAGGACACGGTGGCGTTTATCCGCCGGGATCAGGCGCTGGCCGACCGGGTGGTTAAGGCCAGCGATATCCTGGATACCGGAGAAGACGGCGGAGAGTCCGGTCAGCCGGACGGGGATTCGCCGGAACATGTGCATGATTTTACGTCCCTTTATACCCTGCCGGACTGTACCCACGCAGGGTTCTATACCTATACCTGCGCGTGCGGCGAAACATTCACCGCGCCGGGCGACGCTGCCCTGGACCACAGCTGGGGCGCCTGGCAAACCGTTGAGGAAGCCGGCTGCACCGAAACTGGCACGCGGGAGCGCACCTGTGAACGGTGCGGGGAGACCGAGACCGGCACCATCCCCGCCGCGGGACACACGCCCGTGACGGAGAAGGGGACAGCCGCTACCTGCACGGAACCGGGCGTGACGGAGCGCGTTTACTGTGCCGATTGCGGAGAGACCCTGACCCCCGGCACAACGATCCCCGCCCTGGACCATGACTTTGGCGAATGGGAGACCGTGACCGAAGCGACCTGCGCAGAGGACGGTCTGCGGCAGCGCGTCTGCGCCCGCTGCGGTGAGACGGAAACAGAACCGATCCCCGCCACCGGAGCGCATACGGAACCGGCCGAGCCGGTCATCGAAAACGAGACCGCCGCGACCTGCACTGCGGGCGGCAGCTATGAGGAAGTCAAATACTGCGCCGTCTGCGGCGAGGAACTGAGCCGCGTGACCCGCACGACGGACGCCCTGGGCCATGCGTGGGGCGAATGGGAAACCGTGACGGCGCCGACCTGCGCCGAAGCGGGCCTGCGTCAGCGCATCTGCGCGCGCTGCGGGGAAACGGAAACGGAAGCGATCCCGGCAACCGGGATCCACACGGCGCCGGAAACCGGGGTCATAGAAAATGAAGTAGCGGCCACCTGCACTGCGGGCGGCAGCTATGAGGAAGTCAAATACTGCGCCGTCTGCGGCGAGAAACTGAGCCGCGTGTCCCATACCACCGAAGCCCTGGGACACAATTGGGGCGCATGGGAGACCGTGACGGCGCCGACCTGCGCCGAAGCGGGCCTGCGTCAGCGCATCTGCGCGCGGTGCGGGGAGACGGAGACCGAAACCATCCCCGCCACCGGAGCCCACACGGAGCCGGAAACCGGGGTCATAGAAAATGAAGTAGCGGCCACCTGCACAACGGGCGGCAGCTATGAGGAAGTGAAATACTGCGCCGTCTGCGGCGAGGAACTGAGCCGCGTGTCCCATACCACCGAAGCCCTGGGACACTCCTTTGGAGCATGGGAAACGATCACGGAACCTGACTGTACCGAAACGGGCCTGCGTCAGCGCGTCTGCGCACGGTGCGGGGAGATAGAGACCGAAGTGATCGCCGCCAAAGGCCATACCCCGATCACGGAACCGGCTATCGCTCCCACCTGCACGGAATCAGGCTGGACGGAGCACATCTACTGCGCGGTCTGCGAGGAAGTGCTCGAGCCGTATCAGACGGAGATCCCTGCCCTGGGCCACGATTGGGGCGCATGGGAGACCGTGACCGAAGCCACCTGCGCCGAAGCGGGCCTCCGTCAGCGCATCTGCGCGCGGTGCGGGGAGACCGAGACGGAAACCATCCCCGCCACCGGAGCGCATACGGAGCCGGCCGAGCCGGTCATAGAAAATGAAGTAGCGGCCACCTGCACAACGGGAGGCAGCTATGACGAAGTGAAATACTGCGCCGTCTGCGGCCAGGAACTGAGCCGCAGGACCGCCGTCTCATTTGAACTGGGCCACTCCTTTGGCGCATGGGAGACCGTGGAGGAAGCGACCTGCGCGGAAGAGGGCCAGCGGCAGCGTGTATGCGGAAGGTGCGGGGAGACAGAGACAGAGGTCATCCCGGCTACCGGGGCGCATACGGAGCCTGAAGCGGGCGTGACCGAGAACGAGGTGCCTGCGACTTGTACTGAAGGCGGAAGCTACGAGGAAGTAAAATACTGTACGGTATGCGGGGAAGAACTGAGCCGTGAAACGCATACCACGGAAGCGCTGGGTCACGACTGGGGTGCGTGGGAGACCGTGGAAGAAGCTACCTGTGCTGCGGAAGGCGAGCGGAAGCGCGAGTGCGGACGGTGCGGGGAGACGGAGACGGAAGCGATCCCGGCCACCGGAGCGCATACCGAGCCTGAAGCGGGCGTTATCGAAAACGAGAACCCGGCCACCTGCACCGAAGGCGGAAGCTACGAGGAAGTAAAGTACTGCGCGGTGTGTGGGGAAGAGCTGAGCCGTGTGGCACACACTACCGAAGCGCTGGGCCATGATTGGAGCGAATGGGAGACCGTGGAGGAAGCGACCTGCACGGAGACCGGCCTGCGGAAGCGTGAGTGCGGACGGTGCGGGGAGGTCGAAACAGAGACGGTTGCCGCCAAAGGACATACGCCGATCACGGAAGCGGGCATTGCCCCGACCTGTACGGAGTCGGGCTGGACGGAGCATATTTACTGCGGGGTGTGCGAGGAAGTGCTGGAGCCGTATCAGACGGAGATCCCCGCGCTGGGCCATGACTGGGGCGAGTGGGAGACCGTGGAAGAGGCGACCTGCGGCGTGGAAGGCCTGCGGCGGCGCGCGTGCGGGCGCTGCGGGGAGACGGAGGAGCAGGCCATCCCGGCCACCGGGGCACATATCACGCCGGAGGAACCGGCCGTTGAAAACGAAAAGGACGCCACCTGCACGGCGGACGGAAGCTATGAGCTGGTGCTGTACTGCGCGGTATGCGGGGAAGAACTGGCCAGGGAACCCCATGTCGTCGAAGCTCCGGGCCACTCCTGGGGCGAGTGGGAGACCGTGGAAGAGGCGACCTGCACAAAGACCGGCCTGCGGCGGCATGTCTGCGGGGTTTGCGGGGAAGCAGGTACGGAAACCGTCCCCGCCGCGGGGCATTCGCCCGTGGAGGTGGAAACGCCCACCTGCACGGAGGCGGGCTATCAAGGCCGCACCGTCTGCGCCGTATGCGGCGCGCTTCTGACGGCGGGAACGCCGGCCCCGGCTCTGGGCGGCGAGCACGCCTTTGAAGCGGTCGGCGAGCCGTTTGCCAGCTCCTATGTAACAGCCGGCGGCATCACCATGATACAGCAGCTTCAGCAGATGGTATGCTCGATCTGCGGCTATGGGTATACGGAAGTAATCGACGAGTGGGAGGAAGGCGCGCACGCCATCTACGGTCCGGATTAACGAATTCTTTCATATTCACCATCGTCTTCACTATCGTCACGCGGCACGGACGCCGTACAGGATGAAAAACCATGACAGATAAAACCAAGCAATGCCTGTTCGCCCTGGCCGCGGCCCTGGCGGTCACGCTGGCGGCCGCCCTGGGCGTACTGCGCGGCCTGGAGAGACAGGCCCAGGATCAGCTGTTCCAGCGGCAGGGCGTGACGGATACGGACATCGTGATCATCGGCATCGACGAGGAGGCGCTGGACCTGCTGGGCCCCTACAACACCTGGGGCCGGGACGTGATGGCCTCCGCCCTGGAGGCCCTGGCCGCGGATCCGAACTGCCTGCCCGCCGCGGTGGCGGTGGACGTGCTCTACGCCGGTAATACCACGGCTGACGCGGACCAGCGCCTGGCCCGCGCAGCGCAGGCGCTGGGAAACGTGGTCACGGGCACGATGGCCGTGTACGGGAGCGCCGTCACCTGGGAAAACGGGCGGGCCGCCGCCCTGAACGCGTCCGCGGTCGTGGGATATGAGGAACCCTTCGACGCGCTTAAAGCCTGTACCGTTCAGGGCCACATCAACGCCATGAACGACGTGGACGGCGTCCTTCGCCACGCCCTCTTGTATGTGACTCCCCAGGGCAAAGACGGACCGCGGGTCTGGTCCATGGCCAGCCAGACGGCCCGGCTGTATCTTGAGCGGCAGGGGAAAGCGCTCGTTCTGCCGGACCAGGCGCATTTGTATGTGCCCTATACCGGGCGGCCGGGGGATTATTATGACGGTATTTCCATTGCGTGGCTCATCGCCGGCAAAATACCCCCGGGCTACTGGAAGGACAAGATCGTGCTGATCGGCCCTTACGCCGCGGCCCTGCAGGACAGCTATTTCACCTCCGTCGACAAGGGAACGCCCATGTACGGGGTGGAGTTTCAGGCCAATGTGATACAGGCCCTGCTGGAGGGGAACTATAAGACCGAGGTACAGGACGGTCCCCAGCTGATCGCGCTGTTTATGCTGTGCGCGGCGGCGGCGTGGCTGTTCCTCCGCCTGAAGGTGCTGCCGGGCGGGGCAATTTGCCTGGGGCTGATGGGGCTGGGCGTGCTTTCGCCCTGGCTTTTGTACAAACTGGGGTATGTGACGCACATCCTGTGGCTGCCTGTGGGCGCGCTTTCGCTGTATATCCTGGCGCTGGCCGGTCATTATGTCCGCGCCTCCAGGGAACGGCAGGCGCTCGCCCTGGAAAAGGAGCGCCTGGACGCTGAGCTTTCCCTGGCCGCGCGCATACAGGCCAATTCGCTGCCCAAGGTGTTCCCCCCCTTCCCGGACAGGAAGGAATTCGATATCTACGCCTCCATGACGCCCGCCAAGGAGGTCGGCGGCGATCTGTACGATTTTTTCCTGATCGACGAGGATCATTTGGGGCTCGTCATCGGCGACGTCTCCGGCAAGGGCGTGCCCGCGTCGCTGTTTATGATGGTGGCCGCCACCCTGATCCGCAACGCCGTCCTGAGCGGCCAGGGCCCCGCCCAGGCGCTCAAAACGGTGAACGCCCAGATCTGCGCCCGGAATCCCGAGGAAATGTTCGTGACGGTATGGCTGGGTGTGCTGGAAATATCCACCGGGGTCCTTACCGCCGCCAACGCGGGCCACGAATACCCCGCGCTCAAAAAGGCGGGCGGCCCCTTTGAGGTGCTGAAGGATAAGCACGGCTTTGTACTGGGCGGGATGGACGGCACGCGCTATCGGGAATACCAGCTTTCGCTGGAGCCGGGCTCCGCGCTGTTTGTCTATACCGACGGCCTGACCGAGGCGACCAACGCCCAAAATGAGATGCTGGGTATGGACCGCATGATGGAAGCGCTCAGATCCTGCGGGGAGCAAAGCCCCGCAGACATCATATCCGGCGTCGGCCGGGCCGTTAAGCAGTTTGTGGGCGCCGCTCCCCAGTTTGACGACCTGACGATGCTCTGCGTGCGGTACAACGGCCCCGCGTAAAAAGGAGAATGCGCCATGAAGATCGCCGACGGCATCCACTGGGTGGGCAGCGGGTGCGCAGGCCTCTCCGCCGAAGGGGACTGCCATGTTTACCTGATCGAAGGCCGGGACGCCCTGGCCCTGGTGGACTGCGGGAAGGCCAAAGACCCCGCGCTGATATTGAAAAACGTCAGGGAAGACGGGCTGGATCCCGCCCGCATCCGCTATTGTTTTTTGACGCATTCGCATTTTGACCACGCCGGCGGCTGCGAAAGCCTGCGCGGGATGGGGGTCAGCATCGTCGGCTCCCCGATAGCGGACGATATACTGCGCGCCGGCGCCCGGGATTATTACCGCCTGGACCCGGAAGACCCCCAGCTGCGGCCCTGGTGCGAAACGCCGCTCTCCCGGGTTGATGTTCCCGTTGCCCACGGCCAGACCTTCGACCTGGGGGGAATGAAGGTGCAGGCGTTTTTGACCCCCGGCCATTCGCCGGACTCCGTCTCCTTCGTCCTGACCCGTCAAAGCGACGGCACCCGCCACGCCTTCACCGGCGACGCGGTCTTTTACCGGGGCATGATCAGCGTGCTGGCCCCGCCCTTTTCGGACCTGATCGGCTTCCGCGAGGGTCTTTCGCCCCTGGCCGGGCTGGACATACAGGGTCTTTTTCCCGGCCACCTGATGTGGGTGCTCAAAGGAGGCCAGCGGCATATCGACATCGCCCGCGAGGCCTTCGCCCACGGCCAGATGCCCGTACAGAAGCCGTTTTCGTGATCTGCGGCAGAAAGGAATACTTCTGTGAAAAATACGTTTCTATCCATGCTGGCCTTTGTCCTTGTGCTGCTGTGCGCCGTATCCGCCGCGGCCTCCCCTCTGGGCGGGGATGAGGCAAAGGCGCTGTATGAACAGGCCATGACGTATTATTACGGCGGCCAGCGGGACGACGAAAAAGCCCTGGCACTGCTCACACAGGCGGCGGAGCTGGGCAGCCCGGAGGCCATGGCGAAGATCGGCGACATGTATTTTTGGGGCCGGGGCGTCAGCGTTGACCCGGCGCTTTACAAAGAATGGTATCGGAAAGCGTATTCCCGCTTTGAGCAGCTGGCGCGCGCGGGGGATACGGAGGCCATGGTCATGGCGGGCGACATGCTGTTCGACCTATATCCGAGCGGCGCCGGCATAGACTTTGATGAGGACAGGGCCCTCAGCTGGTATCTGAAGGCCGCGGAAGAGGGCTCTCCCAAAGCCATGCGGATGGTCGGGGAGGTCTTTCAATACCGGGGCTATGAGAACAAACAGGACCACCAGCAGGCTTTTTCCTGGTATCAGAGGGCGGCGCAGTCTGGCGACGCGCGCGCCATGTATGAGATCGGCTGGATGTATGAACGGGGCTATTACGTGGCGCAGGACAACGAGCAGGCCATGAAATGGTATATCAGCGCGGCGGAGGCGGGCGACTCAGAGGCCTTTCATCGTCTGGGAGAAATGTACCATCATGGGGAAAGCTTCCTTCAGCATGACTGGCGTTACGCCGAAAAATGGTACCTGAAGGCCGCGCAGGCCGGCAATACCTCGGCCATGTGGCGGCTGGGGATGATGTATCTGTACGGTGATTCGTACGGGGATCCGGGAAAAGAAAAGGAACCCGTGGATTACGAAAAAGCGGTCTATTGGCTTGAGAAGACCATGGAATACGAGGAAAACACGGACATTCTGGCAGACGTGTTTACGGACTTATATTACGCCCGGAAGTACCTGAGCGGCGAAATGTCCCCGGAGGACGAATAAACGTAAATCCGGCGGGCAGCAGGCTCTGAATCCGCGGCAGCGTCAGAGACTCATGAATACAGACAAGGTGATCTTCAGTTGTACAGTTAAAGTGACGTACGAAGCTGTCTTTTGTGAAGCGGAATTCCCGAGACCGGCGATTCATTCGCCGGATGAGGCCGAAGGACGAACCTTGGCGAGGGGTGAGGAGGGCCCGGAAAACGATCCGGTGGGTGAGGAGGGCTCGGAAAACAGGCCGGTGGCCTGTTTTCACCGACGAACGGGCCGGCAGGCCCTGGGTAGTTTTCACCGACGAACGGGCCGGCAGGCCCTGGCATGAGGAGCGTAACAAAAGATGTGACGAGGGGATCATCAAGGGGGAACGCCCAAGATATAAATCCGCAGCAGCGGCATGTACGGTGCGAGGACGAAATCGCGCAGCGATTTCTCCCTTACAGATTTGCCGTCTGGGTTCGCAGCGCCCGGAAAACAGGCCGGTGGCCTGTTTTCAGCGAGAACG
>CADAQF010000054.1 GCA_902790015.1 uncultured Eubacteriales bacterium | reverse complement strand
ACAAGCGCCGATGGTTTTCAGACCGGTCGGCAAATTGACAGTCGCAAGCTTGCTGCAGCCGTAAAAAGCATAATCCCCGATGGATGTGACGCCGCTTCCAACAACCACTTTTGTGATGGATGCTTTCCGCGCTTCCCAGGGTGTTCCGCCATTTTGAGTGTAATTGCTCATCGCCCCGGTGCCGCTGATGGTCAAAACACCATCCGACAGCGTCCAGGTCAGCCTGCTTCCGCATGTGCCTGATGTCGGACCCATGCCATCAGAAGTATCTTCCGCAACGGAAAAAGAGCACACAAGTATTGCGAAAAACAGCACTGCGATAGATGTGAAAATATTACGCTTCTTCATACTTCGCCCGCTCCTTTATTAAGGAAAGAAAAACGCCTGTGTCAAATTATTTATAGAATGTATACTGATTACTTCTTCACGTTAATTGCCGGCTTTTTCATCATCCGGAAGATACAGGGTATTGCCGCCTATGAATTCCCGCAGGATGGAAAGGGGCGGGATCTCGTTGAGCGTTTCCTGAGGCGCGGGCATAAAGTAGTGAAGGATCTTGATCAGCCTTCTGGCCGGGAGGTAATTGGGGTTTTCCGGCTCGATGGTGTGCAGCAGGTCGTAGGCGTAGTTGCGCAGGAAAGGCAGCTCGTAATGCAGCACCGAATTGAATACGAAATCGGCCTCCTCCTGATAGGGAAAGATCCATTTTTCCTCGCCCTCGCGGACGTTTTTCCACATGGTCAGGGTGGCGTCGGCCGGGGTCGCGCGGAACTGGTAATCGCGCACGATCCGGCGCAGAAGCCTGGCGTCCGTGGTGCGGATGCGGTTGTGGTCGTCCAGGTTCAGGCAGGTGAGCTCGCTGATATACACCTTGCTTACGCGCTGGCCCTCCAGGGTGCGGTGAAGCTCCGGGTTGAGCGCGTGGATGCCCTCCATCACCAGCACCTCGTTGGGCCCCAGGGAAAGGGTCATGGAGGTGTTTTCCTTGTCCTTGGCAAAGTGGTACACCGGCAGCACGGCTTCCTCGCCGTTCAACAGCTTCTTAAGGCTTTCCTGTATCAGGGGAACGTCCAGGGCGTTCAGGTCCTCAAAGTCCAGCGAACCGTCCTCCTTGACCGGCACCCGGTCACGGGGCAGATAGAAGTTGTCCAGTGAGATCAGCCTGGGGATCAGCCCCAGCACCCGCAGGTGGATGCACAGGCGGTTGGCGAAGGTGGTCTTGCCGCTGGACGACGGCCCGGCGATCATCACCGCGCGGGAGCCGGCCTGCCTGATGCCCTCGGCGATACCCGCGATGGACTTGTCGTGCAGCGCCTCGTTGACCCGTATGAATTCCCTGAGCTGGCCGGACAGCACCAGGCCGTTCAGGTCGGCCGCGTTGGTGCACGAAAGTATCCGGCACCATTCGCTGGATTCCTGGAAGGCGGCCAGGTGCTTGGGCAGGTGCGCGCCGGGGGAGATCTGCCAGGGGGCGGAGGGCGTGGGCAATTGCAGGATGAACCCGGGGCTGTTCAGCTTCACGCCGAAAACGCGGGCCCTGCCGGTGTCGGGCAGCATGGCGCCGTAAAAATAATCGGACAGGCCGCCGCAGGTGTACAGATAGATGTGGTCGTACGGCCGGTAGGCCAGCAGGTCCACCTTGTCCTGCTGGCCGGTCTGGCGGAAATAGCGGATGGCGTGGCTGCGGGACCAGCGCTTTTTTTCATAGGGCAGCTTTTCCCGGACCAGCCGGCGCATGGTTTCGTCCAGCGCCTGAACGTCCTCCTGGCGCATGGTGTAGCCCGGCAGCTTTACGTAGATGCCGCCGCCCAGAGAATGCTCTATGCGGACCTGCTGGCCGGGGAAAAGCTCACGCAGGGCCAGCAGCATGACGAAGCGCAGCGAGCGCTCGTAAATGCGCCGGCCTTCCTCGTCCTCGTAGGTGAGGCAGGTCATCTCGCAGTCCCTTGAAAGGGGGCGGGAAAGCTCGTATACGATGCCGCCGCACAGCGCGCCCAGGGCGTGGGCGGACATTTCGGGACAAAGCCGGCGGATGCTTTCTTCCACCGTGACGCCGCATTCCAGCGCGTCCCGGCGTCCGTTGACGGTCACGTTGATCATTCTGCCTGTCTGTCCTGCCTTTCCTTCTTTTTTTCTTCCCGGGCCAGCTTTTTGGCGGCTTTTTCGTCTTCCTGCACCTTGAGCTTGTTTTGCCACTGAAGCAGCTTGGTGCTCACGTAGGCGCTGTTCTGCTCCTCGATAAGCGTCGTCACCCTTTCGGCCTGGCGCTGTTTATTGTCGTCGGTAAAGAAACGCAGCCGGCCGTAGTACAGGCCGTGGGAGGGGCACTGGGCCAGCGCGGCATAGCGGTCCGCCCCCTGCTTAACATAGCCCGCTGCCAGGGCGCTCAGCTTCCCGCAGACCGGGCAGGGCAGCTGCTGGGCAAACTGCGTTTTGATGACCGCCGCCGGCCCCCGGGAGGCGCGGTGGACAGACAGGGTGGTCTTCTTCCGGCGGTCCTGGTGGACGAGGCTGCGGGCCTTCAGGGGGTAGTTTAGCACCTTGTCCGGTTCGGGCATGTGCGCAAAGACGAGGGCGGTGTAATAGGCGTCGTTGACGGCGTTGTGGAATTCCTTGGTTTCGGAGGGATCTATCTGGTAATACTCCATCGCCGCCTTCAGCGACTTGCGTTCCTTGGGGGAATCGATCAGGAGGCTGAAATACTGCTGCGCGTCGTACACCCTGGGCAGGGGCTGTTCGCAGCCGAAATAGTGGATGTTCTGCTCAAACACGGAAATATCGTCGCAGCCCCAGGTCAGAAGCACGCTGTCCTCCCCGCACCAGTGGCAGAAGCTCGTGTAGGCTTCGGTGAACAGGGGAGCGTCGGCGATATCGTCCTCGCTGATATGGGTGATGCGCTTGATGTGGGGATGGATGCGGAAATAGCAGGAGGGCTGGATCAGCTGGTTGAACGAGTCGCATACCTCCAGCCGGTCGTTCAGCCTTACCGCGCCGATCTGCAGCATTTCAAACAAAAGCTTGCCCTGCGCGGCCCGGTAGCCGCCCCCCCGGAAGGTCATCGGCTGATTCCATTCCAGGTCCAGTACGATATAATGCATATAAGCTCCTTATGTAAGTATCATCTTTGCGGCGCTGCGGCCGGCCAGAGCGCCCGTGGAAAAGGCGATGTGCAGGTTGTAGCCGCCGGTGTGGGCGCTCACGTCCAGCGTTTCCCCGGCAAAATAGAGGTTGGGGATCAGCCGGGAGGCCATGGTGGAGGGATTGATCTCACGCACGTCCACCCCGCCCTCGGTGACGACGGCCTCCTCGATGGGGCGCTTGCGCCTGACGGTCAGCGGCAGGGCCTTGAGACGCCCGGCCAGGGCTTTTCTTTCATTGGCAGTGATCTGGGCGCAGGGCTTCTGGCCGTCCACCCCGCACAGTCCGGGAAAAATTGCCGCAAGCCGCTTGGGAAGCAGCCCCTCCATCAGGGTCACGGTCTGCTTTTTGCCGCCGGAGGCGATATCCCTGGCAAGCCTGTCCTCCGTTTGATCCGGGGTCAGCCCGGGCTTCAGGTCTATGGTCACCTGAAGTGCGTCCAGCGGGATTCCGCGCAAATGACAGCTCAGCTCCAGCACCAGCGGGCCCGAAATGCCGAAATGGGTGAACAGCATCTCGCCCAGCTCGCTGTAAACGGTCTTTCCGTTGTACACGGCGTTCAGGCGGACGTTGGTCAGCGACAGCCCCATGAGCTCAGCACACCATTTTTCCTGGGTGACCAGCGGGATCAGCGCCGGGGAAGGGGGGATCACCCGGTGCCCGGTCTGGGATGCGAAGCGGTAGCCGTCGCCGGTGGAGCCGGTGGAAGGGTAAGAAACCCCGCCGGTCGCGACGATGACGGCCCGGGCGGAAATTTCGCTTCCGTCCTTCAGGCGCACGCCGGCTATGAGCCCGTCCCTTATCACCAGCTCTTCGGCCTCGGCGCCGTACCGTATCTCCGCCCCGGCCTGTGAAAGGAGCCTGAGCAGCGTCCGGGTGACGTCCGACGCCTTGTCGCTCACGGGAAAGACCCGGCGGCCCCTTTCCACCTTCACCGGACATCCGGCGTCCTGCATCAGCTTCATCATGTCCTGCGGGGACAGCGCTTTGAGCGCCGCGTACAGAAACCGGGGGTTCACCGGCACCTCGCGCAGGAATTCCTGAAGGTCGCAGTCGTTGGTCAGGTTGCACCGGCCCTTTCCGGTGATATATATTTTCTTGCCCGCCTTCTCGTTTTTTTCGAGAATCAGGGGGCGGACGCCGCTTTGCGCGGCGTAAAGGGCGGCCATCATCCCCGCGGCGCCCGCGCCGATGATCGCCAGGTCAGCCTTGCTGTTCATGCAGGTATACACGGTGTTCCGTCCAGATCCCTTCCAGCTGGTTCAGATGGGTGCGAAGCTCCTCCTTTTTGTGCAGGCCCACCGCCACGATCAGCGCGTTGATCAGCGACAGCGGGGCGGCCAGGGAGTCCACGAAGGAGGCCATGTTGGTGCGCGCGGTCAGGCATACGTCGGCCGCCCGGCATAAGGGGCTTCGGTCTCCGTCCGTCAGGGCGATGACCTCCGCCCGGCTTTTCTTGGCAAAACGCATGGCTTCCAGGGTACGGGTCGAATAGCGGGGAAAGCTGATGCCTATCAGCACGTCCTTTTCCCCGACGCGGGCGATGTCTTCGTAGACGTCGCTGGAGGAAGCGGCCACCACCCGCACGTTGTCGAAGATGAAGTTGAGGTAATAGCCCAGGAACTGGGCCAGCGGCGCCGCCGAGCGCAGGCCCAGGATATAAATGCGCCTTGCGGAAAGCAGAAGGGATACGGCCCGCTTGAACGCAGCCTGATCCATTTCCCCTATGGTCGCGCGGATGTTGCCCATGTCCGTCTTGAGCACGGTCATCATCACGTCGTCCTCCATGATATCCGCCGCCATGTCGAAGCGCTGGTTGGCCGTAAGGCGGTGGCGGACGGTTTCCTGCAGGGCGCGATGCATCTCGGGATAGCCTTCGTACCCCAGCGCCATCGCGAAACGCACGACCGTGCTTTCGCTGACGCCGACGGCCTCGCTCAGCGACAGGGCTGTCAGCGAAACCGCCTTTTCATAGTGCTTTTCCAGATAATCAGCGATCTTCTGATGGCTTTTGCTGAGCTTTTTTCCGGTGAGGTTCAGCTGCGCCATCAGGGAATCGGGCATTGCTTCCATTCGGAGGGCCTTCCTTTGCATGGGACAGGATGTATTCACAGGGTCATAAAGCCGGACGCCCGGTCATTGATTTCCCTGAGCCCGGCGAGCAGGGTGACGGTCACGTGGCCGCGGCGCAGGTAATAATAGTCGCTCCCCGGTTCCGGCTCTTCCATGGAAAGGCCGGGCCTGAGCCAGTAGTATACCGTGCCGGAGGGGCTCACGCGCCTTTCATACCGGCCCAGATAATAGGCACCGGATATGGGGCAGAGCACGGGGACTTTAAGCTCTTTGGGCGGCAGGGCGGGGGCGTTCACGTTGACCACGCAGTTTCCGGGGAAGGCGGAAAGATCCGTCCTTTCCATCAGGTCCATGACGCGCCCGGCCAGGGAAATGCGCATATCCTCCTGGGACGGATGCATGATGGACACGGCGAAGGCGGGCACATGGTGCATGGCCGCTTCCCTGGCCGCGCCGTAGGTGCCGCTGTAATACAGCGCGCTGCCCGCGTTTTCCCCGTCGTTGATGCCGGACAGGCAGCAGTCCGGCCTGCATCCGGCGATTTCCATGCCGATGCGGACGCAGTCCGCCGGGGTCCCCTCGACCGCCCAGGCCTCCGTGTCCTCCCACCGGTCTACAGGGTGAACGATCAGCGGGCGGCTCAGGGTGATATGCTGGCCGACGGCGCTCTGCTGCGCGGCGGGGGCGCAGACCAGCAGCTTATGTCCGCGCGCCTTCGCCGCCCGTACCAGGGCGTCCAGCCCGGGAGACTGCATCCCGTCGTCGTTGGTGATCAGTAAAAACATGAGATTCCTTTCCTTGTGTACAGGGGAGGGTTGACATCCCGTTTATTATAACGGGAAAAAGGCCGAAACACAAGCGCAGGGAAAAGAAACTTTCTGTCGGAAGCTGTCAGTCAGGAACGGCCCGGTCACAGCTTTCCGGTCAGATCCTTTTTGATCTGGGGCGATTCGTGTTTGCGCGGGCCATCTCGGCATGCTATAATACGGGCAGCCTATCCGGCCGGCTTGTGTGCCGATTTTGTCATTTTCCGCCGGCGGAATACAGGGTGCCTTTGGACCGCAAACGGGGCGCGCAGCATCCCGGAACCTTCAAGGAGGCGAGCATATGGAAAGAACCTTCATAACGCACCGGGTGCGGGAAGACTTGGGCATGAGTCAGGTCTGGACGCTGACCACATTGGATCCGGGAGGGCTGGACAGGCCCGAAAAGACGGTCGTCCCCGGGGTGTGGGAAACCCATCCGAAGCTAAAAAATTATCGCGGGCGGGGCGTTTACGAGCAGGATATCGTCTGCGGCGGCAACGTCCGTTTCTGGTTCGGCGGGGTGGGCTTCAGGGCCAAAGTGCGTTTGGACGGGCAGCTGATCGCCGGGCATTATGACGCCTATACCGGTTTTGAGGCGCTGGCCCTGGGGATAAAGGAGGGGCTTCACCGCCTCAGCGTGGAAGCGGACAACCGCTTCGGGGAGGATTCCGCCCTCCAGTTCCCCAACGACTATTACGCCTATGGCGGCATCAGCCGTCCCGTGACCGCCCAGCGGCTCGGGGACGCCTATATCGTCCGCTGCTGTGCGGCTCCGGAAAGGGCCGGGGACGGGTGGCAAACACGCGCGGAAATGACCGTGCGGAACGTTTCGGCCCTACCCGTGAATGCCGTTTTGTCCCTGTCCCTCGCGGGCGCCTGTCAGGAAAGGGAGATCAGCCTGCGCCCGGGGGAGACCGGCACGTTCGCCTTTTCCCTTTTCTGCGGGCAGGCGGAAAGCTGGTCGCCGGAAGACCCCAAGCTGTACGCGCTGGAAGCGCTGCTGAGTCAGGACGGAAAACCTGTAGACGACTGGATCGACCGGATCGGCTTCAGGGAGATCACGGTTTCGGGCAGTCAGATCCTGCTTAACGGAAAGCCGCTCAGGCTCAGGGGCTTCAACCGCCACGAGGAATACGCGTCCTTCGGCCAGAGCGTTCCCCTTAAGGCCATGCTTCAGGACATTCAGCTGATGCGGGATATGGGCGCCAACTGCGTGCGCACCTGCCATTATCCCAACGATCCCCGCTTCCTGGACCTGTGCGACGAGATGGGGCTGCTCGTGTGGGAGGAATCTCACGCGCGCGGGCTTTCGGAAGAGCAGATGAAGCATCCGCTTTTTATGGAGCAGCTGCGCAGGTCCACCGAAGAGATGGTGCTCCAGCACATGAACCATCCCTCCGTCTTTATCTGGGGCTGCCTGAACGAATGCGCCGACGATACGGAATACGGCGCAAAGTGCTATGAGGACATTTTTGCCCTGCTCAGACGTCTTGATCCCTCCCGTCCCGTCACCGCGGCCCTGGTGGACAGACCAGGCGGCCGGGTGTACGGCAGCATGGACGTTGTGAGCGTAAATCTTTATCCCCAATGGTATCTGGAGCAGACCTCCGCCCAGGTGCTGGACAGAAAGCTGCGGGAGATCGCCGCAAACGGCGGCGCGGGCAAGCCGGTCATCGTCAGCGAGATCGGGGCGGGAGCGATCTACGGCTTCCACGACCCGCTGGGCGAAGCCAAGTGGTCCGAGGAGCGGCAGTGCGCGATCCTGGAACAGCAGATCACCGCTGTCATGGACTGCCCGGACGTATGCGGCCTTTTCCTGTGGCAGCTGGCCGATGTCAGGGTGTCCGAAGAGTGGGCCATGAGGCGCCCCAGAACTTTCAACAATAAGGGCGTGGTGGACGAATACCGCCGCCCCAAGCTGGCTTACCGGACAGTCAAAGCGCTTTTTGAGCGGATGGCGCGGAAGGCCGAATGAACTATTGTGCATAAAGAAAGGGCGGCCGTATGAACAGGCGGAAGGTATTGTTCAAGCTTTCGCTGACAGAGTTTATCTATAACGGGTGTTTTGCGGCGGCCAACTTTCTGTCCGTATTTCTGGAAAGCATCGGCTTTTCCGCCGGGCAGATCGGCCTGACCATGTCCCTCATCAGCGGGGTGGGCATCGCCTCCCAGCCCGCCTGGGGCGTGGTGTCCGACCGGATCCGCTCTGTCCGGCGCTGCTTCAGGCTGTGCATGACGGGTACGGCGCTGTTCGCGCTGGCGGTGCCCTTTTTTTCCGGGAACGGGAATGTCCGCCCGGAATGGCTGATCGCGGCGCTTGCGCTCATGTATTTTTTCTTCCATCCCTCCAACATGATGATGGAGCTGTGGCTGGTACGGCTCAGCGCGCACCCGACCCTGCGCATCTCCTACGGGTCGGTGCGCAGCTGGGCTTCCATCGGCTACGCGGTGCTGAACCTGGCCTTTGTGCCGATACTGCGCTTCGTGCCGGTGTCCGGCGTGTATTTTTTCATGGCCGCGTTCGCCGCCGCCGCGGCGCTTCTGTCGCTCAGAGTGCCAGCGGAAACGGAAAACGCCGCCGCAGAAGCTCCCCGGCAGCAGCGCCTCAGGGATATGCCGTTCCGCTCGGTGCTCAGCTACTGGGTGGCGGCCTATATACTCTTTGAGGTGCTTTACCAGATCCCTTTTAACTGGCGCGTCACCTATACGGTGTATGTGCTCAGGGAATTCCATGTGGACAACAGCTTGTTCGGCGCGCTCATGTTCACGGCGGGCCTGTGTGAGGTGCCTGTGCTGCTGCTGACCAAAAAGCTGTCCGGGCGCGTGGGCTGGGCGTGGCCGCTCATCCTGAGCACGGCGATCCTTACGCTGGAGTACAGCCTGTATGCCTGGGGAAATTCGGTTTATATCCTGTTCGCCGCGCAGCTTCTGAGGGGCTTTTCCTATGCGCTGTTCGTCGCCGGCAGAAACCAGTACATCTACCGCCTGGCGCCCAGAGGCATGGAAGGCAGCACCATGGCGCTGGTCAATATGGTGGTGTCCGTAACCAACCTGATCGCCGCCGCCGCGGGAGGGTTCCTTGTGGAACGGCTGGGGACCCGGAGCTTTTTCGTGCTGCTGTCCGCGCTGCAGCTTTTTTCCGGCGTGTTCTTTGTCATGAGCCACCTGGCGGGAAGCAAAAGGTTCAAAAAACCCCTGCCGGACGCGCAGTGCGCCCTGCTCAGATGATTATTACCGCGTGATATTATTGCTCCCACCAATGAATTCCTGAAGTTGGAATTGGCGGCAGAAGAGGTAAGAGGCAGGGAATGAAAGCGCAGGTCTTCCTGCCGGGCCTTGGCCTGTTTCAGACACTGGGTGTAATCCTGATGGCGGTCGCAGTTTTCCGTATGCGCTCCGTTCGCCGCCGCCAGCGCCCGGCGCTTTGCTCCACGGCCCGCTGCTGCTGCGTGAGCTTCTGACCCAGCATGGACAGCTTGGCTTCCGTGCCCGCGATGGTCTTGTCATAGTTCTGTACGCCAGCCCCGGCCAGACGGAAGGTGGACCCGGCTTCCCTGATCTGCTTTATTGTGGTGCGCATATTGCGCGGGAAATTGCCTTTTCCAGCGACAGCGCGACCACCAGTTCGCGCAGGGCATCAGCCATAAAAGTTCACCTCGCTTTGATTGCAGGAGATTAAGGGATAATGGTAGAATACTGGTTAGGAGCTTCGGCTCGACAACTCGGAATTTACTGAGCAGACGACTGTATTGCAGTTTCCCTTAGAAGACTTGAAATAATCAGTGGACATAAATAGCGAATCCGTTTTTGGGGGAGTTTTGGGCAT
>CADAQF010000053.1 GCA_902790015.1 uncultured Eubacteriales bacterium | reverse complement strand
CGGCGCCATCGGCCCCGGCACGCTCAACAGCCACGGCTACGAGCGCACCCACATCGACGGCCTGCGCAACGTATATGACCTGACGCTAGCCTACATCCGTCAGGAATAATAATGCAGAAAATGCAAAAAAGATACATCCGTTTCGTTGACATCCCTTCCCCGTTCTGTTATGTTTTACTTTAATATCCGGTTTTTCTCCGGATGTGCACTATCATTATAGGAGGATGACAGCTCATGAAGAAACTGCTTGCCGCGATGCTTACGGCCGTCATGCTGCTCTCCGTGTGCGCCTTTGCCGGCGCTGAGAACGCCAAGGTTCTCCGCTTCGGCCAGATGGACGCCAAGGTCGGCTATGACCCGCAGACCAACACGAATTCCGGCGCTACCACCACCGAGGACTGCGTGGTGGAGCCGCTCTACTACTGGAACGACCAGAACGAGCTGATCCCGCTGCTGGCCGAGGATTTCCCGACCATCTCCGAAGACGGCCTGGTGTATACCATCAAGCTGCGCGAGGGCGTCAAGTTCACCGACGGCACCGACCTGACCACGGACGACGTCAAGTTCACCTTTGAACGCATGTTCAAGCCCGAAACCCTCGCCAAGTCCACCAGCATGTACAACATGATCCTGGGCGCCAAGGAAATGCTGAGCGGCGAAGCGACCGAGCTGGCCGGCTTCGAGGCCGTGGATGACTATACCTTCAAGTTCACCCTGGTCTCCCCCTTCTCCTGCTTCCACAAGAACCTGGGCATCATCTATTCCGCCATCTTCCCCCGCGAGGCCTGCGAGGCTGCGGGCGCTGACTGGGGCGTAAAGACCCTGATCGGCACCGGTCCCTACATCCTCAAGAGCTCCGACGCCACCGGCAACGTTCTGGTCAAGAACACCAACTACTGGGGCGGCGATCCTCATTTCGACGAGATCGACATCATCTTCTACGACAACAACAACACCAAGCTCATGGCCTTTGAAAACGGCGACATCGACCTGTGCGACATGACCAGCGACCTGTTCATGCAGTACCAGGGCACCGAGGTAGAAGAGCTGTGCCACCACTTCTCCAAGCTGGGCACCTACTTCTTCGTCACCAACAACAGCGAGACCTTCCGGGGCGAAAAGAACCCCCTGGCCGACGTCCGCGTCCGCGAGGCCATGTCCCTGGCGATCGACCGCGACCTGCTCTGCGAAGTCATCCAGAACGGTCTGGCCGTGCCCGCCACCGGCATGATCAACCAGTTCCAGCTGGGTTTCACCGCCCGCGAGCCCTACGAGCACAACCTGGAAAAGGCCAAGGCCCTGCTTGCCGAAGCCGGCTATCCGGACGGCTGCACCATCACCGCCACCATCCGCAAGCAGGACGAGGCTGACACTGTCCAGATCCAGAGCGACCTGGCCCAGGTCGGCATCAAGCTGAACATCGAGATCGTGGACGCCGCCGTGTGGTCCAGCGAGCGCGCCGCCGGCAACGTGCAGTGCCTGCTGCAGGGCTGGTTCCCGCTGTACGCCGACGCTGACAACAACATCTACACCTTCTTCCATTCCGATTATTCTCCCGCCAAGTCCTGCTTCTACAGCAACCCCGAGTTTGACGCCCTGATGGACGCCGCCCGTCTTTCCACCGACGACGCCGAGCGCCAGAAGCTGTACGAGCAGGCCGACGAGATCCTCAGCCGCCAGGACTACGGCTCCATCCCGCTGTACTATCCCTACGGCGTGTTCGCCGCGCAGCCCTATGTGAAGAACTTCACTGTCGGCAACCTGATCTATCACGTCGCCTACGATATCGATTACGACATGGATATCTATAACGCTCAGAAGTAAGAGCCCGGGTTTCCGGCAGGCAGGCGCAGCGGGAGGCGCGAGTCTTTCACTGCGCCTGCCTTCTCTCTTTATTGGAACGGGGGATTTCATGGTCAATTTTCTGGTCAGACGCGTGCTTCAGGCGCTGGGTGTCATACTGGCGATTTCCCTGATCACGTTTTTCATACTGAATATCGTGCCCGGCGATCCGGTGCAGATCATGCTGGGCGACCTGGCCACGCCCGAAACCGTCGCCCAGGTGCGCGCGCAGATGGGGCTTGACAAGCCGGTGTGGCTGCAGTATCTGAACTGGGCCGGCAATATGCTGCGCGGGGACTTCGGTTCGTCGTATTTCCAGCACCGGCCGGTGATGGAGCTTTTGCTGGTCTCCTTCGGGTATACGATCAGGCTTGCGTCTTTTTCGTATCTTCTGGCTGTGACGATCGGCCTGGCGTTCGGCATACTGGCGGCGGTTTTCCATAACAAATGGGTCGACAAGGTGCTGATGGTCCTGGCCGTGGGCGGCATTTCCGCGCCCAATTTCTGGGTGGCCATCATCCTGCAGATCGTTTTCGGGCTGACGCTCAAGTGGTTCCCGATCTCCGGCGCCAAGGACTTCAGCTACTACGTCCTGCCGGCCATCGCCCTGGGCACCCGATACGCGGCCTCCATCGCCCGCATCACCCGCAACTCCATGCTGGAGGTGTCCAAGCAGGACTATATGCGTACCGCCGAGGCCAAGGGCCTCAGGGACTGGCTGATCGTCATGCGCCACGCCTTCAGAAACGCCCTGATCCCCGTGATCACCGTGGCCGGCACGGACCTTGGCAACATCCTGACCGGGTCTATGCTGATCGAGTCCGTCTTCCAGATCAGCGGCATCGGCAAGCTCATGGTGGATGCCATCGGCCAGAGGGACCTGCCCCTCGTGCAGGGCGGCGTCATGTATATCGCTTTCATCTGCGTGGTGATCTACCTGATCGTGGATATTCTCTACGCGGTGGTCGATCCGAGGATCCGCCTGGGAGGAGGGACGCGCAGTGAGTAAATCCAAAAAAATCAACAGCCAGTCGTACTACCGGGTGTCGCTCGCCATCCTCAAAAAGAACCGGCTGGCCATGTTCTGCCTGGGGATCGTGATCGCCCTGGTGCTGATCGCCGTTTTCGCGCCCTGGCTCACTCCCTATGACCCCAACCTCAACGACGTCCGCAACCGCTTCAAGGGCCCGAGCTGGGAGCATCCCTTCGGGACGGACGAGTACGGCCGGGATATACTGACCCGCATTTTCTACGGCTGCCGGATCTCCCTGTCCGTCGGCATCGTGTCCCAGCTGCTCGCCTCGCTGCTCGGGTATTTTATCGGCGTTTTCGCCGGCTATTACGGCGGCAGGGTGGACAGCGTGCTGTCCTTCCTGATACAGGTTTTTTCATCCTTCCCGTTCCTGCTGTTCGCCATCGCCGTCATGTTCATTTTAGGACCGGGGCTTATGAACCTGTACATCGCCCTGGGGCTGCTTGGATGGACCTCCACCGCCCGGCTCATCCGCGGCGAGGTGATGCGGCTCAAAAACAGCGAATACATCCAGGCCTGCATCGTGGGCGGCGGCTCCGGCTGGCGGATCATTATGAAGCACCTGCTGCCCAACTGCGTGCCCACCCTGATCATCACCATCACCATGGGCATCCCCCGCGCCATTTTGTCGGAGGCGTCGCTGAGCTTCCTGGGCCTGGGCGTTTCCCCGCCAACCGCCTCCTGGGGCGCCATGATCTCGCACGCCCAGCCCTATATCCGTAAATTCGCCTATTACAGCCTCTTCCCGGGCTTCGCCATCATCATCTGCGTGCTGGCCTTCAACATTCTGGGCGACGGCCTGCGCGACGCGCTTGACCCGAAACTGCGAAGCTGAAAGGAGAAAAAGCTTTGAGTGACATCATTCTCGACGTGAAGGATCTCAGCATGAGCTTCTTCACCGACCAGGGCGAGCTTCCGGCGGTAAACCGCGTCAGCTTCCAGGTGGAAAAGGGCAGGACGCTGGGCATCGTCGGCGAAAGCGGCTGCGGCAAATCCATGACCTCCCTGTGCGTGATGCGGCTGTTCCCCTCCCCACCGGGCCGCATCGTCGGCGGCAGCATCCTGTTTCACGGGCAGGATCTGACGAAGCTGAGCAAAAAGGAAATGCGCGCCATCCGCGGCAAGGGCATCGCCATGATCTTCCAGGAACCGATGACCTCCCTGAACCCGGTGCTGACCATCGGCAAGCAGCTGACCGAGGCCATCATGGCCCACGAGACCGTCAGCAAGGCCGAGGCCCGGGCCCGCGCGCTTCACATGATCGACCTGGTCGGCATCCCCATGCCGGAAAAGATATATGCCTCCTGCCCGCACCAGCTCTCCGGCGGCATGCGGCAGCGCATCATGATCGCCATGGCCCTGTCCTGCAAGCCGGACCTGCTGATCTGCGACGAGCCGACCACCGCGCTGGACGTCACCATCCAGGCCCAGATACTCGATCTGATCAACCGGCTTAAAAACGAGACCGGCACCTCCGTCATGATGATCACCCACGATATGGGCGTCATCAACGAAATGACCGACACGGTGCTGGTCATGTACGCCGGTCAGGTGGTGGAGTACGCCGCCACGGGCGAGCTTTTCTCCCGGCCCTCCCACCCCTATACCACCGGCCTGATCGCCTCCATCCCCTCCTTGGACCGGGAGGAGGAGGAACTGAACGTCATCCCCGGGGCCGTGCCGATGCTCTATGAGCTGCCCGAAGGTTGTCTTTTCTGCCCGCGCTGTCCCTACGCGACGGACCGGTGCCGCAAGGAAAGGCCGGAGCTTTCCGAGATCGCCCCGGGCCATCAGGTGCGCTGCTTCCGTTATTCATCCGATGGGAAGGAGGAACGTCCGTGAGCCAGGCGCCGCTGCTTCAGGTGGAGCACCTTAAAAAATACTATTCCATGAAAACGGGCCTTTTCTCCCGCGCCGCGGGCGTGGTCAAGGCGGTGGACGATATCAGCTTCCAGCTGGAAAGCGGGCAGACCATCGGCATCGTCGGCGAGAGCGGCTGCGGCAAAAGCACGATGGGCAAGACCATCCTGCGCCTGATCGAGCCCACGGCCGGCAAAGTACTGCTGGACGGGGAGGACTTCACCGCCCTGCAGGGGGACGCTTTGAAGCGCGCCCGCAGGAAGATGAAGCTCATCTTCCAGGATCCTTACGCCTCCCTTAACCCGCGCATGACCGTCCGGGACATCATCGGGGAAAACATCGATATAGACCGCACCTACTCTACCCGGCAGGAGCGGGAAGACCGCATCGCCGAGGTGATGGAGCAGACCGGCCTCAACCTGGACTATATGGACCGCTATCCGCACGAATTTTCGGGCGGTCAGCGCCAGCGCATCGGCATCGCCCGCGCCATCGTCCTCCCGCCCCGTCTGATCATCTGCGACGAACCGGTTTCGGCGCTGGACGTTTCCATCCAGGCGAAGATCATCAACCTGCTGAAGGCCCTGCAGAGGGATATGGGGCTGTCCTATATCTTTATCAGCCACGACCTGAGCGTGGTCAAGCACATCTCCGACCGGGTAGGGGTCATGTACCTGGGCCACATGATGGAGCTGGCGGACAAGCGGTCCCTTTATGCAAACCCCATGAACCCCTACACCCAGGCGCTGATCTCCGCCGTGCCGAAGCTGCCCGGGGAAACCGTCCGCGAAAAGATCGCCCTGTCGGGCGACGTGCCCTCGCCGGCCAATCCCCCGTCCGGCTGCTGCTTCCATACCCGCTGCCCGCACGCGATGCCCATCTGCGCGCAGGAGCAGCCCGAGCTCAAACAGGTGGGCGAGGATCACTTCTGCGCCTGCCATTTGTGCAAGGCCTGCGCCGCGGCTTCCTGAAGGCGGCCAAACGGGTTTTCCTTTCCCGGTGTCCTAAATACTATCGCGTATGTTTTTTGCCGCTGCATAAGGCAGCGGCATCTTTGTCCCCCCTGATGTTCCACATGGAGGTGCCATATGAATCAGGCCTTCACTGCCCTTTCCCAAAAAGCGGATATTTGGATGCGGGAGCACCGCACCGAATGGATCCGGGACCTGCAGGCCGTCGCCCGCATTCCCTCGGTCAGCCGGCCGGACCTGGCGGAACCAAACGCCCCCTTCGGCCCCGCATGCCGGCAGGCGCTGGACACGGCGCTTGCCATCGGCCGGGGCTACGGCTTTTCAACGCGGGATCTGGACGGCTATGCCGGCGTGCTCACTTTGGGAGACGAAGCAGACGCCCTGGGCATCTTCGCGCATCTGGACGTGGTGCCGGCGGGCGAGGGCTGGCTTTATCCCCCGTTCGGCGCGACGTATCTTCCCGACCATGAAATGCTGATCGGCCGGGGCGTGGACGACAACAAGGGCTCCTTCGTCATGGCTTTGTGCGTGATGCGGATGCTGCGCGAATTCGCCGTTCCGCTGCGCCGCGGGGTCAGTCTGTACCTGGGCGTCAGCGAGGAAAACGGCATGCCGGACATGGCCGCGCTCCTGAAAACAGGCTATCGTTTTCCCTCGTTTTCCCTCGTGCCGGACTCCCGGTTTCCCGTGAACTACGGGCAGAAGGGGTCGCTCAAAGGGTACATAACGGCCCCGGCGCAGGGGAATCTCCTATCCCTTGAGGCCGGCTCCGCCCTGAACATGGTGCCGGCCCGCGCGGTATGCGAGGTGCTGGCGGAGGAAAGGGACGCGCTTTCCGCCCTGCCTTCCCTCCCCCAGGCCATCCGGGACCGCATCCGGATCCAGGCGCTGGACGGCGCTGTACGGATCAGCGCCTCCGGGGCTTCGGGCCATGCCGCCCACCCGGAAGGGAGCGTCAACGCCCTTCACGTGCTGGCCGAGGCGCTGTGCGGGCTGGGCGTACTAAAGGGCGAATGTGAAAAGGCTGTCCGGGGCATCGCGCTGCTTTCCTCGGATACGGATGGCCGGGCCATAGGCGCCGCGTATCGGGACGATGTCTCCGGCCCGCTGACCGTCGTGCACAGCGCTGCCGCGCTTAAAAGGGGGCTTCTGGAGGTTGGTTTTGACTGCCGTTCCCCCATCACCCTTTCCCGGGAGAGGCTCCTTTCGTCCTTCAGCGCCGCCTGGGACCGTCTGGGCTTCGCCCCGAAGGACCTGAAAGTTTCCGACCCCTACTATCTGCCCCCGGACGATCCGCGCGTCCTGGTCCTGCAGGACGTTTACACATCGCTCACCGGCCGGGACGACCCGCCCTTCACCATGGGCGGAGGCACCTATTCCCGCGTCGTACCCAACGCCGTCACCTTCGGCGCGCAGATGCCGGTTGAAAGCCCCGTCCGCTCCGTGCTGCCCGAAGGCCACGGCGCCGCCCACGGCCCCGACGAAGCGCTGCCGCTTGAAAAGGTCGAAACCTGCGCCCGGATCTACCTGGCCGCCGTCGCCGCGCTGGACGGACAGGGGTTCTGAAATGCCGCACGCATGAAAGGATAAAGCCTTTTCATTCGTTATTTTCGCCCTTTTCATTCGTTATTTATGCCCTTGACAAAAAGGGCGCGGGTTGCTACAATGACTATGCTTTCAGCGGATTAAACCTTATCGGTTTTGGGGAATTCCCGGGCTTTATCGGCCCGCGCTTCCCTATCCCGCCGGATGATTTCAGAAAGGAGACGCGCGTCTTGGCTAAGAAAAAGGGCATCAAGCCGGTCATCGAAAACCGCAAAGCCAGGCACGACTACTTTGTGGAAGAATCCTACGAGTGCGGCATCGAGCTTAAGGGCACTGAGGTCAAGTCCCTCCGCCAGGGCAAGGGCAACCTGAAGGAGAGCTTCGCCCACGTCAAGGACGGCGAGATGCTGGTCGAGGGCATGCACATCAGTCCCTACGACCAGGGCTCCTATTTCAACACCGATCCGCTCCGGCCCAAGCGCCTGCTCCTTCACAAGAGCGAGATCCGCAAGCTGGCCGGTCAGGTGCAGCGGCAGGGCTACACGCTGATCCCGCTGTCGGTCTATCTCAAGGACGGGCGGATGAAAATGTCGCTGGGGCTCTGCGTAGGCAAGCACCTGCACGACAAGCGGGACGCCATGGCCCAGCGGGACGTCCAGCGGGACATCCAGCGCGCCCTGCGCGACCACAGCCGCTGAAAAGCGCCATCATCTTGAACGGGGGTGTAAAGGTTTCGACGGGGATCGTCGGGAGTATGGTAAGCGAGCCGCGGCCCCTGACCGCGTTAAAACGGGGAACTTAAAATCAACTGACAACGATAATCTCGTTCTCGCGGCGGCTTAACGCTGCGCGTCGTCCTCAAGCGCCTACTGCTTGAGCCAGCGGCGTCATCGAAGTAGGGAACGGGCCTGCCTAAGCTTTGCAGCAGGCCGGCACTATGAAGCTACTGAATCTGTAAGCCCGCGGCGGGGCGTACAGAGAAGGGAATGTCAAATCCGCTGCTGCGCTCGGAGAAAGCTGTAAGCCTGAATCTTCGGACAGGAGTTCGATTCTCCTCACCTCCACCATCGACCGACAAATCCGAACACAGAGTGATCATGTGGGAGGGTGCGTTTGGGATTGTGTTTACGCGAAAAAGGGGCCAGGGTTAAGCCTGGCCTCTTTTGCTTATTCGATGGGAGTGTCTTCGGGAGGTTTATCGGGAACGGGAGACGCGAGGGGATCCAGATCGCCGGCATGGGCGGAATCGGCCCAGCCTTCGCCGATGATGTAGGCGATGACGGTCGCGCCCGCCATGATCAGGGCGGCGATCTTTTCAGCGCCCTCGGAGCTGGTGCCGGTGGCGGTCATCAGCATGGTGACGAAGCTGGCCAGCGCCATCCAGAACTTGCGGGAAGTGAGCTTGCGAAGGAAATCAACTTTTGACATGAGGATTCTCCTTTCTTGGTCAGCGGCTGGCCATGTAGTTGTCCAGGTCGTTCTTGGTCTTTTTAAGGGTCTCAATTCCGTTGCCGCTGATCATGTGCATAAGAACTACATTTTGGACAGCGAGCAGCTCGCCGATGTCTGAGCGGAGTTTTACGAACTGGCTGTCGCCCTTTTCCAGGCGACTGCTCAGGCTTTTGACCTGGCCTTCCAGGGCGGTCAGGCGGGCGTCCTGAGCGGCCTCGCGGTCGGCTGTTTTTTTCTTGAAAAGGCTGTTGAAGGCTGCGACGCCTTTTTCGATTGACACGAGCACCGCCGCGATCCCGAGCAGGAAAAGGACGGTGGATTCGAGCCCTGAGAGGGTGATGTTCTCCATTGGTATCACCTCCCTCTGTTGCTGATTTTGAGCGCCAGCCAGACGCTGACGGCCAAAGCCGTGAAGGAGAGGATCAGGAACAGCGCGCCGCTCATTCGCCGGCCTCCCTGCTCATCATGGCTTCGACGGAGTGTTTCATGGACTCTAAACGGGTGTCCAGCTTGTCCATGGCCAGCTGGGCAGTCTCGATCAGGACCAGAAGGGCGTCCAGATCGGCCTGGGTGATGGGCGGGGCGGAAGGCTGCGCGGGTGTGCTGTCCGCCGGCGAGACACCGGACGCTTCCGAAGGCGCGGCCTCAGGGGCCGCTGAGATCTCCTGCTCGGTATCGCCGGGCTCGTCTACGTTGTCCTCGATCAGCTGGAGATATTCGGCCCACGCCCAGCCGATGCGGCCGCCGAAACGAATCTGCCACCATTTCTCATCGGTTGAAACAGCCAGCACCTCGACCTCGTCACCTCTTTCGACCCGGTACAGCACCTGGAATGATGTTCCGGGGCCGCTCCGCACGTTGAGCCAGGCACCGGGGTTGTTGACTACGGCTCTGTACAGTACCTCCGTATCGCTCTTTTCCTCCGGGATTTCGGGGGCAGGCTCTTTCTCGATCTTTGCGGCATCGGTGTAATCGATCATTTTAAGCAACCCCCAGTGATCCCAATGGTCGGGCTTGCTGGTGACCACGCCCCAGCGAGTGCCTTTCGCTTCGATGCAAATGCCATGTCCGACATACACGCCCACATGGTGGATGCGGGCTTCAGCGCCTTGGAGGAACACGGCGGTTCCGGGCAACAGGGGCTGACCGTCATCCCGTTTGCCATCTATCAATTTGCCTTTCGGGGCGCTGGAGTCGGTGTACTGATACCGCGCCTGATGGACGATGCTCTCGCCAAGCTGCTTGAGCGCACAGAGCAGGAGGCCGGAGCAGTCGGTCACCCTTCGACCTATCCATTTGGCTCCGTATTTTTCGGTCTGCTCGTAGTTTTTGTGGCCCGGTTCTGAGTAAGTCTTTTGGAGGGACTCCGTCCAAATCCTGCCGCTCATTCCGTAGATATAGCCCCAATGTTCCAGCAGCTCACCCCCTTTTTTTTTTTTTTTTTAAATATTACTGATCGACCTGTTCTTCCGGTTCGGGTTCGGGTTTCGTGTACACCTTGCGCTCAACTACACCACCTTCCACCGTCCCCCATTCAATGCTGTCCACGTCAAATTGATATTCATCACCATCATTTGCATTAGCGCAGAACAGGTGGAACTGGCGCTCCATCTGACGGCGGTTTCCGTACTTGTTGGTAACTGCTTGAGGTTCACCGTTGAGAATGGATTTCCGCTGTGAATAGTAAGTCATTTTGTTTCTCCTTTCTTATCGCCCATAAATTGTGATTTTCCCAGCGGTAAATTTATGACCGTTGAGAGATAGGATCGTAATCATGTTTATCAATCCGCATTCTATCCAGCCACTTGCGTTTCGATTCTGCTGAACAGTAACCAACCCATAGGCATTTGACATGTTTGCGGATGCCACTTCGCCAAACATTCTGCCACCAATTATCCGAATATGGGCTGTTCTGGTTTGTGCCGTTGCATTGTAGAGCGTAGGAATACTGGCATATGCAGTGTTATTGCTTATCGAACTGCTATTGATGACTACAGCGCCTGTGCTCGAATTTGCACTCTCAACACTATCAAACATAACGAGTATCTCCGACAAGGAAAAAGGATTGCTCCCAATGTCTGATATTATGCTGATATTTCCAGTTTCTTCTGTTATCGTTTCCTCATAAATCAGTCTAAACGGCGCTTGATAAATTCCCAGCATCTTCTGGATGGCTATTTTTGCGGCATCGGTGTATGTTCCAACGGGGTTAGACGAGGATGCCATGTCCACGCCCGCCGCTTTGGCGAGGCCGTAGAAAGCGGATGCGTGTTGTCGGATTGGCGTAACTGGGATCGTTAAAACTGTCCCTGCTTTGATCTGCGCATCATTAGCTCCTACGAGAGCCAGCCATCCGTTTGAAATTCCAAGACCATTCCCGACCATAACAGCACCGAGTTTGTTTGTCGTTGCTATCGGCACATTCGCCACGCCGTCCTGCAACACGCTGGTCCCGTTGACATTCGCCACGCCGTCCTGCAACACGCTGGTCCCGTTGACCTGAACGTCCGTGACCGTGCCGCCTCCCGCTTCGGGCGTAGTCCATTCGGTGTCGTAGTCCGTGCCGCTGGCTTTGGTCAGCACCTGTCCTGTAGTTCCTCCCGTGGGTACGCCTACTCCGGGCGCGCCAGCAGGGCCAGTCTGTCCAGTAGGGCCTGTTTCGCCCTTCGGCCCCTGTTCGCCCGTTTCGCCTTTCTCGCCCCGTGGGCCTTGTTCACCCTGTGGGCCTTGAGGCCCGGTCGCTCCCGTGTCCCCCTTCGGCCCCTGAACACCCTGCGGCCCCTGAGGTCCGGCGGTGCCGGTGTCTCCCTTGGGGCCTTGCGGGCCGACATCTCCCTTCGGCCCCTGCGGCCCTATCCCGCTCTGTATGTCGATGACAGGGGCCGGAACCACCTGCACGTCGATTCTCGGACAATTGCACTCGCTCATTCAATCGCCTCCGTAACGTCCTGCTCGATGCTCAGGTTGCCCCGAACGAACGTGAAAATATCCCCGCCGATGCCGACCTGTACGTCATAGGCGTAAGTCCGGGCGGCAACACCCGCCGTGTCCGCCGGAGCGACCCGCACCCGGTAGCGCAGATCGTCCCCCTCGATCCGGGTGATTCCGCCGTTGGCGATGCTCTTTTGCAGTACGGCGGCGCTGTCCGCATCGGTCGCCCTGCGCTTGACCGTGAAATACAGGCTCTCGATGCTCTCCGGGTCGATGTCGTGCAGGATCAAATCGAAGGAAAACGTGTCC
Source organism: uncultured Eubacteriales bacterium (assembly GCA_902790015.1). Classification (GTDB taxonomy): domain Bacteria; phylum Bacillota; class Clostridia; order Christensenellales; family Aristaeellaceae; genus UBA4246. Next base: position 1,823 of record CADAQF010000053.1, on the reverse strand, counting down.
CCACGGATCATCTCAAGATTAACGGTGGTTGTGTTGGCCATACAGGCTACCCCCTTTATCAGTCAGCATCCACCTTAACGGGCGAAATGCTGGGCAGGTTATTTGTCGTATAGAGATCGACAAACTCGGTCGGGTTGCTCGCCACAAAGGCGTTCAGCCGGTCATACACGGTCTGCCCCAGGAGCATATAGCCCAGCGTGGTCAGGTGGACATTGTCGCTCCCTCTGTAGGCCGTATACGGCGCGTCCGTGGTGATGTCGAGATAGTACACGCCGGAATACTGAGCGCTTGCCGCCGTAACGATGTTCTGAATCCAGCCATTAACTGCACGGGGGCCGGGATTTGACAGGCAGAAAATGGTCATATGCTCGTTGGCGGTCTTCAGCATCCGGATAACTGACAGATACAGCTCCTGATACTCGGACTCGGTGTAATTGACGCCGGATTCGCCCGGAATGTCGATATTCTGCCCGAACTCCACCAGGGCCAGGTCAAAGCCGCTGTAGGTCTGTGCGGACATCTGAGCGTTCCCCAGCCATTCGCCTGGATCAGCGCCGGACAGGCCGTAGTTGTACACATTCAGCCTCGTCAGACGGGACAGCGCGGAAGGATATCCATAATCCCGGTTGCGTTCGCCGCTGGCATAGGCCGAGTAATAGCCCCTCGTCAAACTATCGCCGATGCAGACGCAGTTATGGAACAGGGCGGTATAATCCGGCCTGTTCAGCTTCGCCTCGTCCGCCGTAAGCGCGGCCTGAAGGGCGGCGATATCGGCCGCGTTTTCGTCCACGCCGTCCTGCACCTCCGCCGCTTCCAGCGCAGGAACGGCCACATAAACGGCCTGCGCGTCCGCAAGACCGGCGGTCTGGTAGTAGACGGTGACGGGATGATCCTTCAGGTAGGCGACCACGTCATCCTTCTTTTCGGCCAAGGTCGAGCCGGTAGCAAGGTAAACGGGGCTTGCGTCCGTACCGCCGATCCTGAACATGGTCGGCACGAGGAAGAAGAACTGGGTGGTGGAAAAGCCGGAGAAGACCTTCTGATTGTACGTTTCGGCGGGTGTTTCCCCGCTTCCGATGACCGTGTCGCTGCTGATGATGTTTCCGTTGCTGGTCGTGTAGCGGTAGGAAGGAAGCGCACCGCAGATGACCGTTGAAAGGACGGTCGAGGAGGACTGGGCCGGGGCGGCCACGCCGAGGCTGGCAGCGGTAAAATTGAGCCGTACGGAATTGGAGAAATTGCCGGTCTGCGTCTGCATGGTGCTGGTGACCGTCCCGTCAATGACGGCCTTGCCGTCCATTACGATGGCCCCGTCCCTGCCGGAAAGCGCGGCGAAATCCTGATCGGTGCGCCTGCGCTCGTAAATCTGATAGCGGACGGCCTGATATTCATTCTCGTTGTTGGCCCTGCCGTCGTGCGCCATCGCCATCCCGAACACGCCGGAGCCGTTGGAAAGGTCGTTTGCCACCAGCCCTACTGCGGCGGTCTGCGCGGCCTGCGCCGCGTCCAGTTCCGTCTGCGAGATCGCCCCGATGTTCCCACGGGCCTGCGCTTTCTGCTCGTCCTGGAACGTCTGAATGGTCACTTTGACGGCATCGTCGGCCACGTTGGCAGGGGCTGCGCCGATGTTGTTGAGCGCACGGGTCTTCTGCGCGGCGGTCAGGCTCTGCGCCTGGTCGTAGCGCACGGAATGGTTGAGGACGCCCAGCGCGCCCTGGTACTCGGTGCGGAAGGCTGCGTCAGTAATCCCGATGCAAGCGTAGATCCAGGTTTTGTGGACATCCAGTCCACAGCAGTTAAACTTGATGATTTTGAACATGGCG
>CADAQF010000052.1 GCA_902790015.1 uncultured Eubacteriales bacterium | reverse complement strand
CCCACGGCACCAGTCGGTCCATCTGCGTAAGGAATTCCTTCTTGTGCGTTCTGACTTCCGCAAGCTCGTCCGTCCAGAACGACATCGTCATCTGCTTATCCATGACCCCATTATACCATATTTCCGATTGCTTTGCTATCACATGTTTGCTTTGTGCGGTGTTGCCTTAACGATCAGAAAATATCAGAATCCAGATTGATCCATAAAGCAGGGCGTACACAAAAGTTATTTTTGACGAGAAGACTTAAAAGCATTCCTCCGGCCCCGACAAATGCGGCATTTCTCTGCTCATCCCCGGGCGATCGCAACCACCAATGAGCGGCGGCTGTTCCGTCTTCTGTTTTGTCATCATCGTATGAAACTGCGCCTTGAGCGACAGCATATGCTGTAGGTGATACACGTGATTTTATATTGTAATAATGCGTGGCAACTCCCAAATACTTATTTGCCTCAGCATAGCTCAGCAGAAAGATCTTGTCTTTGGTGTTGTTCCCACCGGTGGTTTTTTCTGCATATGAATCTACTGTTGTAAAATCAAACCCTTGGCTAAGGCTATTATCTACGTTCGTCATGATGATTGCACTGCGCTCTTTTGTGCTGAACGCCATGTTATAAAAATCGTTGTTCAGCCAAGAACGCAACGTGCATTTCTCCCAGGTTATTGCCGTCCATTGCGTATGATACATCTTTCTATCTAAACCATATCGGCTGATTAGCAATGTGCGATTGTTCTTTTTATCATAATCCAATACCAGCCATTCGATAGCTTCCTGACCATTGTTCAAATCATTATCTTGCTCATAATGCCCAAAAGAAACATAGCTACCCACCTTACGGTAAGGAGCAAGCTTCGCTTCTTCCACGAGCTTCGGATGAGTTTCAAGATAATCAGCAGCTGGCTTAAACCCGATATAGTTGGGAATTGTATACAATAAAGTCAAACCTTCAACAATATTTCCATCATCAAACATTTGGATAGCAGATTTATATTGGATTTTCGCATAATCCAACCATTTGTCATAAGTTCCTCTAGGATAAGTTACTGCAGCTTCAAGCGATTTGGTATCATAGGTGAAACCGATTGTCTTCCCTTCCACCTGAATAGAGGCGGAGAAAGAACTGCCAGCTGCCTGATAGTCGGCCAGCGTGGCGCCTTTCTCACTGAGATAGACGCTGAACGTGTTGAAGTCTGTTTCAGTTACACCCTGGAACACCTCCGTATTGCCGCCATCCGCTTCGGGAATCTCCTCATCCGGATAGCGGCCCAGCGCCTCACCCAGGGAGGGCATGGGCTTGCCAATGGTGTCTGTCAACGAGGGCAGCAGGCCCTCGGCTCCGGCGAGTGAAGTGCCAAGCAGGCACAGCGCAAGGATCAATGCCATCAGGTTTCGCTTCATTGTCTTTTCCTCCCTGTTCTCAGTTTCCGCCAAAGGCAGAGGTGACCCGGCCGGTGGCCGCGCTCACGGTGATGAAGTAATAGCTCCTGTTGTATCCGCCGAAGCCGTTCTGGGCGGAATAGTCGATGTAGAAGGTGTATGTGTTATCGCTTGAGTCGTAGGTAGCTGAATGACTGTGAATTGTCACAGAACTGGGGTTCTTCCAGCTCAGGTTCTTGAAATATTGTTCGGCTGTACTCCAGCACTGAGACTGAGAATAGTAGTTTTGCGATGGCTTGGGTGTGGCCGTTGCTGCCGGTTTGGGCGTGGCGGTAGGCGCGGCCCAGGCGGCTTCGACACGGCTCCCCTTCGGATAAACAATTGTGCCAATATGGCGCAGGGAATCATAGGTGAAGGTGAACATCCCCGTGAGGTTGCTCAACTCTATGACCATGACGCTGCCATCTTCTACATGGTATCCATCCACCGCGCATTCCGCTGTCTGCAGGTACTGGCTGAACGTTGTGTAGTCCGCCTCGTCAAAGTTGTTGTATGTCTCACGCCGGCTGCCGTCTGTCATCGTTTCCATGGTGTCCGGCTCGCGGGTGAGTGCCTGGGATATACTGGGCAGGTCTTTCCCGATGGTGCCCATTTTCGGAAGAATGGAGCCGTTTCCTTTGAGTGTGTTCCACTTTTCCTGCTCGGGAGAGGTTCCTTTCGGGTATAACACGCTGGCGGTCTTGGTATGCCAGTTGTAAGTCAGCGTGAAGCTACTGCCATTCAGGCCGATCTCCGCTGTCAGGATACCTGCCTCCGTTTGGCTTTGACGTAGCGTGGCTCCGGTCTGTGCAAGGTAGGTGCTGAAAGCGCTGTAATCAGTATCCGTGAAGTTTTTCCATACCTGCGTGATGCCATTCTCCGCGTTCTCCTCCTTGTCGGGCTTGCGGCCCACGGCGAATTGTGCGGAGGGCATGATGCCGCCAACCGGCGGCAGGATGCTGGCTTTGGTCTCCACAGCTTCTTTCTCCATCTCAGGCCGTGTGCCGGACGGATAAACCGCGGTAGCGGTCTGACTGCTCCAGTCATAGGTGAATTCCATTGAAGCACCGCGGACAGTCAGAGTGGCAGTGATGGTATTCTCTGTCACTGCAGTATCTTTCAAAGCAGCGCCAGTTCCGGCAAGGTACGCACCAAACACCGTGTAGTCGTCATAGGTGAAGCTGCGATAAGTTTCTTCCTTGCCACGCTCGGTATCAGCAGTTTCATCTGCTGCCCTTCCGAGTGCTGCTCCAACGGACGGCATGGCGGTGCCGAACATCTGATTCATTGATGGGAAGAGACCCTCTGCGCTGGCTGTACCGATGAGCATGATCAGCACAAACAGAAGAGAAAAGAACCTCCTTCGGACCGACCCATGTTGTCTCATCGCATTTACCTCCTGCCTTGCTTGTTTTTCTGCCTGCTTTTGGAAATCTCAATTCCAATCTTCCTGGAGATGTGCTTTCGATCCACCCAGCCGACCATGTTGTCCAAGCGGCGGAAGAGTTTATACCCCAGTTCAGCCTGTTCGGCAATGTGCGCATCCAGGCTGACAACGCTCTTGTTCATCAAGTCGTGGACCGCGGCGTTGCGATAATCACACCACGCTTCTATGTTCTTCAGCAGATCCAGCGTTTCGGATACACGACCTTCATCGGACAGCGATGCACAAAGAACGGTCTGCACTACATCATCCTGGTCGGGTTTGTTCTCAGCAACGAGAAGAAAGATGCATCTGGTGAGATTCCTTTTCCCGGCAATATGTCTGATGCTTCTGTCGCCTTTCTGCATATACCGGTCCAGAATTCTTTTATATGATGCAGTTGTTCGTCTGTTGCCAATGGATCCAGATGCCGGACTTTGAAGCATTCCCAAATAGAACAGGAGATACCGCAATCGATCTTCAAGACAGGCATAGCCAATCATCAAGGCTTCGAGATAGCAGCGCGCCTGCATGGCTTGTTTATATCTCTTCATATGGCTATCGAACGCCATTCTCTTCTCAAATCGATCCTGCACCGGATCAATGAGACTTGCTTTCGGCATGATGAACCCCTCCCTGTAGTTCAAGCTCAACACCTTGCAATAGAGGTTAGCCTCCTGATGACCATGAGAGTACGCACCTATGAGTGATTATACACAAGAAGCTCATCATTATCAATAGCTTTTTCGAGTCTGCTCACGATCTGCAAAAAGAGCTGCTTTCCCACCTGTCCGGCGCATTTGGACGCTGCTTTTTTGATGCTGAATGCCTTGATTGTATTTATTCTGCACTTTTTTGCAATTTTTTGACGCGAATATTCAAAAATGCCTGTTTTTACGCGGCAAAAACTTGACGTAACGCTCCTTTTCCGGATATAATCTGCAATATGGTTTGTTTTGTTTTTCATTTTCCGGAGGGATATCCATGAATTCCAAGTTCCTTGCATATCTGGTTAAAAGGCTGCTGATGGCCCTGCTGACCATCTTTCTGGTGATCGCCATCACCTTTTTCGTCATGCACGCCATCCCCGCCAGCCCCTTCAGCTCCGAAAAAGCCAAAAGCGACGCGGTCATCGCGGCGCTCGAAGCCAAATACGGGTTTGACAAGCCGGTCCCCGTTCAGTTTCTGAATTATCTGAAAAACATCCTGCGGGGAGACTTCGGCCTTTCCACCGGCTGGGTGGGCAATACGGTCATCGAACTGATCATGGGCGGCTTTTCCTATTCGGCCCGCATAGGCTTCACCGCCGGGCTCATCGCGATCATCCTGGGCATCATACTGGGCTCCGTCGCGGCGCTGCAAAGGGGCAGGGCGCTGGACAAAATCATTCAGGTCCTGACCACGGCCCTGGTCTCCATGCCCTCCTTTGTGATGGCCACGATACTGCTTCTGATCTTCGCCCTGCAGCTGGGCTGGCTTCCTTCCCTGGGCAATCAGCCGGGCGGGCTGGTGCTGCCGATCATATCGCTGAGCCTGTATCCCATGGCCTATGTGACCCGCCTGCAGCGTTCCTCCATGCTGGATGTGCTGGGGCAGGACTACATCCGCACCGCCCGCGCAAAGGGCGTGCGCAGCGCTTTGGTCATATTCAAGCACGCCCTCAAGAACTCCCTGACCCCCGTCATCACCTACGCCGGCCCCATGATGGCCTACATACTGACCGGCTCCATGGTGGTCGAAAACATTTTCTCCGTTCCCGGCCTGGGCAGACTTTTCACCAACAGCATGCTCCGCACCGATTACATGATGATCATGGGCGTCACCATTTTCCTGGCCACGATGATCATTCTGATGAACTTTCTCAGCGATATCCTGTACAAGGTGGTCGATCCCAGGATCGAGCTGAGCTGAGCGTTTCCCCATCCCGTTTACCGAGACCCGGTCTTTTTTGAGGATTATCGTGTATGGCTGAACAGAAGAAATTCAAGAATCCCCTGAGCCTGCAGCTTGACCCCGCGCTGTTTGAAACCGCCGGGGAGGACGAAAAAGCCCAGCAGGTCACGATGCGGGAGTCCGTCTCCTTCATGCGGGACGCCATGCGGCGCCTGCGGCGCAACCACATAGCGATGATCTCCCTGGTGGTGATCGTCCTGATCGCCCTGATCGCGTTCATCGTTCCCACTTTTTACCCCTACACTTACACCAAGCAGGACGTTACCGCCCAGAACCTCGCCCCCTTTCAGTACAGCCAGAAGGAGCAGGCCAAAATAGCCCGCGGGCAGAACGTGTTTCCCCACATCATGGGGACGGACGCGCTGGGCCGCGATTACGCCATCCGCGTCATCTACGGCACCCGCATTTCCCTGCTGGTCGGCATTTTTTCCGCCCTGATCGTCATCATCATCGGCATCATATACGGCTCCATCTCCGGCTATTTTGGCGGCAAGGTGGACATGATCATGATGCGCATCGTGGATATCATCTATTCCCTGCCCGACGTGCTGATCGTGATCTTGCTGTCCGTCGCCATCAAGGACTGGGTCTCCACCAGCAAAAGCGCTCTGATCTCCCGGCTCGGCTCGGGCATGGTGTCCATTTTCATCGTGTTCGGCCTATTGTACTGGGTGTCCATGGCCCGGCAGGTGCGCGGGCAGATCCTCTCCATCAAGGAGCAGGAATATGTGCTGGCCTCCAGGGCCATCGGCGCCTCCCCCGCCCGCATCATCCGCAAGCACATGATCCCCAACTGCGTGTCCGTCATCATCATCATCGCCGCCATGCAGATCCCCAGCGCCATTTTCACCGAAAGCTTTCTGAGCTTCCTGGGCCTGGGCGTTTCCATCCCGATGCCGTCCCTGGGCTCCCTGGCCTCGGACGCCCGCACGGGTCTGCGCTCCTACCCCTACCAGCTGATATTCCCGGCGCTTTCGATTTTCCTGATCGTGCTGTCGTTCAACCTGCTCGGAAACGGGCTGCGCGACGCGTTCGACCCCAAGCTCCGGTCCTGAAAAAGAGAGGTGAACGATACATTGAGCATGCTGGAAGTAAAAGACCTGCACACCTCTTTTTTCACCCCCTCGGGCGAGGTCAAAGCCGTCAACGGCCTTTCCTTTTCCCTGGAGAAGGGCAAGGTGCTGGGCATCGTGGGCGAAAGCGGCTCCGGCAAGTCCGTGACCGCCTATTCCATCCTGCAGATCCTCACCAGCCCCGGCCGGATCGTGTCCGGCTCCATCAAGTTCAACGGGGAGGAGCTGGTCGGCAAGAGCGAGGAGGAGATCCGCAGGATCCGCGGCAACAAGATCAGCATCATTTTTCAGGACCCCATGACCTCGCTGAACCCCACCTTCACCATCGGCAACCAGCTGCGCGAAGCGATCATGCTGCATACCGACCGCGACCGCCGGCAGGCCAACGAACGGGCCGTCGAGATGCTCAGGCTGGTGGGCATTTCAGAGCCTGAAAAGCGCATCCACCAGTACGCCTACGAGCTTTCCGGCGGCATGCGGCAGCGCGTCATGATCGCCATGGCCCTGGCCTGCGAACCGGATATACTGATCGCCGACGAGCCCACCACCGCCCTGGACGTGACCATCCAGGCCCAGATCCTGGAGCTGATGCTGCAGCTGCAGAAGGAGCTGGGCATGGCCATCATCATGATCACGCACGATATGGGCGTCATAGCGTCCATCTGTGACGAAATGATCGTCATGTACGCCGGCGGCGTATGCGAACGCGGCACGACGGACGCCATATTCTACCACCCCATGCACGAATACACCCGGGGCCTGATGCGTTCCATACCGGACATGAGCGACGACGAAAAGGTCCGCCTGATCCCCATCACCGGCACGCCGATCGATCTGCTGCACATACCCCCCGGCTGTCCCTTCGCCCCCCGGTGCGACCGGGCCATGAAAATATGCCTGCGCGAAAAGCCCCGGGAATACTGGGTCGGCCGGAATCACCTGTCCGCCTGCTGGATGAACGTCAAAAACAACGCCTGTTTTGAAACCCGGCCGGAGGAAGGCTACGAGGAGGCGGAAGAATGACAGCCATGCCGAACAAGTCCTTTGCGCCCGATCCCGCCTGCCTGGTACAGGTCAGCCATCTCAAGCAGTATTTTCCCATTTCCACTGGGTTTTTAAAGACCGCCCAGCTCAAGGCCGTGGACGACGTTTCCTTCGATATCCTCAAGGGAGAGACGCTGGGCCTGGTGGGCGAAAGCGGCTGCGGCAAGACCACCGTGGGCCGCTCCATGCTGCAGCTGTACAAGCCCACCGCCGGGGATGTCTGGTTTGACGGCCAGAAGGTCGAGGGCAAGGAAGCCCTGCGCGCCTTCCGCCGCCGCGCCCAGATGGTATTTCAGGATCCCTATTCTTCCCTCAATCCCCGCATGACCGTGGCGGACATCGTCGCCGAGCCCATCGACGTCCATCATCTGTGCGAAAGCAAGAAGGAACGGGAGGAGCGCATCCGGGAGCTGATGACCCTGGTGGGCCTCAATACCGAGCACGCCACCCGCTACGCCCACGAGTTTTCCGGCGGCCAGCGCCAGCGCATAGGCATCGCCCGCGCCCTGGCCTCCAAGCCCGAATTCATCGTGTGCGACGAGCCTGTTTCCGCCCTGGACGTTTCCATCCAGGCCCAGGTGATCAACATGCTGGAGGACCTGCAGAGCCAGCTGGGGCTGACCTATCTGTTCATCGCGCACGACATCAGCGTGGTCAAGCACATTTCAAACCGCATCGCCGTCATGTACCTGGGGCACATGATGGAGCTGGCCCCGGCCAACGAGCTGACCCGCCACCCCCAGCACCCCTACACCGTTTCCCTGATGAGCGCCGTTCCCATTCCGGACCCCAGGGAAAGCCGCAAGCAGCAGCGCATCGTCCTGCAGGGCGACGTGCCCAGCCCCCTGAAGGTGCCCTCCGGCTGTCCCTTCCGCACCCGCTGCAGCCGGGCTACCGCCGCCTGCAAGGAAACCTGCCCCGCCATGCGGGAGATCAGCCCCGGCCATTTCGCCGCCTGCCACAATATCTGACCCCAAGTGTTTCCCGCCTGACAGGCGTGAACAAATATTACTCTATTTTATCAAAGGAGGAAAACACATGAAAAAGATCCTCGCTCTTGCGCTGGTCCTGAGCATGGTGCTCGGCCTGGTCTCCTTCGCTCACGCGGATGACGACGATGTGCTCAGCCTTTTCCTGGGCGGCGGCACGCCTCTGTCCATGGACCCGGCCCTCAACAGCGCTTCCGCCGGCTCCAACATCATCCGCTCCGCGTTTGCCGGCCTGATGGGCTATCAGCTGAATGAAGCCGGCGAGCCCGTCATGTCCCCCGAACTGGCCGAATCCGTGGACGTCTCCGAGGACGGCCTGACCTACACCTTCGTGCTGCGCGAAGGCCTCAAGTGGTCTGACGGCACCGACGCCACCGCCTCCCAGATCAAAGCCTCCTGGGACCGCGCCGCTTCCGCCGAGCTGGGCGCCGACTACGGCTTCCTGTTTGACGTGATCAGCCGCGGCGAAGACGGCACCCTGGCCATCGACGTGGACGACGCCGCCCGCACCTTCGTCGTGCATCTGCCCCAGCCCTGCGCCTATTTCCTGGATCTGTGCGCTTTCGTGCCCTTCTATCCCGTGCGCGTGGACATCGCGGACAACGAGGGCATCTGGGCCACCAAGCCCGAGAGCTACATCGGCCTGGGCGCTTTCAAGATGACCAAGTACGCCGTGGACGACGTCATCTCCTTTGAGCGCAACCCCTACTACTGGAACGCCGACAAGGTGGAGCTGGACGGCATCAACTTCTACCTCTCTGAGGACAACACCGCTATCCTGACCGCCTATGAAAACGGCACCGTGCAGTACATTCAGTCCATCTCCTCCACCGAATACGACCGCCTGAACGCCACCTATCCCGGCGAACTGGAGTTCTTCCCGACCCAGGGCACCTGGTATATCCTTTTCAACGTCTATAAGGACCTGAGCCCCGAGGCCAAGCAGCTGACCGTGCAGGAGCAGAGCAAAGCCCGCTTCGCCCTGGGCCAGCTGATCAACCGCTATGAAGTGGTCACCTACGTGACCAAGGGCGGTGAAAAGGCCGCGACCGGCTTCTACCCCGTAGGCCTGGCCGATGGCAACAGCGCCGACGTCCGCTCCGCCGAAGGCTATGGTGTGTGGTACACCGGCACCAACGAGCCCTCCGAAATCAACCCTGATTACACCGTGGACCAGGTGGAGGCCCTGCAGACCCTGATCGACCTGGGCTATCCCTGCACCGGCAGCATCGAGGGCGGCGACCTGATGTTCACCGACTTCCCCTCCATCGAATTCGCCTTCAACAACAGCGGCAACAACGCCCTGATCATCCAGTACGTGCAGGAGACCTGGAACCAGTTCGGCATCACCGGCGTGGTCAACCAGGAAGCCTGGGCTACCCTGCAGCAGAAGCTGAAGGCCGGCGACGCGGAAGCCGCCCGCATGGGCTGGGTCAGCGACTTCAACGACGTCGTGAACTTCCTGGAGATCTTCATCTCCGCCTCCGGCAACAACTATCCCCGTCTGGGCCGCTCCATCGGCGATTACACCCGCAACAGCGAGGTGACTGCCGACGCCGGCACCGGCGCTTACTGGGGCCCCAACGGCGACCAGACCTGGGCGGAAGCCTACGACGCGCTGGTCGACGCCGTGAAGGCCGCCACCGACCCCATCGAGCGCGCCAGGCTGGCCGCTGAAGCCGAAAAGGTCCTGATGGCCACCGGCGGCGTCAACCCGATCTATTTCTACACCACGCCTCAGATGATGAAGCCCTCTGTGCACAACGTGATCCGTCTGCCCGGCGGCGACGTCATCTGGACCTACGCCGAGATCGACGACTGAGGCGTAAACACCGCATCTCCGGTGTCTGACGGCAGGGTTCATCGCATGGCAGCCCCGGCTTTTCGCGGCTGCCATGCCCCTGCCTGAAGTACGCCAACTGAAGGAGCCCTTCCTGCCCCGAAACGGACAGGAAGGGCTCTCTTTATCTGGTTTTTCGGGCCTCTCGTTTTTTACCGGGTTGCCTGATCACGGTGGCCGTCAGTCCCAGCTTTTCAATTCATTATACAGGGCCATATACTGGCCGGCGGAATTTTCCCAGGAAACGTCCTTTTCCATATCCCGGCAGACCAGGGCGTCCCAGCGGGCACGGTCCTCCAGGAAAACACGGCGCGCCCTGCGCACGGCGTCCAGCAGCAGGTCCGCCTCGTAGCGGTCAAAGGTGAAGCCGTTGCCTTCGCCGGTATTTTCGTTGAAGGGCTCCACGGTGTCCTTGAGGCCGCCGGTCTCCCGGACGATCGGGATGGTGCCGTAGCGCATGGCGATCAGCTGGGTCAGCCCGCAGGGCTCAAAGAGGCTGGGCACCAGCAGGGCGTCCGCCCCGGCGTAGATCTGGTGCGCCAGGGATTCGTCGTACTTGATGTAGGCGCAGACCTGGCCCGGGCAGGCGCTTTCGTAGTAGCGGAAGGCATTTTCATAACGGGGGTCCCCCGTGCCCAGGATGACGACCTGGGTGTTTTCGTCCAGCATCTGCTGGAAGACCGCGTCGATCAGGTCCAGCCCCTTTTGGTCGGTCAGACGGGACACCAGGCCCAGCACCAGCTTGTCCGCGTTCTGTTCAAGGCCCAGGCGCTCCTGCAGAGCCAGCTTGTTTTCCTTCTTTTTGTCCAGCACGTCGTCCCGGCTGTAGGGCGCCTTGAGCAGCGCGTCCGCCGCCGGATCCCACAGCTCCACATCGATGCCGTTCACGATGCCGCACAGCTTGGGCCGGTGATACCACAGATGGCCGTTGAGCCCCTCGCCGTAAAAATCCGTCTGGATTTCCTCGGCGTAGGTGGCACTGACCGTGGTGATCTTGTCGGCAAAGGCCAGACCGCCCTTGAACATGTTCGCTTCCCGTTCGTTGATCTTGAAGATGGGATAATCGAACAGATGATCCGGCAGGCCGCTCCAGTATTTCAGGTGCTCGATGCTGCAGATGCCCTGGAAGCGCAGGTTGTGGATGGTCAGCACGCTTTTGGCGGCGGCCACGGGCGTGCCCTCAAAGCGCGTGCGCAGGTAGACGGGCACCAGGCCCGCCTGCCAGTCGTGGCAGTGGATCACATCCGGGATCCATTCCATGTAGTTGAGGATAGCCAGCGCGGCCTTGGAAAAATAGCAGTATTTCGGGATGTCCTCCCAGAGCCCGGTGTAGGGGCTGCCCCAGTCGAAAAATTCCCGGTTGTCGATGAGATCGTAGACGACCCCGTCCATTTCGGTTTCCATGATGCCCACATAGAAGGTCCTTCCCTCCAGCGTCAGGTCCATCATGAAGGAGCCGCGGTATTTTGCCCTGCTCCTGAACCGGTCCGGGATGCAGCGGTAATAGGGCAGGATCACCCTCACCTCGCAGCCCTGACGGGTCAGCGCCCGGGGCAGGGCGTACATGACGTCCCCCAGCCCGCCCGTTTTGATGAAAGGATAGCATTCAGACCCGATAAAAGCGACCCTGGTACGGCCGTCCCGGCTGACGGCGGCTTGCATTTCCGACATATCCGTTTCTCCCTTTTTTCTGTTGATCATGGCCAAAAGTTTGTGCTGATTGCCTGTATGAAAACTATAACATATCCCGCGCGATTCCTCAAGCACCAATTTTCGGGCTGAAAAACAAATTGAAAAACAAATTGGGCCGCTGAACCCCGGGCGACTGTTAGGGCATACGCATGAATCAGGAAGTATAGATAGGCTCAGTCAATACCAAAGGGTAACAGAAGCTTTGGACAGTGTCAGGCGGAGCCGGTGAACGGACGGAGTCCGATTCAAATAAAAGTCCGGCGGTTCATCCGCCGGATGCCGCAGGCACCCGCAGGGGTGAGGAGGGCCCGGAAATCGGTCCGGTGGACCGATTTCACCGACGAACGGGCCGGAAGGCCCTGGAATCGGACGCAGTGAGTGAAGAAACACGAGGAGGTGAGGAGGGCCCGGAAATCGGTCCGGTGGACCGATTTCACCGACGAACGGGCCGGAAGGCCCTGGAGAGGGGGCACACCCTCGCGTCAGTTCGTATCCCACCGGCTTCGCCGGTGGGGTGAGGAGGGCCCGGAAAACGGTCCAGTGGGTAAAATGATCCAGTGGATCATTTTCAGTGCCGAACGGGCCGGCAGGCCCTGGGTCGTTTTCACCGACGAACGGGCCGGCAGGCCCTGGATGGGGTTTTCCGTCACGAAAACAGGTCCTTGCGGCTTTTCCACCCGGGAGCCTCCGCAGGAGGCGAAAGGAAAAGCCGAGCAGGGGGAAGCGTGGGAGGGGGAAGCATTCCCCCTTCCAGGGCTTGCATTTGGATAAAGTTGTGGTATGATAGACGGGACAGAAAGGGGACATGACGCATGAAGAAAACGATCTACCTCGCCGGCGGCTGCTTCTGGGGCTGCCAGAAATATTTCGACCGTATACCCGGCGTGCTGGAAACGGAAGTGGGCTACGCCAACGGGCGGACTGAGCATCCCTCATACGAACAGGTAAAGCACGAAAACACCGGCCACGCGGAAACCGTGCGGGTGGTCTATGACGACAGCCTCCTGCCGCTTGAAAAACTGCTTGAAGCCTACGCGGCGGTGATCGACCCCACCACCGTGGACCAGCAGGGCGAAGACCGCGGCCACCAGTACCGCACCGGCATCTACTGGGAAGACGAAGCGGACGGCGACTGCGCCCGGCTTTTCCTGAGCGCCCTCGCGCAGCATTACGCCCGGCCCATCGCCGTGGAAGCCGAGCCCCTGCGCCAGTTTTTCCCGGCGGAGGAATACCACCAGAAATACCTGGAAAAAAATCCCGGCGGCTACTGCCACATTCATTTTGACGACTGAGGTGACGACGGATGGATATCCCCTACCGCGCGTTTGATACCAAGGAAGAGACCTACGCGTACCTGCTGACCCAGGCCCGCGCCGTGCTGGCCGAAACGGACGAAACCGTATCCGCCCTGGCGAACCTGTCTTCAGCGCTGTATCTGCTGCTGCCCCGGCTCAACTGGGCCGGCTTTTACCTGATGAAGGACGGGGCGCTGATCCTGGGGCCTTTTCAGGGCAAGCCGGCCGTCAGCCGCATAGCCTTGGGCAGCGGCGTCTGCGGCACCGCCGCGCAGCTGGGCGAGGCCCAGGTCGTTCAGGACGTACATGCCTGCCCCAACCATATCGCCTGCGATCTTGCCTCCCGGTCGGAGATCGTCCTTCCCATCCGGCGCGGGGACGGGCTTTTCGGCGTCCTGGATATCGACAGCCCGGAAAAGGGCCGCTTTGACGAAAAAGACCTGGCCGGCCTTTCCGACGTCGTGCGCACGCTGGAAATGTGGCTGGGTGACGCGCGGTGAGCATAAAAAAATGCCCCCGCCTTTACCGGGCGGGAAGCAAACGATTTATACTGGGACGGAGATCAGAGGATGGCCTCCATCCCGTATTTTTGGGGTCTTAACCCGCAGTTCCGATAGAAGCGCAGGGCGCTTTCGTTGAAGGCCCATACGTTCAGGGTGACGTTATAATACCCCTTTTCCCGGGCGTAGGCCAGCACATGCTCATAAAGCTCCCGGCCGATGCCCTGCCCGCGCGCGTTTTCATCCACGCACAGATCATCTATATACAGGGTACGGATATCGGTCAGGACATGATCCTCCACATGCTGCTGGTGGACGCAGAAGGCGTAGCCCTGCGCCTGATCCTTCCCGTCGGTCCAGACGAACACGGGCCTTTTTTCGTCCCGCAGAAGGGCTTCCAGTTCTTCCCCGGTATATTTGGTGGAGGGGCCTTTAAAAAGGTCGGGCCGCCCGTTATGATGCACCATGTCCACCTGGGTCAAAAGATCGAGCAGTCTCGGGATATCTTCCCTTTCCGCCCTGCGGATGGCCATATTCAACCCCTCCTTCAGCGGTGATTCATCAGATGTTTTCAAAGAAAGGACTTCCGTCCTCCCGGCGGAGGATATCCATATCGTCAAAATGGAGCCTGTCCGGGGCGGACTTCATGTATTTGAGTATCTCGTCCATCCGGACGGACTCGGCGAAGGTCATCAGCGTGAACGCAACGCCGTGCTTGTGGGCGCGGCCGGTGCGGCCGATGCGGTGCAGATAGTATTCATTTTCGTTGGGCAGGTCGTAGTTGATGACCGCCTCCACGTCGTCCACGTCGATGCCGCGGGCCGCCACGTCCGTGCAGACCAGGATGGGCAGTTTGCCCTTCTTGAACCTGGCCATGATCTCGCTGCGCCTGGACTGGGGAATATCCCCGTGCAGCTCATCGGCGTCAAAGCCGTTTTTCTGCAGCATCGCGCACAGGCGGTGCGCCATGAACTTGGTGTTGGAGAAGATCATCACCCGGTGATAGACGTCGGAATCCATCAGGTATTCCAGGCGGTCGTACTTTTCCTCGCGGCTGACGGGGATTACGTACTGCTTGATCTGCGGGCGGTTCTCGTTGACCGCCTGGACGGTGATCTGCGCGGGCTCGTGCTGATATTTCCAGGAAATGGTCATCACGTCCTGGCTGGTGGTGGCGGAGTACATGACGAACTGCCTGTCTTTGGGGATGCGGTCGATGATGCGGCACACGTCCTTGATGAAGCCCATGTCCAGCATCTCGTCGGCCTCGTCCAGCACCAGGGTATGGACGGCGTCCAGACGCAGGGTGCCGCGCTCCATATGGTCCAGCACCCGGCCCGGAGTGCCCACGATGATCTGGGGTTGGCGGCGCAGCTGGTCCATCTGCCGGCCGATGGGCTGACCGCCGTACAGCACGGAAATACGCACCTCGGGGATATAATAGGCCAGCTTGTTGAGTTCCTCCCCGATCTGCACGGCCAGCTCCCGGGTGGGCGCCAGCACGAGCTCCTGCACCTGCGGGTCGTCCGGATACATGTATTCAAGCATGGGGATGCCGAAGGCGCAGGTCTTGCCCGTGCCGGTCGGAGCGATGCCGATAATGTCCTGGCCCTGCATCATCAAAGGGATCGTCTGGCGCTGGATGGCCGTGGGCTCGTGAAAGCCCATGCGGGCCAGGGCGCGCAGCACGGCCCGGGATATGTCCATCCCTTCAAAGCCGGTGGTGTCAATGGGGCTGTCGTCCTGCATCTCTTCAGGCGACGCCTTGGGGAACAGATCCTTGTCCTGCGGGCGGTGGGCCGCCCGTTTATTGGGGGACCGTCTGCGGGAAGACCGGCGGCGGCCGCCGGCGCGGGAGGCCCCGGCTTCCCTGTCCGGGGCGGAAGGCTTGCCTTCCGGGGTTTTCGCTTTGGTTTCTTCTGCCACGTTGATTCCTCTTTTTCTTTCTCTTCGCGATCATTTTCGTGATACGGTTGCCATTATAGCAGGGCCCGGCGTTTCTGTCAAAAAAAGTTGGTCATCTGATTGCGGGACGGGGCCGCCGGTGATATAATCGGAAAGACAATCGCTCAGGAGGTTATCATCATGCCCGATTTCACCCATATGACGCTCAGCGAACTGATCCGGGCGGAGGGCTTTGACTGCGCCTGCGGCAAGCATCACGCATGCCCCATGGACTATCTGCGCATCGGCCCGGGCGCCATAAATGACCTGCCCCAGATGATCCGGGCGCTGGGCTCCCGGCAGCCCTTCGTGGTGTGTGACGAGAATACCTATGAGGCCGCCGGACGCCGGGTGGAGGAGATCCTCCGGCAGACGGGGATACCCTATCTTACCTATATCATTCCCAGGACCACCGGCGACCGCATCGCCCCGGCGGAATGGGAGGTCGGCAGCGCCCTGATGCACTTTGACAGGCGCTGCGATCTGTTTCTCGGCGTGGGCAGCGGCGTGATCAACGATATCTGCAAGGTGCTGGGAAACGCGACCGGGCTTAAAAGCGCCGTCGTCGGCACGGCTCCTTCCATGGACGGCTTCGCTTCCAACAGCTCCGCCATGGAGCTGAACCACGTCAAGATGACCCTTTTTAACCGCGCCCCCCGCGGCATCCTGCTGGACACCGACATCATCAGCAGCGCCCCCATGCGCATGCTGCAGGCCGGCCTGGGCGACATGGTGGCCAAATATATCGCCCTGTGCGAGTGGCGCATGTCCAACATCGTCACCGGCGAATACTACTGCGCGGACGTGGCGGCGCTCATGCGCCAGGCGCTGGACCGGGTGGTGAAAGGCGCTTCCGGCATCCCCTCGCGGGATCCCGAAGCCATCCAGTCCATCGCGGAGGGACTGGTCATTTCCGGCATCGCCATGGCCTATGCCGAAATCTCCCGTCCTGCCTCGGCGCTGGAGCATTATTTTTCCCACATGTGGGAAATGATGGCGCTGGAAAGAGGCCTTCCCTACGACCTGCACGGCATCCAGGTGGGCATCGGCACGGTGCTCACGCTGAAGCTCTACCGCAAATTCCGGGAGATCCGACCCTCACGCGAGCAGGCGGAAGCCTATTGGAAGGAAATGACCACCGAAAAGTGGGAAGCGCAGATCCGCCGCATTTTCGGAAAAACCGCGCCGGAGATCATCGCCATGGAAGCCTCCGCCCAAAAAAACGACCCCGCCGCGCATGAAAAGCGGCTGGATCGCATCATCGAACGCTGGCCCGACATCCTGCGCGCCGTTTCCGACGAGCTGCCCGATTATGACACTTTGTACGCCCTGATGGCGCAGACCGGCATGCCCCTGCGTCCCTCCGATATAGGCATTTCCGTGGAGGATACGGTGAACGCTTTCGTGGGCGCGCGCGACGCCCGCAACAAATATATGTCCTGCTCGCTTTTGTGGGACCTTGGGCTTACGGACGAGTTCGCGGACTACCTGCGCAAAGTCGCGGAGGAGTAAGCGATGAAAGAAGCAAGGCCCGAACAGATCTGGACGATCCCCAACGTGCTGACCATGATCCGCCTGGCGCTGATCCCCGTTTACTGGGTGCTGATGGCGCAGGGCAGGCCCTACTGGGCGCTGGCCGTCTACGTGTCCGCCTCCCTGACCGATCTGGCGGACGGATATATCGCCCGCAAATACCATCAGATCACCAATTTCGGAAAGCTGATGGACCCGGTGGCGGACAAGGTGATGGTGCTGAGCGTCATGCTGTCGTTCGTGCTGCCCATGGGCGGGCGGGATCCCGTGCTGCCCTGGGCGCCCTTCGTCATCCTGCTTTCCAAGGAGCTTTTGATGATGCTGGGCGGGGCGTTCATGCTCAAAAAGGGCGTCGTGGTGTACGCCCTTAAGATCGGCAAATATGCTCAGCTGGTCATGGTGCTGTCCCTGATCGCGTCGTTCTTTTATGAAACGTGGGAGCGCCTTCGGTTCCCGCTGCACCTGATCCTTTTGTGGACGGCGGTAGGCCTGACGCTGTGCGCGCTGGTGTTCTACGCGCACAGATGCTTTATCAGCCTTAAGCAGAAGAAAAAGGACTTCTGAGCAGGCCAAATAACATAATGGTGAACGGGACAGCCGCAGAAGGCTTCAAAACTTCTGCGGCTGTCCTTTTTCCGTGCCCCGGATCACGCTGACCGGGGAACGCGCTTTATTTGCTTTGGCGGTGCGGAAGAACCGTTCCGCTGGTTTTAAAAATACCATTTTATACAAACTGACATCCTCCGGCTGTACTGCGTATCAAAAGGTGTCAGGGGAAAACAAACCCCGGCAGACAAAAAAACAAAAAACAAAATTCAAAAAAGATAAAAAAATAATATGATGGAACTCAATCTGAATGAAATGGAAATGGTGAACGGCGCCGGTTGGAGTTGGAAAGGCTTCTGGAATGGCGTTGCGTGCGGCGTGATGCCCGGTGCAGGCACCGGAGCGATCATCGGCGGCTGTGTCGGCGGGCCGTCGGGGCTATGGTAGGCGGCTGCATCGGCATTGTAGCCGGCGGTGCGATCGGCGGCGTGATCGGCGCTGTCATCAGCGACGACTGAGCGAAAGAAAAGCAATAAGGCGTCTCAAAAAAGGGGCTGCTGCACGAAATCTGATGCGGCAGCCCCTCAGTTCATCTGTAACCCCCTGTTTTCTCAGGAAGCTGGGGGTGTTTTGTTTGAAGAGCGAAAAAACAAAAAAAGAAAGCCCCTGGTCCTCATAGACCAGGAGGTCTTCCATGGACACCCCGAACAGCCGGGCCAGGGCCAGGAGGTTGTCCACCGTGGGCAGGCACTCGCCGTGCTGCCACTTGTAAATGGCCTGCGGATACTCAAACCCGAAATAGGTCTGTACATCCCGCACGGTCAGCCCGGCCTGGCGGCGGTGCCGCTCGATGCTGCGGCCCGTCCGCTCCAGGTCGATGACCGGAAACGCCGTTGCGAACATCAAACCACCCTTTCCTTGATGAGGGGGACAGGCCAACGCCTGTCATAGCCAACAGGAAAAGCGCAGCGCACGAAACGGAGACGAAAAGGCGGCTTCGTCCCGGAATACCAGGGCGGTTCATAATTTCGCGGTGAAACAAGACGCATTATAGCCCAATGACCCCTGTTTGTCAATCGAGCGCTACATTTTATTCACGGTACCACGACATTTTATTCAAGAATATATATTCAGAGCTTACGCATGAACTACAAGAAGCAAAGATAAGGAACCGTACTGAAGGGAAACAAAACGCCGGATGCCGCAGGCACCCGAAGGGGCTCGCAGCGCCCGGAAAACAGGCCAGTGGCCTGTTTTCAGCGAGAGCGGGCCGGCAGGCCCTGGAATCGGACTAAGTGAGTGAAGAATAAAGAGGGGAGCGCGAGGGGGCACACCCTCGCGTGTAATCGTATCCCGGCGGCTTTGCCGTTGGGGTGAGGAGGGCCCGGAAAACGGTCCAATGGACCGTTTTCACCGACGAACGGGCCGGCAGGCCCTGGAAAGGGTTTTCCGTCAGGAAAACAGGTCCTTGCGGCTTTTCCGCCCGGGAGGGCGCAGCCCGACAGGAAAAGCCGCTGAGGATCGTTGGGAAGGGGACGGAGTCCCCGTCCCGGGCTCACGCATTCATGCGTGAGCCGCGCTTAATATTTTAAACCACCGGTTTAATGACAACGGACTTTGCCCGTGCTATCATGTGGCCATCGACAGGAGAGCAAGGGAAACCGAAGCTCCTGGCGAAGAAGTCCGGCAGAAAACCGACTTCGGACATGCCGGTCCGTCGGCAGAATGTATCAGGCGCAAACAGCAGCGCTGTCAGACGGCACGAGGAACCGGAAGATGATAGTTTTTCCGCTTCCAGGCCGTGAGGCACTCATTCCCAAAGGCAACCGTTCCACCAGGGAGGTGGCGCGCCATGGAAGGTGTCTGCAGCAGGTAGAGCTGACAGCAAAACCGCTTTTTATTGATTATTCTTCATCGCGTCTGTCTGCTTCAACGGCATGTCTCAGGCACCCGCCACGGCCGGTGTGCCGACCGGGAATGCCCGGTGATCAAAACGCCTCATCCTCTGGCTGGTTCACGGACACGGTACGGAATGGGAACGCCCGACAGCAGCGTTTCAGGACGCAAACAGGGGTGAGTACGCTGGTTTCCCCGCTTTCCCGCAAAGCATTTTCTGCCATGTTTTCCTTCGGCGGAGACGGAAGCTTTCCCTCCGCCGAAAGGAAAAACCCAAGCCCCGGGCCAAAGTGCCGTCCTGAAAGCGGCGGCAACCTGCGGCCTTTGCCGGAATCAGCGCTTTCGCCGCCCGGCCCCGGGTACCTTGACAACCGAACAGCGGAATCGATCAAAAGAACAAGCGAACAGCAGGGAAGGCTCATCCCCTTTCCTGTTTATGAAGCCAGCCCAGAGAACCCGGCTTCAGGAGAACAAAGGGTTTCCTTTATGGATACAGGCGCACACAGCAGTGCTTGTCAGAATTGCTTTTTACGGAAGGAAATGATTACAGGGGCAGACTGATCCCCAGGCCGTGAAGCACATGATCCCCCATCGACCCCAACCGTTCCGGAAGGAGGCGCGGTCGCCAGTGGGCAGCTGACAGCATACTACAGAGCAACGAACAACAGCGTCTGAAAAGCAGTATCCAAATTCCTGCCCTGCGATCTTCATCAGGCGCCCTTCACGACCGGCGTGGAAACGCCGCGGCGCAACGGCGGCAGAACAAACGTCATGGCCTGACCGGAAGGTATGGAACGGGAACGGAAGGCAGGCTGCGTTAAAAACGCGGCATGGCGCGCGGAAAGCCAAAGGACCATCGCGGCAAAAACCATTCTCTGGCAAACACATTTGGGCCGGAACAGGCAAAACTCAGTATCATCCGCCTGTCCCCCGGCTCAGGACCAGACCGAACGGTCATTCCCGAAACGGGGAGGACAGGGGTCCACAGATACAAGGATGGAGCAGGGGAGCGATAAAGGCTCTCCGCGGAGAAACGGCCAACGGCACGGGAAGCTGAAATGCTCCCCGGCGTCCGGCGCAGCCCACCGGCCCTGGGCGGCGCGGTCTTCTCCGCCCCGGCTTTCAGGTTTGGCGATAAGGCCGAAAGCACGGTGGTTCCGGCCCTGCGGGAACGCCCGCGCAGGACAGTCCGGGAAAACGGGGAGCATATCCCCGAATCTTAAGCCCTCCGTCCTCGCGGCGGCTGAAATGCCGTCAGCCCGGAAGAAAGGAGGAAAATCGTATGAGCTATCTTGAAAACCTGGAAAAAGAAGCCAATTATACCCGCACCCTGAACGGGGCGAAGACCCACCGCAGCACCGGCGACGCGTGTCTGGACTTTTTCTCGGTGGCCGGCGGCATGCGCTATCGTTCCCGCCGCGACCAGATCGCGCTGTTTGACCGGGCTTACATAGAGAACCCGGAGCTGGCGGCGAAGCTCCTGTTTTACCTGCGCGATATCCGTGGCGGCATGGGAGAAAGAAAGCTTTTCCGCACGCTGCTCAGGCACGTAGCCTTCGCCTGGCCCGAAACCGCCGAAAAAAACGTCCGGTTCGTCTCCGAATTCGGCCGGTGGGATGACCTTATGTGTCTGTTGGATACGTCGGCGGAAGCTCACGCTGTACGGGTGATACAGGAACAGCTGGAAGAAGACCTGCAGGCGCTCAAAAAGCGCATACAGGGGGATACGGACGCCCATATTTCCCTGCTGGCCAAGTGGCTGCCCTCTGACAACACCTCCAGCCCCAGGACCCGGTGCCTTGCACGGAAACTGGTCAGGGCCCTGGATACGGACGCGCGCAGTTACCGCGCTATGCTCACGGCGCTCCGCGCCCGCATCGGCCTGGTCGAAAGAGCGCTGACAGACGGGCGGCCTGAGAAAGTGAATTATGAGGCCGTGCCCGCCCAGGCGATGCTTAAATACAGCGCCGCTTTTGCAAAAGGGGACAAAGAACGGTTTGACGGCTACCTGGAGCAAGTCAGATCAGGCAGCAGGCGCATCCATTCAGAGACCCTGTTCCCCTATGAGGTGCTCAGGCCTTTCTTCAATGGCTATTGCGCCCCCGGGGAAGCTAAAGCGGCAGCGCTGGAAATGCTGTGGAAACACCTGCCCGGTGAGATCGGCAGCAGGAACGCCATCAGCGTGGTGGATACCTCCGGCTCCATGTATTGGTCAAACGGGCCGCTGCTGCCCGCGCTGGTTTCCCAGGCCATGGGCCTGTACTGCGCCGAGCGCTGCCCCGGCGTGTTCCGTAACCGTCTGATCACCTTTGAATCCGAGCCTCATCTGGTAAGGATCAAAGGAAAAACCCTGTCGGACAAACTGCGTTATCTTGAGACGCTGCCCTGGGGCGGCAGCACCAACCTGGAAGCGGTGTTCGACCTGATCCTGAATACGGCTGTGCAAACCGGCGCCAAACAGGAAGAAATGCCCGCCGTGCTCTATATCTTTTCCGATATGGAGTTCAACGAAGCCATGTCGGACGCGGACGAGACCGTGTACGAAGCGTGCCGGGAAAAGTTCGAAGCGCACGGCTATCAGATGCCGGCGGTGGTGTTTCACAACGTGAACTCCTGGCAGATGCAGGCCCCGGTCACCGCCCGCCAAAAAGGCGCCGCCCTGCAGTCCGGCGCGAGCGTTCATCAATTAAAGGAAAAGTTTGACGGCAACATCACCCCCATGGACCACATGCTGCGGGTGCTGAACGCGGACAGATACCGCATGATCCATGCCTGACCCTGCCCTGCCGACCTGACCTCCTGAACAAGGAAGGTCTTTTTTTATTCCACAAAAAAAAGCTCCCCTTTTCCTGAAAAAGCGGAAAAGGAGAGCACAGACCGTAAGATCTTAACCGATGACGGCCTTATGGAAGACCTTCTTGCCGCGCTTGAGCACCACGCCGGCCTTAAGCGCATCCGCGGACACGACAAAGTCCACGCCCGCGGGCTTTTCGCCGTCCACCGTGACGCCGCCCTGCTCCACCAGCTTGCGGGCCTTCGATTTGCTTTCGGCCAGGCCGCACAGGGCGATCAGATCCACCACGTTCATGCCAGCCTCAGGGACGTCGGCGGCGGGGATCACGGTCTTGGGCATGTTGGCGTCGTCGCCTTTGCCGGAGAAAAGGGAGGAGGCGGTTTCCTCGGCTTTTTTGGCTTCCTCCTCGCCGTGCACCAGGGCGGTCAGCGCGTACGCCAGGATCTTTTTCTTTTCGTTGATGCGGCTGTCGTCCCAGCG
The DNA here is from genome assembly GCA_902790015.1 of uncultured Eubacteriales bacterium. GTDB lineage: Bacteria > Bacillota > Clostridia > Christensenellales > Aristaeellaceae > UBA4246. The sequence continues at coordinate 4,370 of CADAQF010000052.1, read as the reverse complement.
CTCCATGGCCTCGATCTCATCCAGGGGGATGAAGGTCAGCATCCGGATGCACTTCATCACGTCGGCGTCGTCCACGTTGCGCCAGTACTGGTAAAAGTCAAACGGAGAGGTCTTGTTCGGATCCAGCCAGACCGCGCCCTTGGCGGTCTTGCCCATCTTCTTGCCCTCGCTGTTGAGCAGCAGGGTGATGGTCATGGCGTAGGCGTCGTCGCCGGGCTTATCAGCAGTCTGGGTGCACTTGCGGATAAGCTCGGTGCCGGCCAGCATGTTGCTCCACTGGTCGTCCCCGCCGAACTGCATGTTGCAGCCGTAATGCTGGTGCAGGTACAGGAAATCGTAGCTCTGCATGATCATGTAGTTGAACTCCAGGAAGGAAAGCCCGCGCTCCATGCGCTGCTTGTAGCACTCCGCCCTAAGCATATTGTTGACGGAAAAGTGCGGGCCCACCTCGCGCAGCATATCGATCCATCTGAGGCTCAGCAGCCAGTCCGCGTTGTTGACGGCGATGGCCTTGTCTTCGCCGAACTCGATAAAGCGCTCGATCTGCTTTTTGAAGCATTCGCAGTTGTGCTGGATGGTTTCGGGCGTCAGCATGCTGCGCATGTCCGTGCGGCCGGAAGGATCGCCTATATAGCCCGTACCGCCGCCCAGCAGCACGACCGGCCTGTTGCCCGCCATCTGAAGCCTTTTCATCAGGCACAGCGCCATGAAATGGCCTACGTGCAGGGAATCCGCCGTCGGGTCAAAGCCGATGTAGAAGCGCGCCCCGCCGTTGTTGATCAGTTCCCGGATCTCCTTTTCGTCCGTCACCTGCGCGATCAGGCCGCGCGCCTCCAGTTCCTCATAGATGCCCATTGTTTCGTCCTCCTGATAAAAATATACGCCCCCTGTTCCCGCTTATGGGGAACAGAGGACGACAGGAGCATCATCGTGGTACCACCTCTGCTTCGGGCGTCTTCCAGGGCGGGTATCCGCCGGGAATAACGTCCCTCAACGCGCGCTGTATCGGGCGCCACCGGCTCCGCCTACTGAGGATATGCCCGTTCGGGAAGCGGCTCGGGAGGGTATTCGTCCGCCGCAGCCTGCGTCCTTTCACCTGCCGGACGCTCTCTGAAAAAGGCCTGACCGCGGATTACTTGGCTCCGTCAAAGCCATCTGGGTACAGCGGCTATTGTACAGGAAAAAAAACTGTTTGGCAAGGGGTAAATTTGTCCGGCTATCCCTGTCCCCGCGCAGGTGTCCGAGTCTACTGTTTTTCCTGAAAACAGGAGCTGCAGTCCGGCTCTCGCTAAAAATTTACAAAAATTTTACAACTGTAAATCGGGCAAATATGGGATTATTTTGGTGTTTTCATACAAATAAAATACTTGACAGCTTTTTGTTGGAGTGATATACTTTACCATTGCATCAATATGGTTATGATGCAGCAAAATGCCCTTTTGGCATGATGCCGGGACGGCCGTCCCCAACGGGCAAAACGTCTCGTACTACTGTTGGATCATGTTGATAGCATCAAAGGAGTGATTCTGAAAATGGTGCACGAGGTATCGATGGGAAAGCTTCGCAAACGCATGAGCTTCTCGCGCATCGACGAAGTCCTGGAAATGCCGAACCTGATCGAGGTGCAGAAAAACAGCTACAAGCGCTTTCTGACCGACGATCTGATGGAGGTATTGGCGGACGTTTCTCCGATCACCGATTACAGCGAGAATCTGGTATTGGAATTCGTCGATTACAAGCTGGAGACCGATAAACCCAAGAACAGTGTGGAGAGGTGCCGCGAAAGGGATCTGACCTACGCCGCGCCCCTCAAGGTATCCGTGCGCCTTAAGAACCGGGAGACCGGCGAAATAAAGGAATCCGAAGTCTTCATGGGCGATTTCCCGCTGATGACCGAGCACGGCACTTTCGTCATCAACGGCGCCGAGCGCGTCATCGTAAGCCAGCTGGTGCGTTCTCCCGGCGCCTATTACGACGTGCAGATCGACAAGGGCGGCAAGCACCTGTTCAGCTCCCAGGTCATCCCCAACCGCGGCGCCTGGCTTGAATACGAGACCGACTCCAACGACTGCCTGTGGGTGCGCATCGACCGCGCCCGCAAGCTGCCCATCACCGTTTTCCTGCGCGCCCTGGGCTATTCGACCGACAACGAGATCACCTCCCTGCTGGGCGAGGACGAACGGCTGATGGCCACCATCGCCAACGCGGACAACACCAAGAACCAGCGGGACGCCCTGCTTGAGATCTACCGCAAGCAGAAGCCCGGCGACCTGCCCAGCGAGGATTCCGCCCGCAGCCTCCTGCGCAGCCTGTTCTTTGACCCCAAGCGCTATGACCTGATGCGCGTGGGACGCTACAAATTCAATAAGAAGCTGGGCGTGGCCGCCCGCATCGCCGACCATCCCCTGGCCGAGGACGCGGTGGACCCGCGCACGGGCGAGCTGCTGTTTGAAAAGGGCCACGTCCTGACCCACGACGAAGCCATGACCGTGCAGAACGCCGGCATCAACCGCATCATGATCGAGGCGGGCGGCGAGCCCCGCGTGGTCGTGGGCAACAACTTTGTCCGCGCGGACGAATACCTGCCCTTCGCCCCCATTGAGGCGGGCATCCACGAAATGGTGCACCTGCCCACCCTGCTGGACATCCTGGCCAACACCCCTGAAGAGGAGCTTAAGGAGACCGTCCGCGAACGGGCCGGCGACCTCGTGCCCAAGCACATCATCATCGACGACATGGTGGCCTCCGTCAGCTACCTCCTGGGCCTGCCCTACGGCATCGGCGTGACGGACGACATCGACCACCTGGGCAACCGCCGCCTGCGCAGCGTGGGCGAGCTTTTGCAAAACCAGATCCGCATCGGCATGAGCCGCCTGGAGCGCGTGGTGCGCGAGCGCATGGCCATTCAGGACGCCAACGACGTAAAGCCCGGCGACCTGATCAACATCCGCCCCGTGTCCGCCGCCATCAAGGAATTCTTCGGCTCCTCCCAGCTGTCCCAGTTCATGGACCAGCCCAACCCCCTGGCTGAGCTTACGCACAAGCGCCGTCTGTCCGCCCTGGGCCCGGGCGGCCTTAACCGCGACCGCGCCGGCATGGAGGTGCGCGACGTCCACTACAGCCATTATTCCCGCATCTGCCCCATCGAGACGCCTGAAGGCCCCAACATCGGTCTGATCGGCTCGCTGGCCACCTATGCGCGGATCAACGAATACGGCTTCATCGAGGCGCCCTACCGCAAGGTGGACAAGGAAAACCACCGCGTCACGGACGAGATCGTCTACATGACGGCCGATGAAGAAGACAACTACATGATCGGCCAGGCCAAGGAGCCCTTAAACGAGGACGGCACCTTCGTCAACCGCAACGTCGTCGTCCGCTGGAAGGACGACACCCGCGAGGTCTCGTCCGACAAGGTCGATTACATCGACGTCAGCCCCAAGCAGATCGTGTCGGTGTCCACCGCCATGATCCCCTTCCTGGAAAACGACGACGCCAACCGCGCCCTGATGGGCTGCAACATGCAGCGCCAGGCCGTGCCGCTGCTGGTGCCGGAGGCCCCCATCGTGGGCACCGGCATGGAATACAAGGCCGCGCATGACTCCGGCGTGGTGCTGCTGTCCAAGCACACCGGCATCGTCTCCTATGTGGACGCCGACCGGATCATCATCCGCGACGACGTGGGCGAGGAGCACGAATACCATCTGATCAAGTTCACCCGTTCCAACCAGGGTACCTGCATCAACCAGCGCCCCCGCGTCAATCTGGGCCAGCGCGTGGAAAAGGGCGACCTGCTGGCGGACGGTCCTTCCACCGAAAAGGGCGAGATCGGCCTGGGCAAGAACATGTTGATCGGCTTCATGACCTGGGAGGGCTATAACTACGAGGACGCCGTTCTGCTGAGCGAACGCCTGGTCCGGCAGGACAAATATACGTCCATCCACATCGAGGAATACGAATCCGAGGCCCGCGAAACCAAGCTGGGCCCCGAGGAGATTACCCGCGACATCCCCAACGTCGGCGAGGACGCCATCCGCGACCTGGATGAAAACGGCATCATCCGCGTGGGCGCCGAAGTCCGTGCGGGCGATATCCTGGTGGGCAAGGTGACCCCCAAGGGCGAAACCGAGCTGACCGCCGAGGAACGCCTGCTGCGCGCCATTTTCGGCGAAAAGGCCCGCGAGGTGCGCGACACCTCCCTCAAGGTGCCCCACGGCGAGGGCGGCATCATCGTGGACGTCAAGGTGTTCACCCGGGAAAACAAGGACGAGCTGTCCCCCGGCGTCAACATGATGGTGCGCGTCTACATCGCCCAGAAGCGCAAGATCTCCGTGGGCGACAAGATGTCCGGCCGTCACGGCAACAAGGGC
>CADAQF010000051.1 GCA_902790015.1 uncultured Eubacteriales bacterium | reverse complement strand
GAAGTTGTTGGTCACGACGATGTAGGTCTTCTCAGCGTCGAAGGGCTCGCCGTTGATGGACTGGATCGTGACGCGCTGGATGGACTTGGGCGCGTAGTAGGTGGATTCCTTGCCGTTCAGCACGTACAGGTCGCCCTGATCATAGGCCTTGGTGGTGTCCAGGGTCCAGACGATGCCGCTGGTCTGCGGGAAGCCGCCGACGGAGCTGGGGGTGCAGAAGGTAGAAGCTTCCAGCGCTTCCAGCAGCTCGTTGCCGGTCACGCGGATGACGGCCACGGTGTTGCCGAAGGGCAGCACGGTGTTCACGTTCTTCATGGTGACGTCGCCTGCCGCGATGGGCGCGCGGATGCCACCGCCGTTGGTGATGCCCACGACGCTCTTGAGATCATCCTCGCTGACGCTGCCGGCATCCACGACGGACCATACCATGGCGTCCGTGATCAGGTCGCCCAGATTGGTTTCTTCGGTGCGGTTGCCGGGGGCCTTGTCGCCGTTAAAGGAAACGGCGCTGGTGGCGAAGGGGGTGTTGTAGGTCTTGTCGATCTCGTCCATGATTTCCTGCGCCTTCTGGGCGGTCGCTTCGTCCTTGGGCAGGCCGGCGGCCGGGATCAGGCGGTTGGATTCGATCGTCTTGGTGGCGTTGTCGATCACGATCATGCCGATGTTGGCGAACTTGGTGCCGGTGGACTGAATGGGTTCACCGTTTTCGCCCTGGGTCATGACGGTGTGGGAATGGCCGTCGATGACAAAGTCGACGCCGTTCACATGCTCAAGCACGTCGATGGAGCGATAGCCGTTGGACTTGGATTCCTCATCCACGCCCAGGTGCCAGATACCGATGATGAGGTCGGCGCCTTCCGCCTTCAGCGCGTCCACCTCAGCCTGAGCGTTGGTGTACAGGTCGTCAAAGAAGGTAAAGTCGATCTCGGTGATCAGGCCGGGGTTGACCTTGGTGGCGGTTTCCGGGGTTTCCAGGCCGAAGAAGCCGATCTTCACGCCATCAGACTCGATGATGGTGTGGCCGGGCAGGACGGCCTGCTTGTTCTCCACATAAATAATGTTGGAGCAGACGGTCTGGAACTGGGCCTTGCTCAGGTTGTCCATCAGCTGGGCAAAGCCGAAGTCGAGCTCGTGGTTGCCCAGCGTGACCACGTCGTAGCCCGCGACGTTCATAAGCTCGATGGCCGCGGCGCCCTTGTTGACGCTTACATAAATGTCGCCCTGGCTGAAGTCGCCGGCGTCCACGATGATGACCTTGGCGCCTGCAGCTTCAAGCGCGCTGCGCAGCGCGGGCATGTAGGCATAGCCCTTGATGGCGCCGTGCACGTCGTTGCTGTGCAGGATGACGGTCTTGCCGGCGTAGTTGCCGGCCAGCACCTTGATCTGTTCGCCCGCGTCGGCGACCTGCTGGGTCAGGGAAGAGACGCTCTTTTCCAGGTCGGCGACCTTGGTCTCGTATTCGCCCTTGACGGCTTCCAACTGGGCGTTGGCCTCTTCGGTCACCTGCGCTTTGATGGTCTCAAGCTGGGCATTGGCGGACTCGGTCATTTCGGCTACTTTGGCTTCGATCTGCGCTTTGGCGTCAGCGGCCACTTCGCCGAGCTTGGTTTCCATGTCGGTCTTCACGGTCTCCAGCTCCGCCTTGGCGGCGTCGAGCGCGGCCGTGCTGTCGGTCAGTTCCTTGACCTTGCCTTCCAGATCGGCCTGAGCCTGGGTCAGCTTGTCCGATACGGCCTTGACCTCGTCCTTGGCGCTGTTCAGCTGAGTCTGCAGGCCGTTCTTCTGGCTGAGCATAACGCCGCCGAAGACGAGCGCCGCCACCAGCAGGAGGGCCAGGGCCACACTGATCTTTTTCATGGTGCATCTACTCCTTAATATGTATTTGGTGCTTCCACCGTGTCTATTATACCTTTTTTGGAGCCGGATGTAAAGTCAAAGGGCAGATATTTCCTGAACCGCATGTTTACAAGGTTGCCCTTGTGTTAAGCCCCCGGAAGGGATATAATAGACCGTGCAAACGCCGGCCCCGGCCGGCGGATTTCGCCTGTTAACAGCATTGGAGATGAGCTTTATGAGCGCAGCGCAGAAAAGTGGGAACCGCGAGTCGGTCATCGTCCGCACCAGCATTATAGGCATTGCCGCCAACCTGCTGCTGGCGGGTTTCAAGGCGGCGGTGGGCCTGATCAGCCATTCCATCGCCGTCGTGCTGGACGCCGTCAACAACCTGACGGACGCCATTTCTTCCATCGTTACGATCGTGGGCGCCCGCCTTGCCGCCAGAAAGCCCGACAAGAATCACCCTCTGGGCCACGGCCGCATCGAATACCTGAGCGCCATGGTGGTGGCGGCACTGGTCATATATGCCGGCATTACGGCGCTGGTCGAATCCGTCAAGAAGATCATTTCGCCTGAACCGGCGGATTATTCGGTCTGGTCGCTGGTCATCATCGCGGCGGCGGTCATAACCAAGGTGCTGCTGGGCCGGTATGTCAAGGCGCAGGGCGGGAAGGTCAATTCCTCCTCGCTGATCGCCTCCGGTCAGGACGCGCTGTCGGACGCCGTGCTGAGCTTTTCGGTGCTTGTATCCGCGCTGATCTATTTCCTGACCGGCGTCAGCCTGGAAGCGTACGTGGGTGTAGTCATCGCCGTCTTCATCATAAAAGCCGGCTATGAAATACTGTCGGACACCCTGGCGGACATACTTGGCCGCCGGCCCAGCCAGGAGCTGACGGACGAGATCAAGCGCACCATCCTGGAGGAAAGCGAAGCGCAGGGCGCTTATGACCTGATACTGCACAATTACGGCCCCGACCGGGTGGTTGGCTCCGTTCATGTGGAGGTCCCGGAGAATATGACGGCGCTTGAGATCGACCGGATGAGCCGGCGCATCTCGGAAAAGGTATATGAAAAGCATGGGGTAGCGCTGGCGGCGGTGGGAGTCTATGCGATCCGCTCGGATGAAAAGACGGCTGCGCTTCGCAAGGCTGTCACGGACAGGGTGATGGCCCATCCGGAGGTGCTGCAGATCCACGGCTTTTATTACGACGAAAAAACCAATACGATCAATTTCGACATGATCATCGACTACGACGTGAACGACCGGCAGCGCCTTTATGAGGAAATCATGCAGGAGCTTCAAGCTGACTGCCCTGGCTATACCATCCAGGCGCTGATGGATATCGATACCTGAGGCCGGAGCCACGTTTTAATGAAAGGGGGAAACCCATGCTGCCGCCAGTATTATATATGGTGATTCCCTGCTATAACGAGCAGGAAGTGCTGCCCGTGACCAGCGGCATGTTTTTGAATAAGCTGCAGGAACTTGTGAAAAAGGGCAGGATAAGCGACGACAGCCGGGTGCTGTTCGTGGACGACGGCAGCCGGGATGATACCTGGAAGATCATCACCGGACTTTCCCGGCAGGATCCTCATTTCCAGGGCATTTCGCAAAGCCGCAACCGCGGCCATCAGAACGCCGTGCTGGCAGGCCTTATGGAAGCCCGTGACCGCTGCGACATCACCATCAGCATCGACTGCGACGGGCAGGACGATATCAACGCCATGGACGCCATGGTGGACGCTTATCTGGACGGCTGCGACATCGTTTACGGCGTGCGCTCCAGCCGGGAGACGGACACGGCTTTTAAACGGATCACGGCGGAGGGCTTCTATAAGTTCATGAACCGCATGGGGGCGGAGGTTGTGTTCAACCACGCCGATTACCGGCTGATGAGCGCCCGGGCGCTGAAGGAGTTCGCCAGGTTCAAGGAAGTCAACCTGTTCCTCAGGGGCATGGTGCCGCTGGTGGGCTTCAAATCGACCAGCGTGTATTACGAGCGTCACGAGCGCCTGGCCGGAAAGAGCCATTATCCGCTCAAAAAAATGATCGCCCTGGCCTTTGACGGGATCACCAGCCTGTCGGTAAAGCCCATCCGTCTGATCACGATGTTCGGCCTGCTGATCAGTTTTTTGAGCTTTATAGGCATCATCTGGGCGCTGGTGACGGCGTTTACGGGAAAGGCTGTGGCCGGCTGGGCCAGCACAGCCTGCATCGTCTGCTTCATAGGGGGCATCCAGTGCCTGTTCCTGGGCGTCATCGGCGAATACGTGGGAAAGATCTATCTGGAGGTCAAAGCCCGTCCCCGCTACATCATAGCCGGGCGCACGGAGGAAATGGAAAAAGCGCCGGATCAGAAAAAGGACTGAAATCGCGCATATAAATGGCATCGCAAAAGCCGGGCACCCGCACAGGGCGCCCGGCTTTTGCCGAAGATTCGGTGAGAAAGGCTGACGAAGAGATTTTACGCAAAAGACGCGCGCAGATGCGCGTGGGTCGGACGAAATCCACTATCAGTGCTGATCAAACAGCGACAGGATATCCTCGTCCGTCATCTGCGTGGGCAGCATCTCGCCGGCCGTGATCAGCTGGTCGAACAGCTGACGCTTGTTCTCGCTCATGCGGACGACCTGCTCTTCGATGGTGTTGTGCGTCACCAGGGAGAACACGGTCACCGGCCGGGTCTGGCCGATGCGGTGGGCGCGGGCCGTGGCCTGGTCCTGCGCGGCCGGGTTCCACCACGGGTCAAAATGGATCACCATGTCCGCCCCGGTCAGGTTGAGGCCGGTGCCGCCGGCCTTCAGGGAAATCAGGAACACCTTGCCCTGGCCGGCGTTGAACTGCTCGGTCAGTTCCTGGCGCTCTCTGGTCGGCGTATGGCCGTCCAGGTAGAGGGTCTCGATGCCGCTTTGACGCAGCCTTTTTTCGAGGAGGCGGAGCATCGTCGTGAACTGGGAAAACAGCAGGATCCTGCGCTTCTGGCGGATCGCCTGGGGGAGCAGGTCCATCAGCATATCCTCCTTGCCGGAGCCGCCCAGATAGCCGTCCATGCACAGCGAGGGATGGCAGCACACTTGCCTGAGCTGCATGATGGCGGCCAGGATGCGGGTCCTGCCCCGCTCGAACCCCTGGGTCTGCAGGATGTCGTCCACCCGGGTCCGGCAGTGGTAGAGCACCGCGTCGTAGACCTTTTTCTGTTCCTCGGTAAGCTCGCAGTACAGCGTGTTTTCCGTGAGCGGGGGCAGCTCGTCCAGCACGTCCTCCCGCAGTCTTCGCATCAGGAACGGACGGATGCGCGTCCGCAGGTCGTCCCAGCTGCCGCCGTCCTGATAGCGCCTGAGGAACCGGGGATAAGCCGGCAGATAGCCCGGCAGGCAGAAGTCCATCAGCGACCACAGCTCCCCGGCGTGGTTTTCCATGGGCGTGCCGGTCAGCGCCATGCGGGTGCGCGCTTTGATCCTTTTGACCGCCCGCGCCGCGACGGACTGGGCGTTTTTGATCTGCTGCGCTTCGTCCAGCACTGCAAAACGGAATTCGAAGGACTGGATCTGTTCGATGTCCCGGCGGATCAGCGGATAGCTGGTGATCAGCACGTCCGGCGGGTTCAGGGCGGCTTGCCTTAGGATCTCCTCCCTTTCCGGCTGGCTGCCCTGCACCAGCGTCACCGACAGCTGCGGCGCGAACTTCCCGAATTCGCTGACCCAGTTGTACATAAGCGAAGTGGGGGCCACGATCAGGCTGGGCAGCCTGTCCTCGGCGTCGTGCACCCGCTCGATGGCGGAGATGGTCTGTATCGTTTTTCCCAGGCCCATGTCGTCGGCCAGTATGCCGCCCATGCGCAGGCTGTCCAGCGTCATGATCCATTCGTAGCCCCGCTGCTGATAGGGCCGCAGGGCAGGCACCCTGGAGGGCGGAACGTCCGCCTGCAGGGCGGCGGCCCGTATGACGTCCCCGGACACGGCAACGGGCAGCTGATGCTTTTCCACCAGCGCGTTCAGATAGGCGGCGCGGTACATGGCCAGCGGCCTTTCCTCACCGGCAGCGGAGGACTGCTCGTCCGCATCGCCGACGGCCTGCGCCAGGTCCTGCCAGTCCTCCAGGCCGGAAAGGTCCAGAAAAGCGCCGTCCTGGAAGCGGAAATAATCCCGCTTTTCCTGCAGGGCGCGCAAAATGGGCTGCAGTTCCTCAAGCTCCGTGTCCCCGTCCATGAGCGTGAGCACGATACCCTGTCCGCGCACGGCCATGCGGGCGGACAGCTGCGGCTTTTTGGGCGTCATGCGCCTGAATTCGTTGCTGAAATAAACCTCCGCCAGCGGCGTCAGCGCGCGGACGCCCTCGGTCACGAAGCGGTAGACGGCCTCGGTCCCGTGAAGCACCGCACGGTCCTCGTGCACATGAAATCCCGTGCGGGACAGCACGCGCATCACGGCGCTTTCCTGCACGCTGTCACGGTACAAAAACACTTTGGCCGGCGTTCCTCTGGTGAAGGGATTGATCTCATATTCACCGTATTTGAACAGCACCCTTGCCGAAATATCCCGGCCTTCGCCGTCCAGATATACGCTGATCCTGAGCGGCAGGCGGATCAGCCTGTCCTCCAGCTCACCCTGGATCGATACGGCCATGACTTCGTACAGCGTGGGCAGGGTATCGTTTAAGAAGGCCGCGGCGTCCTGCCCCTGAAAGCGATAGGTCACCTCGCCCGCGTTCAGGTCCCTGCGGATGACGGAAAGGAGCTGCTTCTGCTTTTCGGGAAGGCGCACGGCGGTACCCTTGTAGGCGGCGTAGGTCACATCCTCGGTAAGCCGGTACAGCGGCCCCGGCACCCGGATGGAGGCGGACAGGTCCTGCAGGGTGCCCTTCAGGCTGCACAGAATCGGCAGCTCTTCTTCGGCGATGCCCTGCTGGGTCTGCGTTTTTCCGCCCACCTCCAGGATAAATTCCAGCTGCTCCAGCTTTTTGAGCACCAGGCCCGCGTATCTGTCCAGCGGCAGCGTCCGGGTGCCCACGGCGGGGGAGCGGCCGAAATCCTCGGTGTCGCAGTAGATCACGTATAAAAATTCCAGCAGCTCTCCCTCTTTTTTCCCAAAGGACATGTCGCGGGGCTCCAGGGTGAATTTTTTGCTGAAGCTCATGGCCTTCTCTGCGTGCCATTCCCTGAGGAAGCGGAGCACCTGTCTGACTACGTACAGCCTTTCCTGCCCCACCCTGAGGGACATGGAGAGCCCTTCCCTGGAATGGGTCAGAGTGATCTCCAGCCGCACGGGCTCTTTTTCATTCAGATACCGGGCCGACAGGGCCGTCAGCGGCGTGCCCCGCAGGGTCGGTCGGATAGTTTCTGCCATGCGCATCTCCTTATACTGGATGTCCCAAAGGATCAGCCCCTGAGCGGGGGCGGTGAAGCCTGCCAGGGAGCGGTCTCTGCGGGAAAGGGCGGCGGATATTTCTTCGGGATGCCTCAGGCCTTTTCCTGCTTCCAGCAGCGTCCCGGTCAGTATCCGGACCATGCGGTATAAAAAACCGTCCCCTGTAAAAAACAGATCAAGCTCCGGCTCCCGGGGGACGATGTCGATGCTTTTCAGGGTGCGCACCGTCGATTTTTTGGTGCGGTCCGCGGAAAAGGAGGAAAAATCGTGGATGCCGGTGAGCAGCTTGGCCGCCTCCCGCATGCGCTCCAGATCCAGCGGATCCCGGTCGACATAGACGTATCTGCGCTCGAACACGGGCGGAACGGGGGAACGCCAGATCCGGTAGCGGTAGGTCTTTTCCACGCAGGAAAGTCTGGCGTGGAAGCGCGGCGGCGCTTCTTCAAGCGAAACGGCGCCAATGTCCTCCGGCAAATAGCGGCGCAGGCCGCTCAGCAGATCTTCGGGCGATAAAGCCCTTCCGTACAAAAACGTGCAGACCTGCATCCGCGCGTGTACGCCCGCGTCCGTCCGCCCGCAGCCGGCGACGTGTATTTCTTCGTCCAGCAGGCGGGAAAGTACGGCCTCCACCTTGCGCTGGATGGTATTTTCCGTGTTTCCCTGCCGCTGCCAGCCCAAATAGCGGGTGCCGTCGTAGGACAGCGTCAGTTTGTAGTTGCGCATCTGAAAGCTCCTCCGGCAGTATCGCGGCAACCAGTTATGATATCAGATAAGAAGTGTTTTTTCAAGCATTCAGCACACGGAGATGTGCATGGTGAACAGCCATTTTTCTCCCGCTGGGTCGGCCTGGTTCAGCACGCCGTACATGTCTCCGTCAAAGGACAGGAGCTTTTCGTCTCTGTAGCGGAAAAAGGCCGAAAGCTCCTGCCGGGTAGGCCGGGAGGGGTCGCTGAACACGACGCCCGCCACGATGCCGTGGGCTTTGGGCCAGTGCTGCGCGGGAGGCTTGGGCGGGCTTGTCAGCAGATGGGCGTAGCGGTCGAGCACGCCGATGCCCCAGCGCGGCGAAAAAACATCATGCCCGCTTTCGATCTGTTCCTGCGGGATGATGATGGTGTAATGGCTGTAGGGCATCAGGGCGATCCATTCCTTGGCCAGGCTTCTGCCCTCGGGGGAAGCGAGCACGCCGGGGTCTGAAAGCATCAGCCGCCAGACGCCGTTGAGGGACACGGGCTGCGGGGTCCCTGTCACATTGTAGAAGCGCTGCTGCAAACGGCGCACCCGCTGAAGCTCGTCTTCAAGCTGTGAGATCCTTTCGCTTAAAGCCTGCTCCTGCTCCGAAAGCAGGAAGGGGATATCGTCATTTCCCTGAGCGATGCGGGCCAGCGGCACGTCCAGCCCCCGCAGCATGCGCACCTGGGTCAGTTCCGCCAGGTTCTGCTCGGTGAAATACCGGTAGCCGCTTTCCCCGGCGTGCTCGGGGTGCAAAAGCCCCAGAGACTCATAATACCGTATCGTCTGCTCGGAGCAGCCGGTCAGTTCGCTGAAACCGCCTATTTTTTCGCGCATGACAGCGTTCTCCTCCGGATTGATGGGACGGGGTCTGTTGAGATGAATACGCTGATGAAAAGGACGGACGACTGCCTTCTTTCCTTCCGTCAGTATAGCAAACAGCCCGTTCAAAAGCAACATAAACTTTACAATGAACTTTAGGGTTTGTAGACCTTTGAAAATAATATCAGCATTTTTGCACCAAAAAATGTATATATCAGGAGAAATTCAGCCTGATAAAACAGCCTTGAGGGTCTTGACTCTACAGTTGACTTGAGTTGTAGCATATAACCGTCACAAGGGGCCATGCACCCCGCACACCATTCATCTCTACCTTGAAAAGGAGGAAGCAAGATGAAAAAATACCTGTCTTTGCTGCTGGTTGTCAGCATGATGCTCATGCTGGCGCCCGCCGTGCTGGCCGAAGGCATCTACACTCCCGGCACCTATGAGGGTTCCGCAGCGGGCGCCAGCGGCACGGTAACACTGGCCGTCACCTTCGACGAAAACAGCATCGTCAGCATCGAGGTCGTTTCCCAGACGGAAACCACCGACATGATCGACAAGGTCTTCTCCCAGGTGCCCCAGGCCATCATCGATGCGCAGAGCACCGAAGTCGACGGCCTGACCGGCGCCACCATCACCAGTAAGGCCATCTCCAAGGCGGTCGAAATGGCTGCCGCGCTGGCCCGCGGTGAGGATCCCGCCGCCGCTGCCGCCGGGGAAGAAGCCGCAGCCGAAAAGGCCGAGATCGAGATCCCCGAAGCCGCCGCTCCCGCCGCTGAGGCCGGTCTGGGCGTCGACTACGCGGACACCATCGCCTGGGACCTGACGTATGACGTGGTCGTGGCCGGCTACGGCGCCGGCGGCGCTACCGCCGCGATCGCCGCCAGCGACGCGGGCGCCAGCGTGCTGCTGCTGGAAAAGGCCCCCAAGGGCGAAGAGGGCGGCAACTCCAAGTTCGCCGGCCAGGACGTCATGGGCCCCACCGATTATGACAAGGGTCTGGCGTACTACAAGGCCCTGCGCGGCCTGTTCACCACCTCCGTCAGCGATTCCATGCTGGAAACCTTTGTCCGTGAAGCCGTCGCCAACCCCCAGTATCTGCAGGATCTGGGCGCCAAGTACGACGAGTTCTGGATCAAGGCCTGGCCGGAATTCCCCGAGTTTGAAGGCTCCGACTCCATCTACACCTGGATCGTGGGCGGCCAGTCCTTCCAGGGCACGCTGTATAAGCTCCTGCAGGACAACGTGGCTTCCCGTGACATCGACGTGCTTTATGAAGCTCCCGCTCAGCACCTGATCCAGGATCCGTTCACCAAGGTCGTCCTGGGCGTGCAATTTGAAAAGGACGGCCGCAAGGTCAACGCCCGCGCCAAGAACGGCGTCGTGCTGGCCACCGGTGGCTTTGAAGCCAATACTGAGATGATCCAGAACTACCTCCAGCAGCCCTACGTCTATGTGGTGGCCGCCCGCTACAACACCGGCGACGGCATCAAGATGGCGCAGGAAGTCGGCGCCGATCTGTGGCATATGAGCAACAGCGCAGGCTTCACCTGGGGCTTCATGGCCCCCGGCGCTCAGACGGCCGTGCGCAGCCTGACGCTGACCAACGGCATCATCGTCGGCCCCACCGGTCAGCGGTTCATGGATGAAACCACCTCGCTGCGCCACGGCAAGATGAACTACGGCGGCCGCTGGGTCTCCATGATCACCCCGCTGCCCGCCTACTTCGTCTGCGACCAGAACGGCATCAAGGCCGCCCCGCTGTCCCGTTCCTGGAGCGAAGGCAACGCCGAAGAGATCGAAAAGGGCTGGATCGTCAAGGCTGACACCATCGAAGAGCTGGCCACGAAGATCGGCGTTGATCCCGCCGTCCTGACCGCCACCCTGGAAAAGTACAACGGCTTCTGCGACGCCGGTGAGGACCTTCAGTACGGCCGTCCCGCCGAAAAGCTGGTCAAGGTTTCCGAAGGCCCGTTCTATGCCATGGAGATCGGCCCCTGCATGCTGAACACGCAGGGCGGCCCCAAGCGCAACGAGCAGGCGCAGATCCTCGACGTGAACGGCAATCCCATCCCGCACCTGTACAGCACGGGTGAAATGGGCGCCGTGTTCGCCGATATGTACAACGGCGGCGGCAACCTGGGCGAGTGCGTTGCCTTCGGCCGCATCGCCGGCACCAACGCGGCCGCTCCCAAGGCGGAATAAGCCCGCGAAGCTACTCTGACCTGGTAAAGAATCTCTGCCCGGCCTTTCCGCTAACCCGGAGAGGCCGGGTTTTGGCTTTAAGAACAGAACTGATGGGGTTCCGGATGGGTGTATCAGGGGATACGCACGAATGAGCAATCAGCGAGCGGATTGAAAAAAACGGTATAGATCTGGAGATAAGACGGCCATCTGTTCTTTTCGTCACGGAATCCCAAAGTCCGCCGATTTATTCGGCGGATGGCGAACCACTCGAAGGGGTGAGGAGGGCCCGGAAAACAGGCCAGTGGCCAGTTTTCACCGACGAACGGGCCGGCAGGCCCTTGCTGCAAGTCCCCCTCCCACGCTCACGCATTCATGCGTAAAAGCTATAAGCTATCAGCTCTTCTCTCCCTCCCAGGGCTCACGCAATGCGTGAGCCCGATGTAATTCACCGTGGATTTTTGCACAGTCTTCGTGTATAATGGCAGCAGATCATCGGCCGGGTATCCGGCGGGGAGGCTTATTTCGTGCTGAGGATTTCCAAAAAGGACGCGCTGATGTGGTTCCGTTTTTTTGCCGGGCTGCCGGAGGAGGAGAACCTCCCCGTCCGCCAGCAGGAGCTGGCCAGCGCCGTGTTTCTCCAGCTGGAGGACGCGGCCAACGCCCGCTTTGACAGGCTCCGCGGGGAAATCAGGGAGCTTAAAAGCCTGGACGGGAGGACGGACTACGTGGGCCCCGCAGAGCGGTTTCCCAGGGGCTGCGTGTCGTGCCTAACGGGCACGGGCTTAAGCGCCGTGCGCCGCACGAACCGCTGCGACGCGCGCTGCCCCTTCTGCTACGATTACGGCGTGCTCGACCAGATCCCGCCCATCGGCGAGGGACTGTGGGAAATAGGCGGCACCCGCTTTTACGAACGTGACCTGCCGATGCTTATGAACATCCACAAAAAGCCCACCGGCATAGCCTACGTCTATCTGGAGCCCTTCATGGAAATCGAAAAATACTATGATACGGTCCGCATTTTCCATGAGCACGGCGTCCATCAGCACCTGTACACCAACGGCATCAGGGCAGATGAAAAATCGCTTCAGAAGCTGGGGGAGAGCGGGCTGGACGAGATCCGCTTCAACCTGGGCGCTTCCCGCGTGTCCGACCATGTGATCGAAAACATCCGTCTGGCCAGGCGCTATATCCCGCAGGTCGGCATCGAAACGCCGATGACGCCGGAGTTCTATTCCCTGTTTGAACAGAAAAAGCAGAAAATCCTGGCAACCGGCCTCGACTTCATGAACTGCGCCGAGCTGCACCTGAACGAAAACAATATCGGCAATTACTGGGGCGAAAGCCTGTACGCCTGCCATATGGGCTATGTATCGCCCGTCTGGAGCAGGGAATATTCCCTGCGCATGATGGCCGAGGCGGAAAGGGAGGACTGGGGCATCGTCGTGCACGACTGCTCCAACATGACCAAGTTTGCCCGGGATCTCAACCTGAAGGCAAAGGAGGGCGGCTGGTTCGGCGCCAGCTCCTACGGGGCGGAGTTTGAGCAGATGCCCTACGAAGCCTTCCTGCCCGCCCTGGAGGACGACGCGCTGCCCTTCATCCGGGAGGAACCGCTTCCCGAAGGCTACCGGCCGGGGGATATCGTGCTGTGAGGAGGATCAATTTCACATTTGTTCGTAAATTCTCAGAGTAACTTCCACAGTGTAACAGGTGGTGGAAGTTAGTATGGAATAGCGGAAGTTACTATGAAAGAGCCGGAAAGGACAGCAAAAA
>CADAQF010000050.1 GCA_902790015.1 uncultured Eubacteriales bacterium | reverse complement strand
CAAAGTGGAAGCAAAATTGGGAGTGCAGAACGCCGAACTCGTTAGCGCGCTACATTCGCATTGTAGAGGTCAGCGGTTCGAATCCGCTATGCTCCACCACCCGACAACCCTGATTTATTTAAGATCTCAGGGTTGTTTCTTTTTACCCGCAAGTTCAGAGAGACAGGCCTTTCCAGTTGCTCCCGCGGGACAGCCGCGCCGGTTTCCCGTAAGTCCCATCAGAACCGGTGGACGCTGACAAGCGCTCGCCTGAGCACATGCCCCGCGGGCCGGAGCCGCCTTTGCCCCGGGAGGCACGGGAAGTGATACGGCGCTGTGTACAGGCTTCACACTGCTTTACAGGGAGGCGAATCGGAATGAAGAAGAATCTGACCAGCAAAAGCGGAGTATTCTGCGTCGATGAAAACGGTTATCTTCTGTCCTTTGAGCCTCACAGCAGGAACACGATCAACGTACGGGATACAGCCTGCCTCCGCCACCTCTGCATTCCGGAAGGGGTCGTGTCCATCGGCTGGGGTGCAGAAAACCGTCATACAGAGGAGTGCCTGCGGAACTGGATCGTGATGGGAGATGTCACTTTACCGTCATCCCTTCGGCGGATAGGAGAAATGGCCCTGGCCTACGGAGCCTATCATTCCCTGTCCATTCCCGCCACTGTCACGAGAATATCGAATGCCGCGCTTATAGGCTGCTATATCGGAACAATGAAAGTAGAGATCGATACTGTCAGCGACCAGGTTACATGGGACGACCCGGACTGGCTTAATCCCGGCCCCCTTCGGTACGGAGGCCGCATTCTGAAGGAAGCAATGATCGATTACCTTTATGTAAAGAAGGTATTTCCGTATCGGTGGATATTTCGTGAAGCCAGCATTGAGCATGTGAGATTTCTTGACGCGGAAGAAACGCTGTAAGGGGCGGAACAGCACATCATGGGAGACAGAAGGGTAAAACGGATCCTGCTTATCATAGCGACTGTATTGGTTTTTCTTCTTTTCGCATTTGCCGCCGCCGCGCTTTCATATACTGTTAAGGAAATGCGGCATGAAGGACTGACTTATTCCCAATGGTACGAAAGCTCCATATTCGCCTTTTATTCATGCCTGGTATTTACGGTGGCATTTTCGATCCTGCTGGTATATCTTTTGATATGTCTCCTTCGATTCGGCAGAAAAACCGGGGCCGTTCAGAACAGCAGGTCAAAGACGGCCGTGCTTGCGGCGGCCGTCATCCTGAGCGTCTGTCTTGTCATCATCACAAGGATGCGGCTAAGATCCATCAATCAGGCCGCGGCAGACGGCGCTGAAGCGCTCGAACCGTATATTCACGCATATGGGATAAGCATGGTACTTGCCTCTGCCTGTATCACAACCACAGCGATCCTCGCGGTCAGTATGCTCATAAACCGGCTCAAAGGGAACAGGAAACATGAAGTTCCGTCTTCCACTTGATATTGACTTGCAATGAACAGATATGTTATGCTGTTTTTAAGTAGGATAAACTGACGGTGCAGGCAGGTCATTTACTTGATGGGGCTTAAGCCCGTTCAGTGAGCCTTGCTGGTTTGAGATCGCGAAGGATGCAAGCTTTAAGCACGCCCGATCCCGCCAATAAAAGAAGATCCGTTTCACGCCTGCTTTTTCACTATTATCATTATCGTCGTCATATTTTAAACGGAGGTAAGCGTATGAAAACACGGATGAAAAGAACCTTGCTGGCCTGAATGGCCGTGACGATCGTTTTCCTGTCTGCCTGCCCTGCGGGCCTGGCGGAAGCTCCCGGCCAGGCTCCCGGCTTGTTTGAAGCGAGAAAACATATCCCTACCTGCAGCGCCTTGACGACAGCGAACCGGTCAATGAAAGCGAGATGACCCTGTATTTCCTGAACGGCGGGGAGATCCCCTATGTAAGGGTGTCGGAATTCTTTCCGTTTCTGAGCGGCCTGTACACGGATATGAAAAAGGGAGACATCCTGTTTAAAGTAACCGTTGAAGGGCAGCCGGCGAACCTGTTCATCGTGGAACGCGAGGATAACGGCAGCTATATGATTTTCAACACGGATGAGGACAGCATCATTCTCTCCGGCAACAACTTCCACAATGACGCCGGCGTGACGGCGCTGGTTACGGTGATCGAGCTTCCGGAGCCTGAGACGACCGATGTGGCCGCGATGCTTTTAAAAGCGCAGGCAATGAAGGAAAGCGGACTGTATACCGATGAAGAGATCACGGCCGCGTTGACCGGCAATGCCAATGACGGCTAACCGAAGATGTTCACATCTTCGGTCAAGAGCTTCAACCAGTTCGGGGAAATAGCGAAAATCCAGCTGGCCGAATACAGTATCGATATGTTCTCCCAGGACGGGGACTGCTGCCTTCCCATGCAGACGCTCAATGATCTGCTGGTCAGCCCGGAATATCTCTACCTGGTGTTCAACGGGGAAAAGGTGATCGGCTCGGGCTTCAGTTCGGAGCATATCAAGCAGATGTACACCGCGGCGCCGCGGGAGATGAGCCCGGAATTAGCCAAGTTCAATTTCAGCGAGCTGATGCTGCTGATGGATAACTGTTACGGGCTGAAGGAGGAGCACCGGATCCGCAGCTTCCTGAATATGGTGATATTCAACAAGGACCTGCATGCCCTCCTGGCAGGCACGGACCCCAAGGCGTTTGACGCGGCGCTGACCACCCTGCTGATGAACTACCTGGACGACAGCCACAGCGCCTTCATCAACGCGTCCTGGATGAGCGGCGAAGCGGATCCCCTGACGATGATGAGTATTCTCACTTCCATCGGCCGTTCCTCCCGTTCCAAGCTCAAGAGCAGCAGTGTTTTTGAGGAAGCACGGAAAGTTTATTATCCAAACGGCGTACCCGGATATGAGGAAATCAGCGATACCGCCTTCATCACCTTTGACGGATTCGACATGGAATTTGAGGAGTGGGAAAAGTACTATCAGCTGGAATGCATAGACCCGCAGAAGGATACGATCCAGCTCATCTCCTACGCCAACCAGCAGATCCGCCGGGAGGGAAGCCCCGTTAAGAATATTGTGCTGGGCCTGTCCCTGAACGGCGGCGGCGCGGCTGATGCCGCGGTATTCACGGCCAGCTGGATGGCCGGGGAAGCCGTCATCGCGCTGCGGGATACTATGACCAACTCGGAAACCGTCACCAGCTATTATGCCGATGTCAACCTGGACGGCAACAGCGACAAGGACAGCGAAGACCGTGTTTCCGGCGGGAATTACCGCCTGTTCTGCCTGATCTCCGGCAATTCCTTCTCCTGCGGCAATCTGGTGCCTGCGGCGCTGAAGGCGTCCGGCAATGTAACGCTGCTGGGCCAGCGCTCAGGCGGCGGCTCCAGCGTGGTGATGCCCTGCACGACCGCGTCCGGCACTGTGTTTATGATGTCCGGCACCAAGCAGCTGGCGACGGTGCGGAACGGTTCCTTCTACAATATCGACGAAGGGATCGAGCCGGATTTTGTCCTTTCCAGGCCCGAATCCTTCTATGACCGTCCCGCGCTGGTGGAATATATCAACAGCCTGAAGTGATCCCGGGTCAGAACTGAAAAACGGCCCGCTCCGTGCGGGACGCTGAAACGGCATGAAGGCTTCATAACAAAATGCTGGTCATCCAGACCGCCGTGTTCTTAAAGCAGAACGGTACTGGATGGCCAGCGTTTTTGATTTCCGAAAGGCAGCAGCTGCCGAGAAAACGAGCTTCGTTTCAAAGCGGCGTATACCTATGCATGCCCGTCGGGAACAGGAGCTTATAGTACAGATTTTTAGTCAGCGCACACCGCGGACGGCAGCAGTCAGCGGTTTTAACCGGAACAGATCTCGCTTCCCGGGGTCCGGTCAGTCCTGCTGCTCCCGGGCGCCAGACGCGAACCCGACGGCAGCCTGCTCCTTTCCCGGGGCATGGAGCGGACAAAGGAGATATCCAAAGCGATCGTCGGCGCCGGGATAGGCCTGAAGGAAATCTATCTGCGCACGATGACGCTGGAGGAGTACTATCTTGGGATGACGGGAGGCGAAAACAATGGGTAAACTGATCAGAATGGACCTTTACCGGATGCTGAAATCCAGATCATTCCTGATTTGCCTGGGGCTTTCCTTCCTGATGGCGCTGGGCAGCGCGCCCATTGGCAAGCTGATGTTCAACCTGGCCCTAACGTTGTCCGCAGAGTTGACCCAGACTGCTCCCCCCGAGATGAGCCTTTTTGACGTTTTCTCAGCGATCCCTTCCCCATAGTGAACCTTATGCTGGCGCTGCTTTCTTTGTGCTGGTTCTTCTACGCGGATATGGAAAACGGCTACATCAAGAACATCGCCGGGCAGATGCCCATGAAGGGCTTTACGGTACTGTCCAAGTTCATCGCGGCCGGCGTACACAATATCATCTTTGCCGCCGCCGGCATCATCGGGAACCTGATCGGCACCCTGCTGGTCTGGCCGATCATCATGGATGTAAGCGTACCGGAGCTTTTCAGGGTGCTGTTCCTGCGGCTGCTGCTGGTTCACAGCATCTGCGCAACCCTGCTGCTGGTGGTCACCACCTTCCGCAGCAAAGCCTTCGGCATGGTCCTGGCGGTGCTCTACGGGCTGGGGCTGACCGGGCTGATCTACGCGGGGATCAACGAAGGGATCAAGCCGCTTTTCGGCCGGGCGACCGATATAGCCAAATTCATGCCGGACACCGTGATGGGCGAAGATCCCCTGGATACGGTGAAATCGCTGGCGGTGGCGCTGATATGGGGCGCTGTCTTCCTGATTCCGGCGATAAGGATCTTTGACCGGAAGGATGTAAAATAACGTGGTTTTGCGGGTGCTCACCCGGCTGACCCATGGCCTGCCGGCCCGTTCGGCGCTGAAAAAGGTCTACCGGATCTTTTTTCGGGTGCGCCTCACCCCCCTGCAGCCCCTTTTCGGAGGAAACTGCAGGGGGCGCTTCATATACGCGTAACGGCAGATCGTCAGTATTCAGAAAAGAACAGCGAGCCGTCCTCTCCGCTGATGTCCAGGACGAAGCGGCGCGTGCGGCCTGTTTCGTCCATATAGGCAAAGCCGTTGTTGGGCGTGTCTCCGATAAAGGTCAGCGTCACCACGAGCGGCATATCGGGCGTCAGCTCGTCGAGGGTATAGAGCGTCTCGTCAGAATAGGTGAAGCCGTCGTCCGTGAAAACGAGATCCACGCTCAGCACCCGGAACTGGCGGACGCTGCCGCCCGAAACGGAATAAACGACCTCGGATACAGGTTCCTCTTCACTGGCAATGAAGGAGATATGATCCCCGGGCCTTGCGTCCTTTGCAAACTGCGCTATCACCACGGGAGAGATGGAAGCGGGAGCGGCCGGCGGCTGTGCCTGCGCTTCGCTGCCGTCTTCCTTGCTGAAGGACAGCACCGCGCCGGTCCCGTCATGGCTGCCGTTTTCCGCAAAGCGGACGCGCACCAGATCCCCATCTGCGGTGATTTCCTGCGGCCAGTAAACATTTTCGTCCGAATGGCCTGTCTGCCAGAGCAGGACGCCGTCCGGGGAGATTTTAGTCAGAAGGCCCGTATAATAACCTATCAGGTAAATGGAGCCGTCCCCGTCCACCAGGTGCACGGCGCCGCCGCCCACATTGGCAAGCGGAAGCACCCACAGCACCCTCTCCTCCATCTGTTCGCCGATCTCATAGCAGCTGAGCCTGTCTCCGTCGAAAAAGAGCAGGGTACGCTGATCAGCCGTGCCGCCCGCGAACGCGGTGAGCGCCGGCAGCTCGCTGACGCCCCGGGAGGAATACAGGACGCGGCCGATCATCGTATTGCCCTGAAAGACGGCGGCGCAGAGGGTTTCGGTATCCCCCGCCGTCTGCCTGCGGACAGAAACGCGTCTGGCGCGATCCGCGCCGGCCCAGAATTCCTCCTCCAAAGTCCCTATGGCGGAAAAAGCCGCGTATGAGGCGTATTCCGGCAGCGCTTCGAACGTCAGCGCGGCGCGGCCATCTCCCCCGGCAGGGGACACATCTCCCCCGGCCGGGGACAGATAAGCGGCCTGTATATAGCCCCAGACGCCCTGGTAGGTGCAGTAGATGAACGTATCGGACACCTGCAGGCAGCTGTCCACCAGGGCGCCCAGCGGCACGCGCACAAGCCGGGCGGCGGAGGTCGAGGCCCTTTCCCGCAGGGAGACCCATTCCTCACAGTTGACGACCTGCATCGTGCCCGACACGGCGGGATAGAGCCCGGAATACTTGCTGACCACGCTTTCGTCCTGCGAGGTCACGCTGTAATTGGCCCTGTACAGATAACCGGCGGAGATGTAGCCGGTGTTTCCCAGGTAATCGCAGTAGACATAAGCCCCTTCCTTCACGCAGGACGTGACCACCGCCCCTACCGGCACCGTCGTCACCCGTCTGCCCGATGAAGACGGCTTATCCAGCATGGAGGCGAACTCCGACACGTTGACCACCATCTGGTTGGGCAGGATGTCGTCGTAGCGGGAAAAGCTGGTGCGCTGCAGGTATTTTTGCAGGATGTAGCCGGTTTTCCCGTTGTAGTCGCACTGGATAAAGTCGTCAAAGGCCACGCAGTCGGTCACCAGTTCGCCGTAATGCACCTTGGCCAGGCGCTTGGAGGAGGTGCTGGGGTCTTCCCGCAGGGACACCCATTCCTGGCAGTTGTAAACCCGCATGACCTCGGAAACGGTCGCTGCAGACGCAGGAATAAGGGCCGCCAGCAATGCCAGGCACAGGACGGCCGCCATCATTTTTTTCATAGGATTACCTCCAGATAAGGCCCCGGGCCTCAGGCTTCCCTGACCCGTTTGCCGGTCATATGGTCGACGCTGAGCTCCAGACAGCGCGTGTGGCGCAGGCTTTCGCGTATCTCACGGTCCACATATGCCTGATCGTCAGTGAATTTGCCGCTGAGTATCCGGCAGAGGCGCTCGATTTCCTTTTCGTCTTCGACTTCCCGCACCTGGCCGAACACCACCACGCTTTGAAAGCGCAGCGCCCAGTCCCCCGGCTCGGTCCTTCCTTCGTCGATCACGCAGAAGGAAGCCTTCACGGAACGGCGCAGCGCGTCCAGTTTATGGCCCTCACGGCCGCAGTGGAAATACAGCTTTCCGTCCAGATACAGGTGGTTCATGGGAATGCCGTAGGGATACCCGCCGTCCCCCTGAACGGACAAAACGCCCCGTTTGGCCTCAATCAGGATCTGTTCGCATTCCTCGAAGGAAAGCTGCTGGGCGTGGCGCAGCATTGGTCTGAACATACCGTCTCCTTTTCAAAAACCCAGGCGCTAAGGGTGATATCCTCCAGCACCTGGGTTTTTGGGTTTGTTTTACGGGGCCGGCGTCGCGGTCGGCACGGACCTTCCGGAGAAGCTGCTCTCCAGGATCGCCTGCGACCAGGTGACGTGGCCGGTGATGATGTAGTTGCTCAGGTTGGGCACCCAGAAATCGTAATAGACGTTGGAATAGATCGGGATCGTCGGCAGCACCTCGTTATACCTTTCCTGGAAGGCAACCCACTTGCTGACGTAGTCGAAGACGTCCCGCGGGTCGGTCTTGCGCATCTCGACGGCCAGGTAGTAGAGCCGTTCGTCGTCGCTGTAGGTATTGTTCCAGATCTGGTGGTTGGCGGTGGTGTCGGTGCTGTAGGTGATGGAGGGATCGACGATGACGTGGAAATCCGTCGCCAGATAGATCATGTCGGTGGTCCGCTCCGTCTCCCGGTAGTAGGAATAGAACAGGTCCTGCATGGGGGTCGGCACCAGTGTCAGCCGGATGCCGCAGGCGTTCAGGTTGTCGATGAAGTATTCCTGCAGATGATCCACGATGTGGTTTCCCTCGGGATACATCATGCTCAGATCCAGCGACACCAGTTCACCGTCCACCATCTTGGAGCGGATATCTCCGCTGCCGGGGGTGTAGGTCTCCCCCTTCTCGTTAAGGGTCCAGCCGGCGTCGTTCAGCAGGACGTTGGCCTTCGCGGTATCCACATGGTATACCGTCAGGTTGTCCAGGCTCAGGCCGTCCCACAGACGGGCGGCCTTTTCGTAATCCGTTTCGGTGTGCAGGTGCACGCCCTGGTAATGCCGGTCGTCTTCCTTGTCTTCCTCGTCCTCGAAGTTGATGGGATATTCCATCTTGTGGGTCGCCAGCAGGTATTCCCACTGCTCGATGCCGTAATAGCCGTCCACGCGGACGCCGTAGCCCTTGCAGTATTCCCGGGTCAGGGCGTCGCGATCCATGCACCAGGCGATGGCCTGGCGCACCTGCATATCGTGCACGGTGGGCCATTCGTAGGTGAACGTCAGGAAGGAGAGGCCGATGCGGGGATAGTCCTTGTTCTTAAGTCCCGCGGCCCTGCCCTCGTCGATGGTGGGGCCGTAAACGACCTTGTTCACCAGGTCCAGCTTGCCGGACTGGATGTCCTTGATCATGGTATCGTTGTTGGCCAGGGTGAAGGCCACCTTTTCGATGGAGGGCTTGATCAGGGCGGGCTGGGCCTCGGAATTACCGTCCATCAGGGTGGTGCCCTCGATGACCCAGATGCCGTTGGGCTCGTCGCCGCTCTTGTAGGTCTTCAGGGGAACGCCCTTGAAGTAGGGGTTCCGTTCAAAGTGCAGGGTCACCCCGTCGTAGCCAAGCAGCGTATACGGGCCAGAAACCACGCTGGGATGGCTGTTGTAGCCGGTTTCCGGGTCCAGGATGGTCTGCCTGAGGAGGTCCGCGGTGTAAACGGGTTCTGCCACGGAAGGATCCTCGTTGGCGATGTAGATGCCGTAGCCGTAGCCGTTTCCATAGTCCTCCAGCCCGTCGCTCATGACCTTGCAGCCGGGCGCTATGACCTTGATGGGATAGGGCGCGCACAAAAGCAGGCCGAGCTCAAAGAAGTAGGGCAGGAACTCATGATCCAGCGTGATGGCCAGCTGGTAATCGTCCAGCACGCCCACGCCGGTCAGATACGGCAGCGCGCCGGTCAGGTATTCGTTATAGCCCAGGATATGCTCGGCGCGGTAGATTTTCCCGCCGATCTGCTCCACCTCCGGGGACATCATCAGCAGCAGGCTGAACGCGTAGTCCCAGGCGGTGATGGGCGAACCGTCGGAATAATACAGGTCGTCGTACAGTTCGATGTAATAGGTCTTGTTGCCCAGCTTGTCAGTGACGTTGAGGACATCCTTCACCACGGATTCGTCGAACAGGTAGACGCCCTGGTTTTCATCCCAGTGGATGATATTGTAGCCATGGAGCATCGCGCGTACGTCGATATCCGCCGTGTCGTTGCCGAACATCTCGGTGAAGAAGTCTCCCTTGGTGACGGTCGGGTGGCCGACCACCAGTTCATCCTTGTCCCACCGGACGATGTCGGGGGTATGGATGCCGTCCGGCTCCCCCCCGGCCATAGCCGGGAGGGCGGACAGCAGCATCGTCAGCGCCAGAAGAAGGGACAGGTGTTTACGCATGCTTTTCATCGTATTCACGCCTTTCATTCGTTATAGCCGTCCTTTCTTCCGTATTAGTCGTAGCAGTCGCCGACGTGGTTGATGATGACCTGGCCGATGCCGGGCATCGGAGGAGCCGGGGGTTCAGGCGGCGGGGGCGGGTTGCCTCCGGGCCTGTGCCGGTTGGTGAAGGTGGTCACCTTGCCGTCCACAACGGTGCTGATGAGGCTGTAGCCGATCACGCGCTGTTCGGTCCAGGTGTACACGATCTCCTTGCCGTCTTTGTACTTGGGCAGGTCGCGGGCCGTGTAGGTCCACTTGTTGAGGGCGTTAAGCTCCGCGATCAGCACGGTGTCGGTGCCGTCGGACAGGGTCATGAAGATGCTCACGGGCCGCAGGCCGGACAGGTTGTCCTTGTCGTCCCAGACCTTGATGACGGTCCTTTCGGTAGTCTCCGGCACATGGGTGTTGGTCAGCATCGTGATGTTGCCGACGGTCTTCTTGCCGGTCAGCTGATAGCCGGTCTTGGATTCCTCTTCCCAGGTATACTTGATGAGGCTGCCGCCCTGATACATCGGCAGACCGGGCACTTCAGCCGTCCAGTTGTTGGCCTCGCTCAGGACACGGGTGGCGACAATGGCTGTGCCGTTCTTGAGCGTCACTGTGAGGGTATCGGGACGGATGCGGTCAGCGTTGCCCTGATCATCCCAGACCTTCATGATCACCACGCTGGTCGTGACGCTTTCGTACTTGTTGACAAGCGGGACCGTAGCGGTCGATCCGCTGATCACCGTTGTTTCACCAGTGGTCACGGAACCGGAGGAGACGAACCTCACCTTGTCGCTCAGGGTCTCGTGGTTCTTTTCAAAGACCGTGTACGGACCGACGGGAACGGGGTACGGGAATTGATACTCGCCCTTCTCGTTGAACTGAGCGTAGGTGACGGTCTTTGTTCCGAAGCCTTCTGGGCCGATAACCTGGATTTCAAGCTTCTTCATGGCCTCTTCGTCTACGATGCCATCAAAGGTCTTAACGATCTTGAGCCACCCCTGATCGGGTTCGTAGTGGTTGACCAGCGTCACGGAAGGCGTCTCAGCCTGGCCGATGACGACCGTGGCCTTGCCGGAAGTCACGCTGTCCTTCTGCAGGGTGTAGCGTTTGAGCAGCTTGCCGGCTTCGATCTCCTCCACGGTGTATTCGCCGGCGGGCAGATCCGTCAGGGGGTAATAGCGGGTAAGCCTGCTGTCGCCCAGGAACTCTGCGTAGCTGACCGTCCTGTCATAGCCTTCGGGGCTGGTGATGTGGAAGACCAGGCCGTTCAGGTTCTCATCGTCTCCGATGCTGCCCTTGAACTGCTTGATGATCGTGAATCCGCCCAGCTCCTGGTCATACAGGTTCATCAGGTCGATCTGGACCATCGTTCCCTTGGCTACGGTCTCTTTGCCTTCGGTGATGCTTCCGGCCAGGAGCTTGTAGTTGGCGATCAGTCCTTCCGCGTTGGTTTCCTTCACGCTGTACTCGCCGACCGGGATGTTCTCCATCGGGTACTCGCCGTCGGTAAAGTCAGCGTAGGTAACCGTGGTAACGGTTCCGTCCGGAGCGGTGATCTCGAAGGTCAGGCCGCTCAGGTCCGCGTCGTCGGGCTGGCCGGCGAAGGTCTTGACGATCTTCAGGCTGCCCAGATCCTGGTCATACTTGTTGGTGAAGGAGATCGTCGTGACCTCATCGGCCTTGACTTCGTCGGACTTGTTCGTGGAATCGGCCGTAACGTCCAGCGTGTAATCGTCGATCAGGCCGACGGCGTTGAGCTCCCTCACACGGTAGATGCCCAGCGGTACCTTCTCCAGGGGATACTGGCCGTCGATGAAGTCGCCGTACGTGAACTGACGTTTCGTGAAGCCCTTGGGGCCTTCGATCTCGAAGGTGAGCCCGGAAAGGATATCAGGATCGACGTCATCGGTTCCAATAAAGGTCTTCTCGATGATCAGATCGCCGGTCAGCAGGGTGTTGGTGATGGTGGTAAGACCGTCCTCGGTCTCCTGATCCATCTGGTAGTCGGCAAAGGTTTCCGCCTCGACCCAGGCGTAGGAGATAAGCGCGCCGTCCTTGTACTTGGGCAGGCCGCCCTTTTCGGCGGACCAGCCGTTGCTCTCGTCCAGGGTGACGCTGTAGACGGTTTCGCCGTCCGCCTGGAGCAGCACGTTGATGCTTCCGGGCCGGATGCCAAGCTCATCCTCATTGTCTTCCCAGACCTTCTGAACGGAGAGCAGGAGTTCTTCGGGCGTATGGGTGTTGGTGATGGTCGTGATCGTGCCGTTCACGACCTTGCCGGTCTGCTCGTAGCCGTCGATGGCGGCTTCCGTCCATTCGTACGGGATCAGCTCGCCCTTGCGGTACTTGGGCAGGTCATTGAGCGTCAGCGTCCAGCCGCCCTCGGCGGTCAGGGTGTATTCGGTGCCGTTTCCGACGCCGTTGTTCAGGATCACGGTGATATTATGCGGGGGCCTGATGCCGTCCTGATCATCCTGATCGTCCCATACCTTATAGATGGTAACGGAGGTGACTTCAGGCTCATGCTTGTTCGTCACGACCCAGCCGCCGTCCTTCTCTTCGACCGTGGCGGTGTAGCCGGCTTCCACGTTGATTTCCTCGACCGTGTAGACGATCTCGGTCGTCGTGCCGGCATACTTGGGCAGATGGTCGAAGGTGTAGGACCAGGTGTTGCCCCGGACCGTCACGTCATCGGCTGTGAGCTCGACCGTCTTCACAGGTTCGCCGTCGGCCTTCAGCAGCAGCGTGATGCAGTCGGGACGGATGCCGTCCTGATCGTCCATATCGTCCCAGACCTTGGTGACGGGCACCTCGGTCTCTTCGGGCGTATGTACGTTGGTAACGGCGGTGATACGGGTGGTCATGTCAGCCGGGACCTGCTGTGCCTGCGGCACGCCGTCGGCATCCAGGTTGTAGCCGTCGATGGCATCCTCGACCCAGGCATATTCGATCTCCTGGCCGTCCGCCATGATGGGGATGCCCATCACCATGCCGGTCCAGTTGTTCGAGCTGTCCAGGGTGATATCTTCCACTTCCGTGCCGTCCGGATACTTAGCGGGCTGACCGTTGGCCAGCAGCTTCACGGTGACAGCGCTGCGCAGGCCGTCCTGATCGTTCGCGTCGTCCCACACCTTCAGCACCGTCAGGCAGAACCTGCCGGGCGTGTAGGTGTTGACGATGGTCGTTTCATCGCCGTCGATCTCGTAGGACGTGATGCCGTAGTCTTCCACGGCTTCTTCAAGCCAGGTGTAGGTTTGCTCCACGGCGCCCATGTAGCGGGGCAGGTTGGTGACGCTGAGCGTCCAGGTGTTATCGTCAGAAGCTTCAAACCTGGTCTTGTACGCGTCGGTATCCTCGTCCTCATAATCGGGGCCAATATCGAAGCTGGCGTACTCGACGTTGTTGGCCAGCAGCTTCAGCACGATAGTACCGGGACGGACATTGTCCTGGTTATTTTCGTCGTCCCAGACCTTAGTGACGGTGGTCTCCGTCAGGTCAGGAGTATGCGTGTTGGTGATGGTTTCGCCGTCCCCTGCCTCGGTCACGTCAGCGGTGTAGCCGTCGATCTCGTCTTCCTTCACGGTGTAGATGATCTCGGAAGGCTCGGCATCGGCGCTGCCGGTGACGTACTTGGGCAGGTTGGCAAACTTCACGGTATAGGTGTTGTCGCCGTTGTCGGTGACGGTCC
>CADAQF010000049.1 GCA_902790015.1 uncultured Eubacteriales bacterium | reverse complement strand
AACGGGCCGGCAGGCCCTGGAAAGGGTTTTCCGTCAGGAAAACAGGTCCTTACGGCTTTTCCGCCCGGGAGCCTCCGCAGGAGGCGACAGGAAAAGCCGTACAGGGGGCAGCGTGGGAGGGGGAAGTATTCCCCCTCCCAGGGCTCACGCATTGCGTGAGCCGCGAAACAAGTCAGATTGGGGCTTGACAGACACGCCTTTTTTCATTAAAATAGTCATGGATCGGCATCGGGAGGACAATTCCTTCCGCGATGGCTGTTTATCTGATACATTCGCTCAAAGCTTTATGCTGCCGGCGTCTGCCGTTTTCCATATAGAGGTTTCCCTGTGAAAGGAATTCCTTTGTGTGTGCGTCCCGGGTCTGTTCTGTTCCATTCGTCCCCTGTGTTTGGCGTGTCGCTCAAACAATGAGGGACATTTCGCACAGGCCATCCGGGGTATCATATCAAACAGCTGTCCGTATGGATGTTCCATACGGGCTTTTTTGCCGGAAAACAGCAATGGGGACCTTGAAAAAATCTTACAGAAAGGGGGAAACAGGATTGAGCTGGATCATTACTGTTGTTGTCGCGCTGGTCACGCTGGTCATCGGCGGCTTTGCAGGCTACCGCTACAACAAGAATATGATGGAAACCAAGAACGGCCGCGCCGAGGACTATGCCCGGAAGCTCCTGGAAGACGCCACCCGCAAGGCTGACGAGAAGAAAAAGGAAATGATGCTCGAAGCCAAGGAAGAAGTGCTGCGTCAGAAGTCCGAGCTGGACAAGGAAATCAACGCGCGCCGGGCTGACATCCAGCGTTCCGAGCACCGCGCCCAGCAGCGCGAGGAGCAGCTGGACAAGAAGATGGACGCGCTGGACCAAAAGGAAAAGCAGCTGTCCAAAAAGCAGGACAACGTAGCCCAGCTGGAGGCCGAGGCGGAGGATCTGAAAGCCCGCCAGGTGGCGGAACTGGAGCGCATCGCCGCCATGACGCAGGACGAAGCGCGTCAGAACGTGATCGACCGAGTCCAGAAGGAAGCCTATCACGACGCCGCCGCCATGGTGCGGGACATCGAGGCCAAGGCCAAGGAAGAGGGCGAAAAGAAGGCCCGCAACATTATCGCGCTGGCCATTCAGCGCTGCGCGGCGGACCATGTGGCGGAGACCACGGTGTCCGTCATCAACCTGCCCAATGACGACATGAAGGGCCGCATCATCGGCCGGGAGGGCCGCAATATCCGCGCCCTGGAGACGGCCACCGGCGTCGATCTGATCATCGACGATACGCCCGAAGCGGTCATCGTCTCCGCGTTTGACCCGGTGCGGCGCGAGGTGGCCAGGCTGGCCATCGAAAAGCTCATCATGGACGGACGCATCCATCCCGCCCGCATCGAGGAATGCGTGGAAAAGGCCCGCAAGGAAGTGGACAATCAGATCCGCGAAGCGGGGGAACAGGCGGTCTTCGAGACAGGCCAGCACGGCATCCATCCGGAGCTTGTGAAACTCTTGGGCCGGCTGCGCTACCGCACCAGCTACGGCCAGAACGTGCTCAAGCACTCCATCGAGGTCAGTCACCTGTGCGGCATGATGGCCGCGGAACTGGGGGCGGACGTGCAGCTGGCCAAGCGCGCCGGGCTGCTCCACGATATCGGCAAGGCGGTCGACCACGAGCAGGAGGGCACCCACGTGTCCATCGGCGGCGAGCTGGCCCGCAAGTATCATGAAAGCCCCGCCGTCATCCACTGCATCCTGGCCCACCACAACGACGTGGAGCCGCAGACCGTCGAAGCCGTTCTCGTGCAGGCGGCCGACGCCATCAGCGCCGCCCGTCCCGGCGCCCGCCGCGAGTCGCTTGAAAACTACATCAAGCGCCTGGAAAAGCTGGAAGAGATCGCCAAGTCCTTCCAGGGGGTGGACAAGTGCTTTGCCATCCAGTCCGGCCGCGAGGTGCGCATCATGGTCAAGCCCGAGGACGTTTCCGACGAGGGCACCCAGGTCATGGCCAAGGAGGTCGCCAAGCGGATCGAGAAGGAGCTTGAATATCCCGGCCAGATCCGCGTGAACGTCATCCGCGAGACCCGCAGCACCGAATACGCGAAATAAACGCACGCGGCGTTCCGCCGAAACATTCCTGCCTGAAACAGCCGGTTTTTGCCGGCTGTTTTTTCTTCGTCCTTCTTTTCAAAAGTCCGTTCCTGTGTTATCATGCTGTCAGGAACAGCAAGGAGGACGGCAGATGAAACTGATTTCCTGGAACGTGAACGGCCTTCGCGCCTGCTTCGGCAAAGGCTTTATGGAAACCTTTTCCCGCCTGGACGCGGATGTTTTCTGCCTCCAGGAAACCAAGATGCAGCCTGGGCAGCTGGTGCTTGACCTTCCAGGTTACCATCAGTACTGGAACTCAGCCGAAAAAAAGGGTTATTCCGGCACCGCCGTGTTCACCCGGCAGGAGCCGCTTTCCGTTTCCTTCGGCCTGGGCATGGACGCGTTCGACCATGAGGGCCGTGTGATCACCCTGGACATGGGCTCCTTTTACCTGATCACCGTCTATACCCCCAACAGCCAGGATGGGCTCAAGCGCCTGAGCTACCGCATGGAATGGGAGGACGCCTTCCTTGCTTACGTCGAGGGTCTGCGCAGTAAAAAGCCTGTCGTGTTCTGCGGCGACCTGAACGTCGCCCACGAGGAGATCGACATTAAAAACCCAGCCGCCAACCGTAAAAACGCCGGCTTCACCGACGAGGAGCGGGGGAAAATGACGGCCCTGCTTTCCCGCGGCTATGTGGACACCTACCGTTATCTGAACCCCGAAAAGGCGGGCGTCTATTCCTGGTGGAGCTACCGCTTCCACGCGCGGGAAAACAACGCCGGCTGGCGCATCGACTATTTCATCGTTTCGGACGACTGGAAGGACCGGATCGTCTCCGCCGCTGTCCATACGGATATTTACGGCTCCGACCACTGCCCGGTGGAGCTGGTGCTGAAGGTTTGACTGAGGGAGGCTTCATGTACCGCGACATACCGCTTGCAGAGCACACGCGAAAGGCCTATATCCTGCTTTACCGGAACATGCTGAGCCCTTATGTCTCGGTGACCGTGCCGGTGGACGTGACCGCGCCGTACAGATGGTGCAGGGAAACGGGGCGCTCCTTTTATCTGGCAATGATCCACGCGGCCGCCCTGGCGGCGGACGGGGTGCCGGCCTTCCGCCAGCGCCTGTGCGGGGACTTTGTCAGGGAATATGACGCCTGTCCCACCTCCCACGTGGAACTGGGCGAAAAAGGGGACTTCGGCTACTGCACGCTGCGCCACCATCTGCCTGAGGAAGAGTATTTTGACCGGGCGGAGAATGCCCGCCGGCAGGCGCGCGAGAATATTTCCATTACGGAAGACAGCGACGCGGACAGCATGTACTTTGTCACCTGCCTTCCCTGGCTTTCCTACACCCAGCTTACCCTGCCCTTCGACGGGAAAAGCAACCCGCGCCTTTCCTGGGGGAAGTGCGCGGAGGACGCGTCCGGCCGGGTGACGCTGCCTTTCTCCGTCATGGTACATCACGGCCTGGCGGACGGGGTCCATATAGCCTCCTTCTATCAGCGCCTGGAGGAGGAAACGGCCCGTTTTTCCGGCTGAAAACCGGCGTACTTCCCGCTTATCAAGCGAAAGTGAAATATGTAAAGGAGAATCACGCATGACCATTCAGGAATCGTATGAAAGATGGCTCCGCGAGGCGGACGGCTCCCTTCAGGAGGAACTTAAGTCCATGGCCCACGACGAAGCGCTCCGGGAGGACGCCTTCTACCGCGACCTGGCCTTCGGAACCGGGGGCTTGCGCGGGGTCATCGGCGCGGGCACCAACCGCATGAACGTGCACACCGTCGCCAAGGCGTCCCAGGGCCTGGCGGACTATGTGAACGCCCATTTCCCTTCAGACCGGCGCTCCATCGCCGTCAGCTTCGACTCCCGCATCCTGTCGGACGAGTTTTCCAGGGTGGCCGGCGGCGTTTTTGCGGCCAACGGCATCCGCGTCCATATCTACCCGCAGCTGATGCCCACGCCCTGCCTGTCCTACGCGGTGCGCGCGCTCCATTGCGCCGCCGGCGTCATGGTGACGGCCTCCCATAACCCCTCCAAATACAACGGCTACAAGGTCTACGGCCCCGACGGCTGTCAGATCACCACGGAGGCGGCGGCCGAAATACTGGGCTGTATCGAGCGGCTGGATATCTTTAAGGACGTCCGCCGGGGCGATTTTGACGAATATCTGTCCAAAGGCGTCATTTCCCTGATCGGGGAGGACGTTTATACCGCCTTCGTCGAAGAGGTCAAACGGCAGACCATGCTCGGCCCCGACGACCGTCTGGACCGCAACGTGGCCATCGTCTACACCCCGCTCAACGGCACGGGCTTAAAGCCCGTCACCCGCACCCTGCGCGAGGCGGGCTTCACCAACATCACCGTCGTGCCCGAGCAGGAGCAGCCGGACGGCCGCTTCCCGACCTGTCCGTATCCCAACCCCGAGATCCGCGAGGCCATGGAGCTGGGCATCCGCACCGCCCGGGAAAGAAACGCCGACCTGCTCTTGGCGACCGACCCGGACTGCGACCGCGTCGGCATCGCCGTCAAGGACAAGGCGGGGGAATACGTCCTGCTTTCCGGCAATGAAACGGGCATGCTGCTGCTGGATTATATCTGCTCCCGGCGCACGGCGCTGGGCAGGATGCCCAAAGATCCCGTCCTGGTCAAGACCATCGTCACCATCGACATGGCCGAAAGGATCGCCGCCCATTACGGCGTCCGCACGGTCAACGTGCTGACCGGCTTCAAATTCATCGGCGAAACCATCGCCCGCCTGGAGGCTCAGGGCCGGGAAGACAGCTATATCTTCGGCTTTGAGGAAAGCTACGGCTACCTTTCCGGCACCTATGTGCGCGACAAGGACGCCGTGGACGCTTCCTTCCTCATCTGCGAGATGTTCGCCTGGTACCGCCAGCAGGGCGTGAGCCTGCTGGACAGGCTTTCCCGCCTTTACAGCGAATACGGCTACTGCCTGAACACGCTTCATTCCTATACCTTTGAAGGCTCTGCCGGCTTTGAAAAGATGCAGGACATCATGCGCCGCTTCCGCGCGGGCGTCACCGATTTAGCCGGCCGGCGGGTAGAGACCCTGCTGGATTATGCCCCGGGGCTTGACGGCCTTCCTAAATCCGATGTGCTCAAGTTCCTTCTGTCCGGCCAGGCCTCCGTGGTCGTCCGTCCCTCGGGCACCGAGCCCAAGCTCAAGGTCTATATCTCCGTCAGCGCTCAGGACCGCGCTCAGGCGCAGGCCGAGGAACAGAAGCTTTCTGACGCGCTTTCCGTCTTTTTTGCCTGAACGAGTGATCCCATGAATGTGACGCTTGAACCCTTCAGCTTCGGCCGGGAGGACAAAAAATGGCTCAAAAAGCTGTTTCTGTCCGCCTTTCCGCGGGTGGAAAGGCCGCCCTTCTGGGTGTTCGTGCGCATGAGGCCCCCGAAGGCGGCCCTGTGGCTGATCCGGGCTGACGGTCAAAAGGCAGGCTTTTTCAGCGTCCTGCCCGGCCGCGGCCTGGCCTACGTGTATCTGTTTGCGGTGGACGACGCCCTGCGCGGCCGGGGCATAGGAAGCTCCGCCCTCAGGCAGCTCTGCAGCCTGTATGAGGGAAAGCTTTTCCTCGCCATAGAGCCGCTGATGCCGGAAGCCCCCAACTACTTTGTGCGCGTCCGCCGCAAGGCCTTCTATGAGCGCAACGGCTTTACTTATCTCCACCAGTGGATCCGCGAATCCGGCGAGACCTACTCGCTGTTAGGAATCGGCGAGCCCGTGCCGGAAAAAGGATATCTTTCCCTGATGCGCTCCGGCCTGGGCCTGCTGGCCTTCCGCATAGTCCGTCCCGCCATCGGCCCGGGCGACGCGGAAGCGCTGCTTCGCCCGTGACCTGCCGGAAAGAATCGACCTCCGAAACGGCTTTTCCGCCGTCCCGGAGGTCGTCCTTTTTATTTCAGCAGCTGCTTGCTGAGGCTCCTCTCAGCATCTTCAGCGCCAGTTCCGGCCCCCGCCCCGGCGGTAGCCGCCGCCCTGCTGGAATCCGCCGGGTCCCTGCTGCTGCCAGCCAAAGCCCGTCCCGCCCGTAATGGTGGTCACCTGCCGGCCGTTTTCGTATACCGTGCCGCCGGTGAACGAAACGGAATCATTGACGTCGAAGGTGGAATTGCCCGTCACCCGCACCGTGCCGCCGGTGATCTCCAGGCTGCCGTTGCTGTCCAGGCAGTCGGTGTCCCCGGCGCCCACCGCTACGGTGATATCTCCTCCCGTGATGCGGATCAGGGCGGTGAGGGATTCGGATTTCTGGGACGCGTTGATCCCGTCGTCCGAGGCCTGTACGGACACGGTGCCGTCCTCGATGGAAACCACGGTGCCTTCGATCCCTTCGTAGCTCTGCGTGATATCGACCTTTCCGCCCCGGATCGTCACCTGATTGTCCGCGTGGATCCCGTCGTCGCCGGTGGCGATGGTCAGGCTCCCGCCGGTTATGGAGACATCAGGGGCGTGCAGCCCGTCGTCCGCGCAGTTAAGACTGACCGTGCCGCCCGCTATCGTGAGCTCCGTCGCCGCCTTCACGCCCTTTTGGGATTCGCCGGAATCCTCAGTTACATTGGACGTATTCCAGCCGTCCTGTCCCCAGCCGCCGCGTCCCCAGCCGCCCTGGTAGAAGCCGCCCTGTTCCCAGCCTCCCCGGGAGAAGCCGCCGTATTGGGAGGAAGCCGTGACGCTGCCCGCGCCGCTTCCGGTCTGAATGTTTAAGTCGCCCCCGGCGATCACCACCCAGCCCTTGCCTTCCTTGTCGTCCCGGGTGCTGACGATGCCTTCTCCCTGCGAAACGATCCGGATGGTGCCGCCGAGCACCAGCACGGAGTTCCGTCCGCGGATGCCGTCCTTCAGGGCGGTCACGTTCAGCGTTCCGTCCGCGATGATCAGGTCCGCCTTGCTCTGAATGCCGTGCGTGGCGTCCCCGGTGGCGGTCAGGCTTCCCTTGCCGTTGATGGAAAGGTCGTCCTCTGCGTACAGCGCCGCGCCGATGGTGTCCTCTCCGTCCGAGATTGCATCACGGGCGGTCAGGGTGTTTTCCGTTCCCTCCGCCAGGGTGACGATCAGCTTGTCGGCCAGCTTTTCATAGATGGCAGGGCCCGAAGGGCTGTCGATCGAAACACCGTTCAGGATCAGGCGCACCTTCACATCCTCCGCGGTCTCCACGATGATCTGCCCGGCCCACGTTCCGCTCAGGACGTAATCCCCTCCTTCGCTCAGCGTGAGCGTCTGCTCTGTCAGGCTGTTCAAGTCGATGACCGTGGCGTCCGCCGCGCTCCAGGTGTCGTCTATGTCCCTTTCCTTATACAGTGAGCTTATGTCAGCCGCGTCCTCGGCGAGCCCTCCCAGAGGCAGCAGGCTTAAGCCCAGGGCCAGCGCGCACAAAACGGCCAGTAATCTGTTGATCTTCATTGCTTTTTCTCCTTTTCTTCCGTCATCCATCCCAGTATGCTCCGGCTGATGCCGCAGACGCACATGAGCGCCAGCAGCCAGCGGGATATACCGTTGTCCACAAAGTTCATCATCGGGTTAAACTGATCCAGTATCAGGAATACCAGGAACATCAGCCCCAGTATCACGCACAGGTGGGAAAGAAGGGCATATACTTTTTTCATTTATTCCGCCTCCGCGATCAAAAGCGCGTCGCTGGATTCCCTGCCGCCGCCGGACGGGTCGTTGATGACGCCGCCGTTCCACACCATGACGGAGGAGTTGCCGCCGTCCAGGTTGTAGGCCGCCCTGCATCCCAGGTCATAAAACAGCCGGGAAAGCTCGGGCAGCGTGATGCCGGCGGATTCGCCGCGCCCGTCCACCACCACCATGCAGTAATGGCCGGGCTCATAATAGCCGATGGCGGTACGCGGGTTGGCGGAGATGATCCTGTTGGTGCTGTAAAAGCCGCTCAGAGGGCTTCCGTCCGTGTCCAGCAGCGCGGGGCCGAAGGTCCAGGCCTGCCACGCGCCGTCTGCGATGGCGTCCTCCACCGTGAACGACGCCCCGGGCATCACCCGCATCGTGCCGTCGTAATACAGCACGCACACGTCACAATTCGTGCGGTTAGCCCGGTAGATCACGCCGTTTCGGATCACCACGCCCTCGTTGGTGTTGCCGTAATAGTCGCCGTTCACCGCCACCAGCGCGCCGGTCATGGCGGCCATGTCGGCAATGCCGTCGCGGTAACCGCTGCCGTAGGTGTTTTTGGCCAGCGCCGTCTGAAAGCTGGTCACGTCTTTCAGGTAAATATCGGCCAGATAGTAGGTGATCCGCCCGCCGTCCAGCGTTTCCTCCGTGACCGTCACGGAGATGCCGGGGCTTGTGTAGC
The DNA here is from genome assembly GCA_902790015.1 of uncultured Eubacteriales bacterium. GTDB lineage: Bacteria > Bacillota > Clostridia > Christensenellales > Aristaeellaceae > UBA4246. The sequence continues at coordinate 5,183 of CADAQF010000049.1, read as the reverse complement.
TGTTTTCCGTCCGGACGATCTCGTCCGTATACCGGTCGGCGAATTTATCCGCCATCGGAATGTCGTCCGTTTCGGACACGGCTTCCCCGTCCTCCGTCAGGGCGCTGCCGCCCTTTGACGAAAAGCCGCTGTTCCAGCCGCCGCCGCGGCCGTTCCGTCCATTGCTGCGTGCGCTCAGCTGCGCCTGCGCGCTTTCCGCGCCTGCGGAGGGGATCAGCCAGTCCCAAAGTCCCGCGCTTGTTTTTTCCGCCTGCTGTTCACTGGCCGGCCGGGGGATCACGATGCCCAGGCTCTGCTGCTGCCTGGGCAGCACATGATGGAACAGTGCGAATACCACCAGCGCGGCGGCCGTGCAGAGTATATCGATCAGCAGCTTTTTTGCGATGCTGTGTTTCACGTCCTCATCTCCTCTCGTTTCGTCCTTAAGGACAACCCCATATTATCCTGTCAACCTAAAACAGAGTTTAAATCATATATGAACAATTTATGAACGAAAAGTGAACGAATGATGAACAAAACGCCCGCTGCCCTCGGGCCCGGGCCGTTCAGCGCCATACCCGTCAAAACAAAAAGCCTCCCGCAGGAGGCTGATATTGCTTTCTGACTGTATCATCGTCATTCAACCCGTTTGGGGAAACAGGGGCTTCTTTCATGTATTCCTGTAAGGCGGTATATTCCCGCAGACAGGAACCGCGCTGTTTTTCGCTGATTTCCGCATAGTCCTGATGATGGGAGAACAGACCGATCGCATCCTGCAGCGGAAGCCATTGAGGCCTTTTTTTGCGTCAGTCAGGTTCATCGTTACCTGACCGGTGACTTCGCAGATAAAATAGCGGCTGATATACCGGTATTCCTCATAATACTCATACAGCGTCAAAAGCTTTTTCAGAGGCCGGTCAATATACTCCGTTTCCTCTTCCGCTCCTCTCGCGCAGCACATTTCCGGCGTTTCGCCTTCTTCCATGCCGCCACCGGGCGCCAGCCGCCAGCCTGTTACAGTTTCATGGGAAAGCAGGATCCTTCCATCCAGGAGGATGACAACGAGGCTTCCGACACGGGTTCAGGTAAAGGTTTCAAAACGGTAGGCGCCGGAAATGTCGATTTCTTTTATTGCAAATCTTCCTCCAGGCTTATATGGAGCGCTGAGGGCTTGATCTTCATTGCTTCTTTTATCTATAACACTTTCCAACAGCCTGTTTTGTTTGAACCGATCCGCTGTATCAGCTTCTTGTTTTTCAACGCCGCGGGCAGCCGGGATACTGTCCTTTCTGATTTGCCTGATGCTTCCGCGAGATCGGTGTTTGTCATGGATGGCGACTTCTTCAGCACTGACAAAAGCAACAGTTCTGCTTCAGATAGTCTGCCATTTATCTCGCCATTTATCTTGCCGCCATTTGGCGGAATATTCCGGTTATCCCTTGAAAATTCAAGAGTGAAAGCCGTCTCTTCATTGGTATATGCCACTGCAACATCCGCTTCTTTGCAAAGCGTATATATCTTCCTGATTTACTGACCGCGTTGGCCTGAACCGCGCCCGGTACGCGCTTCACGCATCCGTCCCGTCTTCCTCCGCCTCCAGCATGGCCGCTTCCCAGGCTTCGTAAGCCTTTTCCATCTCGTCCCTGAGCCGCTGGTATTCCCTGGCGTTCTTCTGGGCGTCCTCGGGATGCTGATACGCTTCGGGGGAGGCGAGGAAGGCTTCAAAGTCCCGCACGGCCTTTTCGGCCTGCGCGGCTTCGTTTTCCGTCCGGGCCACCGACTCTTTGAGGGCCTTTTTGCGCTGGCGGCCGTCGCTTTCCCGGCGCTTTTCCTTGCGGAACTCCGTCCTCGTCATGCCGGACTGGGCGAATTCGTCCTGCGGCGCGTTCAGCTTTTCCTTCTCATACAGGTAGGCGTCGTAATTGCCGTCGTACAGCCGGATGCCCTCCGGGGTCAGCTCCATCACCCGGGTGGCGAAGCGGTTGATGAAATAGCGGTCGTGGGAGATGGCGAAGATCGTCCCCTCGAAGCCTTCCAGCGCCTCCTCCAGCACCTCCCGGCTGTTCATGTCCAGGTGGTTGGTGGGCTCGTCCAGCAAAAGCAGGTTGTCCCTGCGGAGCATCAGCCGGGTCAGCGCCACGCGGCCCTTTTCCCCGCCCGAAAGCAACCCGATCTTCTGGAATACCTCCTCGCCTGAAAACAGGAACTGCCCCAGTGCGCCGCGCACGTCGGTCTGATCCATCCGGGGAAAATCGTCCCAGATCTCGTCCAGAATGGTCTTTTCGTCGTGCAGCCCCTTCTGGTGCTGGTCATAGTAGCCGATGTCCAGGTTTGCGCCCTGTATCACCGCGCCGCTGTCGGGCTGAAGCTCCCCGGTCAGGCAGCGGAAGAGGGTGGTTTTTCCAATGCCGTTCTGGCCGATCAGGGCCACCCGGTCGCCCCTGAAGAGGTCAAAAGAGATGTCCTTGAGGACCTCCCTGCCCTCGAAGGCTTTTTTCAGGTGCCTCACGCGCAGCACGTCGTCCCCGGTGCGCCGCGCGGCGGTGAAATGGAAGAAGATCTGCTTTTCCTCTTCGGGCCTTTCCAGGGTTTCGATCTTGTCCAGCATTTTGACCCGGCTTTCGGCGCGCTTGATGGACTTTTCCCGGTTGAAGGCGCGCAGCTTGCGGATGATCTCCATCTGCCGGGCGATCTCCCGCTGCTGGGCATCATAGGCCCGCTCCCGCGTGAGCCACCTTTCGGCCCTCAGGTCGAGATAGCGGGAATAGTTTCCGGGATACTGTTCGGTCACGCCGAAGGCCAGCTCCACGATGCCGGTGCAGACGTGATCCATGAAATACCGGTCGTGGGACACGACCAGCACGCTCCCGCGGTAGCCGTTCAGATAATCCTCCAGCCACTCAAGCGCCGCCAGGTCCAGGTGGTTGGTGGGCTCGTCCAGCAGAAGGATGTCGGGCTGCTGCAAAAGCAGCCGCCCCAGATGAAGCCTCGTCAGCTCTCCGCCGGAGAGGACCGCCGTGTCCTGGTCCAGCATCTCGTCGGGAAATCCCAGGCCCCGGAATACGCCCATGATGCTCGACCGGTAGGAGTATCCGCCCGCCTCCTCAAACGCGGCGTTCAGCCGGGCATAGCTGTCTCCCAGGCGCTTCAAGGCGGTTTCGTCGGCGGTCAGGGCCATCTGTCCCTCCAGCTCGCGCAGCTTCCTTTCCATTTCGCGCACAGGCTCAAACACGCTGTCCAGCAGCTGGTAGACCGTGGTGCCCGGCACCGGCCTGTTCTGCTGGGCCAGATAGCCGACCTTCAGCTGCCGGTTCAGGGATATCACGCCCCCGTCAGCGCTCAGCTCTCCGCAAAGCACCTTCAGCAGCGTAGTCTTGCCGCAGCCGTTGACGCCCACCAGGCCGATGCGGTCCTTCGTCTGAAGCGTAAGCGATACGTCTTTCAGCACCTGACGGCCGCCGAAGGCCTTTGTGATATGCTGGGTGTTGAGTACAATCATCTGTCGTCCTCCGCCATGGCGCTCAGATCCGCAAGGGACTGCCTGGCTTCTTCGCGCGGCAGCCCGCCCAGAATCAGCGCCTCGTCGGGCAGCGTCAGGATGTTAAGCAGCATTTCCCTGCCCGCCCTGATATAGCGCTCCGGGTATTCCGCCGTTTCCGCCGCCAGAAAGATCATGTCCTCCATGTCGGCAAAGCGTCCGCCGTTTAAAAAAAACTCCGCGCAGGCCGCATAATCCTCAGCCGCAAGGCTGTCTTTGGTCAGCTGCGTCAGTTCCCTGAGCCTGTCCGCCCGGGCGGCGGCCAGCGCGTCGTCCTGGTTGAGCCTGCTCAAAAGCCGCAGGGCCAGCAGCAGGGATATGTCTTTCTTTTCACCCTCCGGCAAAAGACGCGCGTCCATATACAGCGCTTCGCTCAGGTAAAAGCGCGCGTGCTCGTTCAAAAGTTCCTCCAGCGTCCGGTACTCCATCGCCCGGGCCGCGTCCAGCGGCATGCCGCAGCGCTCCCGGCAAAAGGCGTCCAGCGCCTTCTCCCGGTCCGCCCGGTCCGCCTTTTCCATAAGCCCGCGGAAAAAGTCCGCCATCATGTCGATCAGACGCAGGATATAATCCTTCTCAAAATACATCTGCTGCCCTCCGCCGGGTCATGAAAAAAGGGCTGACAACGCGCGTCAGCCCCTTTTGCCCGTCAGCTTTTCTCAGCTGATAATCATGATGACGATCGCCAGCACGACGAACAGGCCTGCGGCGATTTTGGTGACCAGCGCCAGCTTGCCCTGCAGGGTGCTGGTCTGATTCTTGCCCAAAAAAGTCTCGCTGTTGTTAGAGCCGGCGCCCAGCGCGGCGATGCCGTCGCTGTCCCCGTCCTGCATGATAACGGAAGCGATCAGAACGATGGAAACGAGCGCCATCAGAATCTGTAAAACAATCATCTTTCAAAAACCTCCTCGTGCGTCAAACACGAGTATTTTACCATACCCAAACAGAAAAAACAACCCTATTTTATAAAAAAACTGGGCCTACGCATGAATTACGGAAGCGCCGACAGGCACAGTGCCAAAGGCCAAAAACCCTCAGGAGAGTACCCAGCGGAGCCCGTGAACGAACGGAGTCCGATTCAAAGAAAGTCCGGGCCGGATGCCGCCGCCGCCCGCAGGGGTGAGGAGGGCCCGGAAAACGGTCCGGTGGACCGTTTTCACCGACGAACGGGCCGGCAGGCCCTGGAATCGTACGCAGCCAGTAGGGCAATATCCCACGGCCCCGGTGAACGAACGGAGTCCGATTCAAAGAAAGTCCGGCGGTTCATCCGCCGGATGCCGCAGGCACCCGAAGGGCGGTTTGAAGCGGACGAAGTGAGTGAAGATGAACGAGGGGGTGAGGAGGGCACGGAAAACGATCCGGTGGATCGTTTTCACCGACGAACGGGCCGGCAGGCCCTGGAACGGTTGGGATGGGGTGAGCAACGCCCGGAAAACAGGCCGGTGGCCTGTTTTCAGTTGCGAACGGGCCGGCAGGCCCTGGCTGACAGTCCCCTTCCCATGGGCGTAAGCCCAAAAATATTGCCCTGCCGTCCAGGACGGCAGGGCATGCTTCATTAAACCGTTAAGGCTTATTCAGCGGTCTTGGTCACGGCGCCAGCGCCGACGGTGTGGCCGCCTTCGCGGATAGCGAAGCGCAGGCCCTGCTCGATGGCGATGGGGGTGATCAG
>CADAQF010000048.1 GCA_902790015.1 uncultured Eubacteriales bacterium | reverse complement strand
AATGGCAAGAGGCTGAACAGCAGAATCTGCCGTTCAGCCCCCATCGATCTTGGTTTTATCACGGAAAGCCTCTATTTACAGAAAAGGTTTCACAGAGCCCTTGCATCATTCAAAAGATACAACGAGCTTTTTTCCCATACCTTTGGCAAGAGCTTCCAGGGTCGCGATGGTGGGGCTGCAGGTTCCGTTCTCGATTCTGCTGATATTGGATTGACGCACACCGGATTTTTCGGCCAGTTCTTTTTGCGTCAGATTCTGTCTGATCCGGGCATCAACAAGTGCATGCATAATTTCAAACCCGGGACGGGTACGCTCGTATTCAGCCCGGAATTCAGCATTTTGCAGCTGCTTGTTCTTATATCTCTGAAGATCACTCATGAAAATGTCTCCTTTCATAATCCCGCTTGTATTTCCGTGCTTTTGCGAGTTCAGTCTGCGGCGTCTTCTGTGTTTTCTTAATGAAGCCGTTTGTGACTACGATTTTGCTGCCGACATAGAAGAAGTAGAAGATTCTTGAGATATCACTGGAAAATTTGATTCTTAACTCAAAGATACCATCTGACAGCGCCTTTGAATATGGTAGGTGAAGCTGATTTCCGTATTCCTCCAACAGATCAAGACTGTCGATAGCTTTGATCCGCATCTTTGCGGGTAAACTGTCAAGAAATTCTTCCACGGGTTTTCGCCCATCAGGTAAAGTATAAAACTCAATATCGAACACAGTACCACCTCACACAGACATTTTATTCCCAAAAAGGAATGCTGTCAATATATCATAAAAGGAATTTAAGGGCACTCACCGCATAGGATCAGTGACATTATTGGTGACATTCCAACTACACATGACAAAATGTCACTGAAATTCAATCAGGAGGATATGTGGTACAACCGTTTCCTGACAGCGGCAAAGGCGCAGCCGCATCTGTCAAACAAATCAGCGCAAATTCGTCATATGTATTGCAGCAAGTCTGTCAAACAAAATGTTGCAAAATGGGGAGCGATCAGAAAGGATATATGTCTGTATGGCAGCATCGTACTGAATGATATCATTGCCAAAAGCCAGGTGGGGCTTTGGTCCCTTTGGGCTTCCATGTGAATGGTCTGCGAGCAACCGATCAGCATATCCATCACACTTTTGAACGAGGGCAGCACCGGGTACTGACGCTGCTGTCAGGTATGCTGAGGATTTGGCCGGGGCGCTCTCCGGACGGGGACAGATTCGGGATTTCTGAAAAATCAGAACGGCCGGGAATAACTCCGGGGGGAAGACGGAAAACCCGCAGTCACGCTTCATGAAAACGCTTCATGGGCATGGCTGCGGGTTTATCGGTTGCGGCACTGATCGGGCCGGGGGACGCAGGGCCTTTATCGGCTTAACATGATCAGCGTTTTTGATCAGCGCGTTTCTTAGGGCTTACAGCTTGGCGCCGCAGCGGGTGCAGAATTTGGCGCCGGGGGCGAGCTCGGCCCCGCACTGGGGGCAGACGGGAGCGGAAGAGCCCTGCTGGGCGCCGCACTGGGGGCAGAACCGGGCGCCGGGGGAGAGGGGCTGGCCGCAGGCGGAGCAATAGGAAGCTGCGGCGGCGGGCTGGGCGGCGGCAGGCTGGGCCGCGGCGGGCTGCTGGCCGTTCATGGAGGCGTTCATCACCTGACTCATCATGGCGGCGGCGCCGAAGCCAGCGCCCATGCCGGCGGCACCGTTCTGGTTGTTGGCGGCGTCCCGCATGGCGGCGGCGGCCTGGAACTGGGTGTACTTGCCGATATCGCCCACCACGCCCATGCTGGTGCGCTGGTCCATGGCCTTTTCGACCTCTTCGGGCACGGTGATGTTTTCAATGACGAAGCTGGTGAGCTTCAGGCCCAGGGCGCTGATGCGCGGAGAAAGGGTGGCCAGGGCGTAGGTGCTCAGTTCATCGTAGTTGGCGGCGAGGTCCAGCGCGGGGATCTTGCTCTGGGCGATGGCATCGGACAGGCCGGAGACGATGGTGCGCTTGATCTGGCCGGTCACATAATCGGTGGTGTACAGGCCGTTGGTGCCGAAGACTTCCTTGAGGAAGACCTTGGGATCGCTGACGGCGAAGGAATAGATGCCGTGGGCCAGCAGGCGGACGATGCCGAATTCGGCGTCCCGCATCATGACGGGATTGGAGGTGCCCCACTTCTGGTCGATGAACTGGCGGGTGTTGATGAAATAGACCTCCGCCTTGAAGGGAGAGTTGAAGCCGTATTTCCAGGCTTTGAGGGCGGTCAGGATCGGCATGTTCTGCGTCTGCAGCTCGTACCGGCCGGGGCCGAAAACATCGGCCAGCTGGCCTTCGTTGACCATGACGGCGACCTGGCTTTCGCGCACGGTCAGCTGGGCGCCCATCATGATCTCTTTGCCGCCGCAGTCGTAGCGGTAGACCATGATGTTCTGGGAAGGATCCTTCCATTCAATGACGTCGACCAGCTGGCCGCGGATGATGTTGCTGAAAATGCCCATAGCGATTCCTCCTTAATGCGGGTCACGGGCGGGGAGCGCGGCGCTGATCAGGTTGGGCAGCGTCCGGGCCCCGGTGACCAGGATATCCAGATCCAGATAGGTTTTAACGTCTTCGATGACGTGAAGGACTGATTTGTCCGTGTGGTCAAAGCTGTCCACCGGGCCGCAGAGGGGAATGGCGAGCATGCGGGCGGTGGTATGATCCAGAAAGGCGAGATGGTAGGCGCAGGCCGGGTCCCCCTGGTGGAAGAAGCTGCGGCACAGGGCGCTTTCCAGCCGGTTTTCGCCGTAGTGCCAGCGGCCGCCCAGATATTGTTCGCCCTGGGGCATGGACAGGTCGTACAGGCGGCAGGGAACGTCCGGGTCAATGGGGGAGCGCAGCATGCGCAGCCACCGTGGGGCCGTCTGCGGGTCCTTAAGGGAACCGTTGAGCAGGTTGCGGACGAGGTCGCCGGCGACGATGCCCACCATTTCCGACTGGGGAAGGGGCTGATCGTAATAATCGGCGTGCAGGCGGTTGAGCAGGTGGCGCACATCCCGCACCTGGGCTATGTCAGACCGGTCCCACGCAAAAAGAGGCAGGGGGGAAGAAGCGGCGCGCAGACAGGCTTCCACGGCGGATTTAAGGCCCGCTGCGGGCAGCACGCCCACGGCGTCGAAGCGCTGTGCCGAAAGCAGGGCGGCGGCTTCATCCGCGCCGCGCGCGAAGAGCACGGGGCCGAAGTTTTCCTCCCGGGTGAAAAGAGATGATAACGGATCCTGGCTTTCCGAGGCGGAATCCCCAACCAGAAGCAGTTTGTACATGAGATGCCTCCCATCACCTGATTTTCAGATACATTATACAGGAAACGGGCGAACATTGCAATGCTCAGGGAAAGATATTCCCAAAATATACAAAAAAGACACAGAAATGCACAGCTTACGGTATGGACGGAACCGGGTCGGACAGATCAGACAGGCTGGCAGAGGCCGTAGAAAACGGCGGAGGTCAGCAGAAAGAGGACGCCGCAGAATAAAAGCGGGCAGGGGATGACGGCGCGTTCTTTTGAACGGGACTGGCGGAATTCGTAATAGCTTTCCCGTTTTTCCTGCCGCAGCATGGGCAGCAGATGATTCCACAGGCCGTGGATGCCGTAGCGCATGATATCAAAAAAGCCGGTGGTGCTGATCCACAGAAGCAGGCCTATACCCGTCATGAATACGCCGGCCACAAAGGCGCCGTCGCTCAGGCAGGCGGCCAAACGGCCGCTTTCGCCCGGGTAGGCGGAAGACAGAAAGCGGCCGCGGGCAACGAGGGCCATGACGATGCCGCCTGCAAGCAGGCATATCAGAAAGCCCCTGACCGGGGAGCGCCGGCGGCGGTCCTTTTGATCGGTGTTTTTCATACCTGGCCCAGCTGGCTGCGGTAACGCTTGAATTCGTCGTTGTTGCAGCTGACGAAATGACCTGGCGACACCTCGCGCAGGGTGGGAGGATCCTGGGAATAATCGTGCGCTGCCAGGGGATCGTAGCGGATGCGGCGGCGCTGCTTTTCAAACGCCGGGTCGGGCAGGGGGATGGCGGAAAGGAGGCTTACGGTATAGGGGTGCAGCGGATGGGCGAACAGTTCGTCCGAGGAGGCCAGCTCCACCATCTTGCCGTAATACATGACGCCGATGCGGTCGGAAAAATATTTGACAACGGACAGATCGTGCGCAATGAAAAGGATGGTCAGTCCAAGCTTTTCCCTCAGCTCGTTGAGCAGGTTGATGACCTGGGCCTGAATGGAAACGTCCAGGGCGGATACGGGCTCGTCGGCGATGATCAGCTCCGGGTTCATGACGACCGCGCGGGCGATGCCGATGCGCTGGCGCTGGCCGCCCGAAAACTCATGAGGATAGCGGCCCGCGTGCTCCCGCACCAGACCGACCATTTCCAGCACATGATAAACCTTCTCGTCGATTACCTGTTCGTCCTTTTCGCCCTGGATGCGCAGGCCCTCGGCGATGATCTCGCGCACGGTCATGCGGGGATCCAGGGAAGCGATGGGGTCCTGGAAGATCATCTGGATCTGGGTGACCAGCCTGGTTTTTTTCGCCTTATGGAGAGCGGCGCGGTATTTCGCCTGCAGGGCGGCCTTTTGTGCGCTGTCAGCCTTTTGAAGGGCCTGCTGATATTCGGCGCGCACAAGCGCCGTCCGTTCCTCGGCGTATTCCTTGTCGCAGTTATCCTGATCGTAGCGGGCTTTGCGGATTTCCTCCCGCTGCTGCGCGATGATGCCGTTCAGTTCCTTCTGCAGCCGGGCTTTTTCTTCGCCTGACGCGTTGGCGATCCTCGCGTTATAATCCGCTTTGGCCTCCCTGATCCGGTTATCGTAGGAGCGGGTGCCGGCGCCGATGCGGATGCCTTTGAAAATGATATTGCCCGAAGTAATGTCGTACAGCTTGATGATGGAGCGGCCGGTGGTGGTTTTGCCGCAGCCGGATTCACCGACCAGGCCAAAGACCTCGCCGCGCCTGATGTCAAAGCTGACGTCATCCACGGCCTTGAATTCGCTGCCGCCGGTCTTGAAATACTGGCACAGGTGCTGCACCTGCAAAAGCGTATCCTGATTATTCTGCATGTCTGCTCTCCCTCTTTGCGTTCATTCTGGCGATACGCTCGGTCACGACACGGGGCGGCTGCACTTTGGGAGCGTCGGGATGCAGCAGCCAGGTGGCCGCGTAATGCGTATCGGAGATTTTGAACATGGGCGGCTGCTGTTCAAAATCGATCTGCATGGCGTACTTGTTGCGGGGAGCGAAGGCGTCTCCCTGGGGCGGGTAGATCATGTTGGGCGGAGTGCCGGGGATGGCGTCCAGTTTCTCGTTGGTGTCCAGGTCGGGCATGGAGGAGAGCAGCGCCCAGGTATACGGATGGGCGGAATGGTAGAATACGTCCTCCGCCGTGCCGTATTCCACGATTTTCCCGGCGTACATGACCGCGATGCGGTCTGCCATGTTGGCCACGACGCCCAGGTCGTGGGTGATGAATATAACGGAAAGATGGCGCTCTTCCTTGAGCTTGTTGATCAGTTCCAGTATCTGCGCCTGAATGGTCACGTCCAGGGCGGTGGTAGGCTCGTCGCAGATCAGGATGTCGGGGTTGGCGGCCAGGGCGATGGCGATCACGATGCGCTGGCGCATGCCGCCGGAAAACTCGAAGGGATACTGGTTGTAGCGCTTGTGAGGCTCGGGGATGCCGACCTCCTCCATTAGCTTGATGGCCTTTTCCTTGGCCATGGATTTGGTTACCTTGTTGACCACGCCGGAGGCGCACTCCTTGAGGTGGTCGATAGCGGCGACGGTCTCGGCGGCGTAGTTCCGCCGGCTGCTTTCATTGAGACGGACCTGATAGTGTTCGGCCAACTGGTCGATCAGATGCAGGATGGACTGACGCACGCTCTCCAGGTCAGTCAGGGACTTGGGCGCAACGGACCAGTCAGCGTTTTTTCCCCGGGCGGTCAGGCGGTCATGCCGGGCAGTCTGCCGGGCGAAGCGCTGTTCTTCTTTTTGGTTTTTGCGGATGGCGGAAAAATAGTGGCTGATTTCCGAAGACAGGGCGGAAGGAAAGGTGTAGGCCAGGGAATCCTTCACGAATTCCAGCGGATCGATGGACTCCTGCACGGCCTGGGCCAGGCGTTTTTGCTCCTGCTCGCAGGAGGCTTTGTCCAGCGTGGGCTGTTCGAATACCTTCCTTCCGGCCTTCAGCGCCCGGATGCAGGCTTCCTTCTTCTCGCAGGACTGTGCGGCGGACCAGCGGATGCCCTGTTCGGCGTCCCCGATAAAGTCCCGCATGAAGTGATCGTCCATATAGGCGCGCAGCTCGGCGTTAAGCTCTTTGACGGGCCCGGAGGGAAGGGGCTGGCCGGAAAAGGTCAGGTAGTAGCCCATGGTAAAAAAGTCGGGCGTGTCTTTCTGAAGCGCTTCGGTCAGAATATCGCCCAGTTTTTGAAGCGTGTCGCGCAGCTCCGCGTAATGGTCTGCTGCGGCTTTGCCTTTCCGCATATCGGGAGAGAGCTTTTTGACGAGCGTCTCCAATTGGTCCGCGCGGCTGCTTACAACGTAGTCCTGTACGGACTGCCGGGCCAGCCGGCCGATGCGGCTCACGCGGTAGTTCAAATCCTTGGCGGCGTCCTTTTCCAGCTCGAAAACCAGCACGCCGATCAGGCTTTTCGCCTCCTGAGCGGCATCGTGGGCCTTGTTGTAGGCTGCCTCCAGGGCCAGGTGCTTATATTCAAATTTGTCGAAGGCTTTGCATTTTTCCTCGATGCCGGCGGTTTTTCCGGGATCGTTCTGGGCCTGCGTCATGGCCTGGCGCAGGAGCTTTAAATAGGAGTTGAAGGAGATCCGGCTCTCTTTTTGCCGCACCTTGCCCTTGAGGATCATAGCCTCGGTGAGCTGGCGGCCTATCTTGACGATGGGGTTGAGGCTGCTCATGGGGTCCTGGAAGATCATGGCGATCTTATCGCCGCGGATGCGGTGAAAGTCGTCCTCGGAGATCTTGAGCAGATCCTTCCCGTCGTATATGATCTCGCCGTTTTCCACCAGGGCGTTGGCGGCCAGAATGCCCAAAATCGCCTTGGAGGTGACGGATTTGCCGGAACCGGATTCGCCGACGATGGCCAGCGTCTCGCCCTTCATCAGATCAAAGTCTATGCCGCGCACCGCCTGCACCTTGCCGTTGGAGGTACGGAAGGATATCGTCAGGTTTCTGACCTGCAGTTTGGTTTCCATTCTCAGTCTTCTCCTCTCGTGGTGGGGTTAAAGGCGTCGCGCAGACCATTGCCGAAGAGGTTGAAGGAAATCATCAGCAGTGAGAAAAACAGCGCCGGCCAGAACATGGCGTGCGGGGAGGTGGTCATGCTGCGCTGGCCCAGGCTCATCAGCTCGCCTATGCTCGTGCCCATCAGGTCGGACAGGTTTACGATGCCCAGATAGGTCAATTGCGTTTCGGAGCCGATGACGCCGGGGATCATCATGGCGCAGGAGGTGATGATGGTGCCCAGGGAGTTGGGGAAGATGTGGCGGAACATGAGCCGCCAGTCACCGGCGCCAAGCGTACGGGAGGCCAGCACGTATTCCTGGCCCTTAAAGCGGTAAAACTGCTTGCGCACCAGCGCCGCCATGCCGATCCATCCGGTGGCGATATAGGCGAACAGGAAGGAAGGCACGGTGCCGACCTTCTGTGCCAGATGGAGCTGGAACAGCGTGGTCGCCACGATAAAGGGTATGCCGGAGAGGATGTCGGAGATGCGCTCCATGATCATGTCCGTAGCGCCGCCGTAATAGCCCTCGATCGCGCCGTAGACGGTACCCATCACAAAGCGGATAACGGATACCAGGATAGCGAAAATCAGCGAGAAGCGCGCGCCCATGCCGATGGCGCAGAAGAGATCCTGCCCCTTTTCGTTGGTGCCGAAATAATACTGCGGCGCGTGGCCGTTTACGTACTGATAGTAGTTGTAGTATTCGACCCGGCACTGCACGGCGCCGGATTTTCGGGCGCTGTAGATATAGCTGCCGTCGTCGCCTTTGACGCGCAGGGAATGATAGGGCGCGCCCTCTGAAGCGCTGGCGGTGGAGTAGGCGGGAATGAAATTCCCGTCCGCGTCCTTGACAGCGGTGCCCTTATTGTCCTTGACCTGATACCAGATGTTGGGGTTGTTGGCGATGCCCTGGATGTCCTTGGGATCCACATAGGGGTAAATGACCTGCAGGCCGTGCTCGTCCTGCCAGGCCTGGATCTTTTCGAAGTCCTCGAAGGAGAATACCATGTAGACCAGGCCGATTTCGAAATATTTGTTCGTGCGGATCCTGTAGGTGGCGTTTTCCACGGTCTTGCCGCGGCTCTTGACGGTCTTGACCTGCTTGCTGAGGATGCCCAGCAGCGGGTCGTGGCCGGTCTCCTGCGCGATGCCGCGCCAGTAGTCCATGGAGTTCTCGTTCTGGCTGTCGTGCGTGACGGCGCCGCTGAACATGCCCCATCCCCTTTGGGCCAGCGCCTCCACGTAGGGCGGGGCGTTGACATAGCGCTTGTCCATCTCGCGCACGCTGTAGGGGGAAACAATAGGGGAAACGATCGCGAAAATAGCCAGGAATAGCAGGATATAGGCCGCCACCACCGACGATTCGTTTTTCTTGAAGCGGATCATGGCGTCGGAAAAATAGCCGCGGGATTTGGTTTCAAGCTTCTGATCGTGCAGGTGCTCATCCTTCTGGACAAAAGCGAATTTTTCCTGCGGAATGTGCTCGAAGGGCTGTTCCATCGTATCTTTCTCCTTCCGTCAGGATTATTTCTTGGAGCCCATGCGGATGCGGGGGTCGATCAGGCCGTAGCTGATGTCCACCACGATGCCCGCGGCAAGGCCGACGGCGGTGTAGAACACCGTCAAAAGCATGAACATATTGTAATCGCGCCCGTTGATGGAGTTCAGATACAGGCTTCCTACGCCGGGCACGGCAAAAATCGATTCAATGATCAGCGAACCGGACATGATGCCGATGAATTCGCCGAATATCATGGGCAGCACGACCACCATGCAGTTTTTCAGCGCGTGGCGGACGGTAGCCTGCGCCTTGGTCAGGCCCTTCGTGCGGGCCAGCAGCATGAACTCGCTTGTAAGCACCTCGGTCAGTTCGGCGCGGGTGGTGCGGGTAAAGCCGGCGATCACGCCGAAGGACAGCGACAATACAGGCGGCAGCATGCTGACAAACATGCTCCAGTCCAGATAATTGCGTCCTGAGTTCATCAGGAACGGAAAAACAGAGAGCTTGTAGCTGAGAAAATACTGGATCAAAAAGGCGTACACGAAGGAAGGAACCGAAATGACCACCATGGTCAGGGTAGAGATGGTATGATCGATCCAGGTGTTTTTCTTGAGCGCCGCCCAGATGCCCAGGCCGATGCCGATAGGGATGCTCAGGATGATCGAGTAGATGTTCACGATCATGGTGGCGGGCAGCTTGTCCATAAAGATGGCTGCCACGTCCTGGCCGAAATAGAGCTTGTCCGAAACACCCCAGTCCCAGCGCGTGATGATATCCCTCAGGAAAATGCCGAACTGCACCAGGTAGGGCTTGTTGTAGCCCATAGCTTCCCGGCGGGCGAGGATGACCTTGGTGTGCGGGTCTTCTGCGGGCAATTGTACAGGCGGGAGCATCCGCACAAGTACAAAGCACATGCATGTGATGATGAGCAGCGTCATCAGCATCAGCAGGATTCTTTGCAGGGTGTATTTGAGCATCGGTCTACCATTCCTCTCGTCGTGCCAGAAAGCGTCTGACCGGTTGTTCCGCGCCGCGCGGACAGGACTTTATTCTTCCGGGGCCGGCTTTTAAATGGCCGGGTGGTTTGCCGCAGAGAACAATAACTTGCCAGAGGCAGTGCCCCTGGCAAGAAACAGGGCTTCCCGCCCCGCGATTCCCACAGGGAGAAGCCGCGGGGCGGGAAAAGGGTTCTTAAAGATCAGTAGCTCAGGGTGCCGTCGGGCTGGGAATCAACAAACGTCTTCCATTCGGCCTCGTCGTAGTTGTACTTGTCATACACGATGCCGCCGCGGCCCATGACGGGGTTGTATTCATCCACCACGTGGTAGATCTGCTGGCTCAGCAGGGAAGCGCTGGCGTCCTGCAGCATGGGCAGATAGTCGTAGGTACCCAGCACGGTCACTTCGATGGCGGCCAGGATGTCCAGACGGGTTTCGACGTCCGCCTGATCGGCGCCGAAGTTGTATTCCTTCTCGCCGATGGTGATGGTCTTGCCGTTCAGGGCATCGGACCAGTTGTACAGGGAAGTGGTCAGATCTTCGCCGTTGATGTTGATGGTCAGGTCGACCTTGGTGCCGTCGAACCACTTGGCGTCATAGGCGCGGGAGGGGTTGACATACAGGTCGGACAGGGAGAAGGGATTGAGCGCGGAGCCGCTCCAGCCGCCCAGCACGGTGTCGCTCAGGCCGGCGCGGATCTTGTTGGACCAGTCGTTGCCGTAGGGGGCGGACTGCACAAAGTTCACCTTGCCGTCAAACGGGGTGTCCTTGGTCACTTCCGCCATCTTCTCGTTCAGATAGGCCAGGGTGCGGTCCATGAAGGAGGAGGGGGAGGAAATGGCGTATTCGATGGTCACGACCTGGTCGCTGATGCCGTCGCTGTCAGCGTCGGTGATGTAGCCGGCTTCCAGGGCGTCCTTGAACGCGGCGCGGTAGAATTCCTTGGCGGCGACCGGATCATAGCCGGTGATGGAAGCGGCGGCCTCGTCCAGGGAGGCGAAATCGTCCACGTTCACGCTGTAAGCGGTGCACAGAGCCTTCTTGGCCTGGTCGGTGTCGCGGTAGCGGGAACCGGTCTCCGGGTCATACAGGTAGGCGGTGCCGATGATGCCGTAGCCGCCGGAACGGGCGGGAGACACGGTAGCGGCAAAGTCTTCCTTGTCGTAGGTCAGAGCGACGGCCTTGCGGAAGTTGAGGACGGTCATGGTCTGCAGGTCCAGCTTGGTCTGGTCGAAATCGTCGGCGGCCTCGCGCTGGTCGAGCACTTCCTTGTAGCCGTTGAGGATCAGGAAGAAGATGGTCTCAGAGGGGGTGAAGTACACGAAATCGCTGTTGCGGTAGGAAGCGAAGTCCTCCGCCTGCAGGCCGTAGCCCATCAGCAGGCCCTTGAGGAACATGAGCTTGCGGGTAGCGGCCTCCTGCACGACCTGGGTGTCGATCTCGTCGGTCATGTAGAAGGGATAGGTTTCGCCGTCCTCGGGATCGACATAGACGTGCTTGCCGTCCTGATAGCCGTACCATTTCTCGTTGCGGGCGAAGTGCATGTTTTTGTCCGCTTCGTAGTTGACGAGCTTATAGGGGCCGTAGGAAGAGGTGGTCTCCACGGAGGTGTTGTAGGTGGAGGTAAAGGTGTCGCCGGTGGGCTTGAGGTTGGCCTCGTACAGGTCTTCCTTGACGATCCAGTTGCTGGCCAGGCTGTAGAAGAGGTTGAAGCCGGTCAGGGAACGGGCCAGCACCAGCGTGATCTGGTAGTCGCCGGTCTTGTACAGGCCGACGCGGGCAAAGTCCATGCCGTCCTCAAACTTGGTCACGGTGCCCATGTAATCGGCCTGATAGCCGGCATAGGGGGCGCCGTTCTGCAGGTAGGTCTCATACAGGTACTTGCCGGAGACATAGGCCTCGTCCTCGCCCTCGGCCACGCCGGGGTCGCGGATCAGGGTCTCGTCCATAATGGAGGCAAAGCCCTTGCCGTCCTCGGTCTGGATGTTCCAGAAGCCGCTGATGTCGATGTACAGGTCTTCGAGCTTGCCGCCCTGCTCCAGATACTCGTCCACGGTCTTGCCCATGGCGCCGTCAAAGGCGACGTCGCCCTGGTTGGCGTATTCCTTGGCGCCGGCAATCTGCAGATCGCCGTCATAGTAATCGGACGCGCGGTAGTTCTTGAGCTTGGGATCAAGCAGGCGCTGCATGGAATACACATAGGTATCCGCGTTGATGGGGGTGCCGTCTTCCCAGACCGCGTTGGGGTTCAGATCGATGGTGTAGGCGTAGCCCTTGGTGGCGGAGGCGGGGATGTTGAACTCGGGATGCTCCGCACGGACCTGCTCGGTCACGTCCACCGGGTCGGAAGCGGCCATTTCGGGCACGATCACGTAGCCGGCAAAGGGTTCCTTGCCCTCAATGGGGTGAAGGGCGTCATTAAAGATAAAGTTGTACAGGCCAACGCGCAGGAAATCTGCCGGATAGCCGTCGTCGGTGGTCTGATAGGTGTGGGGATTCCAGTTCGTGGCCAGGGTGGACACGGAATCCTTGTAGATGTACTTGCCGGCTTCGCCGGTCAGTTCCGCAGTGATTTCCTCAGCCGGTTCTTGGGCGGCTTCTTCAGCCAGGCTCAGAACAGGCACGAGGGCCAGCGACATGGCCAGCAGCAGGGAAATCAGCTTCTTCATGTGTCAGGATGCCTCCTATTGTTGATTTTCCGTTTCAAAAGGGATTCAACGGTTAAAAGGTATTATATCGAAATTCAGCTATAATGTCAAACCAAAACCAAGCAGGATTTCCTGTAATGAATATGATGGAAAATGCAGAAAAAGCTTTTTTTCGCGCGGTATTTGTGGTATAATCATTTGTACGGTTTTACGCCGTCTCAGCTTCGATTACGGAGGACTATTCATGCCGCAGGAAGATCAGGTTATCAATACCGCCGTTACCGGCGAAACATACGACGCGTCCCAGATCCAGGTGCTGGAGGGGCTGGAGGCCGTGCGCAAAAGGCCCGGCATGTACATAGGCTCCACCGACGTGCGGGGCCTGCACCACCTGGTATACGAGATCGTGGACAACGCCATCGACGAAGCCCTGGCCGGCTTCTGCAGCCATATACAGGTCACCATTCACAAGGATTCCTCGGTGTCCGTCCGCGACAACGGCCGCGGCTTCCCGGTGGACGAGCACCCCAAGCTCCATCGCCCGGCGGTCGAGGTATGTCTGACGGTGCTGCACGCCGGCGGCAAGTTCGGCGGCTCGGGATACAAGGTGTCTGGCGGGCTGCACGGCGTGGGCGCCAGCGTGGTAAACGCCCTGTCCCAGCGGCTCAGGGTAGAGGTTCACACCGGCGGCAGGGCCTACGAACAGGAATACACCCGCGGCAAGATCGACTACGACCTGCGCGTGATTGGGGACGCCGGGGATACGGGCACCTACATCCGCTTCTGGCCGGACATCCGCTCCGACGAAAACCCGCAGGGCGTGTTTGATCCGGGGATCGACTTTGACTATGCCACCCTCAAGACGCGCCTGCGCGAGATGGCCTTCCTCAACAAGGGCGTCCGCATCACCTTCCGGGACGAGAGGGAGGGGATGGAGCAGGAAAACGTGTTCCACTACGAGGGCGGCCTGCGGGAATTCGTCAAATACTTAAACAAGAACAAGGAAGTCCTGTTCCCCGAGCCCATCTACGTCGAGGGCGTCAAGGACATGGTGATGGTGGAGGTGGCGCTGCAGTACAACGACAGCTACACCGACAGCATTTTCTCCTTCGCCAACAACATCCACACCCCCGAGGGCGGCACGCACCTGACCGGCTTCATCCAGGCGCTGACCCGCGCGGTGAACGATTACGGCCGGCGCTACAAGATACTGAAGGAAAACGACGCCAACCTGAAATCCGACGACGTCAAGGAATCCCTGGCGGCCATCGTGTCGGTGAAGCTGCCGGAGCCCCAGTTCGAGGGGCAGACCAAGTCCAAGCTGGGCAACAGCGAGGTGCGCGGCATCGTGGACGGCTTTGTCACCGAGCACCTGACCACCTTCATGGAGGAAAACCCCGCCGTATCCAAGATCATCCTGGAAAGGTGCCTGGGCGCGGCGCGCGCCCGCGAGGCGGCCAGGAAGGCCCGCGAGCTCACCCGGCGCAAGAGCGTGCTTGAATCCGGCTCCATGCCGGGCAAGCTGGCCGACTGCACCGAGCGCGACCCGGCCAAGTGCGAGATTTTCATGGTGGAGGGAGACTCCGCCGGCGGCTCCGCCAAATCGGGCCGCGACCGGCATTTCCAGGCCATACTGCCCCTGCGCGGCAAGATCCTGAACGTCGAAAAGACCCGCATGGACAAGATGCTGATGAACCAGGAGATCAAGAACATGATCACCGCCTTCGGCTGCGGGATCGGGGACGATTTCAACATCAGCAAGCTGCGCTACCAC
>CADAQF010000047.1 GCA_902790015.1 uncultured Eubacteriales bacterium | reverse complement strand
TGAAGAAGCAGGAACAGATTTACCGGGATCTGGAAGTCACGCCATTGCTGGCTGCCGGCCGGTCGCCAGAGGCATAGTTATGTGATCCGGGAATTCAGGCCCGATGAAGGCAGTGAACGTGGTTTAAACCGGGCGTTAACTGTGCGGCACGGACTGAAAAGGGCGGTAAATACTATGAAAAGAACGGTTGGCATGCTGTTGGCTTTGATCATGGTTTTGTGCTTTCAGACAGCACTTGGGGCTACAGCCACAATAACAGACGCTGGCTGGGATGTCAGTATGGAATTGTATAACCTGACAGAATTGTCCGGTTTGCCCAATTATGATGATATCACTGCCAGTCAGGGAAAAATGGCGGAATTCGCGGCGGTATGCCTGCGGGACGTTTCCTCGGCGCTGCCGGAAGAATTCTTCTTGGCCGGAACGGGCGCCGTATACATATCCGACGTGCTGTGGTGCGGTGTTTTTGCGGAAAACGGTCCGGACACCTGGTGGATCCTCCCTGCGATAGATCATTATAGTGTATCTGTCTACAGAGGGTCGAAAGCAACAACGATTTTCAGCGTGTTAAAAAGCAACGGGTATTCCGCGAACTGGAAAAGTGTTGACTATGAAACCCTGACTGCCGCCTTGGTCAAACAGCTGCAGACACCGCAGGAAACACTGGCGTCAGAAGGCTATGAGAGCGTTTTCCGTTCTGCCAAAAATGTATACGACACAGAATGGGGCTGGTTCAGGTTTATAAAAAAAGGCATTTCGGGATTTGTCAGCCCGCAAGGGGAATACCTGACAGACAACTGGAATTATACCACCTGGGTCGGCGATGCCGGATATGCCGGTGTTTATCGGGGAGAAATCAGCAATTGGGGCAGCCCGGCAACCGACAGCACAACCCATCGGAATAAAGGAAACTATGGGCTGATCGATGCGCAGGGCAATTATGTACTGCCCATGGAATATGAAGATCTGGCAGAGCTTGATGGGACCATATACCGTTTGGAACGTCATGACGGCACCTTTACGGTCATGGATGTGGCTGATGGAAAACAAATCGACGTGAGCGGATATGATTATGTGACCTCGGGGACAGATGGCCGTCTGGTCGTGTTCAAAGGGACACTGAACGAATACGGTAATGCGGACAAGGGCCTGTATGGTCTGATCGACAAAAGCGGCAGGGAAACCGTTCCGCTTAAATATGACAGTCTGCACAGTATCCATTCGATGGATCGAAAGAGAGCGCTGTTTGCGGTGAAACGGAATGGACACTGGGGTCTGACAGACGGCAACGGAAACCAGGTCATCCCCTGCACGTGGGACGGTATTTCGGACATCAGTGAAAAGACAGCTATTGTCAGCAAGAATGATAAAGCATACCTGATCGACCTGAACGGCGGCGCTGTACTGTACGCCTTCGGCACAAAATATGCCTATTCTACTGAAAGAGGATATACATATTATGATACCTTTGAGAACGATGGAGGAATGCTGGATGAGGATCTGAACCCTGTATTGCAGCGGGAATGGTACAGTATCGGTCATATTGAGGGAGACTGGTATTATCTGTGCAAAAAAGACGGCGCGGATGGATCGGAAAGACATTACGGCGTATATGACCGGAGCACCGGGAAAATGGTGCTGCCGGTGGTGTTTGACGCCATAGACTCTTCCTTCAGCGACGGACTTCTGCGTGTGAAACAGATGGGGTATTACGGTTATATGGATCGTTCTTTCCGGATGGTCATTCCGGCTGCGTATGAAGATGCCACTGCTTTCAGCAAAGGATATGCCGCCGTCAAGGAAGACGGGGCCTGGTATATTATCGATACAGGCGGAAAAATCGTATATTGATCTATTCATCCGACCCGGATATGCCGGACTGCTGCGGGCCGGTTGATGTTCATACAAAAACGGTTTCTGTGCTGTTTGGCGGTATTATACTAAGGCGACGGGTGGTTCGGGGCGTCGGGGAAATATACCGGGACAAACAAAAAAAGAGCGCTTTCGCGCTCTGGTAACGCAGAAATCCGAGGGAACCAGGGTTCAGCTCACCTTGGTATGCTTCTTCACGATGGCCTCGGCGGTGTCGTATTCCTCGTCGGGGATGCGCAGGACGAAGAGCGGAGTATTATGTTGCAGTTTCCAGAAAATGGGTTATCATATTCAGAAAGTCTTCCGCTCTTTCCAGCTGTTCTTTGGCATCGTCTGAGGAAACAATATAAAAATCATTGTAATCACAGTTATTTCTGATTTGGAAAGCAGTATCGAGGATCTTTCCGTACCGGACATCGATTTTCCCTGTTTTGATATACTCCCTGTGGAAATACTGTATGACGCCGGCGTGTTTTGCAAAGTCTATGGGAACGGTGGCAAGAAGAGCTCTGACGGAGGTAAAAATAGCATAGTAGGACCTGCTGATGGAATCTTTCCACTGTCCATTCTGATACAGAATGGAAGAAGATTTCAGCCTGTCCGCCGCTGAGACCAGTCTGTATCGTACAAGTTCATCCAACCCGGCGGCCCTCCTTCAAAATATTCTGATAGTAGGGAAGCCGGTGGCGGTATGCCATAAATTCGTCATAAGGGATAACCGAGGGAGAGATAACGACGTCATAGGCGGAACCGATATCAGAGGAACGATCCCACACGGAATAAAGCTTTTTCTGAAGAGACAGACGGTCTCCGTGGACGATGGCGACAAAATCAATATCAGACTGATCGCTCTGTTCTCCCCGGGAATAGGAACCATATAAATAGATGCCGTCAATGTCGCTGCCGAAAACAGACCTGTATGAAGAAACTATTTCCTTAGTAAGCGCCTCGAGCTGAAGGGCCGGACACATGGAAGCTTCCTCCTTTCCCTGCTGCTGTCGTTATGATATCATGTTGAAGGAACTTCTGCAAGAAAAAACAGCGTCATAAAAGGAAGACCCCTGCCGGGAGCCGGAAAGGCTGCGGGCAGGGGCCGAATGATGAATGGGAAGATGTGCAAATACAAAGGGCGGGCGGTTCAGCTCACCTTGGTATGCTTTTTCACGATGGCCTCGGCGGTGTCGTATTCCTCGTCGGGGATGCGCAGGACGAAGGGGGCCAGGTGACGGACGTGGTAGAGCCTGATCTGGCCGGAGGAGGGGACGTACTTGATCTCGTGGATGTCCTGCCAGCGCAGGTGGCGCTCTTCGGAGATGACGTAGCGGGTGCCGTCCCGGGAGGGGATGGCAGTGTCCAGCCGGGCGCTTTGCAGGCGGGCCCAGGAGCGCAGGCGGGAGGCCCGGTGCCAGGTCTGCTGGTGGGCGCCGGTCATGTCCAGGGTGTAGCGAACCTCCTCCCGGCCCTGAAGCAGCAGCAGGGCGCCGCCCAGCAGGAAGCACAGCGCGCTCAATATGGCCGCGGAGGACAGGATGCCGCCGATGTGCTGCTCAAAATCCCATTGGCTGGACTGAAAGCGCTCCACCAGGGTCAGCACTCCGGCCAGCAAAACGAAAACGATCAGTACGCCGAACAGCAGACTGCGCCAGGCGCCGCCTTCCGCCCCGGGCACCCGGATGACCCGCCAGACGTCCCTTACGGAGGAGGCGGAGGCCCGTTTGCCGCACGAGGCGCAGACGGTGCCTTCGCTGTCCTGCTTGCATTTTTTACAGTAGGATACGATCATTCAGTCTTCGTCAGTCTTCGTAATTGACGACCTTGGCAAAATCCTCGGCCTTCAGGGAAGCGCCGCCGATCAGGCCGCCGTCGATCTCTTCCTGCGCCATGAGGCCCTTGACGTTGCTGGGCTTCATGCTGCCGCCGTACTGGATGCGCACGGCGTTGGCGACGCCCTTGCCGTACTTGCGGGCGATGGCCTTGCGGATGACGCCGATGGTCTCGTTGGCCTGCTCGTCGGTGGCGGTGAGGCCGGTGCCGATGGCCCACACGGGCTCGTAGGCGATGACGACCTTCTTGATCTGGGCCGGGGTCAGGCCGGTCAGGGCGATCAGGGTCTGGTATTCGACGAGGGCGTCGGTGTAGCCGGCTTCGCGCTGGGCCTTGTTTTCACCCACGCAGATGATGGGGTTGAGGCCGGCGTTCACGGCGGCGACGGTGCGGAGGTTGACGGTCTCGTCCGTCTCGCCGAAATACTGACGGCGCTCGGAGTGGCCGATGATGACGTAGGTGGCGCCGGCGGCCTTGATCATGTCCGCGGACAGTTCGCCGGTGTAGGCGCCGGATTCCTTGAAGTGAACGTTCTGCGCGCCGACGGCGATCTTGGAGCCCTTGGCCGCTTCGACGGCCGCCGCGATATCCACCGCGGGGACGCAGACGACGACGGACGCTTTGGCGTCCTTCACGAGGGGCTTGAGGGCCTCGACCAGCTCTTTGGCTTCCTTGGGCGTCTTGTTCATCTTCCAGTTGCCGGCGATAATGGGCTTGCGCATGGGAAAAACCTCGCTTTCATGATTAAAATGATACAGGATGTATGATGGACGCGGGGAGGAGGACGCCTGTCCCCCTCCCCGGTTTGCCTGCAGCCTGAGGCTGAGGATGCGATGATGGAGATAATTCAGGGCTGATCAGGCCCCGGAAAAGCCGGTCAGCCGCATTCCGCCCGGCGGTTCACGCCGGACGGAGCGCGGCAAAACCCGAAAAGCTTACTTCTCGTCCAGGCACGCGACGCCGGGCAGCACCTTGCCTTCCAGGAATTCCAGGGAAGCGCCGCCGCCGGTGGAAATGTGGGTCATCTTGTCGGCCAGGCCCATCTGCTCGACGGCCGCGGCAGAATCGCCGCCGCCGATGATGGTCACGGCTTCGCTGTCAGCCATGGCCTGGGCCACGGACAGGGTGCCCTTGGCCAGGACGGGGTTTTCGAACACGCCCATGGGGCCGTTCCAGACGACGGTCTTGGCGCTCTTCACAGCCTCGGCGAACAGCGCGGCGGACTTGGGACCGATGTCGCAGCCTTCCATATCGGCCGGGATCTTGTCGGCGTCCACGACGCAGGTTTCGATGGCGGGGTTGTCAATGGGATCCGGGAAGGCCTTGACGCACACGGTGTCGACCGGCAGCAGGAGGTTGACGCCCTTTTCGGCGGCCTTCTTCATCATGTCCTTGCAGTAGTCGATCTTGCTCTCGTCCAGCAGGGAGTTACCCACGCCGTAGCCCTTGGCCTTGAGGAAGGTGAAGGCCATGCCGCCGCCGATGATCAGGGTGTCGACCTTTTCAAGGAGGTTGTTGATGACGTTCAGCTTGTCCTCGATCTTGGCGCCGCCCAGGACGGCCACGAAGGGACGGTCGGCGTTTTCAAGGGCCTTGCCCATGATGGACAGCTCTTTGCCGATCAGGTAGCCGGCCACGTTGGGGGAGGTGAACTTGGTCACGCCCTCGGTGGAGCAGTGCGCGCGGTGGCAGGAACCGAAGGCGTCGTCCACATAGGCGTCCGCCAGGGAGGCGAGTTCCTTGGAGAATTCCTCGATGTTCTTGGTTTCTTCCTTGCGGAAGCGGGTGTTCTGCAGCAGCACGACGTCGCCGTTTTTCATGTTGGCTACGGCGGCCTTGGCGTTTTCGCCGACCACGTTATCGTCATTGGCGAACACGACGGGCTGGCCCAGCAGCTCGCTCAGGCGGACCGCCACGGGAGCCAGGGAGAACTTTTCTTCCGGGCCGTTCTTCGGCTTGCCCAGATGGCTGCACAGGATGACCTTGCCGCCGTCGCCGATCAGCTTTTTGATGGTGGGAAGGGCCGCTACGATGCGCTTGTCATTGGTGATTTTGCCGTCCTTCATGGGGACGTTGAAATCGCACCGGACCAGAACGCGCTTGCCCTGTACCTGGATATCGTCTACTGTTTTCTTGGCCATGGGAAACCACTCCTTCCGAAAAATAACATCTATGCGGTGATTTGGCTTTTCACCAGGCGGCAGGCACGGCAAAACCGCCTTTCCTGCCATAATTATCATACCACATAAGGGAAGGAATGGCAAGTGGCTCACGCATAAATGCGTGAGCCACTGGGAGGGGGAATCCTTCCCCCTCCCACGCTGCCCCCTGTACGGCTTTTCCTGTCGCCTCCTGCGGAGGCTCCCGGGCGGAAAAGCCGTGAGGACCTGTTTTCCTGACGGAAAACCCCGCCCCCGGCGGCAAAGCCGCCGGGATACGATTACCCGCGAGGGTGTGCCCCCTCGCGCTCCCCTCGTGTTATTTCACTCACTTCGTCCGATTCAAATCGCCCTGCGGGTGCCTGCGGCATCCGGCGGATGAACCGCCGGACTTTCTTTGAATCGGACTCCGTTCGTTCACGGGCTCCGTGGGATACTGTCCACGGGTTTGGTTGCCGTTTGGTATTGTGTCTATCTATGCTTTTGTTCGTAATTCTTGCGTAAGGTGTGGTGGAGAAGGTGTTACTGTTTGAGCCGTTTATCGGACTTGCGGGCGAGCCAGGTACCGATGGTCTGGAACAGCTGGACCAGGATCACCAGGACGATCACGCAGGCGTAGAGGACGGCGTAGCGGTAGCGCTGGTAGCCGATGGTGATGGCGGTCTTGCCGATGCCGCCGCCGCCGATGGCGCCGGACATGGCGGTGTAGCCCAAGATGGTGGTGATGGCCAGGGTGAAGTTGGTGATTAGCGACGGCACGGACTCAGGCAGCATCACGTGAAGCAGGATCTGCATGGGGGTAGCGCCCATGGACTGGGCGGTTTCGATCACGTTGGGGCTGACCTCGCGCAGGCTGCCCTCCACCAGGCGGGCCACAAAGGGGAAGGCGGCCACCACCAGCGGCACGATGGATGCGACCGTCCCCACCGACGTGCCCACGATCAGCCGTGTCAGCGGGATGACCATCACGATCAGTATCAGGAAGGGCACGGAGCGCAGGAAGTTGATCAGCACGTTCAGGAACTTCATCAGCGGGGCGGGCAGGGGGCGGATGCCTTTCGCGTCTCCCATGACGAGGACACAGCCCAGCGGCAGGCCGATGACTATGGCGAACAGGGTGGAAAGCAAGGTCACGTAGACGGTGGCCCAGGTCTCGGTCAGAAAGTCGCGCTGGATGATATCCCAGGCTTCCTGGAGCTTTTCCGGGGTGAAAGCGGTGGTAAAATTCATTGGGCGCCTCCTTGGGACGTATACTGGGCGGACAGGGTCTGCACGGTGACCTGGGGCTGCTTGCGCAGATATTCCACGGCCCGGGCGACGTCGTTGGGGCCGCCGGGGATCTCCAGCAGCATATAGCCGTACACCTTGCCGCCGACCGAGCGCATGGAGGCAGTGTGCACGCTGGCCAAAAGGCCGGCGTCGATGGCCATGCGGGACAAAAGCGGCTCGCTGGCGGCCTCGGACCCGTTGAAAATCAGCCGGATGCGCTGGCGGGCCGAGGCGTCGGTGCCGAAGGCGGCGCTGCCGTCGGCAAGCTCGGGATAGACCAGGGTCTGGGTGGCATGGGCCTGCGGGTCGGTGAACACGCGGGAGACTTCGCCCTCTTCCGCCACCGCGCCGTTTTCGAGGATCGCGACCCGGTTGCAGATCTCCTGTACGACGCTCATCTGGTGGGTGATGACGATCACCGTGATGCCCAGGCGCCGGTTGATCTCCCGGATCAGCTCCAGGATCTGGTGGGTGGTCTTGGGGTCCAAAGCGGAGGTGGCCTCGTCGCACAAAAGCACCTCGGGCTCCGTGGCCAGGGCGCGGGCGATGGCGATGCGCTGCTGCTGGCCGCCGGACAGCTGGGCAGGGTAGGCTTTTGCCTTATCGGGGAGGCCCACCATCTCCAGCAGCTGCAGGGCGCGCTTTTCGGCGTCCTCTTTGGAGACGGAGCCCGCAAGCTTCAGTGGCAGCATGATGTTCTGCAGGCAGTTGCGCTGCATCAGCAGGTTGAACCCCTGGAATATCATGGTGACCCGGCGGCGGACCTGACGAAGCTCAGCTTCGCTTAAGCCGGTCAGGCTCACGCCGTTCAGCCTGACGTCGCCCGAGGTGGGCCTTTCCAGCATGTTGATGCAGCGGACCAGCGTGCTTTTGCCCGCGCCGCTCATGCCGATGATGCCGTAGATATCCCCGTCGTTGATGGTCAGGGTGACGCCCCGCAGGGCGTCCACCTCCCCGGCGGCGGTCACAAAGGATTTGGACAGGTTGATCAGCTCGATCATGACGAACTCCCATATAAACACCAGCGCGCGGCGGAGTGAGCCTCCGCCGCGGGGTGCGTCATATTACGATAAAGGGAACAGGGCGTTTATTTGGTGATGCCCAGGGCGGTCAGATCCTTCTGGCGGCCGCCGTAGAGGGCCATGGGCTCGACGTGGATGCCCAGGATGTTGACCAGGTGGGTGCCGTTTTCCTCATTGAAGTTTTCCTGATAGGGGATGTGGGCGAAGTAGTTGGCGAAGACCTCGCCGGAATCGACCACCAGGTTGGGCTGCACATAATCGGCGAACTCGATGATGTCCAGGGTGATGTTCTTCTGGGCCAGGATATCTTTGGCGATGGCCAGCACCTGGGCGTGGGGCGTGGGGGAGGCGGCGACGGAGATGGTGGTGCCGGCCAGGGCGTCGTAATTGACGGTGGGGTCAAAGCCGTCGGTCACGTTCTCGATGACGCAGAGCACGGAGCCGTCGGCCCAGGTCTGGGTGATATAGTCGGCCACGGCCTGGCTGGACAATGCGGCGGCCAGCGCCTTGGCGGCGTCGGAATCCTGGCTGCCGTCCCTGACGGACAGCACGTTCACGTAAGGAGATTCGCCGCTTTCGATCAGCAGGGAGTCCTTGGCGGGGCTGAAGCCGGCGTCCAGGGCGTAGTTGTTGTTGATGATGGCGTAGTCCACGTCCACCAGCACGTTGGGCACGTTGGCGGCTTCGACCTCGTAGAAGGTGATGTTCAGGGGGTTATCGGTGATGTCGCTCACGGTGGCGGTGATGCCGGCCTTTTCATCCAGGGTGATGACGCCGTTGGCGGCCAGGAGCAAAAGCGCGCGGGCTTCATTGGTGGTGTCGTTGGGAACGGCTACGGTCAGGCCGTCGGCCAGGGCGAAGGCGCTGGTCAGAACGAGCAGGGCGGCAAGAAGGACAGCAGTCAGCTTTTTCATCGTGATTTCTCCTTATAATATGTATTTGGCTATGTATTTGGCCGGGATCAAAAAAACGGGGGGCCCGAAAGCCCTCCGTTTCCTGATTTCAGACCGTACCCTCAGGCGGAAGCGCTTTCGGACAGAACAGCGCGGGAAAACATACCCATGCGCGTACCGCGCATGCGCATGCCCATCATCGCGTGGCGGGTCCTCTTCAGCTTCTTCATGTCCGGCGCTCCTTTCCTTGTGGGATGGACGCAGTATAGCACAGGTTAATGACCCTGTAAAATACTCAAAAATGATGGATGGTTATCAGGGAAATTGATAACATTCCCTGCCTCAAGCCTCCGCCCCGGTGACGGTGACGTCCTTGAGCAGGGTGACAAAGGGGATCAGGCGGTTATTGTACTGGCGGGTCTCGCGGGAAAGGAGGAGGGAATTGATAAAGCTCTTCATGGAGCCGGAGACCGAGCCGCCGGTGACCACGGTGGTCCGGCCGCCCTGCTTCAGGTATCCCAGGCGGATCTCGCCGGCGATGTCGCCGGTGAGGGGATCCACCTGGAAGTCGGAAAACTCCACGATCTCCAGATGGTCCTGTTCACGCAGCTCCTGCGCGGAGCGGGAACCGCCCTCCACCCGGTAGTTGCCGGGAATGAAGGAATCCTGAAGGCCCAGGTAGCAGCTGAACTGGCGGCCTCCCAGGAAGCGCTCGGGGACGTTTTGGCGGATCATCACGGTGTCCCGGATGGGGGCGCCCTCGGCGTCGTAGGAGGCGTTGTCCGACGAGTTGGGCAGGAAGGAAACGGCGGTCAGGGTCACCCGGTCGCCCGAGGCACCGGGCGCGATGTCCCGGCCGGGTTCCCAGTCGGACAGGCCGCGGAATTTGAACGCCGCGTTCATGCGGATGAAGTACCAGTCGAAGATGGCCAGCGCGGCGTCGGTGGAAAAGATGACGTCGGCCTTTTCCAGCTTCGGGGTGGGCATGGCGCGCAGCCGGTCTACCCCAAAGCGCATGGTCTCATTCAGGCTCGTAAGCGTTTCCGCTTTGTCGCACGTGCCGGATTCGTACATCCGGTACAGCTCTATCTCGTGATCCCCCTCGCGGGCATTCAGCACGGCCTCCAGGGCGGAAGAGGGATAGACGCTTTCCACGTCGATGCCGGTGGAGGTGATCAGCCTGCGGCGGATACTGTTGGCGAATATTTCAGCGGAGTTCAGGTAGGCCGTCTTCGTTTCAGGCAGATCGGCCAGCGCGTCCAGGAACGCTTCCGCGATGGGCGCCGGATCGGGCGCGGGGACGGCGGCGGCTTTCGGCGCGCCGGAGGGAGGGAGCAAAGTGTAGGAGGGGTTTTTGACCAGGGACGCGTTCGTTTTAAGCTCCGCGATCAGCTTCTCCATATCCGCCCGGGAGGCCGTCGGGGCGATCTCTCCGGAGGCGGAGCCCAGCAGGCGGCCGCCGTCCAGGGAAACGTATACCTTGACCCGGATGTGCTCGACCTGTTTGGCCCGGTGCTGGTCCAGCCGATGGCCGATCAGGTAGAATTCCCAGCCGAGGGTTTGGGTGTCGGTGACCTCCCAGCCGGTCAGGGACGCGTTTTTAAGCAGATCCAGCAATGTGTTAAGCATCAGCCCAGCCTCCCTTTCGCCTTCAGGTAGGGGCCGCCGTCGGCGACCTTCACCCATTCCTTGTGCCCTTTGCCGCAGCCGCCGTTGCCGAAAACGCCGCGGTCAAAGCTTACCATGGAGACGGAGCCCAGGAGGTCGGGCACGTAGCCGGTCATGACCACCGGGGCCACGACCTTGCCGGTCAGCTTTCCGTCCCGGATCTCGTAGCCTTTTTCCACGATGCACTGGATGCCCCAGTGCTTGGGGTCCTCCATGCCGGAGGTGTAGCCCTTGAGGAGGTAGCCGAAGGAGACGGATGCGATCATATCCTCCAGGGTGTCGGAGCCGGAATCAAACAGCGTATTGGTCATGCGGGTATAGACCTTGTGCTCGAAGTTTTCCCGCTTGCCGTTGCCGGTGGGGACCGTCCCCAGGCGCAGGGCGCTCAGGGCGTCGCAGATGCCGGTTTTAAGGATGCCGTGATCTATTTCCGTCACGTCTCCGGCCAGGGTACCCTCATCGTCAAAGGCGTAGGAGGTCACGTCGACGGCGCACAGCGCGCCTTCGTGCATGGTCACCCGGTCGGAGCCTACGCGTTTGCCGATATAGTCGGCCCCCAGGGCGCGGCGCTTGACAAACATATCCATCTCCACCCCGTGGCCGAAGGCCTCGTGGGCGATCAGGCCGGTGACGTCCGGCGAGGTGATGATGTCGTATTCGCCGGGAGCGACGTGCTCGGCCGAAAGCAGTTCCTCCACGCTTTTGAGCGCCTCGTCCAGACAGCCGCGCAAATCGTCGAACAGCTCCGGGCCGACCCGGCCGGACAGGCCTTCGCGGCCCATCTCCGTCCGTCCGTCCCGGGAGGCGATGCAGACGACAGAACCCTCGGAATAGACGTAGGACTGGCGCAGGTCGCGCCTGGCGGTCAGGAACAGCTTGCAGATGTGGGTGGACTGGGCGCTGGCGGCGCAGTCCACCAGATCCCTGCCGCGGGCCATGCCTTCGTCCGACACGGCGGTCAGGGCGGCGATGAGGCGGCCCATGTCCTCTGTTTCCGGAAGGCGCTCGGTTTCCATCTCGACAGACAGCGTCTGCGGCTCGTCGGGCAAGACGGGGGTTTCATAGGGCTTCGTGCCGGCGCGGCGCAGGAGGGCCAGCTGGGCGTCCAGCGCGGCGGTCATTTCGGAAAAAGTGATCTCGGGATGGTCGGGGTCGAAGCGGTTGAAGGCGTATTCGCTGTACAAGCCGTCTTTGTACACCCGGGCCACCGTGCCGCGCTCGGTGGTCATGGTCTGATTGTCCACGGATTTGGCGCGCTGGGAAATGCGGACGGCAAAGCCCGTCGAATCGGTGGAAAGCACGCTGGCGTAATCGTATCTTTCCTCAAGCAGCGCGATCAGCTTTTTGAGCCCCGGCGCTATGGCTGTCAGATACGGGGAAAATGGCGCCTGCATAGATACCTCCTTCTGGCCCGCGGGTCCGCCGCGGGGATATGTTCGGTGCGAGGCCCGCGAAAAAAGCGCTTTCGCGGGCACTGATACCAGTATACCACCATCCGTGGATTTTCCAAAGAAAAAAATAAAAAGACGGAAAGGGGATACAATGGCCAACGGCTGTTAGTCATGTTTAACTAAATTGGTCTGTTTTGATATTGATTTTTACATTTTTCGCTTGCATTTTCGCGGCGCAGGTGGTATTATAACAGCGTAGACGCATCATAAAGCGTGGAATTTTAAAAGGAGGCTTTTTATCATGGCATACAAAATTTCCGACGCGTGCATTTCCTGCGGCGCCTGCGCGGCCGAGTGCCCCGTAGAGGCCATTTCTGAGGGCGATACCCAGTATCAGATCGATCCGGATAAGTGCATCGACTGCGGCACCTGCGCCGAAACCTGCCCCGTGGGCGCTCCCGCTCAGGCGTAAAACAGCATAGCGCAAAAACGTCGGCCCGGCTTCACGCCGGGCCGTTTTCGTCGTATATTCGCCGCAGTTCTTCGGTCTGAGCGCCGTCTTTTCCCGTCACGAAAAGCGGCGGTTCAAAGCGCAGGCCTTCTTTTCCGCCCAAGGTCGCCCCGATCAGAAAAAGATACGCGGGCTTGTCCGGCCGGGTGTAAACCGGGCGCAGGCGCTTGACCGCAAAGCGGTGGCGGGCCAGCAGGTTAAGCGCCCCCTGCAGGCGCTGGGAGGGGTAGCACAGGTAGAGCCTTCCCGAAAAACGCAGAAGATAAGCGGCTGCGGCGACTGCGTCCTGAAGCGAGCAGCCGTTTTCCGTCACCGGAAGCTCACGCGCGGGGCCGGCCGCGGGGGTCAGGCCGTAGGGGGGATTGCAGACGGCCACATGGTACTGCCCCCGGGGCATGGCGGCCGGCGGGGACTGCACGGAGCCTTCAAAAACGCGGATGCGGCCGTCCAGCCCGTTGCCGGAGACCGAGCGGGCGGCGCGGGAGGCGGCCCGGGGATCGAGCTCCAGCAGGTCGGCCCTGAGCGTAGGTTCCCGGGCGCACATCAGCAGGGAGATCACGCCGCTGCCGGCGCAGAGCTCTGCCGCCCGTTCATTTTTCCTGAGGACGGCGAAGTGGCTCAGCAGCACCGCGTCCATCGAAAAGCAGTATTCCCCGGGCTGCTGGATGACGGACAGGCCCCGGTCGTTCAGCGGGTCCAGCCTTTCGCCGGGGAGGAGAGAAAACCTGTCGTCCGTCACGGCGCGGCCTCCCGCGGGGCGGCAGGGCATTCCCAGGTGAGCAGGCCGCTGTTTTCCTCGTCCATGATAGTGGTCATATAGGCGGAATGAGAGCTGACCTCGGGGCGCAGCCAGAGCAGATAATCGGGGTCTTCCCGCCAGGAGGGATCCCGGCTGCCGTAGGTGCCGGCGAAATAGGCGGCGGAAAAGCGGGAGGAAAAGGCCGTCATGCGGGATATCTCTTCTTCGGGGAGGCCGAGGGTGAGCAGGCCGGAGCGGGTCTTTTCAGCGCTCACGTCCTTGAACCAGTTCAGGCTCGTTTCGGCAAAGCCTTCGGGGAGGTACCGGTCGTCCAGCGCGCGGGCCTCGTAGGAGATGGAGCCGTCGTCCGCGACCGTCACCCAGGCGTAGCGGTGGGGCGTGATGCAGAAGGCGCCCAGGGCGATGTCCGTCAGCCCGTTTGCCTGGGCGGTGTGCTGGATGTGCAGATGGCCGGACAGATTGAGCCTGACCCCGCCCTGCACAAGCTGCGCGGCCAGCTGGTCGCTGCCCATGGTCAGAAAGCCGTCGCGGTTGAACTGGGTGTGGGCCAGGACGCTCTGGTGGGTGGCGCTGATGACGGCCACGCCGGCGGCCTGCGCCTGATCCAGCACGCCCTTAAGGAAATCCCGGTGGTCGGCGGTATACAGGCCGAAGGTCTGGGCGGAGCCTTGATAAAAGGAAACGTCCAGCATCGCGAGCCACAGCTTTTCGCCGATTTCGGCGTGATAGGATAACCCGGCGTTGTCCCCACCCTCTTTGGGGAGCAGGAAGGGCGCGTAGATGGCGGCAAATTCCTCCTGGGTGACGGGCGCGGTGTATTCCCAGCCGTTTTCCAGGAAGCGGACGGGGCGGTACACGTTGATATCGTGGTTGCCGGGGATCACGTAGACGGGGACGCCGGCGTCCTCGATTTTGCGGAGCCATTCGGCCAGGGCGATATGGCTGGCCCTTTCCCCGTTGAAGGCAAGGTCTCCCGTGATCACCAGGGCGTCGGGGCGCAGCGCCTCGGCCTGGGCCACAAGGGCAGCCATCAGCTCCTCCCCGTACTGGGGCACCTTGCCGTCCGCCTGCCGCATGGCCTGCAGGAAGGTTTCTCTTCCCTCATACAGCTCCGGGACCAGATAGTGGGTGTCGCTGACTACCATCAGCCGGGTCTCGGCCCGGGCGGAAAGGGGCAGCAGGAGCAGCGCCAGCAGGATCAGCAGCTTTTTCATCTCTTATTCCTCCCGGGAAGTGTGATACAGGCGTATTGTACCACGGCCAGGGGGGCTAAAGCAATCTGCAGGAGGAAAGAAGGATGCGAAAAAGGATGAACAGATGGAGCATGTTATGGTTAAGGCAGCACGCCAAAAAGCGGAACGAGGGTTGCATAGCAACACAAGATACGGTATAATACGAATATGACGCCATAGGGCAGCTGATCCGGGTGAACGACCCGTATGATACGCGCGGAGGCGCCAACGGCACGACCTGGGTATACACCTATGACCTGGGCGGGAACATACAGAGCTTCAGGCGGTACGCG
>CADAQF010000046.1 GCA_902790015.1 uncultured Eubacteriales bacterium | reverse complement strand
GATTTTGCAAGAGATAAACGTTTGGATTTCCAATAGTTTCAATGGGTTTCAGATGTCCACACTAGGACTTCATAGTGTTGTGTTCCGGGAATCTAGGTTGAAAATGTTAAAGATGTTAATCATTATTCCATGGTCTATTCATTATCTTGGGAAAATATGATATGCATTAAAATGGTTTCGGCAGATAAACCATTCAACGAATTGCGGGAACTATTCAATGAATACGAAGATAATAACGAAGCTATGAATTCCGTGGTCATTCGCGGTATCTCTTTCCCTTTTGATGATTTGATTGCTATTTACCAGGATGAATATGCAAATGCCGCTTCAATCATCTTTTATTCACCCTATGAATCAGAAGTTTTCTATGACGAAGAAATCAGTTTATTTGATTTACAGTTTAATCCTCCGTCAAAACAATTGACCCTATATGTTGAAAACGGTAACGAGAAAGAACCTTTCGCAGTTTTTGATTTTTCAAATGATACTTTTAATATCATTTATAACGCGCCATAAAAGAGTATGGAAAGAGTATAGGATTTTGAAATTGAATATCGTTTTTTCAAACGATTTTTCAAAAACAGATTTTTCAAAAATCCTGATTGACAGGACTGCCTGTTTATGGTAAATTATTTGGGTAGCCGCTCAGGAGGGGCTTATTAAATGCGGCTCTGCCGCTGCCCCACGGCTGAAACATGCCGTTCCTTGCCCTCCGGACAAGCCTGGCGGGAAAAATTATTAGGAGGTGCTGCTCAAGTGTACGCGATTATTGCGACCGGCGGCAAACAGTATCGGGTCTCCGAGGGAGACAACATCTACGTGGAAAAGCTCAGCAACGAACAGGGCGAGCCCCTGCAGGCGGGCGACGTCGTCACCTTCCCGGTGATGATGGTGTCCGGCGAGACCATCGCAGTCGGCAATCCCTATATCACGGGCGCTACCGTCACCGGCAAGATCGTCCGTCAGCTGCGCGGTGAAAAGATCCACATCCTCAAATACAAGAGCAAGAAGAACTACCGCCGCAAGGCCGGCCATCGTCAGCCCTACACCCAGGTGGAGATCACCGGCATCAACGGCTGAAGATGATCAGATGCTTCCTGTACGTCCGGGGAAAGGACGATATCCGGGGTTTTCTGTGCGCGGGGCACGCCGGCTACGCGGAAGAGGGCTATGACATCGTCTGCGCCGCCGCTTCCGCTTTGACTCAAGGGTGTGTGAACGCGCTGGAAAACTTTGCTGGGGTGGTCCCCCGCGTGCGGATGAACGACGGCTTCCTGGCCGCTTATCTTCCGCAGGACTGTCAGAACCACGACGCGCAGGTGCTGTTACACGGTATGCTTCAGGGGCTGCGGGATATTCAGGCGCAGTACCCGAATAATATCCGGCTGCAGGTACAGCCGGTCGAGTGAACGGAGGAATTCACGATGCTTCAGATGAATCTGCAATTGTTCGCCCATAAAAAGGGCGGCGGCTCCACCAAAAACGGCCGCGACAGCGAAAGCAAACGCCTTGGGCCCAAGCGCGGCGACGGTCAGTTCGTCCTGGCCGGCAACATCCTCGTCCGTCAGCGCGGCACCGCCATCCAGCCCGGTCTGAATGTCGGCATCGGCAAGGACGATACCCTCTTTGCCAAGGCGGACGGCATCCTGCGCTTTGAGCGCAAGGGCCGCGACGGCAAGCAGGCCTGCGTGTATCCCGTTGAACAGGCCGCCGAATAATTTTTTAAACCCGTAACAGACATCGCCCGGAAGCTCACGGCTTTCCGGGCGATGCTTTTTAGTTTTCCGGTGCTCAGTTCTTATTTAAGATCACGCGCGCCTCGTACGGCTGCAGGAAGCCCTTCTGATGGGTGGGATAATTGGATATGAGCTCCTCGCCCTCCGTTTCGTCGATCAGCGCGCAGGGAACCTTGCGGTCCGTCCAGTTGAGCGCGACGGTCAGCACCTGATTGTCCAGGATGCGCTGATAGGCGTAAACCTCGTCGCTGTCCTCCATCAGCGGCACGAAACGGCCGTAGACGATCACGTCGTGGGTGTGCCGCAGGGCGATCAGTCTGCGGTAATAATGGTAGATAGAATCAGGATCGTTCACCTGGTCCTCGGCGTTGATCAAAAGATAATTCTGGTTGACGGGCAGCCAGGGCGTGCCGGTGGTGAAGCCGGCGTTCTTTTCGCGGTTCCACTGCATGGGGGTGCGGGCGTTGTCGCGGCTGATGCGGGCGAAATAGCGCAGCATGTCCTGCGCGTCCACCAGGCCGCTTTCCACCCACTGCTTCCAGGCGTTATGATTTTCAACGTCCTGGTACTGGCTGATGTCGGTGAAGTAGATGTTGGTCATGCCCAGCTCTTCCCCCTGATAGACGTAAGGGGTGCCGCGGAGCGTATGGATCAGCGTGGCCAGCATCTTGGCCGATACCGCGCGGAACAGCTCGCTGTCGCAGCCGTAGCGGCTGACCTGCCGGGGCTGGTCGTGGTTGCCCAGGTACACGGTGTTCCATGCCCTGCCCTGCAGGTCCATCTGCCACCGGTTGAGCGGGGCGCGCACGTCACGCAGCGGGGCGCCGTGGTCGCTCCACTTGCCCAGCGGCGTGCCGTCGTTCAGGCCGTCGTTGTGCTCAAAGCCGAACACCATGTTCAGCTCGCTTTCGTCCTCGTTGGCGTAGATCAGGGCGTTGTCCGTCGTGCCGCTGGTTTCGCCCACGGTCAAAAGATCGTATTTGCTCAGCACCCGCTCGCGCATTTCCCTTAAATACCGGTGCGTGGTCTGCGTATGCTGGCAGGAAGGGGCGAAGTCCCCGTACAGCGCGCCGGGGCGGACGGGGCCGTCGTCGTAGTTTTCCTTGCCGATCATGCCGATGACGTCCATGCGGAAGCCGTCGATGCCCTTTTCGCACCACCAGGTCATCATGTCAAACACGGCGTCCCGCACTTTGGGGTTGGCCCAGTTAAGGTCAGGCTGCTCTTTGGTGAACAGGTGGAGATAGTACTGGCCGCTTTTTTCGTCTTTTTCCCAGGCGGAGCCGGAAAAGCAGCTGCCCCAGTTGTTGGGCGGGCCGCCGGCCTTCCCGTCCTTCCAGATGTAGAAATCGCGGTAAGGATTGTCGGGGCCCTTTCTGCTTTCCACGAACCAGGCGTTTTCATCGGAGGTATGGTTGGCCACCAGGTCCATCACCAGCTTCATTCCCCGAAGGTGGATCTCCGAAAGCATCCGGTCAAAGTCCGCCATGGTGCCGAATTCCTTCATGATGGCCCGGTAATCGGCGATGTCGTAGCCGTTGTCATGGTTGGGGGAGGCGTAGATGGGGCTGACCCAGATCACGTCGATGCCGAGGTTTTTAAGATAATCCAGATGGGCCGTGATGCCGTTCAGGTCGCCAATGCCGTCGCCGTTTGAGTCGGCGAAGGAGCGGGGGTAGATCTGATACACCACTGCTTCTTTCCACCAGGCGCGTTTTTCGCTGTTCATAGGCTGTCCTTCCTTCGTAATAGATTCATGATTTTTAAAAGCAGGCTGCGGGATCAAACGCCGCAGCCTGCAAGGGCTGATTGATACAGGTTACTTGATGGAGCCGTCCACCATGCCCTGAACGATATACTTCTGCGCGAACAGATACAGGATGATGATGGGCAGCATCGCCAGCAGGGTGGATACCATGATCAGGTTCCACTGCTTGACATAGGCGCCGTTGAAGCCCTGCACCGCCAGCGGGATAGTCCGGATGGAGCCGGAAGCGCCCAGCACCAGCAGCGGCAGCAGGTAGTCGTTCCAGATCCACAGGCCGTTCAGAACCAGGACAGTGACGAATACCGGCTGAATGAGCGGCAGCACGATGCGGAAGAAGGTGCCGGCGCGGCTGCAGCCATCAATATCGGCGGCCTCCTCCAGTTCCAGCGGAACGCCCTTGATGAAGCCGTGGAAGATGAATATGGACATCGCCTCACCGAAGCCCAGGTAGGCGAATATGATGCCCTGGTAGCTTCTCAGCAGGGGAATGTGGATAAAGTCGCCCACCGTCCTGAACCAGGTCAGCAGCGGAAACATGACTACCTGGAAGGGGATAACCATGGCGGCGACATACATCATGAACAGGAAGTTGGACCACTTGGCTTTATTTCGCACCAGCACCCAGGCGGCCATCGAGGAAAATATCGAAATGACGGCCAGGCTCAGCACGGTGATGATCACGCTGTCCTTGAGGGCGGACAGGAAATTGAAGGTGGGGTTGTTCCATACGTCGGAGATGTTGGCCCACAATTGGCCGATGTTTTGCGGCCAGCCGACGGGCTCGTTGATGATTTCCGAATTGGTGCGCATGGAGTTGAGCACGACGATGACGAAGGGCATCATGAACAGTATAAACAAAAGCAGCGTCACGATTTCCAGCGCCAGTTTGCGGCCCTTATGCGGTTTGCTGCCGGCCATGCGTTCAATAACTTCTGCTTGCTTTGCCATTACGCCTCAATCTCCTTACTCTTATTATAGGATACCTGGATGATGGAGAAAATGGTCAGCACCACGAAGAAAATCACGGCTTTGGCCTGGCCCTGCGCCATGTTGTTGTACTTGAACGCGGTCTGGTAGATGTTGAGCGCCAGCAGCTCGGAGGCCTGCACGGGCTTCATCATGAACAGGGCGGTCGGGCCGCCGTTGGTCAGCGCCACGTTCACGTCGTACATTTTGAAGGAATTCGTCAGCGTCAGGAAGAGGGAGATGGTGAAGGCGTTGGCCATCAGCGGGATCTGGATCTTGGTGATCCGGGTCCAGTAGGTAGCGCCGTCCACCTCGGCTGCCTCCAGCACGGACTTTGAGATGCCCTGAATGGACGCTACGTAGATCAGCATGATGTAGCCGGCGTACTGCCAGGCGTTGACGATGACCATCGTCAACATGACGGTATCCTTGTTGCTGATCAGGGATTTGCTCAGCAGCTGCGAGCCTATGGCGGCGCCGATCTGCGGCAGGATGTTGGAGAAAATGAACTGCCACACCAGGCCCAGCACGATACCGCCGATCAGGTTGGGAACAAAGAAGCCGGCGCGGTAGACGTTGCGGCCGCGGATCTCGCTGGTTACCAGCAGAGAGATGATAAAAGCCACGACGTTGACGGAGATGACGTTGAAGACGGTGAATTCCAGCGTCACCAGAAAGGAGTGCAGGAAGCCCGGCTCCCGGAAAATGGCCTTGTAGTTGTCAAAGCCTACCCAGGCGGTCGCGGCACCCGTGCCCTGCCAGTTGGTGAAGGAATAATAGATGCCGTACAGGAATGGAATGATGATAACCATCACAAAGGCCAGAAGCGTCGGCACCAGAAACAGCGCCTCGGTCAGCTTGCGCTTGGATTTGCTGGACATACAGTATCCTCCTGAATCGGAACACCGGGGGTGTCCTGTTGCGGCGCGTGCGCGCCGATAAAAGATAAGGGGGATGGCCCCGGGTACACAGCGTTCCGCGTGCCATCCCCCACATGAGGTACAGTTGTATTACTTGGCGATGTTGGCGATGGCGTCCTTCATCATGACTTCGAAGGTGTCCACGTCGATGACGCCGGAAGCCAGCAGCTCGTAGATCTGGCCCAGCGTGCCCATGCCGAAGCCGTCCGGAAGCTTGTACTGCTGCCAGTCATAGGTCTTGCCGGCGGCGTTCCATTCCATGACGGACTTGGACAGAGGAGTGGAGGGAGTGAGGGTCACGTTGGTGAAGGCGGGCACCATGGCGGCCTTGTTGACCATGTAATCGGCGCCTTCTTCGGAAGTGGCCAGGAAGTTCAGGAAAGCGATCGCTTCGTCCTTGTTGCCGTTGGCGTTTACCACGTACCAGGAGGGAGGATTGACCAGGATACCGTCGGTGTCTTCATGCAGGAAAGCGTGCGGCGCGTAAGCGATTTCGAAGGAGGGGTTCAGCTGCATCAGGGCAGGATCCATCCAGTTGCCCTGATGATAGAAAGCGGCCTTGCCGTTGGCGAAAGCGGCCAGCTGGCTGTCCTGGGTGCCGTTGATCAGCATGTCGGGATCGGAATACTTGAACAGCAGGG
The DNA here is from genome assembly GCA_902790015.1 of uncultured Eubacteriales bacterium. Lineage (GTDB taxonomy): Bacteria > Bacillota > Clostridia > Christensenellales > Aristaeellaceae > UBA4246. The sequence continues at coordinate 8,970 of CADAQF010000046.1, read as the reverse complement.
CCACATACTGGCAGTACTGATGGAAGCGGGCATCGTCCACTTTGCCTTCCAGCACCTGGTCGATGTAGGTGGTGTCATTGCGCTGATTGCCCACGGTCAGGTAGACGTTGAAGTTGTGCAGACCGGTGACCCAGGTCATGCCGGTGGTGGTGCCGGCGACCATGGAAACCACCATGTCCAGGCCAAGCTCAGCCTTCATGGAATCCAACTTTTCGAAGGCGGCGGCATAGGCGTCATAATTGGTCAGGGTAGCGGGATCGATGCCGGCCTTTTCCAGCACGTCCTTGTTGTAGGCCAGGCCATAGCCTTCGACCGCCACGGGGAAGCCGACCACCTTGTCGCCGTCCATGTAGGCGGCAGCGGTGTACTGGGTCCATTCGGCGCCGGTCTGGTCGGCGATCTTGTCTTTCCACAGTTCATACCCGGTCGGGCCTTCGATGACCCAGATGTCGGGTTCACGGCCGGACTGCATTTCGGCCTTGAGGACGGTGTTGTAGTCGGAGGAGCCGCCGCCGGTGATGACCTTGACCGGCACGCCGGTCTTGGCTTCGTAGAGCTTGGCGAATTCTTCCATGGCCGCGGTGATTTCGACCTTGTTCTGGCAGATGACGATGTCAGCCAGGGCACTGACGCTCATCATGAGCATCAGAACGGACAACAGAACAGCGATCAGTTTCTTCATAAAGAGAAACCTCCTTTTATTTTTGGGCTGCACCTATTATAGCGCATTTTGGTGAAAAGTCAACCAATCTTTTCCAAATTCAACATATTTTCAAATCAATGATACAGAACTGCCATCTAAAAAATACGAATAACAAAAGGCGTCAGGATGCGCGAAAAAGTCCGGCGGTTCATCCGCCGGACGAAAAAGGCGCCCGCAGGAAGGCACATCCTGACACCCTTTATCGGCGGTGAAGGGAGGAACGCTTGAAAAGGCCACTCTCATGCCGGTCGAGAGAAACAGGCTTGTGCCGCAGTCTTCGGGGTTCCTGGCAGGAGCTGATCAGTCCAGCGGCGACCCTTCGGATATCTCGTCCAGGGTCATGCCGAAGCCGGGAACGCATTCGCGCATGAAATCCCGCACCTCGGGCAGGTCGATGCGGTCGATGGAGGAACGGATGGTGTACGCCGCGTTCTCGAATTCCCCGTTGCCGGCCTTTTTTTCCTCGACACACTTGATGTAGGCGCTGATCTTGTCCGCCGCCTTGACCAGCCTCCATTCGGGCGTGGTTTCATCGTGCTGGATCAGCGGGCGGTAATCGTCCCTGAGATCCTCGGGCAGCATGGAGATGAGGCGTTCGTTGGCAATCCGCTCGAGCCTGCCGTATTCCTGGCGGATGAAGGGATTGTTGTGCTTGACGGGGGTGGGCATGTCGCCGGTGATCACCTCGCTGGCGTCATGGTAGAGCGCCAGGGCCATCACGTAGCCTGCGTCGTAATGCTTCTGATAGCGGCGGTTGGCGATCAGCGCCAGCGCGTGGGCGATCATGGCCGTCTGCTGGGAATGCTCGGTGTCGTTTTCCGGACGGGTGTTGCGCATCAGTCCCCAGCGGTTGATGTATTTCATGCGGTTGATGTAGGCAAAAAAATGGAAAGCCATGGCGCTGTCTCCTTGTTCGTTGATTGAAGGGCCTATATCATACCGGAAAGAAGTAAAAAAAACAAGCGTTTTCCCTCATTTTCCCCTGCCCGGGCGTGACACGCACAGCGGTTTCTGCTATACTATATACAAATTTTTCCCCACAGGGAGGCATGGAGCATGAAAATCCTGCTGATCGGCGGCACGGGTACCATCAGCGCCGCCATTTCTGACCTGCTGGTCAAACAGGGGCACGAGCTTTATCTGCTGAACCGGGGCAGCCGCAGCGCCCGTATGCCCGAAGGAGCGCACCTGATCCGCGCGGACATGGGCGACGAGGACGGCGTCCGCCAGGCCCTGTCCGGCATGGATTTTGACTGCGTGGGCGAATTCATCGGCTTTGTTCCCGCACAGGTGGAGCGGGATATCCACCTGTTTTCGGGCCGCTGCGGGCAGTACGTGTATATAAGCTCCGCCTCGGCCTATCATAAGCCCGTGCGGGATTACCGCATCACCGAGGGCACTTCGCTTGCCAATCCTTACTGGGAATACTCCCGCAACAAGATAGCCTGCGAGGACGTGCTGATGCGGGCGTACCGGGAAAATGGCTTTCCGGTCACCATCGTCCGTCCCAGCCACACCTACGACGAGCGCAGCCTGCCGGTGGCCGTGCACGGGAAAAACGGCTCCTGGCAGGTGCTCAGCCGGATCCTTCAGGGAAAGCCCGTGCTGATCCCGGGAGACGGCACGTCGCTTTGGACGCTGACCTTCAACGAGGATTTTGCCAAGGGCTACACGGGCCTGCTGGGCAACCCGCACGCCATAGGGGAGGCCTTCCATATCACCTCGGACGAATCGCTTACCTGGAACCAGATCCACGAAACCGCGGCAAGGCTTTTGGGAAAAACCCTTCTCCCGTACCACGTATCGGCCGATTTCCTGGCCGCCGCCGGCCCGCAGTATGACTTTACCGGCGCGCTCACGGGGGACAAGTCCTGCAGCGTGGTGTTTGATAACAGCAAGCTCAAACGCGCAGTGCCGGGCTATCAGGCGACCATCCGCTTTGAGGAAGGCGCCGCCCGCTGCATCCGGTACATTTCAGCTCACCCCGAGCTTCAGCGGGAAGACCCTGAATTCGACCGCTGGACCGACCGGGTGATCGCGGCGCTGGAAAAGGCCAGGGAGGAAGTGCTGGCGGGAGTGTGAGCGGCCGCTGAATCGTAACAATTCGTAACAATTTAGCGGAAACGGACGGAAAACAGTTGCGAAAACGGCCGGCAGTGATTATAATATCCCTGTTCGGCCGTCATTCAGGCCGACCAAAGGAGTATTTGTTGCATGCGTTCAGGCGGCAGAGGCAAACAGAAAGTCAGTATTAAAGACAGGCGGCTGTGGTGGCTGATCGCCTTTTCGCTTTGCTTGGCAGCGCTGGTGCTGCTCTTGCCCAAGAAGCCCATGGTGGTGGCCAGGAACGGCGCCGGCGGCAGGGCCTCCGTGCAGGGCCTGGTGCTTACGGAGATCATGTCCGACAACGCCAGCGCCCTGCCCGATGAAAACGGCGCCTTCGGCGACTGGGTGGAGGTGCAGAATACCTCCGATCAGCCGGTCGAAATGAAGAATGTCGGTCTTTCCGACCGTTCCGACAAGATCCAGTTCCTGTTCCCCGAAATGACGCTCGCCCCCGGCGAACGGGTGATCGTTTTCTGCGACAAGGTCAACCGGGACGACCCGAGCGGTACCCTGCACGCCAAGTTCAAGCTGTCCAGCCTGGGCTGCGCGGTGTTCCTCTTTGATCCCTACGGCGCGAGCCTGGATCAGGTCCTCGTGCCGACGCTCAACACCGACGAAAGCTATCAGCGCACCGCCACAGGCTGGGTCAAAACCGACCAGTACGCCCCGGGGTACGAAAAAACGGCGGACGGCCATTTTGACTATCTTGCCAATTTTGCCGTGGAGCCGGATACGCTGATGATCAACGAGGTCATGCCGGTCCCCAGAAGCGGGCTTCGGGACGAGGACGGCGAGCTTTCCGACTGGGTGGAGCTTTATAACGCCGGGGATTCCGCCATCCGCCTGAGCGATCTGGCGCTGTCTGACAACGAGCAGAAGCCGTTGAAATGGTTTTTCCCCGACGGCGCGGTCATTGAGCCGGGCCAGTATTATATCGTCTTCTGCTCCGGCAAGAACAAAATGCAGCAAAACGGCATCCCGCACACCAACTTTTCCCTGGCGGGCGAGGGGGAGACCCTGGTGCTCACCACCCGCGCGGGCGAGCTGGTGGACCGGGTCACCGTTCCCATCATCGGCAAGGACGTGTCCTACGGCCGGGTGCCCAACGCGGATTACTGGACCGTTTACCAGCTGGCCACCCCGGGCCGCGCCAACAACGCCCAGGGAATATCGGACGCGGACCGCTATATGCGCGCGATCAACTTTACCTCCGTCTATATCAACGAGGTGCTCGCTTCGTCGGACGAGGTGACCCCGGCCAGCGGAGAAAAGGCCTGCGACTGGGTGGAGCTGTTCAACGCGGGCGTTGACCCGGTGGACATCAGCGGCTATGGCCTGAGCGACAGCATAGGCTGGCCGCGCAAATGGCAGTTTCCGGCCGGGACGACCATCTACCCCGGGGAATACAAGCTGATCCGCTGTGACAAATCGGTCAATTCCGGCTACGGAAGCAGCCCGCACACCTCCTTCGGCCTGTCCAAGGCCGGGGGAGAGACAGTCACCTTCAGCGATCCGGAGGGCCGCGTGCTGGACAAGCTGTACATCCCGCCCATGCATACGGATGTATCCTACGGCCGTTCTCTGGAAACGAACGGTTTTTTTTATTACCAGGTTCCGACCCCCGGCGCGGCCAACGGCACGGGCTTCGCGGGCTATGCTGAAACGCCGGCGTTCACGCTGGAAAGCGGCCTGTACAAGGGCAGGCAGACGGTTTCCGTGATCGTGCCCCAGGGCACGCAGGTCCGCTATACGACGGACGGAGCGATCCCCACGATCGACAACGGCACGCTGTATACCGAGCCGCTGACGCTTACGGACACCACGGTGCTGCGCATCCGCGCCTTCCAAAGCGGGCTGGAGCCTTCGGACACGGTGACGTCCAGCTACATCCTGAACACTTATTTCACCCTTCCCGTCGTGAGCCTGGTGGTGGACCCCTACGAGCTTTACAACGAGACGGACGGCCTGTTTACCGCCGGTCCCAACGTGGACAAGTCCAAGGGCATCCCCTTCCGCAACACCATTTACCGCCAGTTCGGCAAGATCCCCAGGCCAGCCTACGTGGAGCTGTTTGAAAACACTACCGAGGAGGACGGCACCGAGACCGGCCGCACCGCCGCCTTCTCTCAGGGCGTCAAGGTGGCGCTGGGCGGCGACTACAGCCTGGATATGCCGCAGAAGACCCTGAAGATCAGGGCCCAGGCCAAGTACGGCGAAAAGTACTTCAATTATCCTATCTTCGCGGACCGGCCCTTTACCTATTACAAATCCTTCAACCTCCGCAACTCCGGCAACGACTGCGTGTGGACGCGCTTTGCGGACGGCCTGCAGTCCCAGCTGATCGACCTGCTGGACACCGATATCATGCACCTGGCCTTCAAGCCGGTCATCGTGTACATCAACGGTGCCTACTTCGGCCACTACAACATGCGCGAACGCAAGGACCGTTTCTCCATCGCCCAGTGGGAAGGCTTCGACATGGACCGGGCGGATGAGATCACCATCCTCCGCGCCTCCTACACGGCCGTGCAGGGCTCCAACAAGGAATACCGGGATCTGCTCAGCACCGTCAAGACCCTGTCCCCCGGCACCAAGGCGGAGGATCTTCAGTACATCCTGGACCGGGTGGATGTGGACAGCTATTTCGACTACCTTGCCATCGAGATGTTCTTCGGCAACTCGGACATCGGCAACACCATGTTCTACAAGCTCCCCGGCGAGGGACAGAAGTGGAAGTGGCTGATCTTCGATATGGACTACGGCCTGTTCTCCTCCTCGTTTGACAGCCCCAGGTCCTATACCAAGCCCAAGGGCATGGGCGACAAGCTGATCAACAACACGATCTTCCTGAAGCTGCTTGAAAACAAGCAGATGAAGCAGAAGTTCATAGAGCGGCTGGCCTACATCTACAACACGATGACGCCTCAGGTCATGCTGGGCAAGCTCGAGGAGATCAGGGCCATCCTGGAACCGGAGATGCGCCTGCACTTCGACCGCTGGGCGCCGCTCAACGACAAGAAGATCAACTCCGACTCCCCGCTGTCCCAGGACGGCGCCATGCGCTACTGGAACACCCGCGTCGACCGCATGCGGGAGACCATCAACCGCCGCCACCACTTCCTGTGGGGATATATCAAAAACGCATTCGGCCTGAGCGAAAGCGAGATGCTTTCCCTCTTCGGCGTCCAGCCGGCCGACCCGCTTGCCAAATAACCACGATAATCTTAAAAGCCATAAGGAGGCTCCAGCCATGGATACCGTATCTTTCAACGACCTGAACAAAAGCGGCGCTATTTCGGACTGGTTTGCAAGTCAGCTGTCAAGCTTCACTCCGGCGAGCGCGGCGGCTGTGCTGGCCTGCGCGCTGGTCGCCGGCCTGATCATCTCCCTGGTCTATAAAAAGACCTACCGCGGCGTCCTCTACAGCCCGAACTTTGCCCTGACGCTGGTCATGCTGACGCTCATCACCGCGCCTGTGGTCATGGCCATCGGGTCGGACGTGGCGCTGTCCATGGGCATGGTGGGCGCGCTGTCCATCGTCCGCTTCCGCACCGCCGTCAAGGAGCCGCTGGATACGGCCTACATGTTCTGGGCCATCACCATGGGTATTCTGCTGGGGGCCAAGATGTACGTCATCGCCCTGGTCGTGGTGTTTGGTATTTCGGTGATCCTGCTGGCGCTGAGCTTCATCAAGTTCCGCAACCCCAACAGCTACCTGCTGGTCATGCACTACGACGAGTACGCCCAGGGGGATATCGAGGCCGCCCTGCGCCGGGAGGCGCGCTTTTACCGCCTGCGCTCCAAGACCGTGACCCGCGCCGGCGCCGAGATGACCTACGAGATCCGGCTGGACCAGAAATCGGATATCGTGGGCAGGATGCTGGATATCGAGGGCGTGCACGACGCCACCATCGTCGCCTGCCAGACGGAAACGGGGGCCTGATAAATGGCCATCCCGCTGAGGCACGAGCTTAAGTATCTGCTGAGCCCTCTGCAGGTGGAGGCCGTCCGGCGCAATGTACTGCCGGTTTTGTCCATGGACCCCAACGCGGCAAGGAACGGGGGGCAGTACAGCATCCGCTCGCTGTATTTCGATACGGCGTTTGACGGCGCGCTGTTCGAAAAACTGAGCGGCGTCTATTACCGGCAGAAATACCGCATCCGCATCTACAACTATTCGGATAAGGCCATTTTCCTGGAATGCAAGAGCAAATACGGCGACCTGATCTCCAAGCGGTCGCTCAAGATCCCCCGGGATCTGGCCGACCAGCTGATCGCCGGGGATCCGGACGGCCTGGAAAAGACCAATTACGGGCTTCTCAGCGACGTCAGCCGGGAGATGCGGGCAGGCCTGCTCCACCCGACGGTGATCGTGGACTACGACCGGGAGGCCTACCTGCATCCGGCGGAAACGGTCCGCATCACACTGGACAAGAACCTGCATACGGGCCTGGGCCGCACGGATATGTTCAACCCCTATGTGCCCACCATCTCTCCCTTTGATGAACCCTGGACGATACTGGAGGTCAAGTACGACCGCATCCTGCCGCCCTACATAGCCGAGCTGCTTTCCTGGGCCGTTCCGGAGGCGTGCCGCAGCGCCGTATCCAAATACGTCTGGTGCCGCCGGTTCGAAGGAAAAGGCGATATTGTATGAAATCAAAACGCCCGCGAAGGCATCGCTTCCTTCGCGGGCGTTGTTATAACGGTGTCAGGGCAGCACGAAATCAGCCCGCGGGCCGGCGGCGCCAGGGCCGAAGCAGCCTGTTTCGCGAAAGCGGGTCGTGCCGTTTTTCCCGCGGCCGGCCCAGTCCGCAAAGCCGGCCGGATGGATGTGCGGGCCCAGCTCGCAGCGCTCAAACACGGCCATCGCTCCTTCCCGCCAGGGCCGGGCCAGGTACACACTGCCCTCCGGCACGTCCTTTCCGATAAAGCGGCAGCCGACAAAACGGTAGCCTTCCTGCAGCGAGGGCAGCGTGGACGGGGCGCAGACATAGCCCACATAGGGCGCGGTCCTGTCCTTCCGCCCGTCCGCGGAGACGATGTCGCAGTCCTCAAAGCGGGCCGAGGCCCCGCCGAATATAAAGTCCACGTCGCCCCTGATCTCGCAGCGCAGATAGCTTTGGACGCTCGGCGTGCGCGGGGAGAACTGCTTGGGGCCGATGAAACCGTTGGGCTCAACTTCCTTTGGCGGCAGCGGGGCGGTGAAAAGGGTGTCCTGATAGCTTAAAAGGGCGCAGTCCTCCGCCCTGAAGCGCGGCCCGTCCGCGTACAGGGCTATGCACTGGCCGGCCTCCTCGCGGGGCCAGGCCGCGTTTTCTATGGTCAGGCCCAAGATTCGCACGTCGTCCCCGTCCGCAAGCACCGTATACGTGCGGAAGGTGCCGCGCTTTTTCCCGTCCGCCAGTATTTCCCGCGCGGGCAGGGCGTAAGTGATCAGCGTCCGTCCCTTTCCGGCCCCCTCCAGCACGGTACGGGCCCTGCGGATCTCCAGGCGCTGGCGATAGACGCCCTCTTTAAGCGTGATCACCGCCTCTTCGCCGTCGTCGGGCAGGGCGGAGAGCTTTTGCTGCAGATCGTCTTCGGGGGTGCAGGTGATGCGGTAAGCCATGTAAATCAAGCCTCCGTTCCGGTACGATGTGTAACCCATGATAATCCATCGCGGCGCTTATTGCAAGCGGGAGAGAGGGCGGAAAAGCCGCGCGATAGCGTCCGCCGGAAATGAAAATTCTCCTCAGATATCAAAGGAATCAGCTGATTTTAAGCGGAGCCTCGGAAAAAATTTTGCAAAAAGGTTGACAAATCCCCCGGGGCGTGATATCATACTTAACTGTCAGCGGTAAACAGTTACCGGCTGATGGAGGAAAGCTCCGCGGCTTGCGCCTGTAGCTCAGCTGGATAGAGCAACGGCCTTCTAAGCCGTGGGTCGGGGGTTCGAATCCCTTCAGGCGCGCCAACCCCTACATGGTGGGTATAGTTCAGTGGTAGAGCGCCAGATTGTGGCTCTGGATGCCGTGGGTTCGAGTCCCACTACCCACCCCATTCTTCCTGTTTGGCGTCAACGATGGGGTGTCGCCAAGAGGTAAGGCACGGGACTTTGACTCCCGCATTCGTAGGTTCGATCCCTGCCACCCCAGCCAACTTGACCCATTAGCTCAGTT
>CADAQF010000045.1 GCA_902790015.1 uncultured Eubacteriales bacterium | reverse complement strand
TTTCGCGGTCGGCCTTGCGCTGCTTGAGGAAATCTTCCGCCTGCTTGGGGAAGCAGATCCAGCTCATCAGGTCCTCTTCGGATTCGCACAGGTCGCCCAAGGCCTTCTTGGCTTTTTCAAAGTCCTCGCCTGTGCGCTTGCTGTCTTCGATCCGGCAGTCCACAGGCTTTTCGCCCTTTCCGAGGATCTTTTCTTCCAGCTCCTTGTTGACGGGAGCGGGGGCGATGCCGTATTCACCGCGGAAGTAATTCTTGACTTCGTTGGAGATGTTCTTATAACGTTCGCCGACCAGCACATTGGTCACGGCCTGGTTGCCTACCATCTGGCTTAAGGGGGTCACCAGGGGCGGATAGCCAAGATCCTTGCGCACGGCGGGGATCTCCAGAAGCGCCGCGTCAAATTTGTCCATGGCGTTCATGTCCTTCAGGTTGGCGATCATGTTGCTCAGCATGCCGCCCGGGACCTTGTAGACCAGCGCCTGGGAATCCGTCGCCATGGATTTGGGGTTGATCTGGCCGTTGTCCACATACTTCTGCTTCACGGGCTTGAAGTAATCGTTGACCTGGTTGATGATCTTTTCGTTAAGCCCGGTTTCGATGCCGTACTGCTGGCAGGCATAGAACATGGTTTCCGTGGCGGCCTGGCTGGTGCCGTTGGAGAAGCAGCTGGTGGCGGTGTCGATCACGTCGACGCCGCTCTCGATGGCCTTGGTCAGCGTCATGTAGGCCATGCCGGTGGTGCAGTGCGTGTGCAGGATAACGGGGATATCGCCGACGGCGTCCTTGATGCCCTTGATGAGGTGTTCGGCCTCAAAGGGGCTCATGGTGCCGGCCATGTCCTTCAGGCACAGGGTATCAAAGCCCATCTTGACGAGCTCTTTGCACATCTGGACGTACTTTTCCACCGTATGGACCGGGCTCTGCGTATAGCTGATGCAGCCGGAAGCGATGGTGCGTTTGGTCGCGTATTTCTTGACGGAGTCCAGCGCCGTGCCCAGGTTGCGGAAATCGTTCAGGGCGTCAAAGATACGGATGATATCGATACCGTTTTTGATGCTGAGCTGAACGAACTTTTCCACCACGTCGTCATGATAGTGCTTGTAGCCCAGAAGGTTCTGGCCGCGCAGCAGCATCTGCAGGCGGGTGTTCGGCATGTTCTTGCGGATATTGCGCAGGCGTTCCCAGGGATCTTCGCCCAAGTAGCGCAGGCAGGAATCGAAGGTCGCTCCGCCCCAGCACTCCACGGAATAATACCCGGCTTTGTCCATCGTGGGCAGGATGGCCTCAAAGTCCTTGTAAGGCAGACGGGTCGCCATCAGCGATTGATTCGCGTCACGCATGACGGTTTCGGTAAACTGTACTTTTCTCACGCTGCAAAACTCCTATCTTAATATTTTTGCGGTAAACATCCGATAACTGCAAGAAAACCACATCCGCAGTCATTATAGATTATAGCCCAAATTCTCGAGAAATCAAGCGCTATCTGCATGTTTAAAGGGAGTTTCTTCATTTTCGCCGGGAGTTTGACCGCCGGGACAGAAGAAAAACGACCGCGACCGTGCTTTATTTGGCCTGTATGTAATATGAAAAAGCGCTTTGCCTCCTGATTTTGCCTGCGGCATGGCGTTCATAAAAGAAGAGCATAGGCCTTCAGGCCAGCGGCAGGATGCCGCCCAGAAAATCGAATACCTGCCGTTCGTATTCTTCCGGGTCGATAAAAAACGCCTGGCCGTGCCCGGCGCCCTGCGCGACGTAGATCGCCTTTTTTGTGGGGCAGGCTTCATAAAGAGGATAGACCATGTCCGCGCGCACGAAATTGTCCTCCGAGCCGTGGATGAACATTACAGGGATCTCCGTTTTTCTGATCTGATTGAGCGAGGAGGCTTCCCTGAAGCTGTATCCTGCCCTGAACCGGGCGATGACGCTGGCCGTATGCAGAACCGGGAATTTGGGAAGATGGAACAGATATTTCAGCTCGTCGGCGAATTCGTCCCATACGGAGGTATAGCCGCAGTCCTCCACGGCGGCGGCCACCTGGGCGGGCAGGCTTTCGCCCGCGGTCATCATCACCGTGGCGCCGCCCATGGATACGCCGTGCAGCACGATTCGGGCCTGTGGGTCGCGTCGGACGATCCAGTCGATCCAAAGGAGCATGTCCTTCCTGTCCAGCCAGCCCATGCCGATATAGTTGCCTTCGCTGTCGCCGTGGCTGCGCATATCCGGCGTCAGCACATGAAAGCCGCGCTGCGCGTACATGGGCGCATAGGATACCATGTTGCTCCTGCGGCCGGTATAGCCGTGAACGGCCAGCAGATACAGATGGCTGCCGCTGTCAGAAGGATAAAAATCGGCGGCCAGACGCAGCACGTCCTGAGATTGGATGGCAACCTCCTCGCGCCGGGCGGCAGCGTACCAGCGCTCCGTTTCGTCCTTGATCCTGGCCCAGCCGCCCGAGATCTGGGCGTTGGCCTCGTCGCTGGTCTGGGCCTTGGGAGCCACCGCCACGCCCGAAGCGGAGGAACGGCCGATGGCGAAGGACACCATATAGAATCCGACCCCGATATCGGCGGCCAGCAGCGCCAGCAGGACGATGCCTGTTACCCACAGCGCGGTATGCTTCTTCTTTTTCTTTTCGGTCATGGATGCGCCTCCTTTTTTACAACCCTGGCGGAAAAGCGGAATTGACACGCCGCATCCCGCTAAAATACAATTATAACCGAAGATGATCGAATTGTCTAACGTAAACGAACCACGATAAAAAGGAGCGGTAATAAAATATGAAGCGAATAAACCGATGGGCCTCGCTGCTGACGGCTGTGTGGCTCCTTTTTTCATCGGCGCACGCTCTTTCTTTGTCTGCAGGCGGAGACTGCGGGCCGGATTTCTGTCCGATACCGACGGTCAATGAAAATAACGAGCCTGTCTACGCCGTGGTGTCTCCGACAGGGTATCACGCCGTGGAAATGATCGAACAGCCTCCGCGGCTTGATACGCTGGAGGGCAAGAGGATCGCGCTGGTGGGCGGCAGCTTTAACGCCGCCGTGACCCATGACGAGCTTAGGAAATGCATCCTGGAGACCTTCCCCGACGCGGAGATTTTTATGCTTCAGGAGGTTGGCAGCGGCGGGCCTTATTCGGTATTCGGGCTGAGCAGCCAGACGGTTTCTTTCCAGAACCGGCTTAAGGACCTGCGGATCGACGCGGTGATCTCCGGCAACTGCGGCTGCGGATTATGCACGGTCAAGGAAGCCGGCTCATCCATGGCGGCGGAAGCGATCGGCATTCCCTCGGTCACCGTGGGAGCGCCGACGTTCATCGCCCAGATCCATTCCCTCGGCGTGAGCCGCGGCATACCCGTGCTCCGCACCGCCGAATACCCCGGAGCGTTTTCCGCTGATTCCGAGGAGGAAATGCGCAGAATAACCCGGCAGACCGTCTGGCCGGCGGTCAAAGAAGCCCTGACGGCCCCGATCACTCTGAAGGAAGAGCAGCAGTATGCCGATTCGGGAAAGCGGCCCTTTGACGAGGTGATCTATACGGGCACCTTTGACGAGGTGCAGGAGTTTTTCCAGACAAACGAATGGACGGACGGCCTGCCCGTGGTGCCGCCGACGGATGAGAAGGTAAGGGACTATCTTCGCTTCACTCCGTATCCTGCGGGAAAAATACTGGGTGTGTACGCCCTTGCTTACCGGGAATGTTCAGTATATACCGTGGCGGCGAACGCTGTCATGGCCGGAGTGCCCAGGGAACTGATGCCGGTCTGCGTGGCGCTGACGCAGGCGCTGGGCGATGGGGAATGGCGCCGCCCCCTGGCCAGCACCCACGGCTGGTCCCCCTATGCGTGGCTTAACGGCCCGCTGGCCAGGCAGCTTGGCATAGACTGCGGCCAGGGAATGATCAGCAGTGAAAAGAACAAGGCCCTGGGCCGCTTCATGGACCTGATGATGCTGAACCTGGGCGGCTACTACATAAAGGAAAACCGGATGGGCACCTTCGGCTATCTGACGCCTTTCACCTTCGCGGAGGACGAGGAAGCCTGCCTCAGCGCAGGATGGGAGCCCTACCACGTGACCCGGGGGTATTCCCTGAACGACAATACCGTGACCGCGTCCTCCGCTCTTTCCTGGGGCAATAACGTCACGCCTTCCACGGATGACCCAGAGCAGATCATGCAGCTGCTGGCCTTTGATATCACCGAAAAGCAGCAAAACGGCCTGGGCAACACTAACCCGCAGGTGTACAGGACCGTGCTGATCACCGCGCCCGTTGCAGCGGACCTGGCCAAAGGATACGCGGGAAAGGACGATCTCGAGGACGACCTTATCCATACCGCGAGGCGGCCGCTTTTCATGCGCGCCTACGCGTCCTACTGGGCGAACACGGGCAGTATCCAGAGCGGTGAATACACCTTTGAAGAGTATTATAAAAAGCTTCAGCAGGACCCGCAGGAGCAGGCGGCCCTGACCGAGGTGCCCGACTGGCTTTCCGGGGTCGCCGGAAGTGAGCGGATCGAGACGATCGCGGCCATGCAAAAAGGGCAGACGTCCATCCTGGTCGCGGGCGACGGCGCCCGCAACAAATTCATGGTGCTTCCGGGCGGCGGCAATGTGACCATCGAAATAGCCCTTCCCGACGGCTGGGACGAGCTGGTGGTCCCGATGGGCTATGAGCCGCTTTCGCGCTTTGAACTGGCTGAGCCCGCGCCCAAACAGGCCGAAAACGCTGCGCAGGATATTTCCCTGTCCAAGGCGCTTACGGACGGGGAGTATCGCATCGTTTCCTCCGCGGACCTGCTGACGGAGCCCGGGCGCATCTTTAAATCAGACAGCGGAGCGGCTTCCGCCTGGCGCTACGGGGATACCGCCGCATCGAGCCTGCCCGCGGCGGACGGGGGTTTTTCGCTGCTGATGAAAAACCTGTTTCCGGGCTGTTCCCTGACGGTCACGCAAGGAACCGTTTCAGCCGTTACGCTGCGTCCCGCCGCGGCGGGACGGAAGACGGGCACGGTCGCCCTGCCGGCGGAAATGCTGGAGAAACTCAGGGTGACGGTGAAGGTCGTGACCAGGCAAAGCAGCCAGGAGGGCAAGCGGACGGAGGACGGCGCCTCGGTCGTGCTGTCGGCGCGTCTGGCGCATTTCACCCTCGACCTGGGAGGAGAGCTTCGCGCGGGTTCCGGCAATACCCCGCATTTTCTTTCCCTGAACGGGACGCAGGTGACGCTGAATCCCTCTGCTGCGGCCGGCTCCGCGGCGGTGGTGGGCGCAAGGAACCCCGACGGCACCTGGAAAACGATGACCTTCACCAAACAGGATGAGCGAAACGTCCTCCTTCAATACAGGGAAAGCGCGCCGTCTCCCGATTGAGCCGAAGGCGCGGCGTTCTCAGATGCTATGGATTGACGAACCAAAAACCGGAAGCTGTCCCCGCGAAGGGAAAGGCTTCCGGTTTTTTGTTTCCGGCGCGGGCTTCATCAGGGCAGCGGCCAGGAAACCCGGGTGAGAAGGGTCAGGGCAATTTCAAGCCCCGGCGTCAGCGTGTCCAGGCGCACGTATTCTTCTCTCGTATGCGCGCCCTGCCCCAGATACAGCCCAAACGAGGTGGCCGGTACGCCAAGGGAGAACGGGATATTACAGTCGGTAGAGGAGGAACGCAGTCTTGGGGCGGCCCCCGTGACGCTTTCGATCACACGGCTGCAGCGGTCCAGCAGCGCCTTTTCGGCAGCCTGGTCCAGCGCCTCGCCACAGGGACGTTCCCCGATCAGCTGCGCGTCCCAGCTCGCGTCATCTGCCCTGTGTTCTTTCAAAAGCTCATGAAAGCGCAGGCGCATGGCTTTCAGGGCGTCCCGGTCATCTGAACGGTATTCATAGGTCATTTCGGCGTCCTGGGCGATGGTGTTTACGGACGTGCCGCCGGAAATGGTGCCGACGTTGTAGGTGGTTTTGGCGTTTTCATATTCCGGGATTTTTTGGGAATAGAGCGAAGCGATCAGCCGGGAAAGCAGGGCGATCGCGTTCGGATTGCCGAACGCGCCGTAGGAATGCCCGCCCCGTGTGCGCACGCTGACCCGCCATCTTTCGGAGCCGACCGCCCGGCACACAAGCCCCGAATACTGCCCGTCAAAGGAAACGAAGGAGCGTATTCGTCCCGCATAAGCCTCAAACAGGGCGCGGACGCCCTTCAGGTTCCCAAGCCCCTCCTCACAGCTGTTAAAGCAAATCAGCATCGGCGCGGCGGTCGGGTGGTCTTTCAGGTACAGGGCGCACAGCATGAGCGCGGCGACGTTTGCGGTATCGTCGCCGACGCCGGGAGCGTACAGAAGACCGTTCTCTTCCCTGACCGGCAGCGGTTCTAAATCAGGGAATACGACATCGGTGTGGGCTGCGAACACGGAGATATCCGTTCTGCCTTCGCAGTTCAGGGGCAGTATCACGTTTTTGGCTTCGTCTGTACAGGCGTGCCCGATGCCGTGTTCTAAAAGCCACTTGGTGATAAAGGCGGCCCGCAGGTCTTCGTGATGGCTGGGGGAGGGGATGGCCGCCAAAGTCCGCAGAAGCGCCTTGTGCTCCTGCGCGTGTTCTTCGCACCATGCGCGCAGAGGGGAAATGGTTTGTTCGTTCATGGTTGTCCTTTACATGTGCCGTGAGTCCTTTATAAACCGTGATCAGGGCCCTGACGGGATCATTTTCCGGGGCTGCCGAACAGATGGCAGGAAACCAGATGGCCCGGCGCAGTCTCCTTAAGGGCGGGGCAGCCTTTCTGACAGGCCTCGCACGCATACGAGCAGCGCTTGGCAAAACGGCAGACGTCTCCGGGCTCGATGGGCGAGCTGACTTCGCCCTTGAGCAGTATTCTTTCGCGCTTGGGCCCGCCCACCTTCGGGATCGGAATGGCGGACAGCAGCGCCTTGGTATACGGGTGGGTGGGGTTTTTGAACAGCTCCTCCGACGGGGCTTTTTCGACGGTCTGCCCCAGGTACATGACCATGATCTCGTCCGAAATGTGGTTGACGACCGCCAGGTCATGGGTGATGAAGATATAGGTGAGCCCCAGTTTGCGCTGCAGTTCCTTGAGCAGGTTCAGTATCTGCGCCTGGATGGATACGTCCAGCGCGGAGACCGGCTCGTCGCAGATGATCAGCTTGGGTTCGACCGCCAGCGCGCGGGCCACGCCGATGCGCTGCCGCCGCCCGCCGTCCAGCTCATGGGGATAGCTGTTGATCAGCCGCTCCGCCAGGCCCACGGTCTCCATCAGTTCCAGCACCCGGCCTTCGATCTCAGCCTTGGTGCGGTATTTGCCGCGCATTTCCACGCCCTCGGCGATGGTCTGCATGACGGTCTTGCGGGGATTAAGGGAGGAAAACGGGTCCTGGAAGATGATCTGCATATCGGCCCGCCGCTCGCGCAGGCTGTGCCCGCTCAGCTGCAGCACGTCCTCGCCGTCAAAGATCACCTCGCCGGAGGTAGGCTCGATCAGCCTGAGGATGCACCGGCCGGTGGTGGACTTGCCGCAGCCGGACTCGCCGACGATGCCCAGCGTTTTGCCGCGCTCCAGGGTGAAGGAAATATCGTCTACCGCGTGCAGCATCCCCCGGCTGGTCTTGAAATACTTTTTCAGATTGCGCACTTCCAGAATCGTGTCACTCATAGAAGACCTCCTGGCGCTGGATGCGGAACGATGGATCCTGATAGGCCGAGCACATGACAAAATGGGTGTCGGAAACCGCCTGCTCCTTCTGGGGCGTTTCGATGCATTCGGGCCTGGCGTAGGGGCATCTGGGGGCAAACGCGCAGCCCTTGGGCAGCATGGTCGGGTCGGGCATGAGGCCGGGGATCGGCTTAAGTTCTGCGGTGCGGTTGTCGATGTCCGGAAGGGAATTGAACAGCCCTTCCGTATAGGGGTGCCGGGTATGGTTGAATATGTCGTCCAGCGTTCCGCGCTCGATGATCCGTCCCGCGTACATGACGGCGACCTCGTCGCAGATCTCGGCCACGATGCCCAGGTCGTGGGTAATGAAGATCATGGACGTGTTCATCTTCTGCTTCAGGTTCACCATCAGGTCCAGCACCTGGGCCTGGATGGTCACGTCCAGCGCCGTGGTAGGCTCGTCCGCAAGCAGCAGATGCGGGTTGCAGGCCAGGGCGATGGCGATCACGACCCGCTGCTTCATGCCGCCCGAAAACTGGTGCGGGTATTCCGCGGCGCGCTCAGGCGGAATGCCGACGAGGGAAAGCATTTCCTCCGCCCGCTCCATGGCCTTTTTCTGGTCGCATTTTTCGTGCAGGCGGATGCTTTCCGCGATCTGCTCCCCGACGGTGAATACGGGGTTCAGGCTGGTCATCGGGTCCTGGAAGATCATGGACACTTCGCTTCCGCGGACTTCTTCCAGCTCCTTCTTGCTTAACTTCAGCATATCGCGCCCGTTGATCAGGACGCGGCCTGACCGGATCACTCCGGGCGGATCGGGGATCAGGTTCAGCACCGCCAGCGCTGTGCTGGTTTTTCCGGCGCCGGTTTCGCCCACGAGGCCCATGATCTTGCCTTTTTTCAGCTGAATGGAAATATCGTTCACCGCTTCCACGGTTTCGTCTTCCAGGACGTAGTGAACGGTCAGATGATCGATTTCAAGCACGTTCTCCTGATCCGGCCTGAGGTTTTCCCTGTTTTCCGCGTTCATGGCTCGCCCTCCTTATCGCTTGAGCTTGGGATCCATCGCGTCGCGAAGGCCGTCGCCCAGAAGGTTGAAGGCGAGCACGGTGATCATGATCGCAAGGCCCGGGAAGAACGTGAGATAGCTGTAGCCCAGGATATAGTTGCGTCCGGCGGTCAAAAGCGCGCCCCATTCGGGAGCGGGCGGCTTGATGCCCAGCCCCAGGAAGCTCAGACTGGAGGCGGAGACGATGGCGCTGGCGACGCGCAGGGTCGTCTGGACGATGATGGGGGACAGGCAGTTGGGAAGAACATGTACGAATATGATGTACAGGTTGGACTTGCCAAGGGCCTTGGCCGCCTCCACGTATTCCTCGTTGCGCACGGTCAGAACGGCCGCGCGGGTGACCCTGACGAAGCCTGGTATGGACGATACGCCGACCGCGATCATCAGGTTGATCGTACTGCTTCCCAGCACCGATACGACGACCACGGCCATCAGGATGGCGGGCACGGCGGAAAAAATATCCGTGATACGCATGATCACCGTTTCGACCGCGCCGCCGAAATACCCCGCGACCGCGCCCAGCGGCACGCCCACGATGAAGGATACGAATACGGCCACAAAGCCGATGGCCAGCGAATAGCGGGACCCGTACAGCACACGCCAGAAAAGATCCCGTCCCATTTCGTCGGTGCCGAACCAGTGAGCGGCGCTGGGGGCCTTGAGCCTGGCTCTCAGGTTCTGGCCGATCACCAGCTCCTGGTCGAGCCAGAAATCGATGGTCAGGGCGACGGCGAAAAGAATGAGCAGCAGGATGCCGCCAATCATGGCGCCCTTGTTTTTCCTGAGGCGGTGCCAGATCTCGCCGAAGGCGCTGCGCTTGCGGTATTTTTTGGCTACGGAAACGGTTTTCTGATTAGGTTCCATTTGCTCTCACCTCCGGCGTCCGTCCGATGCGTTTTCTGCGCTTTGAGGCCGTGGAGTACTGGGATTTGAGCCGCGGGTCGACAAAGGCGTAGGCGATGTCGACGATCAGCTGGATGATGCTGATCATGATGACGGACATGATGATGCACCCCGTCACGGTGATGGTATCCCGCTGCTTCACCGCCTCAATGGTCAGTCTGCCGATGCCGGGCCAGGAAAACACGTTTTCGGTGACCACCGAGCCGCCCAGCGTGCGGCCCATCTGCGTGCCGATGACCGTGATGATGGGGATCAGGGCGTTTTTCAGGGCGTGCTTGCGGATCACGGCCTTTTCAGGGACGCCCTTGGCCCGCGCGGTGCGCAGATAGTCGGACCTTATCACGTCCAGCATGGACGAGCGGGTGGTGCGGGTCAGGGTGGCCATAAGCCCGGTCCCGATGGTGATGGCGGGCAGGATCAGGCTCTTGATGCCCTCCGTGTCGCCCGACGAGGGGAACCAGCCCAGGTTCAGGGAAAAGAGGATGATCAGCATCAGTCCCAGCCAGAAGTTGGGCATCGACAGGCCGAGCAGGGCGGCGACCATGCTGACGTTGTCCGTGATACTCCCGTGCTTGCGGGCCGCCAGGATCCCCAGGGGGATCGAAAGCAGGATGGAAACCAGCACCGACGCGCCGGCCAGCTTCAGCGTGGAGGGAAGCCGCTGCATGTACAGATCCCACACAGGCGTCTTGTAAATATAGGATATTCCCAGATCGCCGTGAACGAGGTCCCACATGTACTTGCCGTAGCGGTAAAAGACCGAACGGTCGTAGCCCAGCTGATGCCTGAGCTCTTCAAGCTGCTCGGGAGAATAATCGTTGGCTATGATATCCAGAACGGTGCCCGGCGCCAGATCCAGCATGATAAAGATCAACAGCGAAACGCCGATGATGACCGGGATCAGCATCAGGATCCGTTTGAAAATATACTTTGTCATGGTGCCCCCTGCGGAGAGTTGTTCAATGGACAGGTGAAGGTGCGGGGCCGGCGGGGTTTAAATCCGCCGGCCCCCGCAGATGCAAGGCTGATCAGATCAGTTTTCGGGAACCGCGATGTAGGAATAGTCGTGATCCCTGGAGTAGGAGATGCGCATGCCGGAAGTATCCTTCTGATAGGCTACGGTGTCGCTGGTATAGTACAGCGGGATGTAGAAGCAGTTGTCGTGCACCAGGATCTGGAGCTCCTTGTAGTATTCCGCGCGCTTGGCTTCATCCGTGGTGGAGACGCCCAGGGCGAGCAGCTCGGTGACGCGCTCGTTGTTCAGAACGGCCTTGTTGGTGTTGGAGCCCACGGAGAGGAGCCTGCCCATGTCGCTGTCCCAGTCGTTCATGTTGATGCTGTACAGCATCGCCTCGTGCTGGGCGCTGGCGTACTTGGAGTTGGCGGTGGCGCCGGCGGAGTCGACCTCGTCGATGATGATCTGGATGCCCACCTGGCGGCACTGGTCCTGAATGACCTCGGACATGATGCGGTAGTCGGAGCTGCTGGTGTTCACCATCAGGTGCAGGGTGACGTTGCCGCCCAGCTCGGCCACCAGTTCCTTGGCCTTTTCGGGGTTATAGGACAGGTCCAGGTCGAACTGGTCGAAGTAATACTTCATGTGCCAGCCCCAGAAGGAGGTGGCGGGAGTGGCGCCCTCGTCGCCGGTGGCCAGGAACAGGTCCTCATGGTTGATGGCATAGGCGACGGCCTGGCGGAGCTTCAGGTTGTCCGCGGCGGGGCCGCTGGTGTTGTTGAAGGCGAAATAGTACATCTGGGCCGTCGGGAATTCGTAGATCGTCAGATCCTTGTTCATCTTGGCGAGCATCAGCTCAGTGGGGTTGACGCTGGTCATCAGCACGACCTCTTTGTTCTGAAGCGCGACCAGACGGGAGGACGCGTTGGAGATCAGGCGGAGATTGATCTTTTCAGTCTTGGGCAGCTCGCCCCAGTATTTGTCGTTGCGCACCAGGGCGATGGTGTCGCCGGCCACATAGTTGTCCATATCGATGACCCAGGGGCCGGTGCCGATGGAGCCGCCCAGGTCGGGGTTGGCTTCCAGCGCCTTCTTGGAAACGATGGCGGAGGAATTGTGGGACAGGACGTACATGAAGTCCACGTTGGGCTGCTTGAGGACGATGTCCAGTTCATAGGGTCCCAGCACGTCCACATGATCGTAGGAGTTGGTCACCAGGGTGCTGGTGGTGCGGTCCAGAGAGCAGGCGATGTCTTCGGCCGTAAGCGGTTCGCCGTTGTGGAACACCACGTCGTCCCTGAGCACGATGTGGATCTTGGTGTAGGTGTCGTCCGCCCATTCGAACGACTTAGCCAGCTTGCCGGACAGCTCCTTGGTGGAGTTGTCGTAGAACAGCAGCGTGTCGTACACCATGTTGAACAGGTAATAATGCTGCACGTTGGACACAAGGCCCGGGTCCAGGGTCGTGATCTGCGAAGCGAGGGCGATGTCGATCTGCTTTTTGTAGTTCTCGGCTTCGGCGCCCTGAACCACGGTCGTGGTCAGTCCCTCGGCCCATACAGCCGCCGCTGAGCACAGCATCATCATCGCGAGAATCAGGCTTACCCACTTCTTCATTGTCGTTCCTCCTTTTAATATATACTCAATGCCTTCTTTGGCAAAGGTAACAGGGATGTTGTTTCTTTCGGCAAAATACCGTATAATGGATCACAGCATCAACATGCCGGCGCGTTTCTGAAAGGAGTTCACATGAATCTGCTGAATATTCGGACCTTTCTGTATATCGTCCGCTATCAGACGATCACCGGGGCGGCGGAGGCAATGTTCACCTCTCAGCCCACGATCAGCTCGCGCTTGAGCCAGCTTGAGGAGGAATTGGGCATTGAGCTGGTCAAGCGGCACAAGGGCAGACGCACGATTGAGCTGACCGAGAAGGGACAGGATTTTATCCCCATCGCTGAGCACTGGCTGGCGCTGGACAATCAGACGATCCAGTTCTGCCGGCAGGCCGGGCAGGAAACCCTCACGATCGCCGCCCCCGCCAGCTATCAGGAGCACGTCGTCCCGCAGATAGTCAACCGCCTGATGCTTTTGCCCTCCGCGCCCAAAATACGTTTGCTTACGGCCAGCAGCGCCAAGGTATATTCCATGGTCGGCGATCATGAATCGGACGTGGGCTTTGCCACCCGGCTGGTCATCGGCGACAGCATCATCGCCATGCCGATGTTCAACACCGAGTACGTTTTGCTTCTGCCGGTAGGCACGCCGCTTGCGGACGGTCCCGTCCGCCCCGAACAGCTGGACCCCCGGTTTGAAGTGAACGTAACGTCCTGGACGGGGGAGACGAGACGCTGGCACGATACTTACTTTGACCCGTATCTGCCGCCGTACCTGCAGGTGGACAATAACCACATGTCCCACAACTATCTGACGGATCCGCGCTGCTGGGCGGTCTGCCCGGCGTCTATCGCGGTGTCGCTCCAGTCGCGCAGGAGCGATCAGCTGACCATCCGCCGCCTGGCCTCCAAGCCGCCGGTGCATCACTGCTATCTGGTCATGTCCCGCGCGCAGGCGAAGAGCAGGCCCGAACTGATGGAGCAGCTGCGCCGCACGGTGCTTTCCTTTGCGGAGGAAGCCCCGCTGCTCAATCCCGTATACGGGGGAGAGCAGGATAATCAGTAATGCTCCAGGATGTACTCGATCATCCGGGACACACGTTCCAGCGCCACGTTGTTGAGCCTTTCGCCCTCTTCTTTGGAGGACTTGCGGGCGTCGCCGAGGGCCCCGTTTCTGGAGGCGTCCCGTTCCCACTGGAAAGCGATGCCGCCGTAGCGGAAGGGGTTGTTTTTCCCGCGGATGACGAAGTTTTCGACCACCTCGCCCTTTTGCAGGTTGTCCTTGCGAACGCATTCCGGACAGATGGCCAGGCACTGCGAGGTCTCGCTTTCGCTGGCATGCCCGCGCTTTTCGGACCAGCCAAGCTCCGGGTTGACAGCGTCGTCAAATACGCCGAAGCCCATGCCGGAATAGTATGCGTCAATGCCGTAGCTGTATTTGAGGGAATTGATCACCACATTGAGCGAGCTGGTGTTCCCGCCGTGTCCGTTGATAAAGAGGATGCGCTTGACGCCGTGCTTATGCAGGGCGACGGCGATGTCCTTGAGCAATTCGATGTAGGTTTCGGGACGCAGGGTAATGGTACCCGCGAAGCCCATATGGTGGGTGGAAATGCCGTAGGTGACCGGGGGGCAGATCAGCAGCTTTTCTCCGAAGCGCTCGCCCAATTGCTTGCTGAAGGCATAGGCCCGGGCAGTATCGGTATTGTAGGTGGTGTTGGGGCCGTGCTGTTCGCAGGAGCCCACGGGAACGACCGCGATCTCCACCCGGGGCAGCAGCTCCTTGACTTCGGGATGGATCATTTCCTCCAGGATATATGCTTTCATTGACTTCCTCCGCTTTTTTCAGATCCTGGCCACGCCGCTTTTGCGGGCGGCTTCCGCCACGGCCTTGGCTACAGCCGGGCCCACCCGCTTGTCAAAGGCCTTGGGGATGATGTAATCGGCTGAAAGCTCCTCGTCAGAAATCAGGTCCGCCAGCGCGTGCGCGGCGGCCATTTTCATTTCCTCGTTGATGTCGCTGGCCCGCACATCGAAGGTGCCGCGGAAGATGCCGGGGAAGGCCAGCACGTTATTGATCTGGTTGGGGTAGTCGCTGCGGCCGGTGGCGATGACCTTCGCGCCGCCCGCCCTGGCGTCGTCGGGGAAGATCTCGGGTGTGGGGTTGGCGCAGGCGAAAATGATGGCGTCCCGGTTCATCGTCTTCACCATTTCGGTGGTGACCGTTCCGGGCGCGGATACGCCGATGAATATATCTGCGCCGACCAGCATGTCGGCAATGCTGCCCGCCCTGCGCTCCAGATTGGTGACCTCCGCCATTTCCTCCTTGATCCAGTTAAGCCCCTCGCGGCCCTTGTAGATCGCGCCCTTTCTGTCGCACATGGTGATATCCTTAAAGCCGGCCGACAACAGCAGCTTGACGATAGAAATGGCCGCCGCTCCCGCGCCGCTGGTGACGACGCGGACGTCTTCTTTCTTTTTGCCCACCACTTTAAGCGCGTTGAGCAGGCCGGCCAGGGTGATGACGGCCGTGCCGTGCTGATCGTCGTGGAAGATGGGGATATCGCACTTTTCCTTGAGCTTGCGTTCGATCTCAAAACAGCGCGGCGCGCTGATATCCTCCAGGTTCACTCCGCCGAAGGAGCCCGAGAGCAGATAGACCGTATTGACGATCTCGTCCACGTCGTGCGATTTGATGCACAGCGGAAACGCGTCCACGTCCCCGAAGGACTTGAACAGCACGCACTTGCCTTCCATGACCGGCATGCCGGCTTCCGGGCCGATATCGCCCAGGCCCAGCACGGCGCTGCCGTCGGTGATGACGGCGCACAGGTTATGCCGGCGGGTCAGTTCATAGGATTTGTTTACGTCCTTCTGGATTTCCAGGCAGGGCTGCGCCACGCCCGGCGTGTACGCCAGGCTCAGGTCGTCCTTGGTGGCGACGGGCACCGTGGCGACAACCTCGATCTTTCCCTTCCATTCTCTGTGAAGCCGAAGCGACTCTTTCGCGTAATCCATGGTATCAATCTCCCTTCGACTGAATTGTAAGTCACTCTTATTATAACGGAAAAAAATAAGCCATAAAATACATAATATTATTATTATATATAAAATAATCCCGTATTTAACAAGGAAAATATACATAAAACATTATTGAAGAGCATGGCCGGATAAGGGAACCGGGTCTGCGTATATCCGATATAATCAAAAACCCGGCCTTATCCTGCCTTTATCAAACAAAAAAACAGGCCCTGAAGCCTGTCTTTTAATGGTGGTAGCGGCAGTCGGACTTGAACCGACACGGTTTCCCGCCGCATTTTGAGTGCGGTGCGTCTGCCATTCCGCCATGCCGCCCTGAACACAGAGAAATTATAACACAGCAAAAAATGATTTGCAAGATGAAAAATCCGGGAGGAAAACAAACAGATAATCCGGGATGAAAACAAAAAGAACTGCCCGGCCTCCGTGGGGAAGCCGGGCAGCTTTAAGTGTTCTGTTACTGGATGATGGTCAGACGGCCGCCAGCGGGCTCCGCCTCGATGTTGCTGTTCAGCTGCTCCTGGATGTAGCTTACCAGCGCTTCGTCCAGCGGGATAGCGGTGTCAAAGCCGTTACCCTCGGAGTATGCACGGAAGAAGGCGTTATAGGTGTCGCCGCCGGCCGCGCAGAAGTTGTTGGTCACGACGATGTAGGTCTTCTCAGCGTCGAAGGGCTCGCCGTTGATGGAC
>CADAQF010000044.1 GCA_902790015.1 uncultured Eubacteriales bacterium | reverse complement strand
CCGACGAACGGGCCGGCAGGCCCTGGGGTGAGGAGGGCCCGGAAATCGGTCCGGTGGACCGATTTCACCGACGAACGGGCCGGCAGGCCCTGGGTTACTCCGGTGAGCACCCGCAAAAAACACTCGTGCATAAAAAGCAGAATGGGAGCGGAGACCACCTCATCAGTCAGGCGCGAAATTACAGTTTTTTCATCATACTATTTCAGCGCCTGACAGACACCAGGGCCTGCCGGCCCGTTCGCAGCTGATGACAGGCCTCAGGCCTGTCATCCAAGACGCTGCTCACCCCCTCAAGGGGAAGCCTTTTGGTGCGCCGAACGTGTCTCACCCCCTCAAGGGGAAGCCTTTTGGAGGTCGTAGCGCCCGGAAAACAGGCCAGTGGATCATTTTCAGAGCCGAACGGGCCGGCAGGCCCTGGCTGCGAATCCCCTTCCCGGGGGCTTGACAATCCATCGTATACCGAGTATGATTGGTTATACAAATCATACCAAGGAGGAGCGCAGGCATGAGGAAACCGCCGGGCAAATACGCATGGACCGCCACCGTGGGCGAAAAGGGGCAGATCGTGATACCCAAGCAGGCGCGGGAATTATTCGACATCCATCCGGGAGACACGCTGCTGCTGCTGGGAGACGAGCAGATGGGCATCGCCATACCGCCCAAAAAGGCAATGGAGATGCTCGGCCGGCACATATTCGGGGAGGAACAACCAAATGAGTGACATCTGTGAGGCAAGGGGGCTGGGAAAGGATTACCCGGCCTTTTCCCTGCGTGACGTCAGCTTTTCGCTGAAGGCGGGGACCATTACCGGCTTTATCGGCCGCAACGGCGCCGGGAAGACCACGACCATCCGCTCCATGCTGGGGTATGTCCACCCTTCCAGGGGCGAGATCTTCTATTTCGGCATGCCGTTCAAGGGGAACGAAAACGTGATCAAGCCCCGGATCGGTTATTCCGCGGGCGCCGTGAACTATTATCCCAAAAAGACGATCAGGGAGCTCATCTCCGTCACGCGGCGGTTTTATCCCTCGTGGGACGAGGACGCCTGCCGCAGCTGCATGAAGCTGTTCGCCCTGGATGAAAACAAGACGCCGTCTGAGCTGTCGGAGGGCATGAAGGTCAAGTGCAACCTGATGCTGGCGCTGTCCCACAGGGCGGAGCTGCTGATCCTCGATGAGCCCACCAGCGGGCTGGACCCGTTTTCCCGGGACGAGCTGGTGGAATTGTTCAGGGAGCTAAAGGATCAGGGGATCACGCTGTTTTTTTCCACCCATATCACCTCCGACCTGGATAAGTGCGCCGATCATATCGTTTACCTGCGGGAGGGGCGCATCATACAGGCGGGAGAACGGGAGGAATTCAGAAGCCGGCTCGGCCTTCCGGGCGAAACGCTGGAGGATACGATGCTGAGACTTGAAAAGGAGGCCCGGGATGAAAAATCTGCTCGTTAAGGAATGCCGGCTCGCCGCCGCCACAATAACCTATTTTTTCCTGGCCGCCGGACTGCTTACCCTGATCCCCGGCTACCCGATCCTGATGGGCGTGTTTTTCACGTGCCTGGGCATTTTCTATTCCTTCCAGACCATGCGGGAAAACCGCGACATCGAGTATTCCATGCTGCTGCCTGTATCCAAAGCGGAGGTCGTAAAGGGCAAGTTCTTGTTCGTGATGCTGCTGGAGGGCTGCAGCTTCCTGGTCATGGCGCTGGTGACCGTGGTGCGCATGACGGCGCTAAAGAACGTGGAAGCTTACCTTACCAACCCCCTGATGAGCGCCAACCCGGCGTTCCTGGGCTGGGCGCTGGTGCTGTTCGGGCTGTTCAACCTGGTGTTTCTCAGAGGCTTTTTCAGGACGGGCTATTATATCGGGAAACCCTTCGTCCTGTTCTGCGTGTGCGCCTTTGTGCTGACAGGGGTGGCCGAAGCGCTGCCCCACGTGCCCGGCCTGGAAGCGCTTAACGTGCCGGGCCCGGCATACGCGGGGACGCAGGCGGCGGCCCTGGCCGCGGGGCTTGCTGCCTATGCGCTGATGACCTGGGCCGCGATACGCGGATCGATCCGGAGCTTCGAAAAAATAGATATCTGATTCATTTGCGCCGGAAACGCTCCTCTTCTCCGGCCTGCGGCGGCGCCGCGCTTGCATCCGGCGGCCCCGGTTGATATAATGGGACCGATCGGGGGGCGCGCGGCAGGCGCCGCGGCCGCCGGAGAGGAGCACCCATGGACAGACAGGAAGCGCTGGCGCTGTACGCGCAGGAGGTCCTGCGGGAAAGGGAAGCCTTTCTCGTGCAGTGCGCGCAGAAAAAGGTGAAGCCCGTCACGGCGCGCATGCCGGCGCAGGAAAGAAAGGCATACCTGCGCAGCCAGGCGTTTGAAAACACCGTGTTTCAGATCAAGCGCCGGGACAAGGTGTATCAGGCGCTTTTGCGCGGGGAGCTGACGCTCGATTATCACGAGGCGGAATTTGAACTGCTGGAAGGGCTGATCATGCAGGAGGCGGAAAGGGGAAGGCCCATATGCCTGCCTTTTCTGCGATCGGTGGAAAAAAGCCGGCTGCCGCTGGACCGTGCCAGGGCGGCGCTGACCCTGGCGGAAAACAGGACGCCGGAGCAGTTTTTCAAAAAACAGTTCAAACGCCTTTCGGCCGCGGCGGACGCCCGGGTGGAGAGCTATCTGCTGCACGGGAAGCTGACGGCCTCCCTGCCCAAGGAGCAGCGCGCGGGCGCCGCGGCGGACGCGGTGCAAAGGCGGCTGTTCCCGCACGGCATGACGGAAGAGGCGGTGCGGCAGGCGTATTTTCCGCAAACTTTGGAGGCGGAGCTTAAGAAGGAATTGGAAAAGGCCTATCCCGAGATCAGGGCCTGCGGCCGCGTCTGCGGCGCGCGGGGCGAAACCGTGGCCGCGATGGCCGGGGCGGAGGCGGCCAGGGCGGCCCGCGCGATGTGCGCGGAAATAAAAAGGCGGTTTCCGGACAGGCGGATCGCCCGGCTGATCGCCCAAAACGATTCCGTCCGCCAACTGCAGAAAAAGACGGACGCGGAGAAGGAAAAGGAGCGGCGGCTGCGGGACGCCCTGCTGAGCGCCGTGCCGGAGCACTACCGGGACCTGTATCCCCTGGCCAGGCAGATGCGGAGGCATTTTTACCTTCACCTGGGGCCGACCAATTCCGGAAAGACGCACGACGGCGTGCAGCGCCTCAGGTACGCGGAAAAGGGCATTTATTTAGGGCCGCTGCGGCTGCTGGCGGCCGAACAGTTCGATACGCTGAACATGGAGGGCACGCCCTGCTCCCTGGTGACGGGGGAAGAGCAGATCCGCGTGCCCGGCAGCCGCGTACAAGCCTCCACCGTGGAGATGGCAGACCTTAAGACCCATTACGACGTGGCGGTGATCGACGAGTGCCAGATGATGGCGGACCGGGACCGGGGCGGCGCGTGGACGGCGGCGATTTTGGGCCTGTGCGCGGACGAGATCCACGCCTGCGCCTCCCCGGACGCGGAAGCCCTGCTGACCCTGATCATCCGGGAATGCGGGGACGACCTGACCGTGGTGCGCCACGAGCGGATGACGCCCCTGGAGGCCGAGAAGGAGGCGTTCCATTTTCCGGCCTCCGTGCGGCCGGGGGACGCGCTGATCGTCTTTTCCAAGGCGCGGGTGCACGCCGTGGCGGCGGAGCTGCGCGCCCGGGGCGGGCGGGTGTCCCTGGTATACGGGGCGCTGCCGCCCGACGTGCGGCGCGACCAGGCGCGGCGGTTTAGGCAGGGAGAGACGGAGGTCGTGGTATCCACCGACGCCATCGCCATGGGGATGAACCTGCCGATACGGCGGGTGGTTTTCCTGGAATCGGAAAAATACGACGGGGACATCACCCGCACGCTTACGGACGCGGAGTTCAAGCAGATCGCCGGGCGCGCGGGGCGCTACGGCCTGTACGAGATAGGCTATGTGAACGCCTACGGGTTCAAAAGCCTGGTGGCGCAGGCGCTCAGAAAGCCGCTCACGCCCCTCACCGAGGCGGTGATACGCTTCCCCGAGTCCCTGCTGGGCATCCCGCTGCCGCTGACGCAGATACTCAGCCAGTGGATGCTGATGCAGGACAAGGGCTGCTTTTCCAAGGCCTCGACGGAAAGGATGAACGCCCTGGCCGCCATGCTGGAAACCCCGCGCACGGACAAAAACCTGCTGTACCGTTTCCTGTGCGTTCCCTTTGACGAGACCGACCCGGACCTGCTGGCCCGCTGGAAAGGCATGTATCACGCCGAGTGCCGCGGGGAACACGCGCCCGTGCTGTCTGAGATCCCCTCGCCGCCCGACCCGGAGGACTGCACGGTGTCGATGCTGGACGGGCTGGAGGCGGACTACCGGCGCTGCGACCTGTACTATAACTACGCCCGGCTTTTCCTGCCCGACCCCGACCCGGTGCTGGATGAGATACAGCGCCGGAAGGACGTGATATCCGAGGGCATCATACACATCCTGTCCACCCAGAAGCTGAACGCGAAGACCTGCCCGTTATGCAAAAAGCGCCTGCCGTGGAACTGGCCGTACCCGCTGTGCGACAGCTGCTTTCACCGCCAGTACGCCCCCAGGCCCTCTGCCGGCGGCAGGCGACGCCGGCGCGGATAGCGGAATCACCGCGTCTTTCATCACGAGCAGGGAGCCCGCCAGAAACGAGGCGGGCTCCCTGCTGTTCATTTCAATTATTCTGTTTTACAGTCCGCTTACATTACAAACCTGTTATCCTTCCTGTCCTTCCGCAACAGGGGGTGCAGATAAACTGGCCGGTCCCCCGGACGGGGGACCGGCCATACGTATTTTTGGAAACGTCATTCAGTCTGCAGGATATAGGACAGGTAGCCGGAGGGGGTTTCGTCCTCGGTCAGGGTGATGCCGGTCAGTTCCCGCGGGACATAGATCACGGTCTCCCAGACGTCGGGGCCCGTCGAATCGGCGGCGGTCAGCACGATGTCCCTGGTATACGGCTCGCCCTCCAGATCGCCGGTCAGGGTCAGGCGCAGCTCGTCGGGCCTGGTGCGGCGGGCGTTCAGGCCGTCCGTCCATACCTTGCGGATGATGAGTTTCTTTCCGGGCGTGTTGGTCATGGTGATCACGGTCAGGTGATCTTCCTCTTCCGTTTCGTACTCAGTGAGGCAGGTGTATTTCTCGGTCTCTTCCTCCATGACGGTATAGCGCGCGGGGTCTACCTCGACCGGGCCTTCGGGCGTGCTTTCCACGATCGGGACCGTCCAGAGGTTGACCCAGCCGCCCTCCTCCGAAAGGGTCATCGTGCTGGCCACCGTGCCGTCGGGCAGGACGATCTCAGCCGGTTCCCCGTCCTTGAGGATCCCGACGGTGATGCTCCCGGGCCGGTCGCTCACGGCGCCGTCGTCGTCCCAGTTCTTGATCACCAGGAAATAGAGGGACTGAAGCTCGTTGCTCACCGTGAAGCCTTCCTCGGCGCTGCCGGAGATATCGGCCTCGTACCACCTGGGCGTATTCTCTTCCCGCACGGTGTATACGATCTCGGAATCCTCCCGGAAGACGGGCACCTGCTCGAAGGTTCCCTGCCAGTCGTTGTCCGCGCTGAGCGTCAGCCTGAGCGGCTCGCCCTGCTCCTGCCCCTCTCCGGGGACGCCGCGGGCGGGCTCGCCGTCCGCCAGCAGCTCGATGACCACGCTGTCCGTCCGGGTGCCCCAGGCGTTTTCGTTGTCCCGCCACTTTTTGCTGACGGGGATGTCGATGGTCTTGGACCTGATGGTGTTGATGAAGGTAAAGCCCTGCTGCTGGCTGCCGCTGAGCTCGGTGCGGTAGCCCTCCGTCTCGGCCTCCTCCACGTAATACGAATACGCGCCGCCCTGCTCGTCCACGGTGGGCAGGTCGCGGAAGACGCGCTTCCACTCGTTTTCGGCGTTCAGCTCCGTCTGCTGCACCTCCTGGGTCTCGCCGCTCTCCCCGGCGACGCGGTACAGGGTCACGCTGACGCTCTCGGGCCGTATGCCCTCCCGGTCGTTGCCGTCGTCCCACACCTTGTTCACGGCGACGTCCGTCACAAAGCGCTCCAGGGTGTTGTTCACGTTCATGGACCACAGATTGCGCTCCGCGTCGAAGCTGGGCTGGTCATACGCCGCGCGGTAGCCCTCCGGCAGCCCGTCCTGCACGAAATAATAGCTCAGCTGGCTGCCGTCGGCGGCGTTCTTGGGCAGGCCGTACACGTGGAACTCGTTCACGCCGCTTTCCACGGTCTGCTGCGACACGCGCTCGTTGTTGCTGTTCATCACGCTGACCTGCACGCTCTGCGGCCGCAGGCCCTGGGCGTCGTCGTCGTCCAGCCAGGTGATGGTGCCCGTCACGTCCACCTTGTCGGTGTTGCCCGTCCAGGTGTTGGTCAGGGTATAGTTGTAATCGTGCCTGGACGGCCGGCTGCCCACGCCGATGGTCACGTCTTCGCTCACCTCCAGGCTCGAGGTGTAGCCGTCCACCGGCTCCTCCTTCACGCTGAAGGTGTAATACTGGTTGTCGACGTCGGGCTTTTTGGTATCGCTGATCGGGATATCCAGGGAAGCCTTCCAGCCGTTGCCTTCGTTCAGCGTCAGGTCCCGATACTGCTGGCCCTCGCGCAGCACATGCACGGTCACGCTGTCGGGACGCCGCGAGGTCTCGTCCTCGCGCTTCCATACCTTTTCGACAGTGATACCGACTACATGGTCGATCAGCTTGTTGGTGACGGCATAGGTCCACACCGGCGTGCCGTCGCTCTCCACGGAATAGACGGGCTCCGCGTAATACTGATCGAACTGCTGCTTGCCGCCGTACTCCCCGACGGAAAGCCTGGAGTAATCGATCTCTCCCTCCAGCCCCGCCTCGGCGTACCTCCGCTTCGCCTCCTCCAGGGAGAAGGTGACGGTCCAGTTATTGGTTTCGGTTACCCGCTGCATCTCCGACAGCGCCACAGGCTCGCCGCCCTCGCGCTTATACTGCAGCTGAAGATGGGCGGTCACCCTGTACAGGACTTCCTTCGCCGATTCGGGCAGGTCCCAGTACTTTACGCCCCGGAGGACCGGGTCTTTCCCGTTGCTCAGGGTGTTGAACAGGTCGTGCCCCTTGACCTCCAGGTGGTATTTGTCCTTGTTGGCGAAGCCCTCGGGATATTCCTCGGTCACGGTATAGGTCTTTTCGGGGTCGAGGTTTTCGCCGGTCAG
This sequence comes from uncultured Eubacteriales bacterium, assembly GCA_902790015.1. Taxonomy (GTDB): domain Bacteria; phylum Bacillota; class Clostridia; order Christensenellales; family Aristaeellaceae; genus UBA4246. Next base: position 43,890 of record CADAQF010000044.1, on the reverse strand, counting down.
GGCCCAGGCCCAGCTGTCCTTGCCCTGGTTGTCCTTGTCGCTCTTGCTGATCTTGACGGAGCCTATCTCGTTTTCCCCGTCCTTGACGTGGATGGTCAGGTAGTCCGGCCGGTCGCTTTCCTTGTCGTTCACCCAGTACTTGGTGCCGCCGATGGCCTTGGGCTTTTCGCCGCTCCCGTCGCCCTTGTACCAGGTGTTGATGACGTTGGAGGTCTTCTCCCAGTCCTTGTCCAGCACGGGGATCTTGTACGCCTTGCCCGGCACGGTCACATAGGTGTCGAAGGGGTTGAAGGACACGGGGATCTCAAAGCCCAGGATAAAGGTCAGGACGTCCTGCAGGATCTGGCTGGACACCTCCGCCCCCTGGAATTCCACCGGCACGCCGGGCACGCCCAGGAAGCCGTATTTCTTGACCTCGAAGCCCACGCGCCAGTCGGTCAGCGGGTTCTGCCCGCCGCCCTTGGCCTTGCCGATGGTGATGGGGATGCTGGCCAGGTTCCAGAAGTCCAGCTCGGCCAGTGTATCCAGCCCGGCCAGCTTCAACAGGTTTATCTTGTCGCCGCTCAGGGGGTTGAGAATGGGCAGCCACAGCTTGGCGAACCTTTCCGCCGGCGTGCCCTGCAGCATGTCGGTATAGTCGCTCTTGATGCGGCTGGTCAGCACCAGGTATACGTCGTCCGGCGTTTTCGCGTCGCCCAGCATCACCCAGCGCTTGTATATCTTGATGCTCTCCATGGCGGTGTTGGTGATGGAAACGTCGTTGCCGTTCTCGTCATAGGTCACCGCGTAGCGGGTATCGTGCTCGTCCACGTTTTCGCCCATGCTGGTCACGTACGCGTCCACGTGGTAGGAAACGCGGGGGCTGGGGAAGGTGTTCTTGGCCGCCAGCTTCTTGACGTAATCCGTGGTGAGGCTTACCTCCCAGATCTTGTCCCAGGAGAACTGCTTCTTGATGGCGTCCCAGACGCTCTGGTTGTCCAGGTCCCAGGTGTCCTTGACGATCCGGTCCTTCGGCGCCCCGTCGCCGGGGGACAGCTCGCGGACGCGGTATTTGATCTCCTTGCGCTCGCCGTCTTCGGTGATATCGTATTTGGGCAGGCCGTCAAAGGTATACGACCAGTTGTTGGCCGCGCTCAGGGTGGCCACGTCCACGTCTTCCCAGTTGACGACGTTCAGCACCTTGTCCAGCCCCGTGGAATAGTGCAGCGCCTGCACCGCCACCTGGATCTCGTCCGGGCGGTCCTTGTGCTCGTAGTCGATATCCCAGGTCTTGCTGACCGACCTGCTGGTGGTCTCCGTGTCGGCCAGGATGATATCCACCTGGTCGTTGGCGCTGCGGCGCATGCTGTCCCGCTGCTGGCCGGTGCCCTCGATCCCGTGCATGCTGGCCTTGAGCTCATAGCGGCCTTCCTTCCAGGGCAGATACAGGTCCACCCGGTTGGCCGGCAGGGAGGGATCCGTCCCGGTGCGGCCGGAGGCGTACTTGAGGACGTTGGCGTCCATGTCCGCCGCGGTCAGCGGCGGGTTGGCGGAAACGTCGGTCCCCGCCGCGGCGGGCCTGGTCATCGCATGATCCCGCCACACGGCCGCCGGCACCCGGTACACCATGTGGGTGCACGCCCCGTCCCGCATCGGCTCGTTAAAGGTCAGCGACTGATGGCGGGTGCGGATGTCCCGGGTGTTGCCGCGGGCCTCCGTCACCCAGTGCTTGTTGAAAAGGGAGAACTCCTTGACGATCGTGATGCTGGCCTTCACGCCGATATCGTAGCCGTTCTGGTTATATTTGCTGGTGGTGGCGGTGACGCAGCCGGCCTTGCCCGCCTCCGTGCAGGTGTGCAGGCTGTCGGGATGACTGGGGAAATAGTCCAGCAGGGTGGAAAACTTGTTTTTTTCCACCATGGCCTTCGCCCGCCCGGCGGCCACGGAATGGAAGGTGCCCGTCATCAGCGGGCCTACCTTGAGGCTCTTGTAGCCGATCTCGCCCAGCTTCAGCGTCGTGCCGAAGTTCGTCCCCAGCCAGATCATCACTTCCCGGTTGTCCGTCCCGGGCTTTACCTGGGTGAAGGTCACGTCCGTGGTCTGGGAGGGGTCGACGCCGCCCGTGCCTATCTTCAGGGTAAGGCTGTTGTTGAACGAGCCCTTCGCCTCGATGGGGCCGGTGGCGCCCAGATAAAAATCGCCGAAAACGTCCAGCCCGACGCCGTACGCGCTGGGCAGGCGGCTCAGGAGCCAGTTGTTGAGGCTCTGGTGGTACAGCCCGTTCGTCTTGTACGTCACTTCCTGGTTGACGCCGCCGTTCAGGTTGCCCTTGGTGACTTCCAGATCAAAATTGCCCTTCACGCCCAGGGTGATCGTCACATTGAACGAAAAGCTGGGGTAGGGGAAGGGCCCCCACCACTCTATGTCCAGGTCGAAATCCGGATCCAGGTCATAGCCGGTGGTGACGTCGGTCAGCCTGCCGGTCCATCCGTCTCCGCCCACATCGATATTGTCGGCCAGCGCCGTGCGGCCCGCGCACAGCGCCAGCAGCAGGATGGTCAGCCCGACCAGCCAGACCGCCCGGTTTTTCCACAGTGTCTTTTCCATGCTGAAATTCCCCCTTATTCTTCATCCATATTCGACGCCCTTCCGAAAAATCCTTTAAGAATTGTAATATTTTTGTAATAAAATATTCATTTCCTGATTCCCCCGGACAGACAGATAAACGTCCCTGAAAAACAGCGGCGGTTAACGAATACCGAACTGAAGAAGCGGCGGCAAAACCTGAGGATATCAGCGCTTCCGTTCAAAACCGGACGGGCGGCGCAGGGGCTCCGCGCCTGTTTTGTGTAAATTTTTCCCTATAAAGGGGTCTGGGGTATTGCATTGCTCCGGGGATTTGCTATAATGAAAATGTACAAAAAAACACCCAATTAGGTAGTCTCATCATGAAGAAACTCTTAGCGCTGCTGCTGTCCGCCCTGCTGCTGATGTCCGCCGCCGGAGCCACAGCGGAAGGCGAAGTGGTAATGGGTCAGGTCGAATACGCCGCGCACGGGACCGGCGCCTTTGCCGTGATCACCGTGGCGCTGCAGAACGACGTGATCCTGGCCGCGAAGATCGACGAATTCCAGTTCATCGGCAGCCGGGAAGACCTGGCCGCCGTCGGCGTCCCCAACAGCGACGGATCTTTCGGCAAGAATTATCCGGAAGGCATGGTGCTGGGGTCCAAGCGCGTCAACAGCGACCTGTACAGCCTGAACATGCAGCGCGCCGGGTCGTATGTGCAGATCGCCGCCAATTTTGACTATATCGAGGCCTTCGTCAAAGGCAAGACCATCGCCGAACTGGAGGAGATCCTGAGCGGCTACACGGATGAAAACAAGGCTGCGTTCGTGGACGCCGTATCCGGCGCCACCACCGCCGATACCCTGGGCTATGCGCGGGGCGTTCTGGCCGCCGCCAAGGCCGCGAAGGCCGGCACCGGCACCTATACTTTCCACAACAAGACCGGCGAAAAGGGCCCCAACTATGCCGTCAACGGCTTTGCGGCCGACGCCAAAATGGTCCTGACCCGGACGGCTTCCGCCGAAGAGATCGAAGCCGGCTACAGCATGACCGTCAGCTTCAGGACCGAGGGCGGTTATGAGGCCGCGTTCCAGACCCTGCACATCGAAGTCGTGCCCGTCACCCTGCTGGCCCCCGACGCCCTGACCGGCGCTACCCCGATCAGCTTCCTGGCGCCTGAGGAATAAGCGAAAAATGCGCAGCGGTCCCGCCGGCATTCTTTTCCGGCGGGACGGGCGTATTCCGTAAAACAGTATTGCTGCTCACCCGAATGAATGCCTGAAGCCGCTGCTGTTTCCTGATAGCTGATAACGGCCGTCCTTCTGTTTTGATTGAAGTATTGATTGACAGGGCGGCTTCCTTATGCTATGATTTTCGCAGCTCAGGAAAGGATGGTACCAGGCAGACTGATGCGCAGCAGCAACTGACGACCGGCCGCAGGATAGTTCCCCGCAGGGACGGGGATTGTTTTTGCTGCCGTTTGGAGGTTGCGCTGACGCCTTTCCGGACGGGATTTTTGTTTTGCGCTCCTCCGCGGCAGAGAGGAGCGTTTTTTTATGAAGCAGAATAAAAATCAGAATAAAAGCCTGCCGGCGAACGCGGCGGGCCGGCTGCTGCTGGCAGCCCGCGGGATCGAAAAAAGCTACGGCGGCCGCACGGTGCTGAGGCTTGGCAGCCTGTCCGTTTACGACGGGCAGCGGATCGGACTGATCGGTGAAAACGGGGCGGGAAAAAGTACCTTGCTCAGCATCCTGGCCGGGGAGGAAGAGCCCGACGCCGGGGAGATCAGGTGGTACTGCGGCATCAGTTTCATCCGCCAGCAGGGCAGGACGGACCAGGAAGCCGACGCGGAGCTGAAAAGCCGGTTTCACGCGCCGGAAATGCGGGAGGGCCTTTCCGGCGGAGAGCAGACGCGGCGCAGGATCGCGGGCGCGCTTTCCCAAAGCGCGCAGCTGCTTTTTGCGGACGAACCGAGCGCCGACCTGGATCAGGAGGGAATACGGGCGCTTGCGGAAGCTTTGCGCCGTTTCAGGGGCGCTTTGCTGCTCGTTTCCCACGACCGGTCGCTCCTGAACGGGCTGTGCACCCACATATGGCACCTGGAGGACGGGAATATATCCGTGTTCCCGGGAAACTACGACAGCTACCAGCGGGAGCTGACCCAGAGGCGGGCCTTTCAGCAGTTCGAATACGATCAGTACCGCGCCGAGCAGAAGCGGCTGAAGGAAGCGGCGCAGCAGAAGATCGAATGGGCAGCCTCCGTAAAAAAGGCGCCCAAACGGATGGGAAACAGCGAGGCCCGGCTTCACACGCGCGAATACACCAACGCCGTGATCGCCCAGAGCCACGCGGCAACGAAGCTTCGGGACCGGCTGGACCGGCTGGAAAAAAAGGAGCGCCCGCGCAGCCTGCCGGACATCCGGATGAAGCTGGGCGCCGAATATCCCATCCGCGCCCGGTACGCGCTGGAAGCGGACATAACGTCCCTTTCCGCCGGCGGACGCATGCTGCTTGAAAAAAGCGCGTTCACGCTTCCCTCCGGGTCCCGCACGGCGGTCACGGGGAATAACGGCTGCGGAAAAACGAGCCTGCTGCTTTCCCTGCTAAACCGGGCGGACCGGGATATCCGTCTGGAGGGGACCATCCGGTGGAACCCCGCGGCCCGGGTGGGATGCTTTGATCAGGAGTATTCCAGGATGCTGGAAGCGGACAGGACGGCGCTTGAAAACGTGCTTTTCGGGACGGCCCCGGACGTGTCCCGGGCCAGAACAGTCCTGGCCCGCCTCGGCCTTCGGGGCGACGCGGTGCTTAAGCCCGTCCGCGTGCTTTCGGGCGGGGAACAGGCCAAGACGGCGCTGGCCAGGCTGATGCTGTCCGACTGCAACGTGCTGGTGCTGGACGAACCCACCAACCATCTGGACGTTTTCGCGCTGGAGGCTTTGCAGAAGCTGCTCGGCGAATACGAGGGAACGCTTTTGTTCGTAAGCCACGACGAAACACTGGTGCGGCACGTCGCCGACCGGATCGTCCGCTTTGAGGAAAAAGGGCTGCGAACGGAGGAGGGAAACGATTTAAAGAAGGAATGACAGCGGAAACGGCCCGTGATTTTACGGCGCGTGCCGGCAAAGGCCCAGGCTCACTTCCCGCTCCAGGTCGAGCAGGCGCCTTTTTAGGGCCAGACCGCCGGCATAACCGGTCAGGGCGCCGTCTGCGCCTACCGCGCGGTGACAGGGAATGATCAGCCAGAGGGGGTTGCGCCCGCACGCGGCGCCGACCGCGCGGGCAGCGCCGGGACGGCCCAGCTTGCGGGCGATGGCTCCGTAGGTGCGGGTCTCGCCGTAAGGGATTTCGCCCAGCGCCTGCCAGACGGCCAGCTGAAAGGGCGTACCGACCGGACGGAGCGGCAGGTCAAATTCGGTCCTTCGGCCGTTCAGCCATTCCTCCAGCTGGGAAAAACCGGCCAGGGCCAGAGGAGTGGGAGCGTCGCTTCCCAGGCTTTGGGAAGAAAGGCGGCAGGAGAGCAGGGCGCTGTCATCATAGGAAAGGCAGATAAAGCCGTTTTCAAAAGGTATGGAGGAAGCGTAAGGCACGGCGCGGCTCCTTTCGGGAACGAGAACGGGGTACGGGCAGGATCGATTCCATTGTATATCCCTGCGTTCAGGGGGGCAAGAGGAAATACTGAATACGGGGGTGAGGAGGGCCCGGAAAACAGGTCGGTGGCCTGTTTTCACCGACGAACGGGCCTGCAGGCCCTGGTGTGAGCGGCATCTCGGAAAACGGTCCGGTGGACCGTTTTCAGCCGCGAACGGGCCGGCAGGCCCTGGGTTACTTGAGTAAGCGCCCGTAAAAAACGCTTGGGCAGAAAAAGCTGTATGGAACGGAGACCACCTCATCAGTCAGGCGCGAAGGAAGTGTTATAATATATAAAGCAATTTCCGCGCCTGACAGCTTCCCCTCCAAGGGGAAGCCTTTTGGTACGCGAACGGGTCTCACCCCTCCAGTAAATGCTGATTAATTCTCTTTTCAGAAAATCGTTGCATCATGAAGTACTGTTATTTCAGCACTTTTGAGAAAGCTTCAACTTGAATTCCTCCATTAATCATCGCTTACTCAAGGGGAAGCCTTTGGAGCGAGGCACTTCTCTGAAAACATGCCACATGCCTGTTTCCCAGGCACTGATAACCCCTTTCAGGGAAGGCTTTTGGAGTAACGCGCTTCTCGGAAAAAGACCGTTGGGTGAGCCGCACCCGGAAAACGGTCCCTCGGATCATTTTCAGTGCCGAACAGGCCGGCAGGCCCCGGCTGATAGTCCTTTTCCCAAAGCGATGAGTCCTCATCCCGTATCGAAGAGTCATATTGACAAAAACCGGCAGGGCAGATACAATAATTATATGAAGGGCCTCGAAAATATTATAAAGGGGTTTTCAATGAAAGGGGCGCAGTGTACGCCCGGACCTGTGAAGGAGGAATGCGTTATGAAAAAGACAATGGCTGTGCTGCTCGCGCTGTGTATGCTGCTGGGAGCGGCGTCTCTCGCCTGGGGCGAGGAAACGCCGATCACGGTGACCGAGATCCAGAAGTACGGAAACCTGGTGCTGTCCGTCCCGGGCAGCGAGCTGATGGGCCGCGGCTACGCCTACGGCGACGTCGTGACGGTGACGCTGAACGGGCAGGAATATGACATGCCCGTGGGCTCCAACTATTCGGACGTGGACCAGGGCAGCATGATCTGCCGCGTGGTGGTAAAGCCCGACCTGGGCGAGGATTATGTCGTTCTGGCCATCAACATGGGCGACCTGGCTACCGCCGCGGGCATCGCCGTCAAGGAAAAGACCGAGACGGACCCGGGCTATATCTGGCATTACAGCGTGGAGGAGCCGGTGACGGTGTCCTTTGCGATGAAGGAAGCGGGCGGCTATTACGATGAGTACGTGATCCACCAGCTGGTCCGCAGCGAAAACCGGGACGACTATCCTGACCTGACGGACGAGCAGTTCGCCAATTTCCGCGCCGTGAAGGTCACGGGCGTGGGCGAGAACAAGCTGTACCGCTCCTCTTCTCCGGTGAACCCGGAGATCAGCCGCAATCAGCAGGCGGACGCCGCGGCGAAGGCGGCCGGCGTCAAAACCTTCATCAACCTGGCCGACAACGAGGAGACCATGAAGGGCTACGAGGGCTTCTCCGACAGCTATTACGCGGGCCAGAGCTTCGTGTGCCTGAACCTGGGTGTGGACTTCTCCGCGCCGGACTTTGAGGAGGGCCTGGCCGAGGGCCTGCGCTTCATCGCGAAAAACGAAGCGCCCTTCCTGGTGCACTGCAACGAGGGCAAGGACCGCGCCGGCTTTGTTTCCGCCGTGCTGGAGGCGCTGATGGGCGCCGGCGGCGACGAGATCACCGCCGATTACATGGTGACCTTCTTCAACTATTACGGCGTACAGCCCGGCACCGAGCAGTACGACGTGATCGCCCGCAGCAACATCCAGAAGACCCTGGCGACCGCCTTCGGCATCGACAGCATTTTTGCCGACGGACTGCAGGACGCCGCCGTCCGGTATCTTGAAAAGATCGGGCTTACCGCGGAGGAGATCCAGGCGGTGCAGGAAAAGCTCAGGTAATACTTTTCAACATGACTGATAAAAGGAGCTGTCTTTCATGCGTAAAAAGCTTGTTCCGGCGCTGGCCGCGCTGATGGTGCTGAGCATCGTGCTTTGCGCCGCCTCTGCCCTGGCCATGGGCACCCGGACTTACTACGTCGCCTGCAAGGGCGGCGGATCGCTGAACATACGGCAGGAGCCCGACAAGAACGCCCGTTCCTTCGGGCTGATCCCCTACGGGACGAGGCTGCAGATATCCGGCCTGAGCGAGGACGGCCTGTGGGGCTTCTGCGGCTATAAAAACTGGCAGGGCTGGGTGATGATGAGCTTCCTGTCCTCCCAGAAGCCCCCGGCGCTGACCGCCACCCCGGCGCCGGACGCCACGCCCTCCCCGGCGGACCGGGCCTACGACGATATGCAGGCGCTGAACCAGGAATTCCGGCAGATGGCCAAACAGAAGCTGAAGGCGCCGTATCAGGTGATCATCAATACGGCCAAGACCACAGCGCTGTATCACCTGCGCTGGGCGCCCAGCTTCGCGGCGCTGTCGATCAGAAGCGACGTGGTGAACGGGGACGTTTTCACCGTCACCGCCGTAGGGACCAACTGGCTGCAGGTGGCCGACCCGGACACGGGGCTGACCGGCTACCTGACCAAGAGCATCACGCAGCCCTGGTAAAAGCGCAAGGAGGATAGCATATGAAGAAGACCGTATTGCTGGCGCTGTGCCTGACGCTGGCGCTGGGCTGCGCGATCTGCCCGGCGGAAACGGCGGACGAAATCGAGCCGGCGTTTGAGATCATCGCCGTCGTTCCTGAGGGATACACCGCCTCCCCGGTGAGCTGGGCCGATCCCTTCAAGGGATATCTGACGCTGGAGCCCCAGACGGAGGGTATGCCCCATATATCCCTGTTCGTTTCCTACAATGATTCCTATTCTGAAATCACCTGGAACGACGACATGCCCCAGGACGAATTCGAGCAGTCCATCGCCCCGCTGGTCATCAACGAGGAGACCGGCGAGCCCATCCCCTATTCCATCACGAAGACCGGCCTGGGCACCAAGGTGATCCATTACGAGCTGGAAGGGGCCTGCGAGCTGTACACCATCTGGCACGGCTACGAGGTATCCCTGTACGCCTATCATCAGGACGGCGACACCTACACGGCGCTGACCGACGAAGAGATGGAGCTGGTGATGCAGTTCCTGACCGACCTGGATATTTCCATGATCATCAGCGAAACGCCCGCTGCCTGAAAAGGACGACTGCGGCGGCTTCCGCAGGTCATGCCGGCGGGATGTTCAGGTTTTCGGAAATGATAATCTCAAAAAAAGATTTCTGATAATTTCAGAAACGAACTGCCGCCGGCGATTTTGCCCCGTATCAATATATGTGAACGCCAAAGAGCGTTCCGGAACAACAAACAAAACAGAAGGCGCTGAGCGCGAAAGGAGATAAACAAAATGTCTGAGGAAATGAAGAACACCATAAATGAAGTATCTGCCGAGGAGCTTGAGCAGGCCGCGGGCGGCGCCTCCGATTACCGCAGGATCGTTTACATCGTCAAGAAGGGCGATACCCTGACCAAGATCGCGCACCGCTACGGTGTGACCGTGGACAACCTGGTGCACTGGAACGCCATCAAGGACCGCAACCTGATCGTGGTCGGCCAGAAGATCGTCATCGTCAAGTAAGCAAAAGAAACAATAATAAGCAACAGAAAACGAAGGGAGATCAACACCATGTCTGAGGAAATGAAGAACACCATGAACGAAGTCAACGCTGAGGAACTGGAAAAGGCCGCCGGCGGCGCGGCCAGGAGCTACCGCTACGGCGTGACGGTGAAGGATCTGGTGGCGTGGAACAAGATCGCCAATCCCAACCTGATCGTCGTGGGACAGGTGCTGAAGATCTACTTCTGATACAATAGAAAAACTGACAGGCAGCCGCGGAGCATTTTCCTCGGCTGCCTGGTTTTTGTTTATGCGGCGGCGAAAACGCCGCCGTTTCGAATCTGGACACTGCTGTGACGTCATTTTTCCTGCGAGAAACGGATGCCCGCGGGCTTTACGGGGCGATACGGGTCAGGCCTTCAAAGGTGTAGGTGGCGCTGATGGTGATTTCCGGCGTATCGGTGACGATGTCCCGGTACTCGGCGCCGGCGTACTGGGCCATGCCGCCAATGTTATAGACCTTGGTCATATCCCAGCCGCGGGCCTTCAGAAGCGTCATCAGCTGGCTGACACGGCCGCCGCTCTGGCACATGAGGAACAGGATCTGATTCCTGGGGAAGAGGGCTTCCAGCAGTTCGTCGGACTCCGCGTAGACGGGAACGGGCTCCGTGACCGAGCCGCCGTACAGCTGGGGCAGGGCCGCGTCGGTATGGGCATTGGCGTTGAAGATCAGGGCGAAATAGGGGATGCACTCAAAATTGCGCAGGTGCTTCTTGGCGTAATCGGAATAGTCGCGCAGGTCGATGTATTTGACATCGGTGCGGCCCAGGTACTGGCGCAGGTTCTCGCTGTTGATGGCGGAGCAGGTGGGGCCAAAATTGCCTTCGGCGCAGGGGGTCTCAACGGTGTCGTCCTTGTTGGCCTTATAGGTCTTGGTGGTGTCCACGGGGGCGGGCAGCGCCACCTCGCCGGCGGCCACGGCAGCGGCGGCGGAAGCGGCGACGGTTTCACGCTTGGTTTCGAACACCTGGCGGAGCTCGACGGCCCTGGCATCGCCGTCAAAGAAGGAATCCGTGGCATGGTAGGTGAACATGGCCTGCAGCATGCGCAGGACGTTGTTGCAGGAGACGGTGGCGCCGGTCCAGGCGTCGATGTCAAAGGGGGCGTCGGAAATATCGTCGATGGTGGTGTAGCCCATCAGCTCGCCGCAGGTTTTGTTGGTGTAGTAGGGCAGCCAGTCGGCCTTGAACACGTCGAAGGTGCGTGTGGGCGCCGTGGGCGGCGGGTTGCTGTCGCCCCAGAAGCCGCCCAGGTAATGACCGGTGGAATCGGCGTCAAAGCTGATGGTGCGCACGGCGGCGTCCTCTATCTTGCCGGAGGAGGGAAGGGTCAGCTCCACATACGCGGTGGACCAGACATTCACATCCGCCGAGCGGCAGGTGCAGGAGATAAAGGTGCACTGGTATTTGATGTAGCTGCGGGCCACATACTTGAAGGGCACAAAGGCGTAGAACAGGTCTTCTTCCTTGGGGCCGTCGATGTGGTCAAAGGGGATCACGGCCACCTGATTGGCCTTGCTTCCCTCCCCCAGCTTAGCGGAGGTATTCAGGTATTCGTTCACGTCTCCCAGGGAAAGTTCGCCCGCATACGCCGCAAAGGACGCAAACAGCATCGAGCAGAGCAGCAGGGCCAGGATCGTTTTGCGCATGAGGTTCCTCCTTATCAGTCGGTATTGGTGTGACAGGGCAGCGACAGTCAAAACGCGGTCCGGGTATTTTTTGAACAAAGCCCCTGTCATTTCGGACAGGGGCTGCTGATTACCTGATGATATATCAGTTTATGACTTGCTTGAATTACTTCACGCGGGGGCTCGGGAAGGCGGTGCACTTCTTCAGACCGTACTTGGAATTCTTGTACTGCTTGCCGCTCTTGTTCTTGAGGCTGCTGGTATCAAAGCCTTCGAACTTGTACCAGTTGCCCAGCTTCTTGCCGCTGCCGGAAACCAGCTGCAGGCTTCCCTTGGTGTACAGGCCGCAAAGAACCTCGTCTTCAGTGCAATGCATCACATAAGAAGCATCGCCAAGCCTCTTGCCCTTAGAGCTATAGACGCCACCGATCAAAGCCATATCAGGAGCATCAGCGGGAATAGTAATCTTCTCACCATGTACATTGTAAACAGTGGTGGCATGCTTATGGGCGCCATCCCAAGGATTGGTCTTATAGCCCAGTGTGCTGGAAGTGGCGGGAGCATAGGTGATCTTATACTTTTCGGTTTCGCTGGTAGCATAGGTGATCTTATAGGTAGCCAGAGAGAAGTCGTCATCGTTCCTCCACTGGGTCTCGACCTCTACGATATCACTATCTTCGCTGTCAGCATAGGAGGTGATAACAGAGGACACATAGAAGCCGCTGTCAGAACCCCACTTATCCGCCGCCTTATTCTTCAGAACCTTGATCTTATAATAGCTGTACTTAATCTCAGTCTTGACAACTTCCAAACCGGTCTGGAAATAGTCTTCGGTGTTGCTAACAGTAATGCTGTTGATAGAGCCATCGCGGCTATATTCAGCAGACATATTGCCCTTGCCGGCATAATAAGCGTAGTTGCCGCCGGTGAAGTGAGCAATGCCCAGCTCCTGAGCTTCAGCGCCAGTGTAGTAAGTATCAGTCTCACGGTTGTAGAGCAAACCGGTCAGCGGATCGCAAGTCCAAACAAGACGGCTCTTGGTCGCCTGCTTAGAAGGATCCGTTTTATCAGGAACAGGCCACTGAGTGGCGTCAAAAGTCTGCTTTACAGTGCTGGGGTCATCAGCCTTCGCGGGATCAGAGACGTAATACAGCGGAGCGTCATACTTGGACCAAGTGTCCATGTAAGAATAGGTGCCGGGCTGGCGGAGATGGCCTTCACGCTCGGAATAAGCGGAACCATCATCAGCCACATCCAGGTTTTCACTGCCTTCCGGCCACACTACCACAGCCCAATCCGGCTTCTCGGAGAAGCTGAATTCGATGCCGTCGTCATCAGCGGAAGTGGTCAGCGTGATCATACTGGGCGCTTCCAGATCCACACCAAGCTTGGAGAGCTTAGCGGGAATGAAAACGGTGGTGTCGTCAGCCAACGCCGCGGACACGGTCAGCAGCATGACGGCGACGAGCGCGATGCTCAGAATCTTTTTCATGGGAACAACCTCTTTCCTGAAAAATTTGCCAACTTGGTTGGTTGTTTTTATTATAAGCGTGCCCGTACCCTTTGTCAATAGGTTTTCAAATATTTTTTGAACAAAATGTGAATAAAAGCTGGAAAAGGGGGCTGTTGCACAATCCCTACAACAAAAACGAAGCTTTCGAGCACTGAGAAGGTGGAAGAAAGCTCCATTTTATCGTGAAAATATCTGCAATGAATACCTTACAAAGCAGAGTTTATTTCCATTCAGCAGTGATGTCAACAACTGAAACTGGAAATATGCGGCGGCAAGGCAGATTTTTGAGCTTATGCAACCGCCCCTTCCAATTTCAATCCTCTCCTTGTCCGGCTTTATCTTACCTTTGTTACCTTTGTTATCTTACCTTATGCTTGACAATTTGAAAATTACTATGATATTATACATTAAACCCTTGTGAAAACAAATAATTTTGGAGGTATGTCCCAATGATTAAAAAGCTATTTTGTTTAGTGTTGATGGTTGGGTTACTATTTCCGTTATTTTCCGGAAAAGCAGAAAAAAACACATATGAAATCGCTCCAGAAGGCATCATTGAAGTGTCTTTCGTAGTAAAAGATAATCCAAATTTTGTTGCATCTGCTTTGGTTGAGATTTTATATGATAAGTATGCATTTGAATTAATTCCAAATAACAATATAAAAGACGGAAAAGCTTCTTTTATGGATCAGGGTGGAATACAGACTGGTTATTCTTTTCAGGTATCATTTAAAGCTTTGCCTGGAGCAAAAGGAGAATATGAATTCAAGTGTAATCCAATTTTTACCTTCAATCCGGTGGGTGATGAGGCCGATGGGCTCGTTATAGAAGACGTCTTTGTAAAGATAAGAGAGAAATCCATTCACAAAGGGGCATATATCAGCTCGGCAGAGTATGGGTATAACAGCTATATCAGTGTGGATTTTGCTCTTACAAACGATATAACAATTAATTGGATAGAAATAGGCGCTCGTCTGTTTGATGAAGCTCAAGCAGATGTAGTGCTTACTAATGATTTCCAGAAACAGTTTGAAGGTCTTCAGTTACCTGTCACATTAGATGATATTGACGGCTGGTCTGGTGCTACCATCACTACAGAAGCAATTCTAAGGGCAATAAACCGTTTATATGATGATTATAGGGTTACAAAAGGGCAACCGAGAATAACCAAACCTCAATATATATACCGTTCTTATCAACTACCAAAAAACAAGCGATATGTTATTCAGACTACTGCAAAGAAAACTGTAGTTTCACTTCCTGGTGGAAAAAAAATAGGAACATTTCCAAAAGACTCGGTATTGACAGTCATCGGCGAAGCGATAGACAATCGGGGAATCAAATGGCTTCAAGTGATTGATCAGTATGGGAATATAGGATATATCCAAGCAACGAATATAAAACCTTATGATACAGGTTTTTGTGGAACGTCTTTGATTATTATACTTGAGGAAGCAGAAAAAAATCTGATTTTGAAAGGAAAACAAAATAAACTAAAACCGTACCCAACAGTGGCCAATTTTGATCCGATATCATCGGATCCAACTCCTACTCCAAAAAAAACCCCGACAAAAACCTCGACAAAAACCCCAACTAATACTCCAACTCCGACTATTATAACACCAACTCCAAATATAGTTCGACATGAAGGTTATTGGTCGCCGCGCGGTGACTGAAAAGTCACTAAGGCAACACCATACAATTCACCATATCCGACGAAATCCCGCTGTTCTGGGCACATTACGTCCATCTTAACTGATATGCCCGCTATGACTGGTATCTGAATCATGCCGCAGCCGAAGGATGGCCTGACAGAACCAGGTTTGCCAGGGCGAACAGTATGTGCAGTTGATCGTTTGCCTTTGGCAAGTCTTTCCACCGTGTTTTCCGGTATCGGAACAACCCCTCGACGGCTGTAAAAACGTATTCAGCTTTGGATCTTATGGACGATTTGGCATGTTCTGCTTCCCGGCTTCGTTCTTGTTCTGTTTCCGGCAGTTACTTCAGCGAGGAACGGAGTACATTGATTCTGAACTAAGTCGGGTTTCCTTTTCGATTGACTATGGGCACTTTCTCGTGTTGGTCGACGCCAAGATACCCGCTGTCTCCGAATATCTCTTCTTCCGTTCTCTCAGGCAAGTTCGGAATCGGCGGTGTGTCGTGTACGCAGGCTTTAGTCGTTTCGATCTTGTTGACCAGTCCGGTATCCCAGTTTACGCCGATATGCCCCTTGTATCCGAATTGTCACTGAATGCCCATCTTGACCTTATGAGCATCCCGGATCACGTTCCTTCTTCCGGTTCCTGGTCGATGACTGTGCCGCTGCCGGCGTGGATTCCATGATCCTCCCCTTCATCAACAGAAGCCCTTTCTCCTGCAGTCTCTACCTGACATTCTCGAACAGTTCTTCCTGCAAATAATGCTCATTCAGGATATTCCTGAATCGTCCGATCGTGTCCCCGTCAGGTATCCCGCTTCTGGAGTCGGCCCCGCAGAACGCCGAAAACGCACGGCTGTCGATGATCGCATTCATAGCCGCCATGTCTACCGGATCGTACAGGTGCTGCAATACGCAGACCCGAAGCATCTGTTCCGGGGCATAAGGCATGTTCTCGCGCTCTCCTTTGCAGCAGTGAGGCTGTATCTTCTTTACCCATTCGCCCTACGGCACCACCCGGCCCATCTGCGTAAAGAATTCCTTCCTGTGCGTTCTGACTTCCGCCAGTTCGTCTTTCCGGAACGACATCGTCATCTGCTTATCCATGACCCCATTTTTGCATATTTCCGTATGCTTTGCTGCTGCTTACACACTTTGTGCAATGTTTCCTTCCCTTAATCGTAATATTGTCAAGAAAAGAAAAAACACAAAAGCTGAAGGGATCGCGCAGAACACGCGATCCCTTCAGTATTCAGGAAAGAGATATTCAGAAGATCATTCCACGCGGGGGCTGGGGAAGGAGGTGCAGGGCTTCAGGCCGTACTTGGAATTGCTGTACTGCTTGCCGTTGTTGTTGCGGATGACGCCGTTGACCTCGGTGGTGCCGTTCCACTTGTACCACTTCTTCAGGTTCTTGCCGCTGCCGGCGGAGAGGATGGTCTTGCCGCGGTAGTAGAAGCCGCCCAGGACCTCGTCCTTGTCGTGGTGGATGATGTAGGCGTCTTTGACATAGACCGTGCCCTGGGTGCCGGTCGGCGTCTGGGTATAGCCGTCGTAATACCAGTCGATCTTCTTGTCGGGCGCGTTGGCGGGAATGGTGACCGTTTCATAGATGGGGTTGCCGTTCAGGTCGTAGCCCACCCGCTGCTTAAAGGAGGTGCGGAAATTGGTGTCGATGGTTTCGCCGGTGGTAAGATCCACGACCGGGCTCTGCAGGACGGAGCCGGTGGCCGGGGCATAGATGATCTCGTACTTTTCCTTGTCGCTGGTGGCGTAGGTGATGCGGTAACTGGCCAGGGTGTTGTTCTCGTCGTTGCGCCAGTCGGTCTGCACCCGGGCGATGTAGTTGCCCGCGGGATAGTTGACCGCGACGGAGGAGACGTAGTAGCCGGAGTCATAACCCCACTTGTTCTTGGCCTTGTCGCGGAGCACGTGCTGCTTGAAATAGGTGAAGGTGATCTCGGCCTCGGCGCCTTCCATGCCGGTCTTGAAATAGTCCTCGTTGGTCTTGAGGACGATCTCGATGACTTTGCCGCCGCGGTCGTAGGTGGCGGTCACGTTGCCCTTGGTCGCGACATAGGCGTTGTCGCCGGACACGGTGTGGATGCCCAGGGCCTGGGCTTCTCTGGTGGTCAGCAGCTCGTCCGTCATCCTGTCATAGATCTTGCCGGTCAGCGGGTCGCAGGTGTAGCGGAGGATCTTGACGCCCTTGCGGCTCTGGTCGGGATAAATGATGCACTTCTCATCGCTGTTGTTGGCCACGGCGCCGGGCTGCAGGATGTGGCCGTCCCGGGAGGTGATGTAGTAGCCGGAATCGTCCACGTCCATGATTTCGGGGCCTTCGAACCAGTTGATGATGGCGCTGTCCGGCTTCTCGGAGAACTGGAACTCGATGTTGTTCTTCTTATCGTTTGTCGTGGTCAGCTTGATGGCGGAGGGCCTGTCAGGCAGATCGAGCTTGAGGAGCCTGCCGGGAATAAAGACGGTGGTGTCATCCGCCAGGGCCGCGGACGACAGCGTCAGCAGCAGCATGGCGATGAGCGCGGCGGAAATAAAACGCTTGATGTTTTTCATGCTGTAACCTCTTTTCTGTTGGATTGACAAGACTATTTGTCGCTTATTATCTTATGCCCTGAGGCGTTTTACGTCAACGACGCGGGTGTTATGAAAGGCTTAACAATGTATAAAACCGCAAGACCGGTTTATGTCAGGTGCGTGCATTCTTCGTAAAAAAGCAGAAATGCCGATGACGGTTTCTTTACGCATTTCTTTCCGGTTGTTTGCAATAAAAGAAAGCCCGTCAGCAGGCTGACAGGCTTTATTATCTCTCGCATCAGGAATAACGGCCGGAAGGACGCCGCGGGCGGCGCCGTAATCATTCCACCCGGGGGCTGGGGAAGGAGGTGCAGGAGCGCAGGCCGTATTTTTCGTTAGGGTACTGCTTCGAACGGTCCTTATACCAGCTGCCCAGCTTCTTGCCGCTGCCGGAGGTCAGGGTCAGGCCGCCCTTGACGTACACGCCGCTCAGGATCTCGTCGGTGTCGTGGTGGATCAGCGCCACGTTGACGCCGCCGGCCTTCGAGATGGTCTGCGTGGGAGCGTCCGACGGGACAGTGTTCAGCGTATCGGGAAAACCGTCGCGGTCGGTATCGGTGCGGTACCAGGTGACAAAATTGGTGCCTACCTGGAGCACGGTACGGCTGTTCGGCGCGTAGGTGATGGTATACAGGCCGTCTCTGCCGTCGTCATAGGTGACGCGGTAGGAACCCAGGGAATTGACGGCGTCGTTGCGGTAATCCGCCTGGACGGCAGCGATATAATCCCCCTTCTGATAGGTGGTTTCAATGCTGGAAACATACCAGCCGGGGTCATTGTCGCACCGTTCGTAGCGGATGGTGGTATAGGCCCCGGGAAGGCCGGTGAGAAAATAATCAGTTTCGGTGTTCAGCAGTACGTAGTTGATGCGGCCGCTGCGGCCGTAGCCTACGGAAACGGGGCCCTTGCCCGCCACAAAGGCGTCGTCCCCGCTGACGGAATGGATGGTGCTGTCGATCAGATGGGCCTGCAGGGCGGTGAAGCGGGAGCCGGTCATCCGGTCCGTGATCATGCCGGTCAGGGGGTCGCAGGAATAGCGCAGGCGTTCCTCGCCGTTGAAGGGGTCGATAAAGGTCTCCTCCGAGTTGGCCACGGCGATGCCGGGCTGGGTCAGGTGGCCCTCCGTCGGCGTTTCCCCTTCGCCATCCTCGTCGATATCCAGGGCTTCATAGCCCTCGGCCCAGTAGACGCCGGCCCAATCCGGCTGTTCGGAAAACGAGAAGGAAATGACGCCGTCCGCCGTACGAGTGGAAAGGGAGAGCGTCTCCGGCATATCCGGGACGTTCAGCCTGACCAGCTTAGAGGGGATAAATACAGAAGCGCTTTCCGCGCCGGCGGATAAGGGCAAAGCGGACATTGCCAGCAGCACAGCCGCCGACAGGATAGATAACGTTCGGAATCTTCGTTTCATGAGCCTCAGCTCCTTTGGCAGGGAACCCTTTTGGCCCGATCATACGGGTCTATTCATATTTTAATGGAGCTGTTCCTGTTTGTCAATGCGTTTTTGAATAAAATTTGAACATATTGTGAACAAAATTGTGTCTGTTTGAACCCAGCCATCACCCCAATGGATGGTCTCAATTGAAACCGGCTCCCAGCCGTTTGGCAGGGAGCCGGTCGATTCATTTAAGGATTATTCCACGCGGGGGCTGGCGAAGGAGGTGCACTTCTTGAGGCCGTACTTGGAATTCTTGTACTGCTTGCCCAGTTTGTTGACCTTCGCGTTGGTCTTCAGATACTCGGGGATGTTATAAGCATTCACGGTGCCTTCGTACTTGTACCAATTGCCCAAGTTCTTGCCGCTGCCGGAGCAGAGCACCAGGCTGCCCTTGCGGTAGAGGCCGCAGACGACCTGATCCTGGTTGCGGTGGATCAGCGCGATGCCAGGAGCATACTGATGGGAAGCAGTGTTGTCCGGGATGTCGACGCCGGCGATGTTGTTATAGAACCTGGAGCCCATCTGCAGCACGGTGTTGGTTGCCGGAGCGTAGGTGATCTCGTAGGTCTCAGAATCGCTGGTGGCGTAGGTGATCTTGTAGGAAGCCAGGGTGTTGTTCTCGTCGTTGCGGTATTCGGCGCGAACCTTCACGATGTTCTTGTTATAATCGGTGGCGGGGTAAGTGGTTTCCACAGAAGAGACATAGTAGCCGGATTCATAGCCGGTCTTGCCGGTCTTGGCGTTGCGGAGCACCTTGATTTTATAATAGGAGTAAGTAATCTCGGACTTAGCGCCATCCAGACCGGTCTGGAAGTAGTCTTCCTCGGTGGTCTTCACGATGTAGTTGATGTGGCCGCTGCGAGCATAGCTGGCGCGGACGCTGCCCTTGCCGGCGACATAGGCCTCATCGCCGTACACGACGTGGATGCCGGCTTCAACGGCGACTTCGGTGGGGATGATGTCACCGGTGGCCCTGTCGATGATCTTGCCGGTCAGCGGGTCGCATGCAAACCTGATACGATCCTGAGTCTTCTGTTCGCCGGTCTTTTCATCGATAACAGGATACTCTGTAGGAGTGATTGTCTTCTTGGTCTGCTTATCATCGGTCCAATAGAGGGGAGCCTTATAGGTCGCGGTGGAGTTGAAGGCCTGGGTGCCGGGCTGGAGCTTGTGGCCGTCGCGGGAGGTCACGGCGTAGCCGGTGTCATCCACATCCAGCAGTTCTTCGCCTTCGGACCAGTTGACGATCGCGTAGTCGACCTTTTCGCCGAACTGCAGCTCGATGTCATTGCCGTCGTTGCTGGTGGTCAGCTTGGGGGCATGGGGCTTGTCCGGCACGCCCAGCTTGACCAGCTTCTTAGGGATAAAAACGGGTGTATCATCCGCGAAGGCGACCGCGGAAACGGTCAGCAGCATCGCAACGATGAGCACCAAGCTCAGAATGCGTGAAGATTTCTTCATAATGCGCTACCTCTCTCTCTTTCATGCCAACATCGTTGGTTTGTGATTATTATAAACCCCGGCCGCGCTGTTGTCAACACTTTTTCAAAAATTTAAGAACAAATTGTGAACACGATTTTTTTCTCCATATACAACGCCTTTTTTCCGGGTCTCCGTTTTTATTCCGTTTTTTTGGCCGTTTTTTCCCGCTTATAGCAAAATCTGAACAGAATTGTAATACCGCCGTAACATACCGGGCGGGCCCGAATGTTTACGAAAACTTCAAATTATGGTATACTGAATGGGCGTGGAAAAGGCAGGTGAACATGTAAGATGGACTTTTTATCTATCATTACCGCCAAAAAGCTTCATCAGGAGCTTTCGGCGGAGGAAATCTCCTGTTTTGCCAAGGGAGCGGCGGACGGTTCCGTCCCGGATTATCAGCTGGCCGCCATGCTGATGGCCATCAGGCTGAACGGCATGACCGCCCGGGAAACGGCCGACCTGACCATGGCCATGGCCCGCTCCGGCGATATGCTTACGCCCGATGTGGGCGGCATCCCGGTGGACAAGCATTCCACCGGCGGCGTGGGGGATACCACCACGCTGGTGCTGGCCCCGCTGGTGGCCGCCTGCGGCGGCAAGGTGCTTAAAATGAGCGGCCGGGGCCTGGGCCATACCGGCGGCACCATCGACAAGCTGGAGTCCATCCCGGGCTTCCGCGTATCCCTGCCGGAGGACGAATTTGTGGAAATCGTCCGCAGGGTGGGCTGCGCCGTGGTAGGGCAGAGCGCCCAGCTGGCCCCGGCGGACAAGCGCCTGTACGCGCTGAGGGACGTCACCTCCACCGTGGACGCCGTTCCGCTGATCGCTTCCAGCATACTGAGCAAGAAATTCGCCTCCGGCGCCCGCGCCATCGTGCTGGACGTCAAGTACGGCTCCGGCGCCATCATGGACAGCATGGAGGGCACGCTGGCCCTCGCCCGGGCCATGGTGGACATAGGCGCCCAGGCCGGCCGGCAGGTGACCGCCGTCATTTCCTCCATGGAGGAGCCGCTGGGTACCCACATCGGAAACGCGCTTGAGGTAAAGGAAGCCATCGACATCCTTTCAGGCCGCGCCGGCGGGGACCTCAAGAAGGTTTCCCTGTTCCTGGGGGCGCAGATGCTGGTCGCCTCCGCGGTGTGCCCCGACGAAGAGACGGCCTTAAATAAGCTTTCCCTGGCGCTCGATTCGGGCGCGGGGCTAAATAAGCTTCAGGAGATGATCCGCGCCCAGGGCGGGGACGACCGCGTATGCGAGGATCTTTCCCTGCTGCCGCAGGCGCCCTTCAAGATCCCCGTTCCCGCGCAGGGAAGCGGCTTTTTGGCCCGGATGGACACGGCCGCTTTGGGCCGGGCGGCCCAGGGGCTGGGCGCCGGGCGGCTGCGCAAGGAGGATGTCATCGATCCCGCCGTGGGTATCGTCATGCAAAAGCGGATCGGAGACCGCGTCAACGCCGGCGAGCCGCTGGCCGTGCTGCACGCCCGCACCAAAGACAGTGCCGCCGCCGCGGCCCTCGCCGTACAGAAGGCGATAACGCTTTCGGACATTCCCGCTGAAAGGCCCCGGCTGATCGACGCTGTCATCACGCAAAGCGGCATGAGGAAGCTGTGAGCGTATCTGAGCTACAGGAGGCCCTGATGAAAAGACGATCTGCCCTGCCCGCGCTCCTGACAGCCGTTATTATAATAGGAAGCTTTCCGTTTTCTCTGGCGGCGGGCGAGGGGCTTTCCGTCCGGGAATGGGAATCCTTCGCCGGAGAGATACGCAGGGCCGCGCAGGACGCCGGGCATTTTTCCCTGAGCCCCGCCCTGACAGGCTACGCCCTTCGCTATAAGGATTTCGCCCTGTATACGGATACTCCCTTTCTCGAAGAAAACACGGCGGTCTCGGCCGTTTTGCTGGACGTGCCGCCGGAGGAGGACGAAAACACCGTTCCCGCCCCGAGAAACTGCGGCCCCGGCGCCTCCGTGCAGGAGGTGCTGAGCACCTATCCGCTTTCCAACACTCCCTTAAGCGGCACCAGGGAAGAGGCGGCCCTTTTTGTGGAAGGCAATGTGCCGGGTACGGCGGCCGTCGGACTGATGGAGCGGGCGGGGCAAAATGTCCTTTCCGTCACCTATTCCCTGTATCAGACAGCGGAGGACGGTGTCCGGAGATACCGGATCATCTACACCTTTCTGTCAGGATACGCTGCGAACGTGCGGGTGGAGCTTTCCCCCGCGCTGATCCCGCTTGATCAGGCCCGGACGGAAGTTGAAAACGCTGCGGATCTTCTTAAGATAAGCGAATATTCCGCCTTCCAGCCCGCGGGGGAAGCCGGGCCCTTTCAGCGGGATGACCTGATCTTTTCGGGGCTCGATTTCCTGACGCTGACGCCCGGGGACGCTGAAAAGGTGCTGGGAAACCCGTTGGAGGACAAATGGCTTACGGACGGGGACCGGATGCTCAGGGTCATGACCTGGGACGGGCTTTCGATCACCTTCGTCTGCGGAATGGACCGGGAAGCGGAATACGCCGCGTCCCTGTATCTGGACAGAGACCTGCTGGAAGGGCCGCGGGGCCTGATGCCCGGCGCTCCTTCAGAGGTTCTGTTCACCCGGTTCCGCTATACGCCGGATGACGTTTCATCCGCCGCGTTTGAGATTTACCGGGTGGACGAAAATACCTTTGCGACCCTGGAACTGCCCGCCCAGGGCATCGCCTGCGCCCGCTATTACTGCCGGGCGGAGGGCAGAAACGTGATGCTGCGCGTCTATGCGGAAAACGAACTGATCCGGGACCTGACCCTGCTGGTCACGGAGGACTGACGGCGCCGCCCGCATGCGGGCGAATAACAACAAAGGGACGGCTTCGCTTTATAAGCGCCCACCGTCCCCGGAGGCTGACATATGAAGATCGATCTGACCTGTCCGGTGGAATTGTGGCATTTTAAAATGCCAACGGCCGAGGAGCCGGTCTGCATGGTGCAACTGTACAACCTGTCCGAAAAGACGGTGGTCAGCATCCAGGCGTGCTATCTCTGCTACGATGCCGAGGGGGAACAGACGGCCCGGCATGTGGAGCGCGTACAGGGCCTGGAGGCCCCTACGCACTGCGCGTTCGAGATGTCCGTGACGGTGGAGGAGGGCGTCGACGCCGCCGGCATGGAGCTGGTCATCGAAAAGGTCTGGTTCGAGGACGGCACCATCTGGCGCAGAGGCCTGACGCAATTGACCGATTACGCCCTGCCCGCCCCGCCGGACGAAAAGCGCCTGGCCATCCTGCAGCAGATCGCCGGAGCGGACGCTTCGGTATATCCCTCCGACCAGGGCAGCGTATGGGTCTGCGTCTGCGGACGGCCTAACCCCAGCTCCTTTGAAACCTGCAGCCGCTGTCAGCGCGACAAACACGACGTATTCACCGCCTGCAACGAGGGCGCTATCGAAAAAATATACTACGACCTGGAGAGCGCCGAGGAGGAAAAGCAGCGCGCCCTGCGCCAGCAGGAGGAGGAAAAGGAACGGCTGGCCGCCGAGGCGGAAAAAAAGCGCAAGCGCCGCAACCGCGCCATTGTGACGACGCTGATCGTACTTCTGGCCGCCGCGGGCGCCGCCTACGGGGTCATCTTCCACCTGATCCCGTGGTACCGCTATACCAACGCCGTGAGGGATCTTAACAACCTGAGCTACGCGACCGCCCGGCAGACCTTCGTGGACCTGGGAGATTATTCCGATTCCGCCGAGATGGTGCTGGAATGCGATTACCGGGAAGCCCAGGCCGCCCTGGCCGGAGATACCTATACCTCCCTCAGGGCCGCTCAGGAAAGCTTCGCCGCCCTGGGCAGCTACAAGGATTCCGCGGAGCTTTCCCGCCAGGCGGTCTATCAGCAGGCCGAAAAGCGGCTGAGCGCCGGCGAGTTCGACACCGCGTATTCCCTGTACGGCGAGGTGGCCGACTATCTGGATTCCGCGTCCAAGCAGAAGCTATGCGTGTACCGCCGCGCCCAGATGCTGATGGAGCAGGGCGATTATGAAGCCGCCCGGGCCGATTTCCTGAGCCTTGACAGCTATCAGGACGCCGAAACGCAGGCGAAGGAGTGCCTGTATCAGCCCGCGCTGATCGCGATCGAGGAGGGGAGGCCCCTGGCGGCCATCGAGCCGCTGCAGCAGCTGGGTGATTACCGCAACAGCGCCCTTAAGCTCAAGGAGGCCTATTACGGGACCGGCATCGTCTTCTTTGAGGAGGCCCTGTACGACCAGGCGGCCGAATATTTCCTGCTGGCCGACGATTACCGGGACGCCTACCGTTACGCCACACGGTGCCTGTATCAGCCCGCCGTGGAAGCCCAGGAGGCCGGCGATTATCTGACCGCCGCCGAAAACTTCGAAAAGATCACCACCTATGAGGATTCCCTGGAGCGGATGAAGCTGTGCTACTATCTGGCGGCGCAGGAGGCGCTGGACGCGGCCGACTTCAATCAGGCCATCGCCCTGGCCGCCAAGGCGGACGACGCCCCCGGCGCGGATGACCTGCGCAAGGAATGCCTGTACCGCCCCGGCGTGGCCCTGCTCAACCAGCAGGATTATAACGAGGCGCTGGACGTCCTGTCCCAGATCCCCGACTACAAGGACGTGCCCGAGCTTTTGTCCTCCCTCAGGCTGCAGCTGGCCCGGGAGGCCCTGGAAAAGGACGATTACGAGACCGCCGTTTCCATGCTGGAGCCTCTGGAGCACACCGAGGAAACCGAAGAGCTGCTCCGCGGCGCGCGCTACAGCTACGCCAAGGCCCTGATCGAGGCCGGCACCTACAACGAAGCCCGCCTGGTGCTGGCGGAGCTGGGAGATTATGAGGACAGCCGGTCCGAGTACACCCGGGTGAGCTTCCTGCTGGCGCAGCAGTATCTGGACCAGGAAAACTGGCAGGACGCCCAGGCGCTTTTAGAGGATATACAGAACGAGCCCGAGGCCGCCGAGCTGCTTACGGAAGTCAAATACCAGCGGGCGGCAGCCGCCATGGCGGAAGGAAAGGCCGACGAAGCCTACAAACTGTTCAGCGACATCCGCGATTACCGGGACGCCCAGGCGCAGTATCAGGAGGCCGGCTACGAATGGGCCTCCCGGCTGGAGGCCGCCGGCGAGGTCAGCCAGGCCGCCGAGATCTATCAGTCCCTGGGCGAATACCGCGACGCGGAAAGCCTGGCCAGGGAAAGCTACGACAGCTATTACAAGGACGCCTACGAGGCCGCAAAGACCGCCTATCAGGCTAAGAACTGGGAGGGCGTGCTGCTGGCGTCCGAAGGGCTGGACATTGAAAACGCCGGCGGAGAATACGCCGATTTCATCACCATGTGGCGCGAGGCAGCCTACGCCACGGCCGAATCCCTCTACGCCCAGGGGCGCGATATAGAGGCCTACGCCTATTACAAACAGCTGGAGGGCTACCGCGACGTATCCGAAAAGAAGCTGACCCGGCAGGTATATCTGCTGTTCGGTTCCTGGCAGACCTCCGGGGGGGACACCTTCATTTTCAACGAGGACGGCACCTGTCTGATCAAGGGCGAGCGGCTGTACTACCGCGCGCACCGCTACCAGCTGCGCTGCGGCCGTTCCGTGGACGATCTGTCCATCACCTACCAGATCGTCAATGCCCGCGAAAAGACCCTGACCCTGACCGGCACCTCCAAGGGCAATACCAAGACCTACCGCATGACCCGGGTGGAGGAAGCGGCGGAAGAATCCAAAGAAGAATCCAAAGAAGAATAAACCGATTACAGTCTTTCACAGGGGCGGGCTGATACCCGCCTCTGTTTTTTACGCGCAATAACAGGAAAAGACAGGAAGAGCCGCCGCATTGCGGCTGCGGAAAACATATCGTCAATGATTTTTCACGATCATGGACAAAAAGCAGGCAGCCGCGGAGCGCTGCCCCGCGGCTGTCTGCCGGTTTTCTTTTTTTTATCAGAAGTAGCAGATCCTTCACCGTCACGCCGTAGCGGTTGGCGATCTTGGTCAGGGTGTCGCCCTTGACGACCGTGTAGGTGATGTAGCTCCTGGCCGCGCCGCCGGCAGCCTTTTCCATTTCCTCAGCGTTCACTTCGTTCATGGTGTTCTTCATTTCCTCAGACATTTTGTTTATCTCCTTTCGCGCTCCGCGCTTTCTGTTCTGATTTTTTGTTCCGAACGCCCTGCGGCGTTCTCATATATTGATACGGGGCAGTTTTCCCGGTGTCAGTGTTTCGTGAATTTATTTTATCGGGTTTATCGGTGTTACTTGACGATGACGAGCTTCTGACCGACAATGATCAGTCTGCGGTTCCTGATGGCGTTCCAGTGCACGAGGTTGTCCACGGTGACGCCGAAGCGGCGCGCGATCTTGATCAGGGTGTCGCCCTTCTTGACGACATATACGATCCTGCGGTAGTCACCGGCGCCGCCGGCGGCCTGCTCAAGCTCCTCAAAAGATACTTCGTTCATGATGTTCTTCATTTCCTCAGACATTTTGTATATCTCCTTTCGCGCTCCGCGTCTTTCGTTTGTTTTTTTTGTTTCGGAACGCTCTGTGGCGTTCACATATATTGATACGCCGCATAAGCGCCGGCGGCAGTCAATTCCTGACATTTTTTATGGAAACCTGCGGACGCAAAAAAACAGCCCTGACCCTTCAGGATCAGAGCTGTTTGCTGGCACCCCCAATGGGATTCGAACCCATGTTTCCGCCTTGAGAGGGCGGCGTCCTAGGCCTCTAGACAATGGAGGCATAACTGGCTGGGGAAATAGGATTCGAACCTATACAATACGAGTCAGAGTCGTAGGTGCTGCCGTTACACCATTCCCCATCACGCGGTCTTTTAACCGCATGAAAGATTATACCTGTTTTCCGCAGGTTTGTCAAGGGTTAATCCAACATTTTAAGTGACAGGCAGGGATTCGCCTGTCCGGCGTCCCGGAACACCTGCAAAAGCCTGTCCCCGTAGGCCTCCAGGTTGCGGCGGATCACGGCGCAGGAAAACAGGTCGATCCGGGTGTCGGGCATTTCGGTCAGGCAGTCGTACAGGGCGTCCAGGTTTCTGCCGTAATAATCAGGCAGGCACAGTTCTTCCTTAAGCATCCTGTGCGCGGTTTCCCTGTCGGTGAAAAGGCTGCCGTCCAGTATGGCCCAGTGATTTTCGTACATATTAATCATTCCTTTTTATTCTTTGCTTTTAAAATCATAAATCTGTATCTTTTTTCTTTATTGTAAAACCTACAATTAAAGTTATAAGAAAAAATAATTTTCTTGTGTAAATTAAAAGAATAATAGACCCAAATATCAATACTTTCCGCAATATATTATTTAAGTGAGCGTTCTTTTTTTTCTTTTCTATTTTTTGTTGATATTCTTCCTTTTCTTTCTGTTTTTCTCGTTCTATTTCTCGTTCACGATTTATTTCTAATTCTCTAATTCTAAATAACGCTTCCGGAGTAGACTGAGGAGCTTCATTTCCGAGCTTTGCTCCACAATACATACAATAAACACCTTCAACATTAGCTCCGCAATTCGGACATTTCATATAATCACCTTCTGCATCGTCAGAATGATACTATATTGACTATATTGTATAAAAGAATTCTATCCAGTGCTAGTTTGTAACTCTAAAAAGAATGATTATATTTAATGCCTGTTTCCTTATTATTCTATAATAAAGAATTTATGTTGCATTCGTTATGTCCTCGAAGGTCTGGTAATGATCCTCCGTGTAATAGATCAGCCCGTCGCTGGAATAAAGGATGCGTTTGGCGTTGCGGTAGGTACCGTCAAAATCGATATCGCACTCGTACCAGGTGCGGCCCTTTTTATCGGGCAGAAGGCCTTCGTAATTGCCGAAGCGGTCTCCGCCGATGCTTTTGCCGGGGGCCACCTTCCACAGGTTCCCGTAGGAAGATACCCAGCCCAGAGCCAGCGCTTCCCGCTTGGAAATATAGTTTTTCGGAAGCCTGCCATACTTTCGCAGATACTCGGCCACGTGCTCCCTGTCCGAATATTCGCCGTCCTTCTGGATCGTGATCCGGTCAGGATCCTGAGTGGGAGCGGGCGTCTCCATAACAGGCGGTTCCTCGCTCAGCTGATCCCGGCTGACGAAGCCGATTTCCTCTTCGTATTCGACCAGCAGCCAGCAAAGACCCTGCTCGTCCTGCTCCTGATCGACGACGGTGACCTTTTCGCCACGCGGCAGGCTGAACAGCTTTTCAGCGTCCGCGCTCATGTCCTCCAGCAGGAACACGCCGTCGTCGGCCACATACATTTCCTTTTCTGCCGCGGAAACCGTCGGGGAAGGGGTGGGCGTTTTCTTGTTCTTTTTCGATTTTGCCAGGGCCGACGCGCCGCCCAGCAGCATCACCGCCGCCAGAAAAAGCGCCGATATACGGCGAAAAACGTTGTTTTTCATGTCAAATTCCTTATCGATACTGTTTTATTTTTTCAACACTCTCCGCTGCTGACAGACACCGGGACCTGACGGCCCGTTATCGGCTTAAAACAGGCTGTTATTGCGTTTTCCGTTCAGCCTAATACTGAACGGGATCAGTCAAATGTTCTTACCGGCAGCACCATGTAGCTGTACTGACTGCCCTGTTCGGGCAGCACCAGGCAGGGGGAAATGTTGGTCTTGAAGCACAGGCGCATTTTTTCGCCTTCCACGTTGCGGATCACTTCCGTCAGGTAGTTGGAATTGAAGGATATGCGCAGCGGCGCCCCGTTGGTCAATACAGGCAGGTCTTCCTTGACGTCTCCCCGTTCCGCACGGGAGGTCATGATGATAAGGTTTTCCTGAATATTCAGGGTGATCAGGTTGTTTTTCCCTTCCCTGGCGATCAGACTGCAGCGCTCCAGCGCTTCCAGGAAGGGCGTCTTCTCCGTCAAAACCTCTGTGTCGTGCTGGGTGGGCAAAACGTGGCGGTAATCAATGAATTCCCCTGTCAGCAGAGAGGAATACATCTTCACCTGATCGAACGAGATCATGACGTGCGTCTGGTTGAAAACCAGCGTTACTTCCTTATCATCCTCATCCGGCAGCATTTTGGAAAGCTCGTTCATCACGCGGCCGGGAATGATGGCGGTCATATACTCCCTGTCCGCCGGCACCTTGTTTTCCGCCTCGATCCGCTGCAGGGAAAGCTTGAAGCCGTCCAGG
This sequence comes from uncultured Eubacteriales bacterium, assembly GCA_902790015.1. Lineage (GTDB taxonomy): Bacteria > Bacillota > Clostridia > Christensenellales > Aristaeellaceae > UBA4246. The sequence continues at coordinate 14,552 of CADAQF010000044.1, read as the reverse complement.
CCCACCAGGCGGGTCTCCGCGGCGCCGATCTCCATCAGCACGCCGGTCAGCACCTTGTGCCCTTCGTCGCCGGAGACGGCGAACATCACGTGGGATATCGCCCGTTTGAACCTGCCGGAGGAAAGCTTCACCTGACTGCCCGCGGTGATGTCCGTGATCAGCGGGAAATCCTCCGTGCTCATGCCGACCATGTTGGCCTTGCTGCCGCTGGCCAGTATCAGCGCTCTGCCTTTTTCGTCGATGTCGATCTCCGCATCGCCGCTGGACTGCTTGTGCATAAGCTCGTTAAAAAGCTTGGCGGGCAGCAGGATCTCGCCTTCCTCGTTGACGGAGGAGGATATCTGCGTTTTGATGGTGATCTCGCCGTCCGTGCAGGTCAGCAGCAGACCCTGCGGATTTGTTTCGATCAGCACGCATTCATAGGCCTGCTTGACCGGCCGCACCGCTATCGCGCGGGTGACCATGCCCAGGCCGTAGTTGATCTCGTTTACGTTTACATGAAATTTCATAGCGTTCGTCCTTTCAGCAGGCCCTGAAGAATACTGGTTACAGTATTATATATACATAGTAGTCGTCATAGGCCCTGAAGAAGTTGTGGAAAAATCAGAAAATGCCGGAGCCGCCGGAATTTCCGGTTCAGGCAGGCTGTGTAAAGAAAAGCGGAAAAGCGTCAGGTTTTCCATAGCGCTATTATGACATAAAACAGCTTATTTTTCAAGTAATACGGAAAAAAGGCCGCTTAAATGCAGAAAAAAGCCGTTCAGAGGAAAAAACCCCCGGGTCCGCTCCGGAAGACAAAAGAGGCCGGTCAGGAGCCTGAAAGCGGAAAAAAAACAACAGCACAAAAATAATAAGGCATTTATCCACAAAATCCACAGGAAAAAGGATAACTTTATCCCCATGGGTATGGAGAACAGGGGCTGCGGATACCGTATTTTTAGGGAAAGGCGGTCAATTCAACGAAATATCAGGTCACCCATTTAAGACAGGAGGCGATGTAGGCCAGGCCGGACAGGTCAAGCTGGTCGGAATACAGGGAATAGGCGGCGGAATCGTCTGAAAAATAGAATATGTGGCGGCTGCCTTCATAGGCGTAAATGGCCGGCATGGAGAGGATGGAAAAGGGGGCGGCGCTGTCCGTCCGCACGGAGGCGGGCGAAAGCTCCGCGTTCAAAAGCAGCGGGGCGGCCTGAGCGGGCTGGACACATTGGAGGGTGAAAGACCCGTAATGAAGCGTGGCCACCAGGGCGTGCCGGCCTTCAAAGGGAACGGAGCTCACCCTGCCCTCGAAGCTTTCCCCGGAAAGCACGGGCAGCGGATGGGAAAAGGCACGGGCCAGCGCGGCGGGCTGACCGGAAGTGAAATCGGGCGCATAGTCCGGAAAATCAGCAGAAACAGCGGAGGAGGAGCCCGCGCTGTCCGCCGGGGGGCGGACGATCAGCAGGCAGATCGCGGTGAACAGCGCCGCGCAGATGATGAATAAAAACAGATGCAGCAAAAAACGGCTGCCTTTTTTGAGCATGATTTCTCCTATGAACGTTTACGGCGGGAACGGCCGTTTTTTTGTTTGTACAAGGTTTCTCCCGCGGCGGCGCTTAAAAGGCCCAGCAGCAGGCAGACGGCGCCGATGCCCCTGCCGTCCGGATAGAAGGGCAGCGCCAGCAGAAAAAGCCCGTAGGGAAAAAAGACCGCCAGCGCGGGCAGAAGGCCCTTTCGCGTAAGCAGGAAGGGAACGGTCAGCGCGCAGAGGGGATGGACCGCGTACAGAAAAAAGGAATAGAGCAAAATGCTCATACTGTCCATATCGGGCAGCGCATGGCTGAGCAATACCGGCACAGCCTGTAAAAAAAGGGCGGAAAGAAGTACCAGCAAAAACAGGACCGGGGAAGACAGCCTTCTTTTTTTCATTTTTCTATAGAAGGGGCGAAAAGCGCCATCTGTATCACGTCGTGATACGCGCCTTCCCTGTATATTTCCTGCCGGAGCACGCCCTCCCTTACAAAGCCGCATTTTTCATAGGCGCGCAGGGCGGGATGGTTAAAGTCGAACACGGAAACCTTGAGCTTGTGCAGGTTGAGCTCGGAAAAGCCGAACCGGGAAAGCACGGTGAGCGCATCCGTGCCGTAACCCTTGAGGCGGAAGGCCTTTTCGCCGATCAGGATGCCCAGCTCTCCCCAGCGGTTTTTCCAGTCGATTTTGTAAAAGCCGCACCGGCCGATCAGCAGGCCGCTTTCCAGGGTCTCGATGGCGAACTGGTATTCCCCGTGGGTGAAGCTGGACTGCCCGGCGGCCCAGCGCGATTCGTCCTCCATGGAGGAGGGATAAAGCATTCCGCTCATGGCGCCGCGCATGGTTTCGTAATCGTTGACGAAGCGGTGGGTATCGGCCAGATCCTGCTGCTCCAGCGCGCGCAGCAAAACGAGTTTTCCCTGATACATGCGTTTATTCTCCTTTATTCCCGGCGGGAGTCAGGATCAGCACCAGGGCGTTGCCTACGGTCTTTTCCGCGCGGCGGCCGCCGGAATTATCCGACCTGAGGAAGGGTTCGCCGGTTTTAAGCGCCGTGACCATCGTGGCGGAGGGACCCCCGTCCAGGTTGACGGCGGTGACGGCGCCCAGGTCCAGAAGCACCTGCTGCGCCCATTCCAGCGGCATGCCGTAGCTGCCGGCCCGGTAGCCCTCGATCACCAGGAAAAACCAGCTGCCGTCCGCCCGTTTGGCTGCGATGTTCCGGGCGTGGTGGGAATAGAAGTATTCCTTGTTGGCGTCCAGTTCCTGGGCCTGAAGGATGTCGGCGGGCTTGCCGTTCAGTATCAGCAGCGGGCCATGGTCGGGCCGGCCGCCGCCGCTGACGGTCACGGCCTCATCGAACAGGGGATCGGCCCGGCAGGTAAGATACACCCTGTCGCCCGCGCGCAGACCGGACAAAAGCTCCGCGTCCTCCCCGATGGCGGAAAGGACCATCGTTCCCTCAGCCAGGGGAAGGCCCTTGCGGTCCGTGTTTTCGGGCAGGCCGCCAGCGCCGTATACCATTTGGACGACGCCAAAGGCCGTCTGCCCGGTGCGCAAATCGCCATTAACGGACAGGATCAGCTCGGTGCCGCCCTGGGTGTGGGTGGTCTGGTCATAGCGGGGGGTGTAGAGAACGGACAGGTTGTCCCTGCGCTCGTCCACGACGTTCATGGGCACGCTTCTTTCCGCGCGGTCGGCCCGGGCGGCGTTCAGCGCCCTGATGGGAAACTGGTCTAAGATCAGGGTATCATCCCGCTGGACGGACAAAAAGACAGTCGCCCGGGGCTGGCCCAGCAGCATCCGGCCGTCTTTGGTGAAGCCGACCGCCCAGCCGTCGTAAAATTCGCCCAGGGTCAGCCATTCGCCCTGTTCCATGTTGTAGCCCACGGGGCCGCCGTTTCCCTCGTCAAAAAAGTCTCCGTTGACCGCGGCCAGAAAAGCGCCGGGAAGGGCTTTCTGATCGGTCTTCACCATCCGGGAAACGGGGGTCAGATTGTCCCACACGCGGTGCTGGCCTAAAAGATTGACCACCGAAAGGCCGGGGCAGGCGGCCGGATCGGCCTCCAGGAGATGGACCCGCTGAGACATGCCCGCGGAGCGGGTTTTGGGCGTCAGGTCCCATTGCCGATAGGTGACCCCGTCCGCCAGGGAAAGGGAAAGCCGTTCCCGGACGGTGAATTCCGTCAGCTCGGCGCCCAGGGCCGTCAGGGGCAGCAGGCACAGCGCAAGCGCCAGGCACAGCCATTTTTTCATCTTTCAAGTCACTTCCTAAGGAAAATAAAAGCCCGGGCACCTCAGGCCCGGGCGGACATACCTGTATCAGTAGTCGATATCGCTCTTGCGCATATAGCCGGTCACGCCGCTGGAATACACCTTGACCCAGCTGCCGTTTTCTTCCAGCACCGTCACCTTGGTGCCGCCCAGGAAGCTGGCGATCAGCTGGCTGTTGGTCCGGGTGTCACTGTAGACCTTGGCGTAATAGCCGTCCACGCCCTTTTCAAGGTCGTAATATTTCCCGGCGTCTTCCTTGACATAGGCGGTGCTGCCCTTGGTGTTGGTCTTTTTCACCTGCTTGAGGTAAGTGTGGTACATATAGCCTTCCTTGCCGTCCGGCGTACGCACGAAATACCAGCCGCCCTTGGGGCTCTTGCCCAGATACTGCACGCAGGTGCCGGGGGCGTAATGGTCGATGATGTTGGTGGTGTAGCCGGGATAATAGACCGGCGTATCCCGCAGGAACAGGAAGGTGTGGACTTCAGGGTCGTCATCGGCGTTGTTCACCTCGTAATAGGTGACGGCGCCGGCGCAGACGGGGATCAGGACCGTCAGTACCAGAGTCAGCGCGAAAAGACCGATCAGCTTCTTGGAGCGCTTCATGGGATATATCCTCCTTCGGAAGAAATGAATTCTCAACAATTCATGCAGTGAACGGTAACATTATAATAAACTTTTCGACAAAATTCAATATTCTTTGTTAAGAAATTGTTACGAAAGAATAACAAAAAGGAGAAATTTTGTAAATTCCAAGGGGAGAAAAACGGAAACGACAAGAAAAATACTCTGATGGTTCAAAGGAAACATAAATATATCCTGAATCGTAATAAATGAACAAATTGGAAATTAATCCAAAACAAGGAATTTCAAAAATATGAACCAGGGAAATAAAACGTTAACAATATAGGGTTTTGTCCGGATCGAGGTGAGGCGCGCCCGGAAAACAGGCCACAGGCCTGTCATCCAAGACGCTGCTCACCCCTTCCCAGTCTCTTGAACAAAACAGGAGGACATGATAAAATGACGGAAAGCGACCGACAGAGCGGAAGCGGGCGGAAGGAGAAAAGCGGTGAACGCGCACAGCACGCTGTTTTTAAGCCAGTCCTATCAGGACGCGCAGGAGGAATACAGGAAGGTCCTTTTATCCCAGGATCGGCCGAGGTGGGATTATATCATCCTGACGGCGTCCGACGACTGCCAGGCCGAGGGGTATCGGGCGCAGCTTCATGAAAGGGCGGAGGCGCTGCCGCAGGGCACGCATTTTGCCGTATTGCCTGACGAGGGCAACCAGCGCGTAGGCTCCGGCGGGGCTACCCTCAGCGTCCTCAGGTACATCAGGGCCAGGGAGCCCTCCTTTGAAGGCCTGCGCATCCTGGTCATCCACAGCGGGGGAGACAGCAAGCGCGTCCCGCAGTACAGCGCGCTGGGCAAGCTGTTTTCCCCGGTGCCGCATGTGCTTCATATAAACGGAAAAGAAAAGAACAGCACCCTGTTTGACGAGTTCATGATCGCCATGGCTCCTGTGCCGGGCCGGATACCGGGCGGCATGCTGCTGCTTTCGGGGGACGTGCTGCTTTTGTTCAATCCCCTTTTGATCGATTATCAGGGCAGGGGGGCCGCCGCCGTCAGCTTCAAGGAAGCGGTATCGATCGGCAAAAACCACGGCGTTTTCTTAAGAGGGGAAAACGGCCTGGTCAGGCGCTTTTTGCACAAGCAGTCCGAGGAGACCCTTCGCGCCCGGGGCGCCGTGAACGACCGGGGAGAGGTCGACATCGACACCGGAGCCGTCCTTTTTTCGCCCGGAATGCTTGAAAGCCTCTACGCCCTGGTGGACAGTGAGGAAAAGTACCATTCCCTGGTCAACCCCGCGGTGCGGCTGAGCCTGTACGGGGATTTTCAGTATCCCCTGGCGGAGGACTCCACCCTGGAGGATTTTTACCGGGAAGCGCCGGAGGGCGCCTTCTGCGAGGAGCTTTTGCGGGCCCGCGGGCTGGTGTGGCAGGCGCTTCGTCCCTACCGCATGAAGCTGATCCGCCTGGCCCCGGCCAGGTTCATCCACTTTGGCACCAGTAGGGAGATACTCAGGCTGATGACCGGGGATATTGCCAGCTACCAGGCCCTGGGGTGGGAAAGGCAGGCGGGCTGCTCCATCCAAGGGGATACCGCCGGCGTGAACGCCGTGCAGGAGGGCGAAGGTATAGGGCAGGACGTCTATCTGGAGGCTTCCTATATCCACGCGCAGGCCCGGGTGGGCAGCCGGTCGATCATTTCCTGCATGGAGCTTAAGGACGAGGAAGTACCGGAAAACGTGGTCATGCACGGGCTCAGGCAGCGGGACGGCCGCTTTGTCTGCCGGCTTTTCGGGGTGGAGGACAACCCCAAGGAGGGAAGGCTTTTCGGCCTGCCGCTTGAGGACGCGCTGCAAAAGGCCGGCATTTCCCCGGAATCGGTCTGGGAAGACGGGGAAGAGAGGACGCTGTGGACGGCGCGGCTTTATCCCGTGTGCGGTCAGATGCGGGAAGCGGCTGCCGCGTCGCTTGACCTGTACAGGATATTGACGGAAGGGAGCGATACGGAGGCCTGGCGCAGGGCGGAAAGGACGTCCCTGCGCACAGGCTTTCACCTGGCGGACCCGCAGGCCATCATCGCCTGGGACCGGCGGATGGCCGACCTGGTGCGGATAAACCGCGTCGCCCGCGCCGCCCTGGACGGAACGCCGGCCAGGACGCTGGCCGGTACGCTCAAAGCCCCGCTGTCGCCCCGGCAGGAGGCCTGGCTTTCTGAGAGGCTGTTAAGGGGCGGCTGGGCCGAACAGATGCGCCTTCATTATTATGTGGGGACCGCGCTGGGCGGCTTCGCCGGGGAAAAGGAACTGAGCGAAAGCTTTTCGGTCCTGTCCGACGCTGTCCTCAGGGATACGAGGAGCCGGCTTACAGAAAACACGGAGGCCCGCATCGTCAGACAGAAGGCGGAGGTCCGCCTGCCCCTCAGGGTCAATTTCGGAGGTGGCTGGTCGGACACGCCGCCCTACTGCATCGAGCACGGAGGCACCGTGCTGAACGCGGCGATACTGCTCAACGGGCAGGAGCCCGTCTGTGTGACCCTGGAAAGGCTGGACGAGCCCAAAATCGTATTCGACAGCCGGGATATGGACGTGCACGGGGAATTCACCTCCCTGGCCCCGCTGCAGCGGACGGGAGACCCGTTCGACCCCTTCGCGCTGCAGAAGGCGGCCCTGCTTTCCGCCGGGGTGATCCCGCCAAAGGGCGGGGATCTGCGGGAGGTCCTGTCCCGCCTGGGCGGCGGGTTCATCATGCGCTCGGAGGTGCGGCAGGTGCCCAAGGGCAGCGGGCTGGGCACCAGCAGCATTCTGGCCGGAGCGTGCGTAAAATGCCTGTTCGAGTTCCTGGGCCTGCCCTGCGACGAGCCGCTTTTATACCGCACGGTGCTGGCGATGGAGCAGCTGATGTCCACCGGGGGCGGCTGGCAGGACCAGGTCGGCGGCCTGACGCCGGGATTCAAATACATCACCTCCCGCCCGGGGCTGGATCAAAGCCTGCGGGTGGAGCACCTCGCCCTGCCGGACAAAACGACGGAGACCCTGCGGCGGCGCTTCGCCCTGATCTATACCGGTCAGCGCCGCCTGGCCCGGCACCTGCTCAGGGACGTGGTGGGCCGCTATATAGGCTGCGAAAAAGACAGCCTGTACGCCCTCAACGAGATCCAGCGGACGGCGGCCCTGATGCGTTTTGAGCTGGAGCGCGGCCACGTGGACGATTTTGCCGCCCTTTTGACCGAGCACTGGCGGCTGAGCCGGATGGTGGACGAAGGCTCCACCAACACGCTGATCGACCAGATTTTCCTCAGCGTGGACGACCTGATCGCGGGCAGGATGATCTGCGGAGCGGGCGGAGGCGGCTTTTTGCAGGTGGTGCTGAAGGAGGGCGTTTCCCGGCAGGCCCTGCGTGACCGGCTGCGCGGCGTCTTCGCGGATTCGGACGTGGACGTCTGGCCCTGCGAGCTGATCTGATAAATCGGGAGAAAGAAAGGAAGACACCATGCTAAACGGTATCCATCATGCTCTGACGGGCGATATTCTGAAATTCCTGTGCGATATGGGGCACGGGGATGAGCTGGTGATAGCGGACGCCAATTTCCCGGCGGCATCGGTGGCCGCCAACGGGGCCAGGCTCTGCCGGCTGCCCGGCCTGACGGCCCCGCAGGCGCTCGCAGCACTTCTGCCCCTGTTTCCGGTGGATCATAAATACACGGCCGCGCCCGCCCTGGTCATGGAGCGCACGAAGGAGGATTTAGACGCCCCGGAGCCGGCGGCCTGGGCCGAATTCCGGGACGCCCTGCGCCCCTTCGGGCCGGACAGCCTTTCCGCGCTGGAACGGCAGGCCTTTTATTACCGCGCCGGAAAGGCGTACCTGATCCTGCAGACCGGGGAGGAGCGCCAGTACGGCAACCTGATCCTGGTGAAGGGCTGCGTCCTGTGAACCTGAAAAAAAGGAGCGGATGAACCGATGGCCTGGGATCCCGAAAAGGCAGTTGTTCAAGCGGAGCAGTATGTAAAGGATTTTTTTAAGCAGGACGCGAGCGGCCACGACGCCGACCATACCCTGCGCGTGCGCCGTCTGGCAGAGCGCCTGGCCATGGACGAAGGGGCGGACCGGACCGTCGTCGCCCTGGCCGCGCTTCTGCATGACGTGGACGATGAAAAGCTTTCCCCCGCCACCGCGGCGAATAAGGAAAACGCTGCCCGCTTCCTTGAACAGGAGGAAGCCCCGGAGGATACGGCGCGGAAGGTGCTTGCCATCATCGGGGAGGTCTCCTTCCGCGGGACGGACTCTGTCCGGCCCTCGTCCGCAGAGGGCCGGTGCGTGCAGGACGCCGACCGGCTGGACGCCCTGGGCGCCATAGGCGTCGCCCGGGCCTTCGCCTTTGGCGGCAGCCGGGGCCGCAGGCTCTATGACCCCGCCGAGCCGCCCCGCCTTCACATGAACGAGGCGGAATACCGCGCCCGGGTCTCCACCACGGTCAACCATTTCTATGAAAAGCTGTTCCTGCTCAAAGATATGCTTTCAACGCCGGCCGCCCGCGCGCTGGCTGAGCAAAGGGAAGCGTTCATGCGCGCTTTTCTCGATGAGTTTTACGCCGAATGGGAAGGACAACGATGAACGAACAGCAAAGGGTCTGGGCGCGGGCCAGGGACGGGCTGGCGGACGAGCTTAATAAACTGGGCTATCCAAGGGAGCTGGCGGACCTGCTGGCCCGCCAGCTCAGAAGCCCCCGGGCCATAGACCGCATGGCGTCCTATGTGCGCCAGGCGCGCCCCCGGTCGGTGGAGATGCTGGCAGACGAAATGCTGGCCATCACCGCCGAAATCGACGCCTGGCGGGACCGCAGGGAAAGCCAGGACGCCCAGGCGGCCTATAACGCCTGGCTTTTTTACAGAAAAACGGACGCGGAAGAAGAAGCGGACGAATAAAGGGAATCCCCGGCGCACGTAAAAAGGCGGGGAGCAAACGTGAAAACGGCGGTTCCTTTTAAAATACGCTGTCCCCCGGCGCGCCGGCAGTGATATTTTCCAGCGTCCGGCAGGCGGCGCGCAGCCTGCGGCGCAGGGTGTCGCTGGAATAGTCCACACCGTAGCGCTGGCGGTAAAGGGTCTCGGTCTGTGGCCAGCTGCGGCCGTCCACCAGCCGGGCCTCGACCAGGAAACGGCTTTCGTCCCCCAGGGCGGCCAGGCAGCAGTCGGCCAGCTGCACACGGCGGCGCAGGCGCTCCCTTTCCGCGCAGAGGGCCTGCAGGCGGCGCTGGACGGCGCGGTATTCCTCGCTTTGTTCAAGGTCCGCCGCCCGGGCGGCACAGGCCCCGGTAGGATCTGCAATTATGCCTGCGCGGGGCAGGAAGCTCCAGCTCTGGGTCACGCGGGGGCCGGCGGTGCTGTCCTGACGCATTTCGCGGAGGCGCTGGGTCAGCAGCGGAACCAGCGTTTCCAGGTAAGCAAGCCTGCCTTTTTCGTCCCGGAAGGTCTTCAGGAAGGGACACAGTTCCTCCCGCTCCCGGGCACAGTCCTTCGTCTGTTTCATGGATGGTATCCTTTCTGCGCCTGTTCCGCGCGGCCGTTCAGCCACCGCGTCAGCTCCCGGAATACGCCCAGGGTCATGCCGTCGGGGGCGTCCAGCCATTTTCTCAGGGATTTGGGGGACACTCCTATTGTTTCCGAAAGCAGGGTCACCGATATCTCCCTTTTTTCCACCAGCCGCCTGACCTCCCCGACGACCCGTTCCGCCGGGAGCCGGCTATAGACCGTCCGTACCCCGGCCTGTCTTTCCTTAAGCGCCCGCCTGCGGGGTTCCAGCAGTTCCCAGTTGAAATGGCTTGGGCAGGGTTGTGCTAAGCGCGGGGAAGCAAGGGGCGACGGGGCCTGTACCGCGCGCCTGCGCTTCATGCAGGAAGGCTTTTCAGCCCGGACCGCGCAGCGGATGTCCCGGCCGGAGGCGATCCGGCGGAAGGCAGCCAGCATCTCCTCCCGCGCGGCGTCCAGGTCTTCCTCGTTGATGACCGCTTTGAGTTCTTTCATTTTATTTTCCTCCAATTTGGATTGATTTCCTTCACGCAGGATATCGGCATCAGGGCACTCCGGATGATACCCAGTTTCTGTGATTCACAGTTCCCATTATACCCGCTTTTTTCAATCCTTCAAGGGCAAAATATCCAGGGGATTTTTCCACGCACGCGATTCAATTTCTCTGATATATCAATATATATTGTAACAGCAAAACTGATTCCTCCTGTTTTGCCTGAATTAGAAGATAGTGTTTCTTTCGGTTAATATATTCTTAATTATTGGGAATTAAGAGCTTTCGGATGAGCTTCAGGCGCGGACAGCGGTCGGGTTTTGCTTTGTTTATCCGGCAGAAAAATAAAAAAGCCTCCGGACCCCGGAAATAAGATTCCAAAGGTCCGGAAGCGGTTAAAGAGCACAGGCGGCGGGCCTGCATCGGTATCAGACCCGCCGCCTGTTTTTATTCGTCCGGCAATTGATCCAGCAGCCATTCCTGGCTGTAGAAGCGCTTGACGCCCGTCCATACCTCGCGGGAAGTCCCCTGGTATTCGATCCTGCACTTGACCCACCATACGTAGGTGGACTCGTCATAGTGCCGCGCCAGCACCAGCACCATCTGGTTTTGCAAAAAATAGGTGCCGGTTTCAGGGTAGGCAGCGGAAGGGCCGGCCCGGGTGGCCAGGCGCTGGCTGGCAACGGCCCACACGCCGGCAAAGGGCGCAGGCGTCTCATCGGCAGGATAAGGGGTGTCGGTCGGATAGGAGTATTCCCAGGGCAGCGCTGTCGGCACGGCCGTGGGCTGCACCGTCCGCAGCGGGGGTTCCCGCGGCACGTCCACCGCGTCAAGCGGCACGAAGCCCCTTTTCCACGCGCTGCCTGTACGCACCTCCACATACGCCCAGCGGTCCGACATTTGGGCCAGGTACCAGCACCGGTCCCCGGCCTTCAGGCTGTCGATCCCGGACTTGGACAGGACGGGGTCGTCGGTCAGCGTGCAGTCACTGAGCAGCGCGGTTTCCTCATAGGCAAAGGAAAGCTCCCTGACAGCGGCGCCCTCGGGCGCGCCGTACATTCTTTCCAGGGCCTTTTCCCCGTCTATGTAGCCCAGGCGGTACTGCCCGCCCCCGGTCTGATAGCCGATCAGCAGCCAGCCGTTCTCCGTTCCGTAAACCCGCGCCTGCCCGGGAGAGCCGTACTGCGCCTTGCCGTTCCCTGCCCTGAAATAGGTGCCGCCCGGCCCGGTATAGACCGCCGGGGACCAGGAAAACCGGCAGGTGAAATATTCGTCCAGCGTTTCCGCCTCTGCCGCCGCGGCCAGCGCCGTCAGCAGCGCGGCCAGGAGGACGAGCGTCCAGCGTTTCTGTTTCATGGGATACTCCTTTCCCGGGCCGGCGGGCCCCGCGGGGGTGAAAACGGCACAGGGACTTCCCCCGGACGGGCGTTCCGCGCCCTTCACGTACAGGCGCGTCGGCTCCCGTTCATCATAACATAAAAACGCACGGTCTGGGCAATTTTGTTACAAAGCGGGAAGAAACAGGGTGACTAAAGCCGTTTAAGGTCGGAAATCCGGACAGGTCCCCCGTCACAGGGGCGGTTCGGCCGGTCAGGCTGTATCCCGGTCAGGGCGGCGGCGCGGCCTGCGCGGTGTTTTCCGCCCGCTTCTTCCTTCTGACGCGGTTGATGTGCCGTTCCAGCTCGCCGCTGTCCAGCAGGCCGGCCAGGACATACTGCTCCATCACCGGCACCGGGCAGGAATAAAAACCGGCCCTTTCCCCGTACAGGGGCAAAAGGTCCTCGGGCAGCACCAGGTAGCCCGCGCGCAGGGAGGGCGCTATAGTGCGGGAAAAGGTGTTCAGGTACAATACGCCCTTTCCCCCCGCCAGAGCGAACAGCGTCTCCTGCGGCCTGCCCGACAGGCGAAACTCCGAGTCGAAATCATCCTCCACCAGATACCGTCCCGGCCTTTCGGCCCAGCGCACGTATTCCAGGCGCTTGGAGGCGTCCGCCGTGACGCCGGAGGGGAAGGAATGGTAGGGCGTCACGTGCAGCACCTGCGCCCCGCTCTTCCATAACGCCGAGGATATCAGCCCGTCCGGCCCCAGGGGCAGCAGTTCGCAGTCCGCGCCCTCGGCCTGATACACCTGGGCTATTTTTTCGTAGGAAGGATCCTCCGCCGCATACTTCCTGTCCCGCCCCAGGATCTTGACGATCAGGCCGTACAGGTATTCCGCGCCGGAGCCTATCAGCACCTGCCGGGGCGCGACGGACAGGCCCCGGCTGCGGGCCAGGTAGCGCGCGATGGCCTGGCGCAGGGCCGGGACGCCCTCTCCCGGGGCGCGGGCCAGCAGGGCCTCTCCCTGCTCCTGCAGCACCCGCCGGGTCTGGCGGGCCAGCACCGAGAAGGGAAAAGCCTCCCCCTGCTGCGTCGGGGCCGCGGGAACGGCCCTGGGGAGCGGATCGTCCGCGGGGGAAAAATACCCTCCGTCCCGCCGGTACATGACGAAATAACCGCTGCGCTGCCGGGCCTCCAGATAGCCCTCCTCGCACAAAAGGGCATAGGCCTGCTCCGCCGTCACCAGGCTCACGCCGGCCCTTTCGGCGGCCGCCCGCTTGGACGGCGCCTTTGTCCCCTGCGGCCAGACGCCGGCCACGATCTCCTCCCGCAGGGCATGATACAGCTGCAGATATTTAAGTGTCTTCATCTGGTCTTATGTTTTTCTCCTGTTCTGGCTATTTTATAAGGTCCAGATATATTGTATACTTTTCCCGACCCCAATGCAAGAGGAGGCTTCCGTATGAACACCAGAAAAGCAAACGCCTATGTGCTGACCTTTGTGGGCGTCATGGCGGCGATGGTATATGTGGTGACGCTGTTTCGTTTCCCCCTTCTGGGCAGCAAGGTGCATTTCGCCAACGCGGTGTGCCTGTTGTCGGGCCTGCTGCTGGGGCCCTGGTGGGGCGGCCTGGCGGCCGGCCTGGGCTCTGCGCTGTACGACGCCTTCGCCGGCGGCTACGACCTGATCAACGTGCTGATCACCCTGGTCAGCAAATTTCTGATGGCCTTCGTCTGCGGAAAGCTGCTGGAAAAACCCGGCCGGGACGAGGATCCCCGCTGGACGATACCGGCGGGCATTTTGGGCGCGCTGACCTACGTGGCGCTGTACATGCTCAAGACCTTTATCTACCAGCGCTTCGTCTACAGCTTCCCCATGGACGCGGTCTGGGCCACGATGCTGTCCAAGCTGATCCCGTCGCTGATCAACGCCGCCGTCGCCGTCGTCGCGGCGCCCATCTTCTACCACGCCTTAAAGCCCGCGCTCCGCTCCGCCGGCATCTGGGATAAATTGAAGGGCGGGAAGCCGGCGGTATCAAAATAAAATAATCATATGGCAAAACAGGCAGGCAGCCGCGGGTTTTTTTCCGCGGCTGCCTGCCTGTTTTGCTTTTCTTGACGATGCTTACTTGACGATGACGAGCTTCTGACCGACCACGATCAGGTTGCGGTTCTTGATGGCGTTCCAGTGCACGAGGTTATCCACAGTCACGCCATAGCGGTGCGCGATCTTGGTCAGGGTGTCGCCCTTCTTGACGACGTATACGATCCGGCGATAGTCGGCGGCGCCGCCGGCGGCATTTTCCAGTTCCTCGACGCTTACTTCGTTCATGACGTTCTTCATTTCCTCAGACATGGTGTTATCTCCTTCTGCGTTCAACGCTTCGTGTTTTGATTTTCAGGAACGCCTCATCGCGTTCACATATATTGATACGTCCCTCTTTGCCGGGCGGCAGCGCGCAGGGAAAATTATTTACTGCCCCTCCCCCAGCTGAATGGGCTCGGCCCTGGGCAGGCTGATGGGCCGGTTCAGGATGGCCATGAACTCCTCGCCCGTGATCGTCTCGCGCTCCAGCAGGAACTGGGCCAGCTCGTCCAGCTTCTCCCGGTTGTCCTTGAGGATGGCCAGGGCTTTTTCGTGGGCCTCGCAGACTGCGAAGCCGTCACCAGTATATCCAACACAAAAGACGACCGGAAATATGACGAATATCACAACCTGATCCGTTATAAAGCCCGGGGACATACTTTGGCCACGACCTGCGACTGGGGTACGACGGAAACTCAGAAGCGGAAGCATCTGCTGCAGAAGAGCACCAGCCCCCTGGGAACGGTAACCGGATATCTTTACGATGCCTATGG
>CADAQF010000043.1 GCA_902790015.1 uncultured Eubacteriales bacterium | reverse complement strand
CAGGTTCCCTTCACGGCGGATAAGTCAGTTCGGGCGACCGTATTTTGAACCTGACAGGCTCAGACTGTCAGATTCGGCATATTGTACGGTGTTGCCTTAGGTAAATTCTCAGAGTAACTTCCACAGTGGAAGTTAGGGTGGACGTTAGTGTGGGAAAAAACATGGTAGATGTTACTTTGAGAAAAACCGAACCTGTTCGTCCCTGAGCCCAAAGCCGGGGATGGGCCAAGCAGCCGCCCGAAGGGTTTAGCCTTGACAAAGTGTGCTTGACCCTGTTATCCTTTTATTTGCGAAGGGCGGATCATATCCTGGTTTTATTACCGATCCCATCCCGCCCTTCGCCGTTGCGACTATCAACAGGTCAAGCGCAATTTGTCAAGGTCGGCGGTGGGAACGGGAAAAATGAACACTTTCTTCTCAATCTAACGTCCATCTGCTTACAGACGTTACCTTGAGAAATGCCCGTAATCGGGTTGTTTAGTTTACACATTTCCCTGTTCAGCAGGGCCTTTTTTGTTTTTTTGTTCAATTCCTCTCCTTTTTTTATATTAACTTCAGCCGTTTCTTAAGGTAAATTCAGGTGCTTTGTTTCAGTGGACGTTACTCTGGGAATTTACGGTTATATGTATTATTCTCGTAAAACCGGGGGACCCCGCATGGGGCGGACCGTCGCGGCAAAGCGGCCGCAGAAAAGAAAATAGCGGGCCTTTACGGGCGGCTCAGCCGGCCGTTCTGGGCAAAGGAATAGGTGCCGTCGGAGCCTACGATCACGTGATCCAGCAGGCGGATGCCCACCTTGTCCATCACGTCCTGAAGCAGGGCGGTCAGACGGAGGTCCTCCTCTGAAGGGGAGGAGGTCTGGCCGGGATGGTTGTGGGAAAGCAGGGCGGCGGAGGCGTTCTGCCTCAGAAGCAGGCTCATCACCTGCCGGGGGTAGACCGCGACCTGATCCACCGTGCCCTCGGAAAGCACCCGGGCGGAGATGATTTTAAAGCCGGCGTCCAGGCTGATCAGATAGAAGCGCTCGTCGGTGACGCCTTTAAAAAGGGAAGCGCAGTAATCCCGGGCCTGGCGGACGCCGGACAGGGTCTTTTTTTCTGCCAGCCTGTCGTTTTCGTACATACGGAACAGCGGCAGCATGAGCCTGATGAGCATGGCGGCGCCGGGACCGATGTCCTTTACCTCGGTCAGCTCCTCCTGCCGGGCCTCCAGTACGGCGTGAAGGCTGCCGAAATGATCCATCAGGCGGTGGGCGATGGGGTTCACGTCCCGCCTTGGGATAGCGTAGGTCAAAAGCAGCTCCAGCGCCTCGTGCGGGGCGAAGCCGGTCATGTTCCCGTCCTTCAAAAACCGTTCCCTGAGCCGGTCCCTGTGGCCCGTATGCTCGCTCATATCGACGCCTCCCGCCTGTCTTTTTCTCCGGTATGATACCATGCATCCGCAGGGAAGGCAAGAAAAAGCGTGCCGGCCGGCCGCCCTTAAAGGCCCGGGCAAAGAGGCACTGAGCGTTTTTCCGGGCGATCAAAACAAATCCTTGACAAACGGAAAATGCATTTGTATAATGGAAAAAAACAAACCATAAAGGAGGCTTTCCTGTGAAACGAGTTTTTGCATTGCTGCTTGTCCTGACGCTGGTCATGTCCCTGTCCGCCGCGCTGGCGGAGCCTTCGGGAAAGGTCATGCTGTATTCCTCCATGCAGGAAGCGCAGCTGCAGGCGATCGAGCAGGCTTTTGAGGCCAAGTATCCGGGCGTGGATATGGAATACTATTATGCCGGCGGCGGCAAGCTGGTCACCAAGATGACCACCGAGGCCAAGGACGGCGGCCAGATCGCCAGCGACCTGGTATGGCTGGGCGATCCTTCCGATTACGAAGCCTTCAAGGCCAACGGATGGCTGCAGCCCTATATCTCCCCCGAAACGGACCATATCGCCAAGGAATATATTGACGCGGAAGGCTATTACACCGCCGGCCGTCTGGTGACCATGGGCATCGCCTGGAATATCGGCATGGTGGACGAGGCGGACGCGCCCAAGACCTGGAACGATCTGCTGGATCCCAAGTGGTTCAACCAGATCGTCATGACGGATCCCTCCCAGGCTTCCACGACCAAGTACTGGATGGCGGCCATGATGCAGTCCGAAAAGTACGGCGAAGCCTTCTTCAAGGCCCTCAAGGAAAACGGTGTGGAGCTGGAATCCGGCACGACGGCAACGCACAACCGCGTGGCTGACGCTTCCTACATGGTCGGCATCTGCTTGGACTACGTGTCCGCCAACCTGATCGCGCAGGGCTCTCCCATCGCCTTCCACTATACCACGGAAGACGTCATCACCATGACCAGCCCCATCGCCATGATCAAGGGCTGCGCCAATGAGGAAAACGCCAAGCTCCTGATGGACTTCATCCTTTCCAAGGAAGGCCAGGAGGTGCTGGTGGCCAACAACCTGGTTTCCGTCCGCGATGACGTGGCGATGGATATCGATACCTCCGCAATCGCCACGGTCAATATGCCGGTGGACTTCAACGACCTGGGCGAAAACCTGCAGGCCTACCTGGACGGCTTCAACCAGATCTTCGACAAGTAATCTCGTCTGAACAGAGGGCATGCACGTGCGGCTATCGGCGGGCATGCCCTTTTTTAAGGAGAAAATGAAATGGCGAACGTCAAATTTGACCATATCACCGTCCGCTATGGCAGCCACACGGTACTGCAGGACTTTTCTCTGGACGTGGAAAGCGGGAAGATCGTGTGCCTGGTGGGCCCCTCCGGCTGCGGCAAGACCACGCTGGTGCGCGCGCTGCTGGGGCTCAATAAGCCCGAAACGGGCGTGATCACGGTGGGGGAAAGGTGCCTGTTCGACGCCAAAAAACACGTAAACGTCCCGGCGGAAAAACGAAACATCGGCATTGTTTTTCAGGATTACGCGGTCTGGCCGCACATGACGGTGCTGGAAAACGTCTCCTATCCGCTGAAAAAGCAGAGAAGGCCCAAGGAAGAGATCAGGGAGCGCGTCATGCACGCCCTGGAGCAGGTACACATGACCGAATATGCCAGGCACCTGCCCAATCAGCTTTCCGGCGGCCAGCAGCAGCGCGTGGCCATCGCCCGCGCGCTGGTGGTGGACAGCGACGTGCTGGTGATGGACGAACCCATCACCAACCTGGATGCCAAACTGCGCGAGGAAATGCTGCTGGAAATCCGTATGATACAAAAAAGGCTGAACGCGACGATCCTGTACATCACGCACGACCAGCAGTCCGCCCTGCAGCTGTGCGACAAGATGGCCATCATGCAGCAGGACGGCACGCTGTGTCAGTACGGCACCGACGAGGAGATCATCCTGCATCCGGCCAACCGTTTCACGTTTGAGTTTATCGGCGTTTCCAATTTCATCCCCCTGCGGCAGGCCGGCAGCGGGCTTGCGCTGGACTGCGGGGAACTGATCCCCTATACGGGGGAAGTGCCTCCCCAGGCGGAAAACGGAGGCTTTGACCTGGGCGTGAGGCCCAACGACATCGTGTTCGACCCGGCTTCTCCCCTGAAGGCAAGGGTGGATTCCCGCGTGTTCCTGGGCAGCGAATACAATTATTTCCTGTCCCTGGGGCAAAAACAGATCCGTGTGCAGCAGAGCATGCTGGACGCCAGGACCCGCGGGGTGGCGAAGGAGGGCGAAACGGTCGGCATCAGCTTCCTGAACACCCGCTTTTACCCCACGCAGAAAGGAGAGCAGACGCCATGAAAAACTATGATGGAGTCAGCGCTGAGCTGGCGGCGGTAGACGGACGGAAACGCCTGAACATGGATAAAGTGATGACGGCCGTCTGCTTTGTCCTGCTGCTGATCATCGTGGTGATACCCATCGTCATGATCATCTTCAACGCATTTTTCAACGAGGGACGGCTGGAGCTGGGAACGTTCGTGACCCAGGTCACCGACGGCAAGAACCTGGACGCCATGTGGAACACCCTGAAAATTGCCCTGGGCGCGACGGTGCTGGGCACCGTCATGGGTGTCTTCTACGCGTGGCTGCTGGGCCGCAGCGACATACCGGCCAAGGGCCTTATGCGGGCGCTGTTCAATATCCCCTATATGTTTCCGCCCTTCCTGGGGGCCATGGCGTGGGATATGATGTTCAACGGCCGATCGGGCTATATCAATAAATTCCTGAGGACGCTTCTGGGCCTTAAGACCATGCCCATCAACATCAATTCCGTCTGGGGCATCATCTTCGTGGAGGTCAGTTATTACTTCCCCTTCGTGTTCATGCAGGTGGTATCCGCTCTTGAACGCATGGACCCCACGCTGGAGGAATCCGCCCGTATCGCCGGGGCGCGGCAGCGCCAGGTGATCTGGAAGATCACGCTGCCGCTGGTCAAGCCGGCCATATCCGCCGGCGCCCTGCTGATACTGACGACTTCCCTGGCGCACTTCGGCGTGCCCGCTATTCTGGGCTATGCCCGCGGCATCTATACGCTGCCCACCCGCATCTACGCTGTTATCTACAATTCGGGCGGTTCGTTTGACGGCATCCGCCAGGGCGCTGCGCTGTCTGTCATGCTGGTGGTGGTGGTATCCCTGGCGCTGATACTGCAAAACAGGATACTGTCCGCCGGCAGCTATGACATCATCAAGGGAAAATCCATGCGCCCCACGCTGATCAAGCTGCGCGGCGCGCGCGTACCGCTGCTGGTGCTGGCGATCCTGACGCTGGTGCTGATCGTGATCGTGCCGCTGGTGATGATCGTGCTGATCTCCTTCCTGAAGGCCTACGGCCTGCCGCTGGAGTTCAAGAACTTCACTTTGGATCAGTACAGAACGGTGTTTGCCAGCAACGGCACCATAGACGCCATCAAGAACTCCCTGTTCGTTTCCATCACCGCCGGCATCATCTGTATGTTCCTGGGCACGCTGGTGGCCTACGTCGTGCAGAAGATCAGGCCCAAGGGCAAGGGCGCGCTGGAGGTCATCTCCATGCTGCCCTACGCGATCCCGGGCACCGTACTTTCCATCGGCGTGATCCTGGCCTGGTCGGGCCGTATCGCGGGGATCAACCTGTACAATACCATCTGGATCATCCTGGTGGCCTATCTGGCGCGCTACCTGTCCTTCAGCATGAAGACGTCCTCCGCGGCGCTGCTGCAGGTGCACTCCTCTTTGGAGGAGGCGGCGCGCGTCTGCGGCGCCTCCCATACCGAAAGCCTCAAGGATATCACCCTGCCGCTGATACGCCCGGCGATGGTTTCCGGCTTCTTCCTGATCTTCCTGCCCGCCATGCGCGAGGTCACGACCTCCATCCTGCTGTACGGCCCGTATACCCGTACCCTGGGCGTGCAGATATACTCCCTGCGCGACGCGGGCATGATCCCGCAGGCGGCGGCTTTGGCGACGGTGGCCATCGGCATCATCATCCTGCTGAATACGCTCGTCACCAGGCTGACCAGAGACAGGAAGGGGGTCTGAGCGTATGTCTGACCAGATCGTACTGCGCCATGTGACCAAGAAATTCACCACCAAGACCCTGGGCGACATCATCGCAGTGGATGATTTCAACCTGAACGTGGAAGAGGGCGAGTGCTTCTCCTTCCTGGGCCCCTCGGGCTGCGGCAAATCGACCACCCTGCGCATGATCGCCGGCTTTGAGGATCTGACGGAAGGCGAGATCGAGCTGTGCGGCAGGCTTGTGTCCAGCCGCAAAAAGAACCTGTATGTGCTGCCGGAGGACCGGGGGCTGGGCATGGTGTTCCAGGCGTTCGCGGTATGGCCGCACATGAACGTGTTTGAAAACGTCGCCTTCCCGCTGCGCATACAGAAGGTCAACAAGACGGACATCAACCGCCGTGTGGCCGAAGCCCTTCACCACACCAGCCTGACAGGTCTGGAAAACACCTTCCCGGGGGATCTTTCGGGCGGCCAGCAGCAGCGTATCGCACTGGCCCGCGCCATCGTGACCAACCCCAAGGTCATGCTGCTGGACGAACCGCTGTCCAATCTCGACCCCAAGCTGCGCGAGACCATGCGCTTTGAAATCAAGGCGCTGCAGCGGAAATTCAACTTCACCATCATATTCGTGACCCACGACCAGTCGGAGGCCATGGCCATATCCGACCGGATGATGGTCTGCGATATGGGCAAAATCATGCAGATCGACACGCCGGAAAACCTTTACAACCGCCCCTGCAACCGGTTCGTCCATAATTTCCTGGGAGAGAGCACCTTTATCAATGTGGAGATACGGGACGGAAAGGCGTTCCCGAAGGGCAGCGCCGACCAGGCGCTTCCGCTGACCCTGCCGCCCCAGGCAAGCCGTGAAATGGTGGTCGCCACGCGTCCCAACGAGATCGCCCTGACCGGCCCTGATGAGGACGGTTATCAAACGCACATCGAAAAGCGCATTTTCCTGACGGACCGTACCGAATACCTGGTGCCGGTGGGCGGGCAGCTGCTTAAGGTGCAGACGCCGCACCGCATCGCCTTCTCTGAGGGCGAAAAGTGCAGCGTCCATCTGGTGGAGCCCATGTGGTATCCGGCGGACGACGCCGAGGCGGACAAGGAACGCG
This sequence comes from uncultured Eubacteriales bacterium, assembly GCA_902790015.1. Classification (GTDB taxonomy): domain Bacteria; phylum Bacillota; class Clostridia; order Christensenellales; family Aristaeellaceae; genus UBA4246. The sequence continues at coordinate 13,204 of CADAQF010000043.1, read as the reverse complement.
CGCGCAGGCAGCTGGTCTGATCCTGTGCATCGAACCGGAATTTAAGGTACTTTCATTTTCTCTGCCGGCGGGGATGATCCCCGCCGGCAGAGAAGCTTTCCGTGCAATGAAACGCTGTGGATAAAGAAGGATGAAACGGATTTGAAAAGAGGTCTTTACCTGCTACTGTCCCTGGCGCTTCTGTTTGCGCTGTCCTGTGCGGCGCGCGCATCAGGCACCGGAGCCTGACGCTGACCTTCGGGGCGCCTGCTTTCCGCCGGCCAGGCCGCTTCGCCGCCAGGCGTGAAGAACCGGCGGCATAATGCGGAAAAAGGCATGATCAAAAAAGCATGATCAAAAAAGAAGCCCGCGGCATCAGTATTGACGCCGCGGGCATATTGCTGTGAAAAACCGTATCTGTTACAGGCAGGAGGCGTAGGCCGCTTTCGCGCCCTTTTCGCGGATCAGCTTCAGGCCCTTCACTACGGCTTCCTCCAGGCCGGGCACCTTCGTCAGGTCCTGGTCCCACATCTGCTCGTTGGAAAGCACCGCGTGCACCAGCGCTTCGGGAGCGTCGTCCCTGTGGGCCCAGTAGAATTCCAGCGCCCAGCGGTCGTCGCTGATGGTGTATTCGTTGCCCTTTTCGCGCTTGGCCACCAGGCCCTTGTCGGTAAGCGCCTGCAGGTCGTTTGAGTAGAAGGCGATGTAGGCGGCCAGGCTCATGGTCAGGCAGGGCGGCAGCTCCTTCTTTTCGGCCACGTATTCAAGGAACGAGGGCATGTTGCGGGCCTTCCACTTGGAGGTGGAGTTGAGCGAGATGCTCATCAGCTCGTGGTTCACGAAGGGGTTGTTGAAACGGTCCTGCACGGCGGCGGCGAAGTTCTTGCAGTCTTCCTTGTCCAGCGGCAGGATGGGGACGATCTCGTCGTAGAGCATCTTGTTCATGAAGCCGCGGACGACGTCGTCGTTCATGCAGTCGCGGACGATGTCAAAGCCGGCCAGATAGGCGCCCAGCACGAAGCCGGTGTGCGCGCCGTTCAGGATGCGGACCTTGCGCTTCTTGTAGGGCGTGACGTCCGGCACCACCATCACGGGAACGCCGGCGGCCTTGAAGGGCAGGCGGTCTTCCAGGCCCTCGGGCCCTTCGATGACCCATACGCCGAACACCTCGCCCACGTCGATCAACTGGTCCTCATAGCCGTTTTCGGCGTTCAGGCGCTCGACCTCCTGCGGGTCGCGGATGCGGCCGGGCACGATGCGGTCCACCAGGGTGGAGCAGAAGATGTTCTCGTTGTTGACCCAGGCGCGGAAATCTTCCGGCAGCTTCCAGTCGTCGATGTACTGGTTGACGCACTTGAGCAGTTCTTTGCCGTTGTTGTCGATCAACTCGCAGGAGAGCATGACGATGCCTTTTTTATGGGCGGTGAAGCGCTCGTACAGCACGCGGGTCAGCTTGGCGGGGAAGCTGATGGGCGGCACCTGGTCAAAGCGGCTTTCGGTTTCATGCACGATGCCGGCCTCGGTGGTGTTGGAGACGATGATCTCCAGGTCGTCGGATTTGGCGAATTCCAGCACCTTGTCCCAGCCGTCATAGGGGTTGAGGCAGCGGCTGACGCAGGAGATGACGCGCTTGTCGTCCACCTTGACGCCCTTTTCATTGCCGCGCAGGTACAGCGTGTACAGGCCTTCCTGATCGTTGATCAGCTTGGTGAGGCCCTGGCCGATGGGCTGGACCAGTACGACCTTGCCGTTGTATCCAACCTTTTCGTTGGAAATATCGATGAAGTCATCCACAAAGGCGCGCAGGAAGTTGCCTTCGCCGAACTGCATCACCTTTTCGGGCGCGTCCTTCAGGATATATCCTTTATATCCCGAAGCTTCGAGGACCTTGTAATTCAACTGGCTCATGGGCGTATCCTCCTATACTGTAAGTCGTGAAAAAGGATGTTCACGGGGTGAGGGTTTGATCGGAATAAGTATACAACGCAAACATAAAGAAGTCAATACCGGGAATCAAGATTATAAATAATAACCTGTGAAGCGGAAAAAGAATGTACGGAAGGGCCCGGCAGCGGGATAAGGAGACGGTTTCCAACGGACGATGAAGGCGGTCCAGACCTGATGTATCCAATAAAACGCCCACGGCACGGGAATCGGGATCCTTTCCGGGTGCCAGAAGAGGACCGGAGGGACGATCAGGAAAAAATCAAACCGTATTTTATGGCATATGAACGATTTTTGAAAAAGCCTGTTGACAACTGATGGATACAACAGTATAATGACGTTGATAACAAGAGTCGGCCTGACGTGCGGAAAGTCACTATGGAGCGGAGCGGGAGCTATGGTACAGGATACGGGAAAGAACCTTAAACAGGTTGTATACGAGGAGCTCAAGCGCAGGATCGTCAACTGCGAGATCCTGCCGGGGTCCATGCTGACGGAGGAAGCGCTCTGCGAAGCCCTCAGCGCCAGCCGTACCCCCGTGCGGGACGCCGTCAGCCGCCTGGAACAGGAAAACCTCGTCTCCATTCTCCCCAAAAAAGGCATCCGGGTGCACCGCGTTTCGCTGAACAACGTGGAGGAACTTTACGCCACCCGCCTGGTGCTGGAGCCCTATATGGTGGAATCCTTCGGCAGCCGGATCTCGGATGAAACCTATTCCCGTTTCCTCAGGGAGTTCCGCCGGACGGACTGCACGCGGGAGGAACTGTACGCGCTGGACAACGACTTTCACATGATCTTCCCGCAGGCCAGCTCCAACCGCTATATCCTGACCTATTATGATATCATGTCTGCCCAGACCATGCGCTACCGCATCCTGAGCGACCAGGACAGGCGGACCGAGATCAGCCAGGGGGAACACTGCGAGATCTGCATCAACTGTCTGAAGGCGAACTGGAAAAAGGCGGCGGAGGCCATGCGGGCCCACCTGGAAAACTCCAAAATGGCCATCATCAATTACGTACTCCAGTTCAACCGGGACACGCACAATATTTTCCGCGAAAACGCCGATTCGGCGGCATCCTGATGATTTATGCGCCCGGTGCGCAACGGGCGGGTAAATATCCGTTTCAATCACCGGCAGGCGCGTCCGTGCGGTCAGAAACCTGACCGGTCTCACCAACGCGCCGCAGCCGGAAGGCAAGCCTGAAAGGAAGAACAAGCTATGAAAGCAATCACCATCGTAAAACCAGGCCAGGTCGAGATCCGTGAGATCGAAAAACCGGTCCGGGGCAAGGACGAAGCCATTCTGCAGCCGATCTACGGCGGCATCTGCGGCAGCGACCTGAACTCCTACCGCGGCACCAACGCTTACCTGACCTATCCCCGCATCCCGGGCCATGAGTTTTCCGCCCGGATCGTGGAGATCGGCGAAAACGACCGGGGCTTCAAGGTCGGCGACATCGTCACCGCCAACCCCTATTTCAACTGCGGCAAGTGCTATTCCTGCCGGCACGGCCTGGTCAACGCCTGCATGTCCAACCAGACCATGGGCGTTCAGCGCGAGGGCGGCTTCTCTGAGTACATGGTGATGCCCGTCAGCCGCCTGATCGACGGCAAGGGGCTGGACCCCAAGACCCTGGCCCTGATCGAGCCGTTCTGCATCGGCTATCACGGCATCCAGCGGGCGAACGTGCACGAGGGCGACAAGGTGCTGGTGGTCGGCGCAGGCACCATCGGCGTGCTGGCGGCCATCGCTGCCAAAGCCCGCGGAGCGCAGGTGTGGATCTGCGACGTGGCTCCCAAGAAGCTCGACTACGCTATGCAGTTCGGCATGGACGGCAAGATCCTGAACGACAGCCCCGAAAGCTTTGAAAAGGCCTGGAAGGAAATCACCGACGGCAACGGCTTTGACGTGACCGTGGAGGCCGTGGGTCTCCCCTCCACCTTCCAGAACTGCCTGGACGCCGCCTGCTTCGGCGGCCGGGTAGCCGTCATCGGCGTGGGCAAGCACAACATCGATCTGGACTTCACCGTCATCCAGAAAAAGGAACTCAACATTTACGGCTCCCGCAACGCCCTGACGCGCGACTTTGAGGAACTGATCGACACGGTCAAAAACCAGGGCCTCAAGCTGGACGCCGTGGTCACCAATGTGTATCCGTTTGAAAAAGCGGCCCAGGCGTTTGAAGACTTCCACCAGAACGCCGGCAGCATGCTGAAGGTCATGATTGAATTCTGATGGGACCCATCAGTTTTCATAAATATTTCAAGGAGGAAATCCCCATGAAAAAAATCGTTGCCATCGCCCTTTCTCTGATGATGCTGCTGGCTGCCGCGTCTGTCGCCAGCGCTGACACCGTCCTCCAGGTCGGTTTTGAGAACTCCCTCTCTGAGCCCGTCGGCCAGGGTATGCAGAAGTGGCAGGAACTGCTGGCCGCGCGCAACGTCGGCCTGACCATCGAGCTTTTCCCCGATTCCCAGCTGGGCGCCAAGAATGACCTGATCGACCAGATGCTGCTGGGCGAGCCGATCATGACCCTGGCGGACGGCGCTTTCTTCGCCGACTACGGCGTCAAGGACATGGGCATCGTGTTCGGCCCCTTCCTCTTTGACAGCTGGGATCAGTGCTGGAAGCTGATCGAATCCGACTGGTGGAACGAACAGTGCGCCAAGCTGGAAGGCCTGGGCATCAAGATGGTGGCCGCGAACTGGGCCTACGGCGCCCGTCACACCCTGACCACCAAGCCCGTTCACACCGCGGCTGACCTGAAGGGCCTCATGATCCGCGTTCCCACCAACGCTATCCAGACCAAGGGCTTTGAAGTCCTGGGCGCTACCCCGGTCGGCATGGCGCTGGGCGATGTGTACACCGCGCTGCAGCAGGGCACCATCGACGGCGGTGAAAACCCCCTGTCCACCCTGTACGGCCGCAAGCATCACGAAGTGGCCAAGTATCTGATCCTGGACGGCCACGTGCTGAACTTCACCAACTGGATCTGCTCCGCGGACTGGTTCAACAGCCTGACCCCCGAACAGCAGACTGCCCTGATCGAAACCGGCAAGGAAGCCGGCGTCTACAACAACGAAGTGCAGGCTGAAGCGGACGCGCACTATCGCGGCCTGATGGAAGCCGAGGGCGTCACCGTGTATGAGCCCACCGAAGAAGACCTCGCCACCTTCCGCACCCTGGCTGAAAACTTCTACAAGCTGGGCGCTGAATTCGGCTGGTCCGATGGCCTGTATGAGACCGTGAAGGCCGCCATGGGCGAATAATCCGGACTGACTGATCAGACGGATTGAACCGAACAGGGGCGGGAGAGCACCGCTCTCCCGCCTTTTGACGTGTTTTGGAAGTTTTTCGATTGAGGTGAGTATAATTTGAAGAAGAAAGGTTGGCTCAGGATCCTGTGCAACCTGGACCTCTTCCTGGCCAGCATCGCCCTGGCGGTGCTGACGGTGGTCACGTTCGCGGCGGTCATCATGCGCTATGTGCTCAGGGCGCCGCTTTTGTGGCAGGAAGAGGCGCAGGCCTTCTGCCAGGTCTGGATGATCTTCCTGGGGGCGAGCGTCGCCTTCCGCCAGGGCAGCATCGTCGCCATCGAAATGGTGGTGGACGGCCTGCCGCCAAAGGCCAGGAAGATCGTGGAATACCTCGTGGATATGATCGTGATCTTCACGCTCACTTTCCTGATGGTCAAATCCCAGCAGTACATCGCGCAGGTCTTCGGACGCACGCACCGCTCCACCCCGATTCTGGGAATACCTTACGAGCTGATCTACGGCATTGCGCCCTACGGCTGCGCGCTGATGATCATCAGCTATCTTTTGTCCAAGTATCTGCCTTCGTTTGTGGATAAGATCCACATCGGCGTGAAAGCGGAGGACGTGGAGGAGGTGACGGCACAATGACGCTTGAGCTTGCGCTGAGCATCATAGGCGCCGTCGTCATCTGCGCCCTGATGCGCTTTGCGCTGAAAAAATCGTGGGTCGTTTCCGCCCTGGCGGGCGTCATGGTGCTGCTGGCCGTCAATATTGGCTGGATCAAGCCCGCCCTCGAATCCGTCGGGACCGCCCTGGGCACCAACGTGGTGCTGGGCATTGCGGCCGTCATGATGCTGGTGCTCCTGTTCCTCAAGGTGCCGGTCTTCGTGGCCGTGTTCGCGGCCTCGGCCATCTACTTCCTGTTTAATCCCGGCATCAACCAGATCATCTTCGGCCAGAAGGCGATCACGGGCACGGAAAGCTCCTCCCTGCTGGCCATCCCGTTTTTCGTCTGCGCGGGCGTTTTCATGAACTATTCGGGCGTCACCAACCGGATCATGAATTTCTGCTCCGCCATCACCGGCCGGCTGCCGGGCGGCCTGGCGCAGGTGAACGTGCTTCTTTCCACCCTGATGGGCGGGCTTTCCGGCTCCAACCTGGCGGACGCGGCCATGGAAGCCAAGATGCTCGTGCCGGAGATGGAAAAGAAGGGCTTCTCCAAGGAGTTCTCCTCCGTCGTCACCGCCGCCTCCGCCATGATCACCCCGCTGATCCCCCCGGGAATCGCGATGATCCTGTACGGCTGCATCGCCAACGTCTCCATCGGCAAGCTCTTTACCTCCGGCATCGCTGTCGGCGGCACGCTGTGCATCGCGATGATGGTCCTGGTGCATTTCATTTCCAAGAAGCGCGGCTACGTGCCGATCCGCACCAAGCGCATGACCGGCAAGGAATTCTGGGGCGCGCTGAGGCCCGCGCTGCTGCCGCTGTGCCTGCCGATCATCATCATCGGCGGTATCCGCCTGGGCGTGTTCTCCGCCACCGAGGCCGGCGCGGTCGCCATCATCTACGCGATCGTGCTGGGGCTGATCTATAAGGAGCTCAGCTGGAAATCCATCCTGCAGGCCTGCAAGGAGACTGTGACGACCACGGCCGGCATCATGCTGATCGTGTCCGCCGCTTCCGTGTTCAGCTGGGTGCTGACCAAGGAACGGATTCCCCAGCAGCTGACCGAATTCATCGTCAGCATCTGCCCCAATAAATTTCTGTTCCTGATCGCCGTGAACATCCTGGTGCTGATCGCCGGCATGTTCATCGAGGGCAACGCCACGATGATCGTGCTGGTGCCGCTGCTGGCGCCGATCGCCGCGCAGTACGGCATCAACGAGATCCAGTTCGCGATGATCTACATCTTCAACAACGCCATCGGCGCGCTGTCTCCGCCGATGGGCACGCTGATGTTCGTGACGTGCTCGGTCACCGGCTGCAAGACCAAACCCTTCATCAAGGAAGCGGTTCCGTTCTATATCCTGCTGCTGGTCGTGCTGATCCTGTTCACCTTCGTCCCGCCGGTCACCACCGGCATCGTGCAGCTGATCTACGGATCGGTGTAACATTACGCGGCAGTCTTTGATCGGACTGCCGCGAACAATGAAAAACGGAAAGGCAAGGCGTTTTTGTCCGCTTTGTCTTTCCGCTTTTTTGTGTGCGAAAGGCGCATGCCTTCCGGCCCGACGCGCCGCTCCGGGGCCCGGAGGGTTCCTTCAGGGTCATCTGCTCCGGGAGGTCCACTTCCGCCACCGGTTCCTGAGCCCGCTTTGCGGGCGCTCCTGCCCGCGGCTTTCTTCTCGTTCCGGTATCTCCAGCATATATCTTTCGTAGGCGTTGATGACGGTGGTCTTTCCGTAGGTCACGCGGCGGGGGACGTCGCGGTCGTAGTTCATATGCACGTGGCCGTGCACGAGAAACGGCGGCTCATAGCGGTCCATCAGGGAAAGGAAGCAGTCGAATCCCCGGTGGGCGGGATCGGGGCGGTCTCCGCAGCCGGTGGGAGCGGCGTGGGTCACGACGACGTCCACGCCGCCGGCTTTGCGGATTTGCCTGCCGGCCCGGCGGACGCGCCGGGCCATTTCATCTTCGGTGTACTGATAGGTTTCCTGATTGTAGCGCTTGCAGCCGCCCAGGCCCAGGAAGCGGACGCCGCGGTAGGTCACGACCCGGTCGTCCAGGTTTTCACAGCCCTCCGGGGGCGTTTTGACATAGGCCTCGTCGTGGTTCCCCGGAACGTAGAACACGGGCCTGTTGGCCATCGTGACGAGAAATTCCAGGTATTCCCGCTTGAGATCCCCGCAGGAAATGATGAGATCGGCATCGCCCAGGCGTTCCGGGCGGAAATAATCCCACAGCGCGGGAGATTCTACGTCGGAAATCAGCAGCGCCTTCATAGCTGTTACTCCTTTTTGCCCTCGGCTGGGATAGCCAGCAGGGACGAGGTTTTACGGGACATTTCCAGCAGATCCTCCTGCGCGGGGATCTGACCGACCACGTTATTGCACAGCCAGTTCATGTTCATCAGCTCCACAGGGGTAAACCAGCGGTCTCCGGCGGAACGGAGGATCCCCTGCTGATCCTCTATGCGCGTCAGGAAGGGATGGATCGTTTCGCGCGTCAGGCCATCGTGCAGGATCGAGGCCAGCTGCAGCACGCCGTCAGGCAGGGTGGGGGAAAGTTGTACGTCCATGACGCCGCTGTTCATGCCCCACCAGTAGTTGACGGCGGAGGCGCTGGATTCCGTTTTGTCCCAGCCGCCGTTGAGGATGGTGCGGACCACCTGAATGTAGAAGCGCCCCCAGTTCCATACGTCGCTGATCAGCACCTGGGCGGAACCGTCCTGCCCCAGGTGGGAAGTGCTCCAGCCGGTGGCATTGGTGTCAAAGGCGGCGGTCATCTGGCCGGAAATGATCCGGCAGCCGGCCTGGCGGAGGGCTTTGCCCGGGTCTCCCGGCAGGCAGGACCAGGCCAGGTGCACCTGCGCGTCCGGGCAGGTCATGCGGGCGCCCAGGGCGAAGGCGTTGATGGCCGCGGGCGCGCCCAGGATGGGATAGCGGCCGATAAAGCCGATGGGCTGACCCTGGCACAGCGCCCCGGCGATGGCGCCGGAAATGAATTTGGCCTCGTACAGCCGGCAATAGTAGGTCCTGACCCCGGTATAGGGGACGGACAGGGCGCAGACCAGTATCTTGCACGCGGGGTGCAGCGCGGACAGGCGGCGGGCCGCCCCCAGCAGCGTCGGCGCGGTGGCGAAAATGACGTCCGCGCCCTCGGCGGTGGCCTTTTCCATCACGCTGTCGGCGGTATCGCCCTCCCCGATCACGTAGGTGCGGATGTCGACCTCCTCGGCAAGCTCGCTCTCCAGGAGCTTGCGGCCCTCGTCGTGCCCCAGGGACCAGGCGCTGGTTTCGGGGGAGGAGGCGTACACGAAGGCCACGTTGATGGTGGTGCGGGTGAACTCGCTGAGAATGGAGCGGACGAAGCTCTTTTCGGGCACCTGGGGATCCATGGACACGGAGGCCTGTTCCTTTTCGGGGTCGGCCGCGCGGTCGGAAGCCAGGGCAAGGTCCGGCAGCAGGGCGGCCAGCTTTTTCTGCAGGTCGTCGCTGGTGTCGTTGAGCAGCGTTTCGTAGGGATACAGCTGCAGCATGCCCATCAGCGCCTCGCTCAGCGAATGATCCCGCACCTTTTCCAGCGCCTTTTCGTCGCAAATGGAGCGGAAACGCCAGAACAGGGAAAGGAAGGTGGTCTTTTCGTCGTGGGTCCAGACGTGATCCTCCGAAAAGCCGAGCTTTTTCTGAAGCTTCGCGTACATGCCGGGACGGCGGAACTGCATATGATACAGCCCGCACAACCGGTAAAACTTCATGAACTCAAAGTACGCCTGCACTTCAGGCGTGTCGTTCCACACCGGCAGCATCCGGGTGACCGTGGCCGAAATGGACAGCGCGCCGAAGCTTTTCAGCACGCTTACGCGCTTGTGGCCCTCCATGACGTAAAACTGCCCCATGAATTCCATGCAGGTGATGGGGTCGTGTATGCCGGACTCGGACAGATGGGCCTCGCACAGGCTGACCCATTTCTGGGCAAATTCCGTATTCTCGGCCAGAATGGGCATGAAATTGCCGGCGAAGGCGGTCTTCCTGCCTGCGGCCAGGGTGCCTACGATAGCGTCTGTGGGGATCTCGATGGTGCCGATGGGCACATGACCGGTGGACTGGGTTTCGTTGGTCTGCTCCTCCAGGACGATGGGATAGGGATTCAGATGAGCGGCGGTGCGGGCGTTGTAGTATTTCTGGCCGCATTTAAGGGCCGAGCGGTATTGATTGATGGCTTCGATGCGGGACATAAAACCTCCTGAGAGAAAAAAGCTGCCGGGGACTGGGACTGAATTTAAGATTATCCTGAAGGGAAAGATTGGCAGGTCAGCAAGGGCCGGTATTGTCCAGAAACGGCGCAGGCTCAGCGGCGTTTATCCAAAAAGGACCGCCAGGCGGGGGCGATGCGTTCCTCCCGGCGGGCGGGCAGGGGCGGCTGGTTTTCCAGCCTCCGCTTTTCCGCCAGGTTGTCAAACCGGCCTATGACCCGGGCCGGCACGCCGGCCACCACGCTGCCCTCGGGCACATCCCGGGTAACTACGCTGCCGGCGGCGACCACCGCGTTGGGGCCGATGCGCACGTCCGGCAGGATCGTGGTATTGGCGCCTATGAAGACGTTGTCCATGACCTCGATGCAGCCCAGGTGCGTCTGAAAATGAGCGTTTTCAGGCAACAGATGCCGCAGCATGAAATGGATCACGTCGTGATTCAGAAAAGTCACGTTGGCTGCCACGGCGATATTATTGTGAAAGCGGATCAGCTTGGGGTCCGCGGGCAAATGGCGCGGTTGAAAGAAGACGTGCTCGCCCATGGCGTCAAAATAGTTTATTTTTTGAGCAGCCTGGACCGCTTGCCCGCCCCGGGCACCAGGAACAGCAGGCCGCGTATCAGCTGATATTTCAGCACATGGTGCACTGGCAGAACCTCCCTGTCAATGGCAGCCGCGACGGGTGTTAAGCAAAAACAGGACGGGAGCCCCGGCCGAAACGGCGCAGGCACTCCCGCCCTGTACGCCGGATCATTTTCCGGCATTCAAATCAGAATTTCAGGCTGTTCAGGCGGATGGAGGGGCCCATGGTGGTGCTCATGTACAGGGAGCGCACATAGGTGCCCTTCGCGGTCGCGGGCTTGGCCTTGTTGATGGCGTCCATCAGCACGCGCAGGTTTTCCACCAGCTTGTCGGCATCAAAGGAAGCCTTGCCGATGGGGCAGTGGCAGATGGAAGTCTTGTCCACGCGGTACTCGACCTTACCGGCCTTGATGTCGTTGACGGCCTTGGTCACGTCCATGGTCACGGTGCCGGACTTGGGGTTGGGCATCAGGCCCTTGGGGCCCAGCAGACGGGCGATGCGGCCGATGACGGGCATCATGTCCGGCGTGGCGACGCAGGCGTCAAAGTCAAACCAGTTCTCGCTCTGGATCTTGGCCACCAGATCGGCCTCGCCGACGTAATCCGCGCCGGCGGCTTCCGCTTCCTTGGCCTTGTCGCCCTTGGCGAACACCAGCACCTTGACCTTCTTGCCGGTGCCGTGCGGCAGCACGACGGTGCCGCGGACCTGCTGGTCGGCGTGCCGGGGGTCGACGCCCAGGCGGATGGACAGCTCGATGGTCTCATCGAACTTGGCCTTGCTGATCTGTTTGACCAGGGATACGGCCTCTTCGGGGTCGTAGAGCTTGGCGGAGTCGATCAGCTTTTTTGAATCCTGATATTTCTTACCGTGTTTCATATTATACCTCCCCGTGGTGATAACGGCGCTTATGTCCTCCCACGTTTCCTTTATTACTCTTCAGCGACGGTGACGCCCATGCTGCGGGCGGTGCCCTTGACCATGCTCATCGCGGCCTCAATGGAGCCGGCGTTCAGGTCGGGCATCTTGGTGGTGGCGATCTCGCGCACCTGCGCCTGGGTCAGCTGGCCAACCTTGGTCTTGTTGGGCGCGCCGCTGGCCTTGGACAGGTTCAGGGCCTTTTTGATCAGCACCGGAGCCGGAGGGGTCTTGGTGATGAAGGTGAAGGAACGGTCGGAATAAACGGTGATGACGACCGGGATGATCAGGCCCTCCTGCTTGGCGGTGCGGGCGTTGAAGTCCTTGCAGAAGCCGGGAATGTTAACGCCGGCCTGGCCCAGAGCGGGGCCGATGGGGGGCGCGGGTGTCGCCTTGGCGGCAGGGACCTGAAGCTTGATAACGGCGGTAATTTTCTTTGCCATGGGAAATGGCACCTCCTATTCACTTGTGGTATTGGCGGCAGGGGCGCTGCCCGCCTCCCACCTGGGACAAACAAGACAGGGCCAAGCATCGCCGGCCGCGGGGCCGGCAGCGCCTTGCTCAGCTGTCCAGGGATACCTTGTCAACCTGGTCCAGGTCCAGCTCGACCTGCATTTCGCGGCCGAGGAACATCTTCACCCGGACGTTCAGCTTTTCGCGGATCGTGTCGATCTCCTCGACCACGCCCGTGAAGTTTTCCAGCGGACCGGACAGAATGCGGACCTCTTCCCCGACGGCGATCTTGTAATCGACCTGGGTATTGGGGTTGTTCAGCATGGTGTCCAGCTCGGCGGCGGTCAGGGGGACCGGCTTGCTTTCCGGCCCGACGAAACCGGTCACGCCGCGTGTGTTGCGCACCACATACCAGCTTTCGTTGGTAATGATCATGTGCACCAGGACATAGCCCGGGAAGGTCTTTCTCTGGGTGATCTTGCGCTTGCCGTTTTTGATCTCCACGATCTCTTCGACAGGTACGCGTACATCCTTGATCAGGTCCTGCATGCCGTTGTTTTCGACGGCCTTTTCCAGGTTGTCCTTGACCTTGTTTTCATAGCCGGAATAGGTATGCACCACATACCATTCCAGCGTGCCGGGACGGTCAGAATTGTCAGCCATGCTTTGCGTTCCTCCAGGGTTGAAAGGGATTCATCAGATGTTGATCAGCGCCTTGACCAGCTCGCTGGCGCCAAGGTCCAGCAGACCGATCACAACGCCCATGAACACGATGAAAGCCAGCACCAGCAGGGTGTAGTTGATCAGGTCCTTCTTGGAGGGCCAGGTCACCTTCTTGAGCTCGTGCCACATATTGCGGAAGGGCCGGGCGACGTTCGCCGGCAGATTTTTGAAGAAATTGACACAGCGGGTTCCGAAGGAAGGCTTTTCGTTCTTCTTCACCTGTACGTTCTTTTCGTCAGCCATCTTTCCGCCCTCCGTTACTTGGTCTCGCGATGAACGGTGTGCTTCCTGCAGAAACGGCAGTACTTTTTCAGTTCAAGGCGGTCCGTGGTATTCTTGCGGTTCTTTTTGGTGTTGTAATTGCGCTGTTTGCATTCGGTGCAGGCAAGCACAACATTGGCGCGTGCGTCTTTCGCTGCCATTTTGAAA
>CADAQF010000042.1 GCA_902790015.1 uncultured Eubacteriales bacterium | reverse complement strand
GGGCTGTCATTCACTCCCGGCCCGTTCGAATCTCTTCCTCTCCTTAACGTGGCGGAGAGTCAGGGATTCGAACCCTGGAAGCCTTTCGGCTTACAGCATTTCGAGTGCTGCACCTTCGACCACTCGGACAACTCTCCACGCGCGGATACAAGAAAGATTATATCCCGCAAAAACTCCGGTGTCAAGCAAAAAGAGAAAATGCCGGGCGGCGGCGCGGAAAACCCGACTTCGGGAAAAAACCGTCCGTCCCCGAGCCCCGGGCAGGACGGAAAAAATACATCGGTAAATTTATGCTCCGCCAAGGGGGAAAAAGCCCGAAAACGTGCTTGCCGTCAACATTTTGAGCGAATTGTTTCGAAATTGTCTATATATTGACAAACTTTTGAAACAGGTTTATACTGTCTGAGGTCTTGAAAAATCATCCGGAACACGGAGTAAGGCGGAGGAAAATCATGTATCAGGTCAAGAAAAGGGATGGCAAGGCGGTCCCTTTTGAAATAGGCAAGATCAGCGCGGCGATGGAAAAGGCTTTCCAGTCGCTGGACAAGGAATATGACAGGGGCGTACTGGACCTGCTGGCCCTGCGCGTGACCGCGCACTTCACTCCCAAGATCCGCGACGGCCTGATCGCCGTGGAGGATATCCAGGATTCCGTGGAGCAGGTGCTGTCCGAAGCGGGCTATTACGATGTGGCGAAGGCCTACATCCTGTACCGCAGGCAGCACGCCAGCATCCGCAACGTCGGCGGCACCCTGCTCAACTATAAGGACCTGGTGGACAACTACCTCCAGATCAATGACTGGCGCGTGAAGGAAAATTCCACCGTCACCTACTCGGTGGGCGGCCTCATTCTGTCCAATTCCGGCGCGATCACGGCCAACTACTGGCTCAGTGAGATCTATGACGAGGAGATCGCCGAGGCCCACCGCTCCGCCGCGCTCCATCTGCACGACCTGTCCATGCTGACGGGCTACTGCGCCGGCTGGTCCCTGCGCCAGCTGATCCAGGAGGGCCTGGGCGGCGTGCCGGGCAAGATCACCTCCTCGCCGGCGGGCCATCTGTCCACGCTGTGCAACCAGATGGTCAATTTCCTGGGCATCATGCAGAACGAGTGGGCCGGCGCTCAGGCGTTCTCCTCCTTTGATACCTACCTGGCTCCCTTCGTCAAGGTGGACAGCCTGTCCCAAAAGGAAGTCAAGCAGTGCATCCAGTCCTTCATCTACGGCGTGAACACGCCCTCCCGCTGGGGCACGCAGGCGCCGTTTTCCAATATCACGCTGGACTGGGTCTGCCCCAGGGACCTCGAGCACCAGGCTGCCATCGTCGGCGGCAAGGAAATGCCCTTCACCTACGGCGAGTGCCAGCATGAGATGGACATGGTCAACAAGGCCTTCATCGAGATCATGATCGAGGGCGACGCCAACGGCCGCGGCTTCCAGTACCCGATCCCCACCTATTCCATCACGAAGGATTTTGACTGGTCGGATACCGAAAACAACCGCCTCCTGTTTGAGATGACGGCCAAGTACGGCACGCCCTATTTCTCCAACTACATCAATTCCGATATGGAGCCCTCCGACGTCCGCTCCATGTGCTGCCGCCTGCGCCTGGACCTGCGCGAGCTTCGCAAAAAGACCGGCGGCTTCTTCGGCTCCGGCGAGTCCACCGGCTCGGTGGGCGTGGTGACGGTCAATCTGCCCCGCATCGCCTACCTGTCCAAAACGAAGGACGAATTCTACCGCCGCCTGGATAAGCTGATGGACCTGGCCGCCCGTTCCCTCAAGGTCAAGCGCACGGTCATTACCAAGCTGATGAACGCGGGGCTGTATCCGTACACCAAGCGCTATCTGGGCACGTTTGACAACCATTTTTCCACCATCGGCCTGGTGGGCATGAACGAGGCCTGCCTGAACGCCGCCTGGCTTAAAAAGGACCTGACCGACCGCGAATGCCAGGCCTTCGCCAAGGATGTGCTCAACCACATGCGCACCCGCCTGAGCGACTATCAGGAACAGTACGGCGATCTGTACAACCTGGAGGCCACCCCGGCCGAATCCACGGCCTACCGCTTCGCCAAGCACGACAAGGAGCTTTATCCCGATATCGTGACCGCCAACGAAAACGGCACGCCCTATTACACGAACTCCAGCCATCTGCCGGTGGGCTACACGGAGGATATTTTCTCCGCCCTGGACGTGCAGGACGAATTGCAGACGCTCTACACCTCCGGCACGGTGTTCCACGCCTTCCTGGGCGAAAAGCTGCCCGACTGGAAGGCCGCCGCCGCCCTGGTCCGCAAGATCGCGGAAAACTACCGTCTGCCCTATTACACGATGAGCCCCACCTATTCCGTCTGCGCCGAGCACGGCTATCTTTCCGGCGAACAGTTCAACTGCCCCTACTGCGGCAAACGGGCGGAGGTCTACAGCCGCATCACCGGCTACTACCGCCCCGTGCAGAACTGGAACGACGGCAAATCCCAGGAATTCAGGGACCGCCGGGTGTACGACGTCACGCACAGCCGGCTGCGCCATCAGGGCGTGCTGAACGAGGCCGCCCCTGAGCAGGAGGCGCAGAAGGCCGCCGCGACGGGAGAGACGCTGCTTTTCGCCACCCGCACCTGCCCCAACTGCCGTCAGGCCGAGAAGCTGCTGCAGGAGGCCAAAGTTCCCTACCGCAAGGTGCTGGCGGACGATAACCCCAAGCTGGCCCTCTCCTACGGCGTGCGCCAGGCCCCGACGCTCGTGATGGACGGCCCCGACGGCCCCGAGCGCTTCACCGGCGTCGGCCCCATCCGCAAGCATCTGCAGGACCTGCAGGTGAAGCAGTAACGTAAATCCTTTAGACGAACGGACGGCGCACGAATTCTGCCCTTAAAACCTCTTCCTGTAGTTGCGCAGTTCAAGTGACGTACAAAGCAATCTTTTGTTACGCGGAATTCCCGAGTCCGGCGATTCATTCGCCGGATGAGGCCGAAGGCTGAACCTTGGCGAGGGGTGAGGAGGGCCCGGAAAACGATCCGGTGGATCGTTTTCACCGACGAACGGGCCGGCAGGCCCTGGCATGGGAGCGGAACAAAAGATATGCGGAGGGGATCATCAAGGGGGAACACCCTTGATCGAAATCCGCAGCGGCGGCATGTACGTCGCGAGGACGAAATCGCGCAGCGATTTCTTCCTTACAGATTTGCCGTCTGGGTTCGCAGCGCCCGGAAAACAGGCCGGTGGCCTGTTTTCAGCGAGAACAGGCCGGCAGGCCCTGGGCCTTTGGCTCCCGAAGGGACGACAGGCAAATCTGCAGGGGGGGTTCCGTAGGGGGGACGCAAGTCCCCCATGCGGTGACTGTTCAGTTTTACTGAACAGTCACCACTATTACAGCCGGAGACAGCGGTCCCCGGCTGTTTTTGAAAACGGAGGACTTTATGCCTTTTGAACTGATCCGGGACGACATCACCCGGGTGCGCGCCGACGCCATCGTGAACGCGGCCAATCCCAGCCTCCTGGGCGGCGGGGGAGTGGACGGCGCCATTCACCGGGCCGCCGGGCCGGAGCTTAAGGAGGCCTGCCGGGCCATCGGCGGCTGCAAAACGGGCGAGGCCGTCATCACCCCGGGCTTCCGTCTGCCCTGCCGGTATGTGATCCACACCGTCGGCCCCGTCTATCAGGACGGGCGTCACGGGGAAAAGGAGCTGCTGGCCTCCTGCTACCGCAATGCCCTTCTTCTGGCCGAAGCGCACGGCTGCGAAAGCGTGGCGTTCCCGCTGATCTCCGCCGGCGTGTACGGCTATCCCGGGGAAGAGGCCGCGCAGGTGGCGCGGGACACGATACTGGACTTTCTGAAGACCCGTGATATGACCGTTTTCCTGGTCTTCTACGACAGCGCCTCCTTCCGCGTGGGCCGTCAAATGGCCGACGGGCTGATGAAGAGCATCCAGGCCTACATCGATGACGCCGGTACGGCCCCTTACGACACGGAAAGGCGGCTTTCCGGAAGGAATGATATCTTTAACGGCCTTCCCCTCGCCAGCCAGGCGCCGTCATACGAAGACGGGGCTCCGCGGCCCGCTTCCGGCAGGCCGATTAAGAGCAGACAGACAAGACGTTATTTTGCGGAGACAGTCTTAGCCCCCGATCAGCCCGAAGAAAAAGCGCCTTATCCTGCCGCGCCGGCCGCTTTCCGCACGGACTCCGCGCAGGACAGGGCGGCGCTCGACAGGTACCTGCAGCGGCAGGACGCGGGCTTCAGGGACATGCTCCTGCGCCGGATCGACGAAAAGGGCATGACCGACGCCGAATGCTATCACTGCGCCAATCTGGACCGCCGGGTATTCAACAAGATCAAGAACCAGCCCGATTACCGCCCGGGGAAGACCACGGTGCTTGCGCTGTGCGTGGGCCTGCGCCTGACCCTGGACGAGACCCGGGACATGCTGGACAGGGCGGGCTACTCCCTTTCCTCCAGCAGCAAGGCGGACCTGATCGTGGAATTCTTCCTCCGCCGCGGCGGCAGCGACATCTATACGATCAACGAAGTCCTCTTCGCGTACGACCAAAAGCTTTTGGGTTCCGCGGCCGAGTGATTGTCTCCTGCGGGGAGACATTTTACCTCCCATTATGTGCTATGCTGTTCTCGCAGCGGGGAAACCGCACAAAAAAGGAGGCAAACACGATGAAAAAGGGTTTGACGGAACTGGTCTTTATTCTCGACCGCAGCGGCTCCATGGCGGGGCTTGAACAGGATACCATCGGCGGGTTCAACAGCATGCTCCGCCGCCAGCAGGAACAGCAGGGGGAGGCGCTGGTGTCCACGGTGCTCTTCAGCAACGAAAGCTGCGTCCTCCACGACCGGGTGGACATCCGGCAGGTAGAGCCCATGACCGAAAAGCAGTATTATGTCGGCGGCGGCACGGCGCTGATCGACGCCATCGGCGGGGCCATCCACCACATCGGCAACGTGCATAAATATATCCGGGACGAGGACGTGCCCGAGCACACCCTGTTCGTGATCACTACGGACGGCATGGAAAACGCCTCCACCCGCTATACCGCGGACGAAGTCCGGGCCATGGTGGAGCGGCAGAAGGAAAAGTACGGCTGGGATTTTCTGTTCCTGGGCGCCAACATAGACGCCGTGGAAACGGCCGCCCGCTTCGGCATCCGGAAGGACCGGTCTGTCAACTATCACAACGACTCCCAGGGCCAGGCGGTCAATTACGCCACGGTGAGCAGGGCCATCAGTTCTGTCCGCGAAAGCGGCATCCTCGGGATGGACTGGAAAGAGGATATCGACCGGGACTTCAAATCAAGAAAGACCAGCGGACGCAAAGGCAGATAAAACCGCGCGCCCGCAACACAGGGGAATGAGGCTATGACGCACACAGAAACAGACGCGATCTTCACCGACGTACTGGTCATCGGAGCGGGGCCGGCGGGCATGACCGCCGGCCTGTACGCCGCCCGGGCGGGGGAAAGGGTGATCGTCCTTGAAAAGGAGACGCCGGGCGGCCAGATCGTCCTGAGCCCCCGGGTGGACAATTATCCCGCCCTCCCGCAGGTCAGCGGCACCGAACTGGCCGAGCGCATGCAGGAGCAGCTTGAACAAAGCGGGGCGGAGCTTAAATACGAGGAAGCGCTGGAGGTGACCCCCGAAGACGGTGGGTTTCTCGTCCGGACGGACACGGCCTGCTACCGCTGTCTGAGCGTCGTGCTGGCCGCGGGGGCCCGGCACCGGGCCCTGGGCCTTGCCGGGGAAGAGGCGCTGACCGGCGCGGGTGTGTCCTTCTGCGCGGTGTGCGACGGGCCCTTTTATCAGGGCCGGGACGTCGCGGTGATCGGCGGCGGCAATACGGCGCTGCAGGACGCGCTGTTCCTGTCCGGCATCTGCGCGCGGGTGTACATCGTGCACCGGCGGGACGTCTTCAGGGGAGACAGCGCCCTTGAAAAGGAACTGCGCGCACGCGACAACGTGACCTTCCGGCTGAACGCCGTGGCGGAAAAACTGCAGACGGACGGGGAAGCCCTGACCGGGCTTACCATCGCGCATCAGGATACCGGCGAAAGGGAGACCCTGCCGGTGGAGGCGGTGTTCGAGGCGGTGGGCATCGTGCCGCAGACGGCGCCGTTCATGAGCCTTCTGGGTCTAGCCCAGGAGGACTATCTCCCCGCTCACGAAAACGGGGAAACGGCGCTGCCCGGCCTTTTCGTCGCGGGCGACTGCCGTAAAAAAGACCTGCGCCAGCTGGCCACCGCCGTAGGCGACGGGGCCAACGCCGGCACGGCCGCGGCCGGATACGCCAGGCGGCGCAGAGGGGAGACGGGAAAATGATCAGAAAAATAGCCGTTTTCTGCGGCTCTTCTTTGGGCAGCCGGCCCGACTACGCCCAGGCCGCGCGGGAACTGGGCGCGCTGCTGGGGCAGTCCGGCCGCACCCTGGTCTTCGGCGGCTGCGCGGACGGGCTGATGAAGGAGGTTTCCCAGGCCGCCCTGGCCGCCGGCGGAAAGGTGGAAAGCGAGTTCATTCAGGATCTGTTCAGGGAAAGCGACCATATCCCCGGCGCGGAGGAGCATATCTATCCCACCCTGGAGGAGCGGAAGCTGGGCCTCATCGCCCATTCGGACGCCTGCATCGCCCTGCCCGGCGGCATGGGCACGCTGGACGAGCTGAGCGAGGTCTTCGCCCGTATGCAGTTGGGTATGAAAAAAAGGCCGTTGGGGCTTCTGAATACCTGCGGCTATTATGACGGGCTTCAGGCGTTCATTTCCCATATGGCGGCCGAAGGCTTCCTGACCAAAGAATGGGGCAGCTTCATCCAAATAAAAAGCAGCCCCGAAGGGCTGCTCAAAGCGCTGGATGACCAGGCGTCAGTAATCCGGTGAATAGGGGAGCACCGCCACGATCTCGTCCTCTATATAGATAAAGCGATACAGGGCGTACGGGTCATAGAAGGCGGCAAAGTCCTGCGCGCTGAACGCCCGCACCGGGGCGGCGATGTCGCCGTAGTAGAATATGCAGTTGGGCGCCGCGGCATATTTGTAGCTTTCCGGGGTCTTGTTGATGTAGGTAGACAGGTTGCCGTCCGAATAGGTGACGGTGCCCAGGTCGGCGTCTATGACCCACCCGCTGCCGGAGAAATAGATGGCGTTCACCTGGCCGGCGGAGACGCGGGTGCGTTTTTCGGAGGGCCGGCGCTGCAGAAACAGGGTGTAGCGCGTCGTCCCGTGGCTGTTGGACACGTCGATGACCACCTGCTGGGGCTTGTCGTCCATGCGGATGTACGATGAAGTGCTACCGCTGCGGATCAGCGTGCCGTTCACCCTTATCTCGGCCGCCGGGTCGGAGGCCACCGGCGTCAGGCTGACCCGGCTGACCCAGCTGGCCACCGTCAAAAGGTACCCGTACACGTCCGGACTGAACGATTCCGGCAGCATGATGCCGGTCGAAGGGCAGTTGTGCGTCAGGCTCACCAGCACGGGCGGGGCGGAAGAGGTGTCCTCGTAGTAATAATAATAGGCGCCGTCAAAATAGAGGTTGTCCTCCTGGGGCAGCCCTCCGTCGTCGGCCCGGGCGCAGCACCCGGCCGCCAGCACAGCACACATCAGAATCAGGAACAGCCTTCTTTTCACGGCCAATCACCTCTTGTTAAGAAGCTTTCGCCTATTATAACGCTTTTTTCCGCCGATTTCTTCCCGTTTCCGGCCTTTTTAGAATGATTTAAGGATTGTAAAACACTTCCGTAAAAAACGTAAAAAACGGAGCCGAAAATGCCTGAAACCAATTACCGCCTGCTGATGGAGCGGGAAATAAAGAAGGCCCGCGCCGAGGGCCGGCAGCCTTCCCTTTTGCTGCATGTCTGCTGCGCGCCCTGTTCAAGCGGGTGCCTTGAGGAACTGTGCGAAACCTTCCGGGTGACCTGCTATTATGACAATCCCAACATTGCGCCGCGGGAGGAGTTTGAACGCAGGGCGGAGGAGCTTGAGCGGCTGCTTAAACTGATGCCCCTGCGCCTGCCGCCCGGGCTTTGCGTGGCCGATTACACGCCGGACAGGTTTTACGAGATCGCCCGCGGCCTGGAGGCCCTTCCCGAGGGCGGGGAGCGCTGTTTTCGCTGCTACCGCCTGCGCCTTTCGGACACGGCGCAAAAAGCCAGGGATGAGGGCTTCGATTACTTCACCACCACCCTGTCCATAAGCCCCTTAAAAAACGCCGGGAAGCTCAACCAGATCGGGGCGGAGTTGGCTGAGCGGTACGGGGTCGCTTACCTGTTTTCTGATTTCAAGAAGAAGGACGGCTACCTGCGCTCCATCCGCAACAGCAAGGAATACGGCCTGTACCGCCAGGATTACTGCGGGTGCGTATACTCAAAGGCGCAAGCGGAGGAAAGGCGAAAGCGCCGGGAACAGGGCCCGGAGGAAGACGGGAGGACTGTCTGATGAAAAAGCTGCTTTTTTCAGCGCTCGCGCTGGCTTTTCTTTTTGCCTGCGGCACCGCGCTGGCCGGGTCAGCCTGGCCGGGCCGGTGGGAACAGGCAGGGCCTGCCGTTTTTTATGATCTGAGTATCTACGAAGACGGGGTCGCCGTATGCTGGTTCAACAAAGGCAATACGGCCGAACGGATGACCTGGACAGAAAATGAGGACGGTTCCGCCGATCTCATCCGGGAAAACGGCCAGCTCCTCCACGCTGAACGGGAAGGGGACGTGATCCGCTTTCCCTTCGGTTCTGACAATGAGCAGCTGGAATGCCGGTACGCAGGCCCCGCCAATGCGGCCGACCGCGTGGAACTGACCGCCGAACTGCTTCAGGGCTCCTGGACCTGGATCAAGGATTACCGCCTTCGTTTTGGACCCGACGGCGCCGTCACCGTGCTCATGGACGGCAAGGAATATCACCTGACCTACGTTCTGGACGGGGAAAAGGTGACCGTCTACAGCGATCAGGACACGGAATGGACCAGCGGCCATGTGTTCCGGGATACCCTGTACCTGAAGGCCGGCTATCATATGGCCTGCGCGCCCGTGTATGAGCTTGAGGGCCGCTGGAGCGCCGCGCCGGACGCCATGCAGAAAGCGGAGCTCATCTTCCTGACGGACGGAAACGCGGTCCTGCGGGAAACCGGCGGCAAAACAGCGCTGTATAAATGGCTGCGCTCCGGCCGGGACGTCATGCTGGAGCCGCACGGCGGGCAGGCCCAGCTCATCCGGCTGGACCGGGACAGGCTGACGCTTGCGCTGAATGGCCAGGAGGTTTCCTTTACCTATTCCGAGGCGCTTAACTCCGGGAGCCTCCGGCCGGACAGGGAACATATGGGCTGGCGGTACGACGGGGACAAGGGCAGGATGGACCTTGATTTTTCGTCGGACGGCACGATGACCGTCACCGGCGGCGGTATGAAGTTTACCATGAACTGGGTGCTGGCCGGTTCCGACCTGATCCTGTTCCAGCCCGGAAAGGCGGAACTGCGCTGCGTGTACGGAAACAGCCATATCTACGCATACTTTTATATAAAAGACAAGAAAATGTACTACAGCAGCGATTGCCTGGAGTTTGAAATCACCATTGCCGTACCGTCAAAATAAGCGTCAGACGGGCAGTCTCACAAAAAGCCGCTGTTCCCATATCCCCGGACAGGGAAAGGGAACAGCGGCTCTTTTCAGTGAATCCGTGTCACATCAGTCCCGGTATCAGCAGCGGCACGAACACGATCAGCAGGAACACGGCGATCAGGCCGATCAGATAGGGGACGACGGCCCTGGATATTTTTTCGATCGGAAGCCCCGTGATGCCCGTGGCAACGAACAGGTTGATGGCGACCGGCGGCGTGATCATGCCGATGGCGATGCCCACCACGAACAGGATGCCGAAGTGAAGGGTGCTGACGCCCAGGCTCTCTATCAGCGGCAGGAAGACCGGGGTCAGGATGATGATCGCGGAGCTCGTTTCCATGAACACGCCTGCGATCAGGATGATCACGGAGATCAGGAACATGATCACGTACTTGTTGGTGGAAACGCTCAGCACGGCGGAGGAAATGGCCTCGGGTATGCGCCAGTTGGCCAGCACCCACCCAAAGGGCCCGGAGCACGCGATGATGATCATGATGACCGCGCTCGTCCTGGCGGAACCCAGCATCAGCTTATACAGGCCCTTCCACGTCAGGTCCCTGTAGATGAACGCGGAAACCAGCACCGCGTAGATCACGGCCACCGCCGCCGCCTCGGAGGGAGTGAAGTACCCGGAAAAGATGCCGCCCAGTATGATCAGGGGCATCAGGATGGCGGGAACCGCCTTGATGAAGGTACTGCCCACGTTTTTCCAGGAGAAGGCGGCGCCCTTGGGGTAATGCTCCTTGTACGCCTGGTACAGCGCGATGACGATCAGTATGCCGCCCATCAGGATCCCCGGCACAAAGCCGGACGAGAACAGCCGTGTGACGCTTTCCTCGGCGATGACCGCGTACAGCACCATCGGCACCGATGGCGGGATGACCACGCCGATCGTGCCCGCGGCGGCCACCAGCGCGGCTGCGGAGTCTTCCTTGTAGCCGCGCTTTTTAAGCTCGGGCACGAGGGTCGCGCCCACGGCGGCGGTAGTAGCCGCGCCGGAGCCGGATATGGCCGCGAAGAACATGCCCGCCAGCACCGACACCACGCTTAAGCCGCCCCGGACGATCCCCAGGAAGCTCTCCGTGAACTCCACCAGCACCTTGGATATCTTGCCCTTGGCCAGCAGGTCGCCCGCGAAAATGAAGAAGGGCACGGCGATCAGGCTGAAGGAATCGCAGCTTTGGAACATCCGCTGGACGATGATCATCATCTTCTGGTCGCCGTAGCCGGCGAACATGGTGACGGCCGCGGCGGAGCAGATGGAAAACGCCACCGGCACGCCCAGTATCAGCAGCAGTATGAATATGCCGAACAGTAAGCCCGCCATCAGTCAGCCGCCTCCTTTTTTCCGGTCAGAAGAGCCTTCGCGTTTTCCAGCATCAGCGTCAGGGCGTGCCAGCCCATGATGCAGGTGCTGATGGGAACGCACACGAACACCCACCGCATCTTGATCGGCAGGCTGGCCGCGTTTTTGCCCAGCTTCTGCGTGTAGCGGATGCCGTACACGGTCAGAACGATGAAAAGCACCAGACAGATCAGGTGCACCAGCGTGCGCACAAGGTCCTGCGCTTTTTGGGGGAACAGGCTCTGCACGGCCGTGATGGCAATGTTGCCGCCGTGATAGTACACGCAGGTGGCCCCCAGGAACGTGGCCCAGATCAGCATATAGCGCGTCAGCTCCTCAGACCAGGAAAGCGGCCTGATCCAGGATACGTAATCGCACAGCACCCGCGCAAGTATCTGCGCGGCGGTCACCAGCACCATGCCGCCCAGCAGTATCACGATCAGCGCGCCGCACACCCTGTCCAGTCCTTCGCTCACTGCACGGAGGGGAGAGGTCTTTTTCATGGCAGTATACTCCCGCTTTTTTCATTGATAAGGACAGACGGCCGGGCGGTACCGCGTCGGCCGTCTGGTCTGTTATTTCCCGGGAAGCTTTATTACTTCAGCGCTTCCTGGATACGGGCTATGTAATCGGCGTACTGGGGATAGGCGTCGTACACGCCCTGCACAGCCTGACGGAAGGAATCCACGTCCGGGTTCTCGATGACCTCGACCCCGTGGGACTTGATGGCCTCCAGCTGGCCGGCCTCCTGATCGGCGACCCAGGCGCGCTCATATTCGGCGGCCTCCTGCGCGGCCTGCTTGAAGATGGCCTGAATGTCCTCAGGCAGGGAATTCCACTTTTCCAGGCTCATGGTGATGATGGCGGTGGAGTAGGAATGACGGTCCAGGGTGATGTATTTCTGGTTATAGTCCCACAGGCCGTAGGAGTAGATCACGTTGATGGGGTTTTCCTGGCCCTCGATGGTGCCCTGCTGCAGAGCGGTCAGCGCGTCGGCCCAGGCCATGGGCACGGCGTTGACTTCCAGTGCCTGGAAGGTCTTGGTGTAGACCTCGTTTTCCATCACGCGCAGCTTGAGGCCCTTGACGTCCGCGGCGGACTGCACGGGCCGGGTGGCGTTGGTGATGTTGCGGAAGCCGCGCTCGGCGTAGGCCAGGCCCTTGAGGCCGGCCTCCTCCAGCTTGCCCAGCAGCTCCTGGCCGATCTCGCCGTCGAAGATCTTGTAGGCTTCTTCATTGTTGGCGAACAGGAAGGGCATATCCAGCACGCCCATTTCCTTGCAGAAGTTGACGAAGGGGCCGGAGGTGATGATGCCCATGTCCAGCATGTCCATGCTCATGGAGTCCAGCATGTCGCTTTCGCCGCCCAGCACGCCGTTGGGATAGATCTCGATTTTGTATTCGCCGTTGGTGCGCTCCGCCACCAGCTCGGCGAACTTTTCGGCCGCCACCTGGAAGGAGTCCTGCTCGTTGACGGTGGTGCCCAGCTGCAGCACGGTTTCGGCCCCGGCGCAAACGGTCAGGACCAGGGACAGGCACAGGGCCAGCAGCGCCGCACGGATGATGCTCTTCATAAAATCGTTCCTCCTGTTGTTTGATCTGAAGTTTGTTCTGTTCGTTTTTTATCAATCGCCGTCGGGCGGTTGAAACAAAAAGATGGGAAGGCGCGGGGGAAGGATCCCCCGAAAAAGCCGATTATTCCAGCACCGCTCCCTTGTCCGCCGAGGTGACCAGGCGGGCGTAGCGGGCGAGATATCCGGTCTTGATCCGGGGCTCGGGGCAGACCCAGGCCGCGCGGCGCTTATTGAGCTCCTCGTCGCTCACGTTCAGGTGGATCTTGCAATTCGGGATGTCGATCGAAATGATGTCTCCCTCCTTAACCAGGGCGATGTTCCCGCCCGCGGCCGCCTCGGGGCTGACGTGGCCGATGGCCGCGCCCCGGGTCGCGCCCGAAAAGCGTCCGTCGGTGATCAGGGCCACGCTCTCTCCCAGGCCCATGCCGATGATGGCGGAGGTCGGGTTCAGCATCTCCCGCATGCCCGGGCCGCCCTTGGGGCCTTCGTAGCGGATCACCACGACGTCGCCGGGATGGATCTGCTTGTCGTAGATGGCGGCGATAGCTTCGTCCTCGGAATCGAACACCCGGGCGGGGCCCTCGTGCTTCATCATGCCCTCGGCCACGGCGGACTGCTTGACCACGCAGCCGTCCGGCGCCAGGTTGCCCTTGAGCACGGCGATGCCGCCGGAAAGGCTGTAGGGCCGGTCGATGGGCCGGATGATGTCTTCGTTCAGGTTCTTTACGTCCTTGAGGTTTTCTTCCATCGTGCATCCGGTCACGGTCAGAACGGAGGTGTCCAGCAGGTCCTTTTTCGTCAGTTCCTTCATTACCGCGTACACGCCGCCGGCCAGGTCCAGGTCCTCCATGAAGGTGTCCCCGGCGGGGGCCAGGTGGCACAGGTTGGGGGTGCGCGCGGAAATGGCGTTGGATTCGTCCAGGCTGATCTCCAGCCCCGCCTCGTGGGCGATGGCCGGCAGGTGCAGCATCGTGTTGGTCGAGCAGCCCAGGGCCATGTCGACGGTTTCAGCGTTGTGGAAGGCGGCGGGAGTCATTATATCCCGCGGACGGATGTTCCTTTTGACCAGATCCATGATCTGCATGCCGGCGTGCTTGGCCAGGCGCAGGCGGGCGGAATACACGGCGGGAATGGTGCCGTTCCCCGGCAGGGCCATGCCGATGGCCTCGCACAGGCAGTTCATGGAATTGGCGGTGTACATGCCCGAGCAGCTGCCGCAGGTGGGACAGGCGTTCTCCTCATAGTCCAGCACGCCCTTTTCGTCCAGCGTGCCGGCCTTGTACGCGCCGACGGCTTCGAACATATGGCTCAGGCAGGTGCGCCGCCCGTCCTTGAGATGACCTGCCAGCATGGGCCCGCCGGACACGAATATGGCGGGCACGTTCAGCCGCGCGGCCGCCATCAGCAGGCCCGGCACGTTCTTGTCGCAGTTGGGGATCATCACCAGGCCGTCGAACTGGTGGGCCATAACCATGGCCTCCGTGGAATCCGCGATCAGGTCGCGGGTGACCAGGGAATACTTCATGCCCACATGTCCCATGGCGATGCCGTCGCACACGGCGATGGCGGGGAACAT
Organism: uncultured Eubacteriales bacterium; assembly: GCA_902790015.1. Taxonomy (GTDB): domain Bacteria; phylum Bacillota; class Clostridia; order Christensenellales; family Aristaeellaceae; genus UBA4246. Next base: position 5,958 of record CADAQF010000042.1, on the reverse strand, counting down.
GACCGGCGTGCCGCCGGCGGCGCGGATGCCGGCCTTGACGGCGTCAGCGATCTTGTCGATATTCATGTGGCCGGGAACGATTTCGTTGAACGAGCTCACCACGCCGATCAGCGGCCGGGAAAGCTCTTCTTCGGTATATCCCAGGGCGTATAACAGACTGCGGTTCGGCGCGCGCTCCACGCCAACCTTGATAGCGTCAGAAAGCATGGCATCTCCTCCTTGCAATGGCCTTTCAGCAGCGCCGCCGGGCGCTGTTTCGGAATGTTCTTAGCATCATAGCATTTTTTCCCCCTGGAATCAATTCGGCAGCGGCAAAGAGGGAGGAAAAGAACAAAGAAAATGCAGAAATACCGGACGATTTGCGCGTGTTCACAGGAAATGTACGGATTCCTGTTGAAAAGGGCCGGCCCTGCAATCATGGCCCGGACGGTCGGGAAAACCCTCGCGGCGAAAGGACGGAGCGGGTCGCAAAAACATGCAGCATCTGCATAGTGAATGGCCGGATTTGCATGGTTTTTTCACCTGACAGCGTTTATAATGAGCAAAAAGAAAAGCTTTTTGTACATGAAAAGTATAGCGTTTCCGTTGCCGTCCAGGCGTCGGAGGGATCAGGAAGGGAGCATGCCATGAGTGTGAAAAAAGACAAGCTGTCTGCCAGAGGCGTAACCAGAACCTCCTTCTGGCAGGCGGTTGTGCGTGACTGGCGGCTGTATGTCATGCTGATCCTGCCGGTGGTCTTTTACATCATTTTCTGCTATAAGCCCATGGCCGGGCTGGTGCTGGCGTTCAAGAAATACAGCATGACCAAGGGCATCTGGGGCAGCAAGTGGGTAGGGGTTGATAACTTTGAGTTCATCATCAACAAAATGCCGGATCTGCCCATCGCCCTGGGCAATACGCTTCTGCTTAACTTCATGGGTCTGGTGGTCGGCTTCCCGGTGCCGGTGGTGCTGGCCATCATGCTCAACGAGATCCGCTCCAGCGGCGTCAAGCGCGTATCGCAGACGCTTCTGTACCTGCCCCACTTCCTGTCCTGGGTTATCATCGGCGGTATGGTGCTGCAGATTTTCGCCCCCACCACCGGCGTGGTGAACGCTACGCTTCTGCGCATGGGCTGGATTTCCCAGAACATTCCCTTCCTGGACGAGGGCAATCACTGGCGCTGGCTTTATACGCTGGTGGGCGTCTGGCAGTCCATGGGCTGGGGCACGATCCTCTATCTGTCCGCCATCACCGGTATCAACATGGAACTGTTCGAGGCGGCCAAAATTGACGGCGCGAACAAGCTTCAGCAAATCTGGCACGTGACCCTGCCCGGCATCCGTTCCACCATCGTGGTGCTGCTGATCCTGAACATCGGCCAGATGATGAATATTTCCTTTGACCGCCCCTACATCATGGGCAACCCGACCGTGCAGCGCTACTGCGACGTGCTTTCTACTTTCGTGTACCGCGCCGGCATTACCAACGGCAAGTTTGAGCGCGCTACGGCCGTGGGCCTGTTCCAGTCCGTCGTAGGGCTGATCATGATCAGCAGCGCGAACTTTGTTACCAAACGCCTCGGCGAAGAAGGCATCTGGTAAGGGAGGCGGGAAGAAATGAAAGAAAAAACAGCTGAATCACGGGCCGTTTATGCCGAGCCGCATCAGAAGGTCTGGTCCGTTCCTCAGGTCATACTGGTGGTATTCATCGCCCTGGTGTCGCTGACCTGCGTCCTTCCGTTTTTCAACGTGATTGCCGTATCCTTTTCCTCAAAGTCGGCTATTCTCAGGGGCGACGTTTCCTTCTGGCCGGTTGACTTCAACACGACCACCTACGAGGTCATTTTCAAGGATCCCTCGATGACGCACAGCCTCTTTTACACCATAGGCATCACGGTAGCCTATACGGCCCTGGCCATGGTGCTGACCATCCTGATGGCGTATCCGCTGACCAAAAAACGCCTGCGGGGGAGACAGTTCTTTAACTTCCTGGCCCTGTTCACCATGTACTTTTCCGGCGGCACCATCCCGATTTACCTGAACATCAAGGAACTGGGGCTGATGAACACGCCCTGGGCGCTGATCCTGCCCGGAGCGCTGTCCACCTATAACATGATCATCCTCAAGAGCTTCTTCACCGCCCTGCCCGGGGAACTGGAGGAAGCCGCCATCATCGACGGCGCGACCGATTTCCAGGTGCTGTTCCAGGTGTATCTGCCGCTGTCGATGGCCTCGCTGGCGACGCTTACGCTGTTCTACGCCGTCGGCAAATGGAACAGCTTCCAGGACGCCCTCTATTATATCCAGACGCGCAACCTTCAGCCGCTGCAGCTGAAGCTGTACAACATCATCAAGGGTTCCCAGTCGGTCGAGGTGACCGCCATGGAGGGCGGCTCGTCCGCCGTCACCTCCAGCGTGTCCGAGTCCATCCGTTCCGCCACCATCATATTCGCTACCCTGCCGATCCTGGTGGTTTACCCCTTCGTGCAGCGCTACTTTGTTGCCGGCGTCACGATCGGCGCGGTAAAAGGCTGACAGGCACGCGGGATATGTTCCGGCAGTCCCTGGAAAAGCGTATCTTTGCTCCTATGCCGCCTGAAGGCGGTAAATATAAAGAAAAGGAGAGAATACCATGAGAAAGACGTTAGCAATTGTCCTGGCAGCGATCATGCTGCTGTCCTGCGCGAGCCTCACCGCTTTCGCGGAAGAGGGCTGGATCACCCTGCGCGTGGAAGCGTTTGACCGCAATATCGCGGGCTTCAACGTGGAAGACTGCATGCAGCTGCACTACGCGCAGGAGCACTTCGGAGACCCCAACCACATCAAGCTGGTCTTCGTTCCCTTCTCCCGCTGGGATGAGCCCACCCTGATCACTAACGCCATGTTCGGCCAGACCGCTCCCGATCTGTGCATGACCTACAACGGCGAGCTGATCAACCAGGCCATCGACGACGAGGCCATCTGGGTACTGGACGACCTGCTCAATGAGTACGGCCCCAACATCAAGGCGTTCCTGGGCGACGAGCTGCTTACCTACGGCCAGGTCGATACCGATGAGGACGGCGTGGGCGAACAGTGGTATCTGCCGGCCCGCCGCCTGAGCGTCACCAACGTCGGCAACTTCATCCGTCAGGACTGGCTGGACAAGCTGGGCATGGAAAAGCCCACCGATCTGGAAAGCTTCGAGAAGTATCTGTACGCGGCCAAGGAAGCCAATCTGGGCGGCCAGCAGACCATCCCGATGCACCTGGATCTGTATGAGTCCAACCCCCTGTACAACGTGGTTCGTCTGACCGACGCTTTCCTCGATTTCAGCCAGATCACCGAAGAAGACTGGTATGCCTATGCCCGCAACCACGAGATGCTGCCCGGCTCCAAGGAAGGCTATCGCTGGCTCAACAAGCTGTATAACGACGGCATCCTGTATGAGAACTTCGCCATCAACGACGACGCCGCGCAGGATTCCGCGCTGGTGCAGGGCTATTTCGGCTTCTTCACCATGCAGCCCGACCAGCCCTGGCGCACCGACAAGAACTATCAGATCGAGCTTGAAAAGAACGTCGAAGGCGGCAAGTGGACGACCGTCAACTGCTTCCTCAACGAGTCCCTCAACAAGCGCCTGCACGATGTGTACGCCGCCAACGGCATGAGCATCTTCATCCCCAAGACCGCTTCTGAGGAGCTGGCCGTCGCCGCCATCAAGTATCTGGACTGGATGTGCGTACCGGAGAACATGTTCTTCATGCAGAACGGTATCGAAGGCATCAACTATCTGGGCGTGAACGAGGATGGCATCCCGATCGACGTGCAGAGCGCTGACGCCGTGGCCGATGAGTACAAGATGCACGCCGGAGATATCTGCTTCATCTCCAACGGCCTGTTCTACGGCTCCGATGAGAAGAACGCCGCCGCCATCGCTATCCCCTTCAAGGGCTACGAGGACGAAGTGGTCGCCTCCAACGCGGACGCGCTGTGCGACAAGTGGACCCAGATCAGCTTCACCGTGCCGATCCAGGCGGAAACCGACTTCGGTTCCATGGTCAAGTCCAAGCAGGGCGAATTCCTGACGGCCGTGCTGCGCTGCGCGCCCGACCAGTTCGATGCCGTGTATGACGATTACATCGAGCAGATCCTTAACGTCGGCGCCCGCGACATGATCGAAGAGTTCCGCGAAGCCTACAAGGCCGGCAACATCCGCGGCACCTTCCCCGGCAACGAATAATCTTCAGGATCGTTCCTGTCATCCGGAATGACAAGGGGGTACCGGTTTTTCCGGTACCCCCGTTTTATCGTTCTGCTGTAACTGTTCAGTCGCTCAGATGAAGTGACGTACGAATCTATCTTTTGTTACGCGGTATTCCCGAGTCGGGCGATTCATTCGCCGGATGGGGTTCGCAGCGCCCGGAAAACAGGCCAGTGGCCTGTTTTCAGCGAGAACGGGCCGGCAGGCCCTGGGTTAGCAGGGTTAGCACCCGCAAAATTGCCTGAATAGCGAATGGAGGTGAGGGCGAACGCAAGTCCCCCATGCGGTTATTCCTGCGCCTGTTCCTCCTGCCGCCGCTGCGCGTCCTGCTGCAGCTGGCCGTTCACCAGGTGTTCCCGGCGGTACCGGCTGGGAGAAACGCCGACGAACTTGGTGAACATCCGCAGGAAGTTGGAGTAATCGTTGAACCCGCACTGATACGCGATGCTGCTGAGCGACTGGTCGGTCAGCATCAGCTTCCTGGCGAGCATGACCCGCCGGTAGAGCACGTAGTCGTAAATGCTGCGGTTGGCGTAGCGGGCGAAGCTGTGGGAAAGGCTGGAAACGCTCAGCCCGAACTGCCGGGCGATCTCCTCCAGGCGGATAGCCTGGGTGTAATGACTGTTGATGTAGGTCAGCACCTGCTGCAGCACATGGGCGGAGGGGGCCGGCCCGTCCGCCGTCAGGCTTTTTTCCATGATCCGGCAGACCTGGCATAAAAAGTTCGTCAGCTGCACGCTGCGGTAGTACCGCCCGGTCTCTCCGGGCCGCTGCCCGGCCTCGATCAGCCTGTCGATAAAGCCCAGGCAGTCCCGCGTTTCCTCCGGACTCATCAGGAAGGAATAATGGCCCCTGGCGGTATAGGAGCGGAAAAACCTGTCCAGGTCGATCGCCCCGCAGCCCAGCGCGCGCAGGATATCGGGCGACACATTCACAAACGCCCTTTCATAGTCCTTAAGCACCGTCGGCTTGACGATCCCGTGCATGCAAAAAGGCGGTATGACGACCAGCTGACCTGGGCCCAGCTCAAAACGCCGGCTGTCCAGCTCGAACTGCTCCCCGCCCTGTATGTGCAGGTATATTTCGTAATAATCGTGGCTGTGGTAATCCGGGTTTTCCAATACAGCGTCAAAGGAGTGGAACACCTCGTAGCTGTCGTGCTCATCGGGCATGGTGGTAAAATACGGGCTTTCGGCGTAATTCGACTCGTTCATCCGGCGCTCCTTTATGACCGACCTATTTGGGCAGCTTTCCCATTCAGCTGCCCCTATTGTACCCCGTCCGGCCGGGAATTGCAATCTTTTCGTTTCCGTAACTGTTCAGTCATTCAGTTATAGTGACGTACGAAGAAATCTTTTGTTAAGCGGAATTCCCGGGTCCGGCGATTCATTCGCCGGATGAGGCCGAAGGCCGAACCTTGGTGAGGGGTGAGGAGGGCCAGGAAAACGATCCGGTGGATCGTTTTCACCGACGAACGGGCCGGCAGGCCCTGGCATGAGGAGCGGAACAAAAAATGTGACGAGGGGATCATCAAGGGGGAACACCCAAGATTTAAATCCGCAGCAGCGGCATGTACGGTGCGAGGACGAAATCGCGCAGCGATTTCTACCTTACAGATTTGCCGTCTGGGTTCGTAGCGCCCGGAAAACAGGCCGGTGGCCTGTTTTCAGCGAGAACGGGCCGGCAGGCCCTGGGCCTTTGGCTCCCGAAGGGACGACAGGCAAATCTGCAGGG
>CADAQF010000041.1 GCA_902790015.1 uncultured Eubacteriales bacterium | reverse complement strand
CTTCTTGGGACGTTTTGCGCCGTACAGCGAACGACCCTGATTGCGCTTGGCAACACCTGCGGTATCCAGCGCGCCGCGGATGATGTGATAGCGGACGCCAGGCAGGTCACGAACACGGCCGCCGCGGATCAGCACGACGCTGTGTTCCTGCAGATTGTGGCCGATACCCGGAATATAGCAGGTACCTTCAATCTGGTTCGTCAAACGGATTCTGGCAATCTTCCGCAGAGCGGAGTTCGGCTTCTTGGGTGTCGTGGTTTTGACGCTCAGGCATACGCCGCGCTTCTGCGGGCAACCCTGCAGGATGGGAGCGGTCGATTTGTTGACCACCTTTTCCCTTCCCTTGCGGATCAACTGGTTGATCGTGGGCATGGAAGCACCTCCCGTAATTTATCGGAGCCGGTTTGCCGGTCTCCTCCTATAACATCCCCGCAACCCTCGGGAATATATAGTCGAAAGTAAGTTTGTCCAAGCGGCCGAAAAGCACACTCAAACAGCGCCTGCTCATGCAGGCAACCAGTTCATAATACCATCATATAGCCTTATTGTCAATTTATTTTTTTGCCCTGTTGCGCGTTTTCTGACACAAATGCGGGTGTTTTTTCAAGTTTTGTTTAAGGATGGGACGGTATAATGGGCCCGTCCTTTAAAAACAGGACAAAGAGAGGAGAAAGCGGCATGAATGAAAACACAAACGCCCCCATCCAGCTGTGCTTTGAAAGGGTCGAAAAGAAATATCTCCTGACGCCCGCTCAGTTCCGGATGCTGTTTGGGGCGCTTTCTTCCTATATGAAGGTGGACCGCTACGGGCTGCACACGATCCAGAACGTCTATTTTGACACCCCCGATTTCGCCCTGATCCGCTATTCCCTGGAGGGACCCGTATATAAGGAAAAATTCCGCATCCGTTCCTATGGGACGCCGGACAACCTGGGGACCGTCTTCGCCGAGATCAAGAAAAAATACAAAGGCGTCGTATACAAGCGGCGCGTGGCCATGCCCTGCTGGCAGATGCCGGGCTTTCTGTCCGGCATGACGCTCCGGGACGCCGACCGCCAGATCCAGGCGGAGCTTCATTATCTGCTGGACTTCAGGAAGCTTCAGCCCCGCTGCTTCATCGGCTACGACCGCATCGCCATGTACGGCATCGAGGACCCTTCCTTCAGGCTGACGTTCGATCAGCGGCTTCGGTACCGGCTGGACGATCTCGACCTGCGCGCGGGCGACCGGGGAAACCGGGTGCTGGACGAAGAGCGGATCGTGATGGAGGCAAAGTTTTCCCAAAGCGCCCCGCTCTGGCTCAGCGAAATGCTTTCCCGCATGGGCATCTTCCCGGCCAGCTTTTCCAAGTACGGTACATGCTACCAAAAACGCCTGGCGGGTCTCGTCCTGCCGGATGCCGTTCAGCAGGCCCCGCTGGCGATGTGAGGGCGGTGCCCTGATCAAAAAAGATAAAGAACAGGAGTGAAGGATATGTTTGATTCTGTTTTCGGTACTTCCCTTAACATTGGCGGATTTTTCCTGTGCATGGCCGTTTCCGCGGCGCTGGGCGTGCTGGGCGCGCTGGTCAATATGTACCGCAACCGGCACACCGAGAGCTTTTCCATGGCCCTGGCGCTGATCCCCATGGCGGTGGCGATGGTGATCATGCTGGTGAACGGCAATATCGGCGCGGGCGTAGCGGTGGCGGGCTCTTTTGCCCTGGTGCGCTTCCGGTCCGCGCCCGGCACGGGCCGGGAAATCGCGGCGGTGTTTTCCGCCATGGCGGTCGGTCTGGCCGCCGGAATGGGCTATCTGTACGCGGCGGCGCTGTTTTTCCTGTGCTATGCGGCGCTCACGCTCGCGCTGTGCAGCCTGCGCTTCGGCGGCGCGGGCAGCGGCGCCTGGCGGCTCAGGATCACTGTCCCTGAAAACGTGGACTACACCGGCCTGTTTGACGATATTTTTGCCGAAAATCACTGCCGGGCGGAGCTTAAAAAGGTCAAGACCTCTAGCATGGGCACCCTGTTCGATCTGACCTACGACGTAATATCGCCCGACGGCGGCATTCCGAAGAAGATGATAGACGCCCTCAGGGTCCGCAACGGCAACCTGACGATCATAGCCGAGCCGGCCGACGCGCTGACGGGCGAAGGGCTGTAAAGCCGCGCCGGGCTGCCGGCTTTACAAAAGCTCCACCAGCACGCTGTTCATCACGTCCATGCCGTAGCGCGTCAGGCGGAGGACGCCGTTTTCAAAGCGCAGCCGGCCGTCTTTAAGCGGGGCGTCCAGTTTATGGCCGAACGCCTCCCGGAAGGTCATGCCGTGCGCCTGTATGAAGCGGGTTTCCGCAAGGCCTTCCGTGAGCCTGAGCCCCAGCATGACGGACTCAAAGCGGGCGTCCTGCGCGGAAAGCACCGTCTCTTCCGCAGGCTCTCCGCGCAGGTAGGCGGGAATGGTATCGGGGTTCCTGTAGCGGACGGGGGAAAGGAAACCGCAGGCGGAAACGCCTATGCCTATGTATTCCTCCCGCAGCCAGCAGTCCCGGTTGTGGCGGCATAAAAAGCCTTCCCGGGCGAAATTGCTGATTTCGTACTGCCTGAGGCCGTTTTTTTCAAGCGTGTCCCGCGCCAGCTCGTACATGCCGCGTTCCTCGTCCTCTTCTGGCAGGACCCATTCGCCGCGGGACACTTTTTTTTCCATCAGCGTCCCTTCCTCCACGATCAGCGCGTAGCAGGAAATATGGGTAGGGGAGAGGACCAGAAAATCGGACAGGGTCCTCTTTACGTCCCCGATTGTCTGCCCGGGCAGGCCCAGCATCATATCCAGGTTGATATTGGAAAAGCCCGCCTCATGGGCCAGATGGACGGCCTTACGCGTATCCGCGAAGGTATGGATGCGGCCGACGGCCTTAAGCAGTCTGTCCTCGCCGCTCTGTGCGCCCAGGGACAGGCGGTTGACGCCGTATTCCCTAAGACACTTCAAAAAATCCCCGGTCACCGTGCCGGGGTTCATCTCGCAGCTGATCTCGGCGTCCCGGGCAAAACGGAAGGAAGCCCGGGCGGAACGGAGCAGCTTTTCCATATGAGGGACGGGCAGCACGGAAGGCGTGCCGCCGCCTATGTACATAGTCTGCACGACGGCGTCTGCAAGAGCGGCTCCCTTCTCGCTCATTTCCCGGCACATTTTTTCCGTCACCGGCTCCATCATCTCCTCCCGGCCCGCAAAGGAGGGAAAGTCGCAGTACGCGCATTTGGAGCGGCAGAAGGGTATGTGCAGATAAAGGCCTACCGGACGGCTCACGGCACCGTCACCGCGTATACGTCAAGCCCCGCGGCGATCAGGGCCGTGCCGTTGTCCAGCATGCCCAGATAGCCGGTGGCTTCGCCGGAAATGGGCATGGACACGGCGGAAAAGCGGGTGGCGTTGATATCGGCCTTATAGAGGAAGCCGGAGGAAAAGGCGTAGATGTTGCGGCCGAACAGGCCGGCGCCCACGCATTCGTCGGGCAGCGTCAGCCGCTTGTCGGCCTTGCCGAAAAGGCATCTAAGCTCCGTGATGCTGATGACGTCGTTGGTCTGCCGGGTGGGGGCGAACAGGAGCATGGCCTTATTGTCCACGGTGGCGTCGTCGATAAGCTTCCAGCCGTACACCAGCACCGTGCCGGAGGTATCCTGCGTGCCGTGGTAATCGTACTTGCGCAGCTGCCGGGTGCCAATCACGTTGAGCTGGCCGCCGGCGTAGATCACCTTGTAGGTCAGCGTTTCTCCCAGGTCGGCCGTGCCGGTGTTCATGGAGTTGACCTGGTAGGTGTTGAGCGTCGTGGAGGGCACGGTGCCGTACAGGTCCATGGCGGTCGTCCAGGCGTAATCGCCGTTGGAAAAGAAGCCGGCGTCCAGTATCAGCATATCCTGATAGGCGCTGGTTTCGGAGTCGAGATCCTCGCCGCTGGTGTTGTAGAAGGTGACGGTGCTGTTTTCCTCGCCGGAGACCGCGCTGCCGTGCACGACGGCGATGTACTTTTCGCCGGCCCGGGCAAACTGGATCTCATCCCCGATATTGTTGTCGTAGGTGGAACGGCCGTTGCGGTTCAGGATGGACAGCTGCGTGCCGCGCCAGATCACCACGTCGCTGCCCTGCGCGTCATACGAGGCGCCGGACCCCACGCGGTAATTCCATTTTTCGACCCCGGCGCTGTTGATGCAGAAAAGCGTATCTCCGTCGTAATAGAGGATATCGCTGCCGAAGGGCTTTATATCCTGGGTGGATACGCAGCGCAGCCTGGTCGCGCTGACCCGCCGCACGACGCCGCGGAAGGCGCCCTGAAAATACAGCACTACGGCAGCCGCCAGCGCCAGCGCGACGACCGCCAGGATGATCCAGCTGCGCCTTTTTCTGCGCGCGCCGGGCATCGTGAATCCCTGCATAGGCCCCTCCCTTCGCGTTTGGTGGTGATATTATACCGCATCCCGGCCCAGGAATCAATCAGGATTATACGCGGTAGATCCTTCTCGCGTTCTCTGTAGTGACTTGGGCCATCTCCTCCATGGACAGGCCGCGCAGTTCGGCCAGCTTTTCACATACGTAATACACGTTGGCCGGCTCGTTCCTCCGGCCCCGCAGGGGTTCGGGGGCCAGGTAGGGGCTGTCGGTTTCCACCAGCAGCCTGTCCAGGGGCACCGCCTGCGCGGCCGCCTGCAGGTGGGGCGCTTTTTTGAAGGTCAGCGGCCCGGCGAAGGAGATGTAAAAGCCCATCCGCACATATTCAAGCGCCGTTTCCCTGCTGCCCGAAAAGCAGTGGATGATGCCCTGAGGGAGCCGGGAACGGGAGCGGAACAGCTCCACCATGTCCCCGTGCGCGTCCCGGATATGGAATATGGCCGGCATGTCCATCTCGCAGGCCAGGTCCAGTTGCTCGCAGAGCACCCGCTTCTGTACATCCCTGGGACTGAAATCATAATAATAATCCAGGCCGATTTCCCCGATGGCCACGATTTTATCCTCCCGGCAAAGCTCGCGGAGCCGGTCCAGATACCCGTCCGGGGCGGCGGCAGCCTCGTGCGGGTGGACGCCGCAGGAGGCGTAGGTATTCTCGTGGGACCGGGCGAAATTAAGACAGGTCATGGAGGTTTCAAGGTCCGTCCCCACGCAGGTCAGCCGGGTCACGCCCTTTTCGCGGAGCCTCAGGAAGGCTTCCTCCCGGTCTTCGTCGAACTTTTCGTCGTCCAGGTGGCAGTGCGTGTCAAAAAGCTCAGGCATCCTTCTGTCCTCCGTTAACCGGCGCCATGAACGGCAAAAAGCGCTCGATGGCCGCCGCGGCGCCGTCGTGGTCGTTGTCGTCGGTCACATAGCGGGCGGCGCTTTGGACGGCCTCAGGCGCGTTGCCCATGGCGACGGACGCGCCGCAGGCCTTCAGCATCGCGGTGTCGTTGTCGCTGTCGCCCAGGGCGAGGACGTGCTCCGCGGTCGTGCCCAGATACGCGCACAGCCGCCGGATGCCCTCGTCCTTGGCCGCGCCCGGGGCCGTGCATTCAAGCGAGCTGTATTCCGCGTGCACCAGCTGCAGCGGCAGTTCCTTCATGCGCCGCTCGCTCCTCTCCCGCGCCTGAATGGACGTGTGATAAAAGTTGAACTTCAGCAGCTCGTCCCCGTGGCTGATCAGATAATCCTCCATACTGGTCGGCTTTACGCATACGGCGCGGTACATGGGGGTGTAGACGGCCATGTGGTGATCCGTCATCCTTTCGATATCCTCCGCCAGGCAGACCGAATGCCGTCTCGTCATCAGATGGGGGACCACGTCCTCCTGCCGGGCCAGGCGCAGCGCGCTCAGGGCGGCCTCAAGGGGTATCGTGTCCTCGCGGATGATTTTTCCGCTGTCCATGTGCATTACCATGGCGCCGCTCGTCAGCACCCCGTAGGGGACCAGTCCCATAAGCTCCGGATAAATCACCACCTCGGCCAGCGGCCTGCCCGTCGCAAAGGCGGCGGGGATGCCCTTTTCCTTCAGGGTGCGAAGCGCTTGGAGCGTCCGGGGAGAGACCTTTTTCTGTCCGTCGAGCAGGGTGCCGTCCATATCCAGGGCGACCAGGTGAATAGTTTGCATCTATATCTCCTCACAGGGCTGTATTGGCCGCGGGCGGGCGCGTCCAGCCTCATGGAAAGCGCCCTTTCCCGTTCCCGGAAAAGGGCGCTTCAGGGATGCAGGCGTCAGTAGGCCAGGGTCACGATGACGCCGCCCGTATTGTCGATGGAGGCGTTGACCTCCATGCAGTCGGTCACGTCCACGTTCATGGCGTAGCCGGAATCCGCCACCCGGTAGATCTCATACTTGAGCTCGCCGCCGTTGTACACGGCGATGTGGGGATGCTCCGCCATGTATTCGACGAATTCCTCCAGGCAGAAGTCCTTGATGTGCATGACGGCGGCGGGGCCCCGGCCTACATAGCGGAACACCATCATCTGCAGGCTGATGCCTGTTTTCCAGGCCTTGTCCGCCGTGCTGTCGGTGGGGTAGCCGGCCACGGGGAAACGGAACACGTAGCCGTGCTCCCAGGAGTGGTTGTACAGCCAGGTGAACTGCTCGGTCTCGCGGAAGGCGATATTGTTGAACTCGGCGTCGTTGGCCTTGTGGCGGTAGACGCGGATGGACAGGCCGCTCTGGAAATCGCTGGTGCCGGGAACGCTGACCTTCTCGCGCGCCTTTTCGATCAGCACCTCGCCGGTATACCGGCTTTCATATTTGGACTGCTCTTCCAGGAACGACTTGGTCTGGGAGGCGTTGGAGCGGTAGCCTTCGCTGATGGTGATGTATTCCACGCCGTCGGCTTTGGCGGCCCGCAGCATCTGGCTCAGGGCATCATAGGCCGGCCGCATGAGGCTGACGGAGGCGTTTCTCGTCTGGATGGGGAAGCTGTCCGCCCGTGCGGCGCTGGAAATGCTGACCAGCTCGTCGCCGTTTATAAAGCGGTCGTCCGTATAATCGTCGGGGATGTAGTGCCAGCGGTTCACCACCATCAGCCCGCCGGTTTCCAGCTCTTCCCGGGAGAAGGCCTGGGTGCCCTGGGCGTCCACTGAATAATCGCTGACGTCCACGATGTCCCAGCCGTCGGGCTGGGGAGCGGGCCAGGTGGTGTCTTCGGCCGTGCCGGTGTGGCCGGCGCGCTGTTCGGCCAGCCACTGGTCGTGCTGGGCCACCAGCTCGGCGTTCTGTTCCTCCCGCTGGGCCTGCAGGCTCACCAGCTGGGCGTCCACCGTGTTGCGCGTGTAAATAAAGCCGATCACGGCGATGGCCGTGAATACGAGCAGAACGGCCAGAATGTGCTTGAGCCGCGTATAAGCGTCCTTTTTCGGGGCGTTTTCCTGATGGGACATAAGCGAAAGCGCAAAAGCGGCAGCGGCTTTTACGCACCCTCCTCTCGTGTTCAGCCTGGAAGGCCGCCCGGACGCGATGGTTTATGGGGCTGGTCATCCATAGAAAATATACCAGAAACGAAAGGAAATGTCAAACATAATTTGTAACAATTTCGACAAAATTACGTAAAATTTGGAGGAATTTCGAAATATTTACAAGCCGGATCGGCGATGGTCCGGCCTGTAGTGAAGGTTTCCCGCAGACCCGGGGGGAGCTTTAAACGTCCGGCGCGTCCGGGTCCTGCTCGCCGTCCCTGAGCACCAGCTCCACCGTGACCCGGTTGGGCAGGCAGATGATGTCGGTGCCGTAATAGCGGGAGGCGTAGTTTTCGTACGTCACCTTGCCCTGGTGTACGCACAGCTGGTTGTGGCAGGTGGAGCTTTTCATCCAGACGCCCTCTTCGTCCAGCGCGATCACGTTGACCTCCCCGTTTTGGCCCCTGACGGTCAGCTCGTGGGGCGCGCCCAGATGCTCGGTCGCATAGAGCGTCCCGTCCAAATAGACGCGCACCTCCCGGCCGGGGTCGGCCGTCCGCCGGTCCGTCAGCACGGATATGAGCGCCGCCGCCGCCGCCAGTATCGCCAGCGCGGCCAGGGCGGCCAGTGTTTTCCCGTTTTTTGTCTTAAGCATCCGCACCTCCGGCAGTAAAAAAGGCGGGCAGGAACAAGGATTCCTGCCCGCGATGAACAGGAAGAACCTGTTCAGTATGATCTTACCGTATTAATCTTCCGCCGCGGGGGCGCTTTCGCGCTTTTTCGGGGTGATGACCACGTGGCGGTTGGGCTCCTCGCCCTCGGAATGGGTCTCCACGGCGTCGTTTCCCTGCAGCGCGCTGTGGAGGATCCGGCGCTCGTAGGGGTTCATGGGCTCCAGGGATACGCGCCGGCCGGACTTGACTACGCGGTTGGCCATCCGGTTGGCCAGGCGCACCAGGGTGTCCTCCCGCTTGGCGCGGTAGTTTTCGGTGTCCAGCGTCACGCGGGTGTATTCGCTCTGGCCCTTGTTCACATACAGGCTGGTCAGATACTGGAGGGAATCAAGCGTTTCCCCGCGCCGGCCGATCAGCACGCCGGAGGGATCGCCCTGCATGTCCACGCGGATATAGCCTTCCTCGTCGGTATGCACGTGCACCTGGATGTCCAGGCCCATCAGTTTGGTGAGCTGCTGAAGGAAGTCCTGCGCCTTGCCCTCTTTGGTTTCCCTGTCCAGCTGTACGGCGGGCGTCACCGGGGCGGCGGGCAGTTCTGCGGGAGCGGGCTTTTCGGGAACGGGAGCGGCTTCGGGCTTCTTTTCGGGGCGGGGCTTGCGGGCGGGCTTTTCAGCGGGCTGCGCGGGAGCCTCGGGCTTGGGATTTTTCTCGGCCTTCGGGGGCCGGGCAGGTTTTTCAGCCCTGGGGGCAGGCTTTTCCTGCGCGGGCTTTTCTGCCCTGCGGGGAGCCTGTGCGGCAGCGAAAATCTCTTTGACCTCGTCGGAAGCTTCTTCCTCGATCAGCGTCAGGCGAACCTTGGCCGGACGGCTGCCGAACAGGCCGAACAGGCCCTTGCTGCCTTCCTCCAGTATTTCCACCTTCACGTCGCTGATGCCGGCGCCAAGCTGCTCCAGTCCCCGGGAAATGGCTTCCTCGGTGGTCTTGGCGGTCATCTCAATGCTGTTCATTATTTCACCTCTCCTTGGACGGTCAGGGTGTTGGTTTTGTTCTCAAAGTGCTTGGTGATCAGGTAGTTGGAAATGCCGGCCACGATGTTGCTGGTGACCCAGTACAGCGCGAAGGAGGCGTTGGAGGTTAGGCAGATCCACCCGGTGAAGATCGGGAAAAAGTACTTCATGAACTTGGACATGGATTCCGATTGCTGCTGCGCCGCGGCCGCCTTGGGATCCTTAGCGGCGGGCTGATTGGCGGGCTGGGCCGCGCCGGAGAATTTGGTCATCAGCATCTGGGACGCGACGGCCAGCACCGGCAGGATCAGGTAGCCGTTGGGCGTACGGAAAATATTGATGGTAAAGATGAACAGGAAGTTGACGCCGCTGATGGTGGTTTCCAGAGCGCTGGCATAGGCGGGCTGCATCTTGGCGGCATCCACCAGCGTCTGGATGGTGGCCGTCAGGTTGGCGGAGGTAAGGCCGCCGCCTTCAGCTACGGAAAAGAGGGTCTCGGTGAAGTTGGGGATATTGGCGGTCACGGCGGCCAGCTGCTCGGGGGAGAGGGCGGAAATGACCCTGTTCCAGATATCCAGCGGCACCACCCGCAGGCTCTCCATGGTGGGAACGACCGAGGCAAAGGGCGTATCGGCCATCCACAGGTTTTTGACCCAGAGCCAGTTGGCGTGCTGCGGGGTTTCGCCGGCGATGTAGGAAAGCAATTGGCTTACCATCTGCTCGTTGGCCACGCCGCGCATGGCGTTGAACATGATGATGAAAATAGGCCAGGTGATCAAAAGCGGCAGGCAGCCGGAAAAGGGGCTGTAATGCTCTTCCTTGAACAGCTGCATCTGCTTTTGCTGCATTTTTTGCTGGTCGTTGCCATATTTGCGCTGCAGCTCGGCGATCTTGGGCTGCATCTGCTGCATTTTGATCATGCCCTTGCGGTTTTTGATGTCCAGCGGCAGCATGACCATACGGATCAGGATGGTGAAAATGACGATGGCCCAGCCGTAATTGGCGGTCCAGCTGTAGATCCAGTCCAGTACCGGACGGAGAATATCGCTCATGAATTCATATCCCTTCTGATGGCTGCGTCGGGCAGCTCGGGCACGGGGTCGTACCCGGCTTTGCCCCACGGATGGCAGCGCAGCAATCGTTTCACGGCCATCGCAGAACCCGCGGCTGCGCCGTAGCGTTCCACGGCGATCGCGGCATATTCGGAACAGGTAGGGACGAAACGGCAGCACCCCGGTTTAAGGGGGCTTATGTGTTTCTGGTAGTAACGGATCGAGCGCAAAAGCAATTTCTGGCTCATGGCGTCTGTTCCTCGAAAAGCTGCTGTTTTTTAAGCAGATACTTAAGCGAGTGGGCGAGGGCACGGTAGGTGGCGTCCGCAGCGGCGGGCCGGGCGGCAATGACGTACATGCCTGTTTTAAGCCTGGGGAGCTGCTCCCTGAATGCCGCTCTTAACCGGCGTTTCAGTAGGTTGCGCGTGACGGCGCCGCCCACCTTTTTGCTGACGGAAAAACCCACCAGCATTTTAGGCCCCTTCAGATACAGCAGCGTGATTTCCCTTGCGGGGGTCGATTTGCCTTTTTTGTAGACCCGCTGGAACTGCCCGTTCCTGCGCATGCGGAACTGCTGCTGCATGGTTGCCTCCGGGGAAACATAAAAAACAGCCCGCCCCAGGCTGCGGTTTGGCAAAAGCGGGGGCGGGCTAAGCCATCAGGAAACTTGATCAGACGGTCAGCTGCTTGCGGCCGCGCGCACGGCGGCGGGCGAGCACCCTGCGGCCGTTCTTGGTGGACATACGAGCGCGGAAGCCATGCACCTTGCTGCGCTGGCGTTTCTTGGGATGATAAGTGGGACCCATATTAACACCTCTCCTACATGATGATAATCGTTTGGGGTGCCGGCGTCAGCGCTTGCTGAACTGGGGCGCGCGGCGGGCGGCCTTCAGGCCGTACTTCTTGCGTTCCTTCATACGAGGATCGCGGGTGAGGAAACCGGCCTTCTTGAGGGCGGCGCGCAGCTCGGGGTTGGCCTTGCACAGCGCGCGGCTGATGCCGTGACGGATCGCGCCGGACTGGCCGGTCAGGCCGCCGCCGTGCACGTTCACCATCACGTCAAACCCGGACACGTTGCACAGCGCCAGGGGCTGGCGGACGGTCATCTTCAGGGTCTCGAGGCCGAAATAATCATCGATATCGCGCTTGTTGATCACGATCTTGCCTTCGCCGCTCACCAGACGGACGCGGGCGACAGCCGACTTGCGGCGGCCAACGGCATGGAAATCAGAAGTTGCCATAAATGTCTATCTCCTTTACGTCCTTATCGCTTATTTGAGCGTCAGCGTCTCAGGCTGCTGGGCCTGCTGCTTATGCTCGGCGCCCTTGTAGATGTACAGCTTCTTGGCCATCTGGCGGCCCAGGGGGCCCTTGGGCAGCATGCCGACGATCGCGTGGCGCACGGCAAAGTCAGACTTTTTCTCCAGCAGATTGCGGTACTTGGTTTCCTTCAGCCCGCCGGCGTAGCCACTGTGGTGGTAGTAGATCTTCTGATCCAGCTTCTTGCCGGTCATGCGGACCTTGTCGGTGTTGATGATGATCACGTAGTCCCCGGTGTCCATGTTGGGGGTATAGATCGGCTTGTTCTTGCCGCGCAGGATGTTGGCGACCTGGCTGGCCAGCCGGCCCAGGACGACGCCATCCGCATCTATAACATACCATTTGCGCTCGGCCTTGATGTCCTGCGCAGTTGCCATATAGGTATTCAAGTGAGCTTCCTCCTGTTTTGAAATAAAAAGGAAAAAATCAGAAAAACAAAAGACGGTCCGGCTATGATGGTCGCATATCCGGCACAAGTCATGGTCCCGGGGCTAACGGAGGCCATTGACACACCGAATATTTTAGCACAGCGCCGCCGCCCTTGTCAATCCGATTTTTAAGGCTTTTTGCGCAAACTTTTTTCGGGTTTTTAAGATTTTTTGTGCATACTTTTCGTGCATTTCCGACCAGACTATTGAAAAGAGAGAACGTGCAAAAAAAGCTCCCGCGCACCTTTTGCCCGTGGCAGGAACCGGGCCGCCCAAAGCCATACGGAAAAGCCGGGCCAGACCGGCCCGGCCTTCCTGATGCGGGAGGGATGCGATGCGCGGAGCGGCTGCCCCCGGCGAAGCGCAGTGAAACAGCTTCGGCTCATCACCGCTTCGCTTCGGTCAGCGTTTCGTCCCTTTCCAGAAGCGTCAGCAGGTAAAGCCATTCCTCCTTGTAAGCGTCGCCGCTGACCGCACCGCAGTCCCGCAGGAGCGCAAGCGCGGATGAGTAGGATGATTCGCCCGCCCATTCGCTGCCGCGCAGGACCATCCCCGCCTCGGCGATGGAGGCGGCCAGCTTCATGTTGTCGCTGAGCACGGGAGAGATGTCGGCATTCAGGGGGTAGGTAAGGAGCCTGCTCTCCTCTTCCCCGGGAGCCTTGTAGCGTATATTCAGCGTAAGCCATTCTGCGCTTTCCGAGGATACGGGCGTCACATACCGGCTCTGGGCTTCGCCAAAGTCGAAGGCGCTGTCCGCCGGCACCAGCTCGTACAGCGCGGTCACACGGTGGCCGCTGCCGATCTCGCCGCCGTCCTTGCGGTCGTCGGCAAAATCCTCAGCCTGAAGCAGCCGGTCTTCATAGCCTATCAGGCGGTAGCCTTTGACGCGGGCGGGGTTAAAGTCCAGTTGGAGCTTGACGTCTTTGGCGACGGTCGAAAACGTGCCGCCGCCCTCGGTCACCAGCGCCTTGCGGGCCTCGTGGATGGTGTCTATATACCAGCAGTTCCCGTCGCCGTAATCGGCCAGGGCTTCCATTTTGTTGTCCTTGTAGTTGCCCATTCCGAAGCCCAGGCAGGTCAGGCTGACGCCGCCGCGCTTCTTTTCCTGCACCAGGCGGGCCAGCTCGCCCTCGCTGGAGGCGCCCACGTTCAGGTCTCCGTCGGTGGCCAGGAGGATGCGGGTCATGGCGCCGGGCTTCATGTATTTTTCGGCGATCTCATACGCCCGCAGGAGGCCGGCGGTGCCGTTGGTGGCGCCGTAGGGCTCAAGCTCCCCGATGGTTTCCATGATGCGGGTCTTGTCGGCGGCGGGCACGCCCTCCAGCAGCACCCGGTCCATGGAGGCGTAGGCGACCACGGAGATCAGGTCGTCGGGCCTGAGCTCTTCCAGCAGCAGGGAAAACGCCCGCTTGACCAGGTCCAGCCGGTCCGCTCCAGCCATGCTGCCGCTGGTGTCGATCAGGAAGATCAGGTGCCAGGGCTGCCGGGCGTCCCGTTCGGCGGGACTTGCGCTGAGGCCGATCTGCAAAAGCAGGGTCTGACCGTTCCAGGGGCAGGGCGCAAGCTCCATGGTCACGCCCAGGGGGGCGTCTCCGGAAGGCGCTGCGTAGTCGTAGGAAAAATAGTTGAGCATTTCCTCGATCCGGACGCTGTCGCGGGGAACAGTCATCCCGCCCAGCACCCGGCGGCGCAGCTGGGCGTAAGACGCGGTATCCACATCCGCCGCGAAGGTGGACAGGGGATTTACGCGGACGGACTGAAAGCCGTTCTCGCCGATCAGGGTATATTCGTCGGTGCTGAAGGGAAGGAACTGCTGAGGGGTGGACCGGCCGTAGGACCTGAGTCCCATAGCGCCGTTGGAGGTGAGCGCCGCGGGAACGGACGTCGCGGCAATAGCGGGGGCCGCCATCGCCGGAGGCGCGTAGGCGCCGCTTTCGTACAGCACGTCCGCTTCCGCCTCCCGGGCCCACGGAACTTCCGTATACGGCGCGGCCGCGTCGGACAGCAGCAGCTCAATCGTCACCGGGTCGGCCATGCCGGTCTCCAGCAGCCCGTTCAGGCGCTGAAACAGGAGCACCGCCTTTTCGGTGGCTTCGTCAAATACCCGCGTGGGCTCCCCGGAAAGATAGCCCAGCGCGATCAAACGCTGCTGCAGGGTGAGCACGGTGCCTCCCGTATCTCCCCTGGACCAGATGGTTTTGTCAGTCGTCTCGCCCAGGCAGCCGTCCGCGGCGCAAAGCGTCAGCGCCAGCACAAGCGCAAGGCAAAGTATTCTTATGCTTTTCATTATGTTTTACCTCCCGGTGTTTTCATTTCTGTGCCGGTCATGCAGGCCTTCATGCCGGTCTTCACTTTATCAGACGCGAAAGGTTAAGGAAAAGTTCCCGAAAGATCAGTTTTTCTTACGGAAATTGTCCGTTTTTTCTTTGCATATTTGAAAAACAGCCGTGGCGGGAAAACGCCGGGCATGCTATAATCCCGCTTGCGGCGAAAAAAAGGGCAGCGTCTGATGCCCCGATTCGCATTTTTCGCGGCGGGAGGCTGTGATATGATAGCGGCGGTAGTGAACGGGCTGGCCATCGTGCTGGGCGCGGTGCTGGGCGTTTTTCTGAAAAAGGGGCTGCCCGAAAGGGTGCGCACGGTGCTTACGGCCGGCATGGGCCTGGGCACGATGCTGATCGGGCTGCGCGGCGCGGTCAGAACGGAGAGCGAGCTGATGCTGCTTTTGTCCCTGATCCTGGGCGGGGCGCTCGGAGCGCTCATCGGCATTGAAAAAGGACTGTCCCGCTTCGGGGACAGGATACAGGCCCGCTTTGCCGCGGGCGGGGGAGAGCAGGATATCGGCAGGGCCTTCGTGTCGGCGACGCTTATTTTCTGCGTAGGCTCCATGGCCATCGTGGGGTCGCTCAACGCAGGGCTTCGGGGGGAGTACGGCACGATCTTTGCCAAGTCCCTGATCGACGGGGTCATGAGCATCGTGCTGGCCTCCACCATGGGCATCGGCGTGGCGCTCTCGGGCGCGGCGGTTTTCATTTATCAGGGGGCCATCACCCTGCTGGCCGGCCTGCTCAAGCCCGTGCTCACGGACCGGGCGGTGCTTGAAATGAGCGCGGTGGGCGGGCTTTTGATCATGGGCATCGGCCTCAACATGATCAGGGACAGGCACCTGCCCGTGGGGGATCTTCTGCCTTCCATGTTCCTGCCGCTTGTGCTGGTGCCATTGATGGGATAATTGACAGCGGGAGCAAAATGGGGTACCATCATAAAAGCGCTGTCTTTTCCCGGAGTCAGAATACGCCCTTAAGTGCGGGGCGGGAAGACGGCGCGGGAGGAAATCATTATGATGAAGAAACTGAGTTTGGTGCTGGCGCTGGCGCTGATCATCTGCCTGTGCGGTTCCGCGGGGGCAGACGTGGTGCGGCGGGACGACCTGCCCCCGCTGCCCAACCCCAAAGACCCCTCTGCTCCGCTGCCCCTGAGCGACCGCACGCCGCAGAAAAAGCTGGAGATCTGGTGCGGCCGCGTCAGCGTCTGCGACGCCTTCGTGGTGCGCTGCCAGGGAGAGATCATGATGATAGACGGCGGCAACCGCGCCCATGTGCGGGCCACCAACCTGTTTATTGATTCCATCGGCCTGTCCGACGTGGACTATCTGTTCAACACCCACCATCACGACGACCATATCGAGGCGCAGGAATCCCTGGTGCGGAGGGGCCTGCTGACCGCCCGGACCTTTCTTTCGCCGTATCCCAGGGACTATAATGTAAAAACCCAGAAGGAGATGCAGGCCACCGTGGATAAGGCCGGCATCGAATACCGCACGATCAGGGACGGCGACAGTATGCGCCTGGGCGGGGAGGACGGCGCGCTGATCCAGTTCTTCCGCTGGGACGGCTCCGACGACGCCAACGCTGCTTCCATGATGTGCAGGATCACCTACGGAGACCGTTCCATTTTTATGATGGCGGACGTCGTCGGCGAAGCGCAGCGGCAGCTGGCCCAGACAAGGCCCGATATTCCCTGGAAATCAGACATCATGAAGGTGGGCCATCACGGCTATACCCGGCAGGACCCGCAGCTTTTGTCCCTGATCGCCCCGGAGCTGTGCGTGATCCCCAATTCCCGCATGGGCGCGGACGACTGCGTCCGGCAGCTGAACCAGAAAGGCATTCCCTGGCTGGTGACCAACGGCGGGACCATCTATCTGCAGACCGACGGCGGGGCGGACTGGTATTTCAGCGTGGACCGCGTGACGTTCTGAAATGGCCGATCCGGGCGAAAAAAAGACGGAAAAAAAGAAATAGATGGTTTGTCCTATATATTCTGTCAAAAATCCAAACCAAAAAACACAAAAGATACATTCGGCGGGGAAAATTTTTTCACAAAAACGCTTGCTTATTTGAAAGAAACGTTTTATAATAGCCGCAGTCAGTGAATCGGGTCTGTGGTTGCAAGCCGAAGCCAGTCGCAGGCGAAGCGGTCCACGTAAGTCAGCCAAAGCGCTGATGAGCATGGTGCGGTTTAGAAGTAAGTCCGGCCGGGACAACCCGAGAGAGCGGCGTGAGGGCGCGTATGCGCAGAGCCATGCTCCTGCCGGCGGGTGTGGGGTCAAAGACCAGGTCAGCCGATTCAGCTGAACATTAAATCTTTTATTTTTCAGGGGGTCAAGCAAAACTATGTATCAGGACAAGACGCTGGTGTGCCGTGACTGCGGTAAGGAATTTGTTTTCACCGCCGGTGAACAGGAATTCTATGCCGAGAAGGGTTTCCAGAACGAACCGACTCGCTGCCGTGAATGCCGCATGGCGCACAAGGCGCAGCGGAACGCCGGCGGTCCTCGCGTCATGTATGACGCTGTCTGCGCCAACTGCGGTGCTGCCACCAAGGTTCCTTTCGAGCCCAAGGATGATCGTCCCGTGTATTGCAGCGAGTGCTACGCCGCGATGCAGCGCCGTTAATCCGAAAAAGAACAAGGACAGCCGTTTAAAAAGACGGCTGTTTTTTTATTGCCTTTTGTAAAAACAAGCGAAAACACCCTTGCAATCGTGCGCAGGCCGTGTTATACTTATAAAAGTCAAAGATAGTCAGTCTTTTGACGAGAGGGAGGCAGGTCCGATGCGGCTGAGCGATACCATTGAATCCTTTATCAAACAGATGCTGGGGGCGTCCGAGGAAAACGGCGTGGAACTGAAACGGAACGAACTGGCGGAATACTTTGGCTGCGCCCCCTCCCAGATCAACTACGTGCTGGCCACCCGCTTTACGCCCGATCACGGGTACGTGGTGGAGTCCCACCGGGGCGGGGGCGGGTGCATCCGCATCGTCCATGTGGAGAGGGACCAGGGGGATTTTCTGGATTACCTGATCCGGGAGCGCGTGGGCGCGTCGCTGGAGGACAAGGACGCCCGTCTGCTGCTCAGACAGCTGGTGGAAAGCGGCACGATATCCCGCGACGACGGGCTGATGATAGCGTCCGCGCTGTCGCCGCAGGCGCTTTCGGTGCCGGTGCCGGAGCCGGTCAAGTCCGCCCTGCGCGCCAGGATCATGCGATGTATGCTTTTGACCGTCGCCCGCAGGGAACAGCGGCGAAAACAGACCGCCGCCACGGCCCTGATACGCATAGACCATACATAATGAAGGGAGAGAACACATGCCGGTTTTCGGACGTTTTGATTACCGCGCCCAGGGGGCGCTGAATATAGCCAGACAGGCGGCGGTCCGCTTCCGCCACGCGTTCATAGGGTCGGAGCATATGCTGATCGCCCTTCTGACCGTGGCCCGCAACGTGGTGCCCGGGCTGCCCGAATCCGTCAATGTAAACAACGTGACCGGCGCCGTGCGCGAGGTGGCCGGGGAAGGGGAAACCGCTCCGGCCAGGCTGGAGCTGAGCGCCCACCTGAAGGCCGTCGTGGAGCGCGCGGTGCTGAGCGCCAACCAGGGCGGCCAGGCGCTGGTGACCTGCAACCAGCTGTGGAACGCCCTGCTGTCCGAGACGGAGTGCACGGCGGTCCGCATCCTGACCGGCATGGGCTGCGACCCGGACCAGCTCAGGCGCACCATCCTGCCGGTGGAAACCAAGCCCCAGCAGACGCCCACCGTCCGTCTGCAGTTCGGCGCCGCGCCCCAGCAGGACGGCCAGGGGGAAAACGACGACCGCCCCGCCTACCTGCGCTACGGCAGGGACCTGACCGAAAGCGCGAAAAAGGGCGAGCTCGACCCGGTCATCGGCCGGGACAGCGAAACGGAGCGGATGGTGCAGATCCTCTCCCGCCGCACCAAGAATAACCCGGTCCTGATCGGTGAGCCGGGCGTGGGAAAGTCCGCCGTGGCGGAGGGGCTGGCGCAGTTGATGGCAGGCCCCCGCTGCCCGGCGGTGCTGGCGGGCAAACGCCTGATTTCGGTCGACCTGACCAGCATGGTGGCGGGCAGCAAGTTCCGCGGCGAGTTCGAGGAGCGTGTCCGCGCGGTGGTGGAGGATACCAAGAAGGACGGCAATATCATCCTTTTCATCGACGAGATCCAGCAGCTGGTGGGCGCCGGCAAGGCGGAGGGCAGCATGGATGCGGCCGGGATACTGAAGCCTGCCCTGTCCCGCGGGGAGATCCAGCTGATCGGCGCGACCACTTTGGACGATTACCGCAAGTCCATCGAAAAGGACGCTGCGCTTTCCCGCCGCTTCCAGCCGGTGCTGGTGGACGAGCCGGACGACGATACCACCTACGGCATACTGGTGGGGCTCAGGCACCTGTACGAGGAGCACCACCATCTGGAGATCACGGACGAGGCGCTGCGGGAGGCCGTGCGGCTGTCCCGCCGCTATATACAGGACCGCTTTGAGCCCGACAAGGCCATCGACCTGATGGACGAGGCGGCATCCCGCGTGCGCATGCGCACGCTGCCCCAGCCCCTGCACCAGGAGGACGAAGAAAAGGAGCTTTCCGTCATCCGGGAGAAAAAACAGGAGGCCATCGACACCCAGGATTACGAACAGGCGGCCACCCTGCGCTCCAGCGAGCTGAGGCTCAGCGAAAAGCTGCGGGCCGAAAAGGCCGCGTGGGAAGAGGAAAAACAGAAGATTTCCGGCAAGGTGACCGCCGACGACATCGCCCAGGTGGTGGCGCTGTGGACGGGCATCCCCGTGCAGCGGCTCAACGAGAACGAATCGGAAAAGCTGCTGCGTCTGGAGGACACCCTGCACGCCCGGGTGGTGGGGCAGCAGGAGGCCGTCAGCGCCGTATCCCGCGCCATCCGCCGCGCCCGGGCGGGCCTCAAGGACCCCAGGCGCCCGATGGGTTCGTTCCTCTTCTTAGGGCCTACCGGCGTGGGCAAGACGGAGCTTTGCAAAGCCCTGGCCCAGGCCCTCTTCGGGGACGAAAGCGCCATGATCCGGCTGGATATGTCCGAATACATGGAAAAGCACACCACGTCCCGTATGGTCGGTTCTCCTCCGGGCTACGTGGGCTACGAGGAGGGCGGCCAGCTGACGGAGGCCGTTCGCCGCAGGCCGTATTCGGTGGTGCTGTTCGACGAGATCGAAAAAGCCCATCCGGACGTCTTTAACGTGCTTTTGCAGATCCTGGAGGACGGAAGGCTGACCGACAACACCGGCCGGGTGGTCAGCTTCGCCAATACCGTCATCGTCATGACCTCCAACGCCGGGGCGCGTATGATCCGCGCGGGCGCGGTGGGCTTTGGCGGCGGCGCCGGCAACACGGAGTTCACCTACGAGCAGATGAAGGGCAAGATCCTGGCAGAGCTCAAGAACGCCTTCCGTCCTGAATTCTTGAACCGCATCGACGAGACCATCGTCTTCCATTCCCTCACCCGCGAGGATACCCGGCAGATCGCCTCCATGATGATCCGCGAGGTGGAAAACCGCCTGCACGAGCAGGGCATCGCGCTTTCCTGCGACGAGTCCGTGGCGGACCAGCTGGCCCAGGAGGGCTACGACGAGACCTACGGCGCCAGGCCCCTGCGCAGGGTCGTTCAGCAGCGGCTGGAGGACACGCTGTCCGAAGAGCTGCTTTCGGGCCGGATCAAAATAGGCGATACCGTTTCCGCCCGCGCGGAGGACGGCCGCCTGATCTACACCCGTCTGGAGCAGCAGCCGCTGCTGGTGGAAGCGCCTGTGTGATACTGAATTATGTCTGACTCAAGCGCATCTGTGTGTGTCCTTTGTGCCATTTCATCGTCAGACTCCCTTAGCGGGCTTCGCCCTTTGTTCACAATGGAGTTCTAAGGAATCGATGATTTAATGAGCAAAGCGGTTCACGACACCTCATCCGTACCGGCAAAAACAGTTGAGTTCACTGATGTTATTGATTCTGCCGGTCCACCACCAGGGCCTGCCGGCCCGTTCGGCACCGAAAATGATCCACTGGATCATTTTCCGGGCGTGCCTCACCCCCTCAAGGGGAAGGCTTTGCTGCCGCGGCACCTCATCAGTACCGACAAAAACGGCTTTTTGTCAAATGTTGGGGTATGCAGGATTCGCAGAGAGTAAAATGCGAGCGCGGAAATTGTGGAAATTGCGAAAGCCAAAGGCAATGCGTTTGAG
>CADAQF010000040.1 GCA_902790015.1 uncultured Eubacteriales bacterium | reverse complement strand
CGGCTTTATCTTCTTCACCCATTCGCCCCACGGCACCAGTCGGTCCATCTGCGTAAGGAATTCCTTCTTGTGTGTTCTGACTTCCGCAAGCTCGTCCGTCCAGAACGACATCGTCATCTGCTTATCCATGTCCCTATTATACCATATCTTGTGTTGCTATGCTACCCTGTGCCGCTTTGTGCGGTGTTGCCTTAGAGGGTACTCAAACTGGCGGTCTACAGATTCCGTCGCACCGTCCGTTTGAGAGTAGTGTTATCTTAGAGGGTACTCAAACGTTTACTTTCCCGTTTCCCGTCTGCTTATAGTTTGAGAGTAGTGTTATCTTAGAGGGTACTCAAACTCAACCCGAGGCAAGGTGGGCATGATGTCGAGTTTGAGAGTAGTGTTATCTTAGAGGGTACTCAAACTGCATATCAACGCCAGCGTCCCGGAGCATGGGTTTGAGAGTAGTGTTATCTTAGAGGGTACTCAAACCCCATGAGGAACGCGGAGATGCCTAACATCGTTTGAGAGTAGTGTTATCTTAGAGGGTACTCAAACGAGGACACCTTCGCTCGCGCAATGGCCCGCGTTTGAGAGTAGTGTTATCTTAGAGGGTACTCAAACACGGACGGGGACGCGAAGATCTTCCAGTACGTTTGAGAGTAGTGTTATCTTAGAGGGTACTCAAACCTGCCGCATCGTCTGATCGTTGGTCAGCACGTTTGAGAGTAGTGTTATCTTAGAGGGTACTCAAACGCCCGTCAGAATGCTGCTGCCTCCGGCCTGACAGGGGTTAGCGCACTTCAGGTTTGAGTGTAGTGTTATCTTAGAGGGTACTCAAACGCACATTGAAACGGGAACGGCCCCAGCCCGGTTTGAGAGTAGTGTTATCTTAGAGGGTACTCAAACGTTCACCAGCGGCACAACGCCGACCGTGCTGAGTTTGAGTGTAGTGTTATCTTAGAGGGTACTCAAACCGCTCCATCGCTCGCGCCGTCGTCCGGAAGGTTTGAGTGTAGTGTTATCTTAGAGGGTACTCAAACACGCTTTGCGGCATGAGCAGAAGCACGATGGTTTGAGTGTAGTGTTATCTTAGAGGGTACTCAAACGACGGCGAGACGGGCAAAACGTGGAGCGCCGTTTGAGTGTAGTGTTATCTTAGAGGGTACTCAAACTTCACCAAGGACGAGATAATCGCCGACTTCGTTTGAGAGTAGTGTTATCTTAGAGGGTACTCAAACTTAAGGCCGTGCCCATGATCGTGCACAGCCGTTTGAGTGTAGTGTTATCTTAGAGGGTACTCAAACCAGGCACCGCGCTATGCCTGATCAGACGCCGGGGCGTCGGGGTTCAGCTTCTCACGGGCCAGGGACTGGAAGGCGGCGGCCTGCAGGGCGCAGTCCAGGGCGGTGAGGGAGGTGTGGCGGGAGGCGGCGGCATCCAGACGCTGGCGGGCGGAGAGGAAGCGGGCGTAGAGGGCCTCGGCGGACTCGCCGGAGGCGGGGTGAAGGAGGAGACGCAGACTGTCCAGCGGGAGGACCTGCTTGAGCGAGACGACCATCAGCAGCCGGGCCAGGGCGGACCGGCTGTATTTTTTCTTTTCGGGGCGGTCCAAAAGGCCGGACTTCACGTAGCTGTTGATCATGCCGGGGGTCAGGTCGCCGGGGAAATAGCGCTGGGTGTAGGACAGCAGCTGGTCCATGTACAGGCCGATATCCGGCAGGGCCTCCCAGGCGGGGAGAGAAGGAGAGGGCATAGGGGCTCCTTTCTGGGGACGCAGGGGGGACTTGCGTCCCCCCTACGGAACCCCCCTGCAGATTTGCCTTTCGTCCCTTCGGGACTCAGGACGGCAAATCTGTAAGGTAGAAATCGCTGCGCGATTTCGTCCTCGCGACGTACATGCCGCCGCTGCGGATTTCCATCAAGGGTGTGCCCCCTTGATGATCCCCTCCGCGCATCTTTTGTTCCGCTCCCATTTCCTCGCCAAGGTTCGGCCTTCGGCCTCATCCGGCGAATGAATCGCCGGACTCGGAAATTCCGCTTCACAAAAGACAGCTTTATACGTCACTTGAACTGAATGACTGAACAGATACGCTCTGAATTATAGTTGCATTAATAGCAGCATTAACAGGGGGAGAATACGAGATAATAGTAGCATAAACCGGGGAATAATACAAGATAATTTTGCTTGACAGAAAGAAGGAGTTGATGTAACATAGAATTGAATTTTAGATAAAAGAGGTTGAGAATCAATGTACGAAGGGAAAAGAATTTATCTGTGGGGGGATTCGATCGGGAAGGGCGTGGTGTTCAGCCCGGAGAGGAAGCGGTACTGCCTGAGCGGGGAAAGGTGCGAAAAGACCCTGCGGGAACAGGGGATATGGCTTGAGAACCATGCGCGGATGGGCGCGACGGCGCCTGAAGGGCTTAAGGCGTTTGAGGAGGAAGGGGCCGAGCCGGGCGGATACGCGGTGATCCAGTACGGGGGGAACGACTGCGACCTGGACTGGCAGGCGGTATCCGACCGGCCGGGGGAATTTCACGACGGAAGAACGCCGCTGGAGGCGTTTTTAAGGACGCTGCGCGCGTTTGCGGGGCGGGCGCGGGAGAAGGGGCTCACGCCGGTGATGGTGCTGCCGCCGCCGCTGTACCCGGAAAGGTATTTTAAGTGGGTGTGCCGGGGAAGGAACGAAAGGGCGGTGCTGGCCTATTTGGGGGACGTGGGGCACATCGGGCGGTGGCACGCGCTGTACGTGGAGACGATCCGGGAGGCCGCAAAGGAAACGGGGAGCGCGCTGCTGGACGCGTACACGCCGTTTCTTAGGGCGTGGAACTTCCCGGAGCTGATGTGCGAGGACGGGATCCACCCCAGCGCCGGGGGGCAGCGGCTGATAGCGCAGACGGCGCTGGCGGCGCTGGGGAGGACGTGATCAGTCGTCGGGGCGGCGGGGATCGGAGGATCTCATCAGCTCGAGGGCGTTTTTGAGCATCGCGGGGACGGGGATGCCGAGGGCTGCGGCGTTTTCGAGGATGGAGAGGCCCTCGCTGGCGATGAACCAGAGGCACACCGCGCCGCTGACGGCCTCGAAGGAGACGCCGGCGGAGAGGGCCACGGCCCGGTCCACCAGGGCGGCGAGGAGAACGACCAGGAGTATGACGGCCTTTTTGCCCAGGCCGCGCAGGGCGGCTTTGCTGGAAAGGCCGCCTTTTTGCGTGTTGGGGGAACGGCCGAGGAGACCGCCCAGGAGGCCGGTGAGCAGGTCGAGCGACATGGCGGCGAGGAGCACCCACAGGACGGGAGGCAGGCCGCAGAGGAAGGAGAGCAGCGCGCCCGAAAGGGCGGCGAGGAGTTCGGGGATCTTTTTCATGAAGGGGAGCCTTTCAATGATGTTGGGATGGAGTGAAGAGGCGGAGGACACCTCATCAGTCAGGCGCGAAGGGAGTGTTATAATATATAATGCAATTTCCGCGCCTGACAGACACCAGGGCCTGCCGGCCCGTTCGCAGCTGATGACAGGCCACTGGCCTGTCATCCAAGACGCTGCTCACCCCCTCGGAGGGGAAGCCTTTTGGCAGGCGAACGAGTCTGAACTCTTCCAAGGGAAGCCTTTTGGTGGGCCGAACGAGTCTGATTTCTTTCAAGAGGAAGCCTTTTGGCGGGCGAACGGGCAGGCAATTCCGGAGTGAGGAGGGCCCGGGGTTGGTCAGGCGACCATCCGCCAAAGAGCCGGGCATCTGGCTGTCAGAGGATATTCATCTGAGCGAGGGCGGATGGGGGGTCGAAGGAGGGAATGAGGGTTTGGAGGGCGGACCAGGTCTTGGGGCCCAGGATCCCGTCCGGGGTCAAGGCGTGATCTCGCTGAAAACGGAGGACGGCCGACTGGGTCTTCTGGCCGAAGATGCCGTCCTCGGTCAGGCGGGAGCCGGTCAGGTTCAGGCAGCGCTGGGCCAGGAAGACGGCGGGGCCGCGGTCGCCCCGCGAAAGGGTCGGGCAGGTGAAGGCGGAGGGGTCCATCGGGGCGCCGTAGTCCACGGCGGAAAGCTCCGCCGTTTCGTGGAAGCGGGAAAGCGGGGAGGCGACCACGCCGAAGCGGGTGCCGCGGGCCTCTACGCAGGTGGCGCCGCGGCCGTCCAGGTCCAGGCCGGTATAAAGGCCGATATGGTGGCGGCAGCCGTCCCGGGTCAGGAAAACGGCGGCGCCGGGGCGGAGGGGCAGGCCGTCCGTCCGCAGGCCGTTTTGCAGCTTGCCGTGGCGGACGCAGTGGCTTTTCCAGATGGTGTTGCTGCCGTGGTAGATGCTTTCGCCCAGGGAGCGGAAGGCGCTGACGAAGAGGCCGGAGCAGTCCGCCACGGGGCGGCCAATCCAGCGGGCGCCCCAGGCCACGGTCTGGGGGCGGGAGGCGGCGCGCTGGGCGGCGGCCGTCCAGGTCTGGCCGGAGCGGCCGTAGATGTAGCCCCAGCCGGAGCGCAGGGCGGAGAGGAAAAAGTCAGTCAGGGATGCGGATGGGATCATGAAACCTCCGGAAGGGTCAATATTTTTTTGGCAGTGAACAGCGCAGATGAGCAGCGCAGGATATAACGTCAGACGCAAGGAGGGGGAGAAAAAGCCGAAGCGCAGGCGATTTTACAAAAGCGCGGCGGCTGAAGCTATGGATAAGCGGGGCGCGGCGATATTCAGCCGCCAAAAAAAGAAGCGCAGGGTCAGGAACCGGGCTGCCGGGGCTGAGCTGCTGCGCTTTTTCGGCAACAAAAAACGCCGCGTGACGCGGCGAAGGGGGAACAGTGAGGGGGAATAAAAGGGATTGAGCGGTCTGCCTGCAGGCGTTCCCTGCCTGAAAGCGGAACAGGCGGAGCCGGAGCGGCGGTCCTTTTGCGGGGGACGTTATTTTTCTCCGAACAGCAGGCCGGTTATCTGTTTGAGGGTATTGCCGGCTATCTCGCTGGCTGTGCCGAAACCGTCCCGGAAAACATAATCCATGGCTTCATAGAAAGCCGCCAGCGCCTGCTGCGCAAATTCGGCCTTCAGCTTTTCTTTGCTCCGGTTCCCGGCCTTTTTTCTGAAATCCCGGAAGAGGCCGGACAGATATTCACGCCAGCCGTCCCCGAGCAGCAGGGCGGTGTACTTCTGCTCGAACTCGCCGAGGGACAGGCAGATATCCATCGGAATGTCCAGGTAATAGTGTTTCACCAGGCTTTGGGTCTCTTCATGGTAGTTCCGCAAATCGGCTATCTTTTCGTCATTCAGCGCATCGGTGTCGGCAAAATAACGCTCGTACAGACGCATATATCGGGTGTAAATGCCGCGCAGGATGGTCGCCAGTTCCTGCTTTTTCGGGGTTTCCTCGCTCAGGATCTGCCCGATTCTTTCATTGCTCAATTCGATCATGATCGTTTCTCCTTAGCTGTGTCAGGTCATTTGCGGCTGTGATGCCAGTATACCAATGAAACGCACAGGAAGTCAATCATTGAAGTGCCGGAGCGGATCAGGAAACCGGATTGGTGATCAGGTTATCCCAGGTGCGGGAGGTGGGCAGCTGGACGAAGGATTCGGGATGGGAAGCGATGAAGGCTTCCAGGTTGTTTTTGACGGTCTGCGCGAGGAGGAAGTAGCCCAGGGGGTAATAGTGGGTGCCGTCGGAGCGGAGAGAGGAAGAAGCGCAGAGGGTGTTTTCATAGATGTCCAGATAGAAGACCCGGCGGCCCGGGTTGTTTTCGGCGATGGCCCGGATGCGGGCGTTGACGCGGGCGTTGGTTTCCGCCGAAGTGTCGCTGGGCGGGAGGGACAGCAGGAAGACGGTCATATCCGGATTGGCTGAAAGCAGGCGGTCGATGATCAGCTGGTAGCTTAACTGATCCTCCTGGGAGGAAAGGCCTTCGTTGCGGCCCAGGCAGATGAGGGCCAGGTCCATGGCGGAATAATCGGCCTGGGCGAAGGCCTCCTGGGCCAGCCACTGGGTGGGATTTACGCCGGATGCGCCGAAGTTGTAGACGGTGAGCCCGGTGAGCCGGGAAAGGTACATGGGGTAACCGCCGTCGCGGTTTCGCTGGCCGGAAGGATATTCCGCCTGGTAGCCGCGGGTCAGGCTGTCGCCGATGCAGCAGACGGTGCGGAACAGGGCGGTGTACTCAGGGGCGGGAGCGGCGGCCTGCGCGGCGGCGGCGGAGAGGAGGGCGTCCAGCTCGGACTGGCTGTACAGATAGTTCCAGGGCTTCCAGCCGCTCCATTTGTAGCGCCAGGCGACGCGGCTGGAGGAGCGGATGAAGCACAGCTGGACGGCGGAGGAGGCGTTGTCGGTCTGCAGGGTCAGGACGGCGCCGCTGGTAAAGCCGTCGGGGGCGTTCAGGGCCGTGCCGGCGGTGTTCACGGTGTACATGACCAGGCTGTTTTTGGGAAGGGCGTCAAAATCGGCGTATTGGGACAGCAGGGCGGCGGTGTTGACGAACAGGCGGGCGGGCACCTGGGCGGCCAGGTCGGAGAGGCGCGCGTCCATATCGCCGGAGAGAGCGGAAAGGCCGGCCTCGACCTCCCGGGTCAGGGCCAGGGCGCGGCCGCGGGACAGGGAGACGTTTTCTGCGCAGAGGGGATGCACGTCCGCGTCGGCCACGCCGAGGACCGCCCGGTACCATACGGCGCCGGGGCAGAGGTCCGCCATGCGGACGGTGCGGGAAAAGGAGCCGTCCTGGGAGGAGGAGCCGAAGGAGGCGTTTTCGGCCGGAAGACCGTTTTTATCCGCGTCGTAGAAGCGGAGGATGCAGATGGTATAAGCGGCGGTGGTGACGGTCACTTCTCCCGCTTCGACGGGGAGGAAGGAAATTGTGCGCAGATAGTTTTTGAGCGAGGACGCGGAATGAAGCTCCGCGCCCTGGCCGTTGATGCCGCCGGGCTCCAGATCGCCCAGGGGGATGGGGAGGGCGCCGGTCTGGGCCAGCCGGTTCAGGCCGTCCCGGGCGGCGGAGTCCATGAGGTCGTAGGATGCGCCGTCCATGGAGACGGCGGAGATGGTGGGGATAGGGATCACCTCCGGAAATAAGGATAGGATGGGGACGGCCGTCCCCGGGAATGGGTCGTGCGGGCAGTGAAGGACGATGGAAAGGGCATAAGGCGGGGGCCGCGCGGAGGGGAGACGGACCGAGAACGAAGCCACCTCATCCGACCCGGCGATAATGCTTGTTTTCACTTGAGCTGTTGATTCCGCCGGGCCACCACCAGGGCCTGCCGGCCCGTTCGCAGCTGATGACAGGCCACTGGCCTGTCATCCAGGACGCTGCTCACCCCCTCAAGGGGAAGGCAGATGGACCGCAGCTGCTGCCGGGGATGCAATCCATCTCAGAAATGACGAAACGTTGGTTCTTCCGGCAGCTTTCCCCTTGAGTAAGCGATCCGTAGGTACGGCAAGCTTTCATGACGCAGCATATCGCCCCTTATGACGCCGCAGATGGTTCAAGAATTTGCTGGGGGAGCAATAATGGAGGAATTCAGATGGAAGCCTTCTCAATAGTGCTGAAATGGCAGTACTTCATGAAGCGTCGATTCTCTGAAAAGTGAATTGATCAGCATTTACTAGAGGGGGTTATCAGCTGAAAACAGGCCAGTGGGTGAGGAGGGCCCGAAAAACAGGCCACTGGCCTGTTTTTACCGACGAACGGGCCGGCAGGCCCTGGGTAGTTTTCAGTACCGAACGGACCGGCAGGCCCTGGCGGCGGCCCGGCGGAATCAACAGCTCAAGTGAAAAATAGCATTTTTGCCAGGTCGGATGAGGTGTTTTCCTTGTGGTGCCCTGTGCGGCTTCCCGCTGGGCGTCAGGTGATGAGCAGGGTGTAATCCGTATTGGCGTTCAGGGAAAGGGCGACGGTGGCGTAGCTTTCGGTCTGAGCGGCGGCGGCTTCGGCGCGGGCGGCGGCGGACTGCGCGGAAGCGTCGGCTATAAGAACGCGGCTGAGCCAGGAGGGCTCCGGGGCGGGGAGGACATGGCCGCCCAGGGCCGGGGCGACCCGCAGGCGGAAGGGGCCGGCCTTGGCGATGACGGTCTCCTGACCGTCCAGCAGGACGGTCCAGCGGGCCTCGATCAGGCACAGGCCGGGCTGGGCGGTCTCGGAGGCGGTGAGTGCGGCGCACAGATACGGAGGCTCGAAGGCGGAGGAGAGGGGGTAGGTCTCCCCGTCGGGGCGGCGGAAGAGCAGGACGCCGCTGCCGGAGGGGAAATCGTCCGCCCAGGCGCCGCAGTCCACGGCGACGCGGACGGCGCCGGTCTCTCCCTCCCGGGCGATCACGGGGGAGGACAGGCTGTTCAGGCGGTAGGTCTTCATGGTTAAACTCCTTTCATATCATGATCGTCAGTGTGCTTAACGGGTATCCGCTCCTGCGGGATGATCCCGGCGGTACGATCAAGGGGCAGGTGAGCGGTGAAAGCCTGACTCCTGATCGTCTGCTGCCTGGTGCTTAAAGAGTTGTCAACGCTGCTCTAAGCACCTTTTTTCTTTGCATCTCCTCCTTTATGTTTCCTTATGGACAGTTTCCCGGCGGTATTCCCCTGAAGGCCGGGCCGGACGCGGGCGGCTCACAGTCCGGGCAGGGCGGTATCAACAGGGCAGAAGGAACGGGCGCGCAGGGCGCCGTCCCAGCACAGGGACTGGCCGGTGAGGAGGGAGGAAAAGGCCGTGCCGCCGCGGGTCAGGACGGTCAGGCGGGCGCCGGGGACAGCATCGGGACGCCAGCGCCAGCTCAAGTCCATGGAGCGCCAGCACGCGCCGGTGAAGGCGCTCTGAAGGCCGCGGGCGAGGGTATCGGTCAGGTCGGGAAGGTCAAAGGGGAAGAGGGGATTGTCCCGGATCAGGACGGTGTTCAGGCCGCCGCGGTCGGATTCATCGAGGGAATACCAGCGGAACAGACCGTCCCCGCTGCCAGAGGGGAGGATGCCCAGGTGAGAAAAGGCAAACAGGCGCTCGTCGTGCGCGCAGGACAGGTATTCGGACGGCGTGACGGAGGGGCCCTGGGCAGGGGGAACGGCGGGGCGGACGGAGAGCCGGCCGTCCGGCGAGATACAGGAGAAACTGCCGCCGGCCTGACACAGATGCGCGATGGCGTCGCGGACGGTCTCGTCCGGGGAGGCCGGAGCGCTCAGAGCCTGCACGGAACCGTTGCAGAAAAGAGAACCGTCCGGCACGAGGCCGGCCTGGGCCGCGGCGTCCATCAGGAGCTCGTCCATCGTGCCCAGGCGCTGGGGGCGGGTATAAGGGATCACGGGCAGAGAGGCCATGGCGTCAAAGCCGCGCAGCTCCAGGAACAGGTCGTCCTCTCCGCCGCTCATCTCCTCGATGAGAAAGGCGCCCAGCGGGACGGGGGCAGCCTGTTCCCCGGCCCGGAGGGAAAGGGAAAGCCACGCCCCCAGCAAAGGACGGCCGCCGCGCAGGGCCCCGCCCGGGTACCATTCGCGGGAGGCGTTGGAAAGCCGGATGGCCAGCATGGCGGCGCAGGCACTGCCTAAAAGGGGCCCGTCGTCCAGGCCCTGGTCCAGCCGGAAGGAGAGGATCGCTTCCGGCCCCAGGGCTTGGCGGGAGCCGTCCGGGAAGTGGAGCACGGCGCAGGGAAGGAGCGAACGGGCGGCAGAAAGGAAGGGGGCGGAGTCCGAAACGGGGGCGGCGGGGGCGGCGCCTGCTTCCAGGTATTCGATCACCAGCTCGGCGCGGGTGACGGAGGCGGCGGCCTCCGGATGGTCCTTTTCGTCGGGGTCGGCCTCGGCGCGGAAATAAAAGGAAACAGGAAGATCGGCGTAAGCGCCGGTCCCGTCGGGGGTGAGGCGCGAGGTCAGGTCCTGCTGGAGGAGGGGACTGCCGGAAACAAGAAACGTCCCGGGGCCGGACAGGGCGCAGGACACGGTCAGCACGGCGCTTTGGACGGCGGCCCCCGCGGGGAGGGAGGAGACGGAAAAGGTGAGGGTCCTGGAGGCGGGGCGGGGCTCTGAATAGGTGAGAAAGGTGCCGCCCGTCAGCACATAGGGCAGCCAGGCCGAGCGCAGGGTGAAGGGCGGGAGGGAGAGGATCAGGGTGGATATGGAAAACACCTCCTGTTGAAAACAGCATGCTGCAGCTTGACATTTCCGCTTTGGGAATAATGCATGCGAAAGCGTTCTTTGCCGCACCTGCGTGAGCAGGGGCCGAGCCCTTGAACTCTGAAGAAAAAGGCGCTTCTTTTGTTTTGTTTACACGGCATACTGTGGTTCGCGGCGTCTCGGAAAATGGTCCGGTGGACCGATTTCACCGACGAACGGGCCGGCAGGTTCTGGGGTGAGGAGGGCCCGGAAATCGGTCCGGTGGACCGATTTCACCGACGAACGGGCCGGCAGGCCCTGGGTTACCTGGGTAAGCACCCGCAAAATAGGCTGGGCAGGGAATAGCGGGAAGGAAGGGAGATACGGGGACACCTCATCCGACCCGGCGAAAACGCTTGTATTTACTGGACGTGTTGATCACGCCGGGCCACCACCAGGGCCAGCCGGCCCGTTCGCAGCTGATGACAGGCCACTGGCCTTTCATCCAAGACGCTGCTCACCCCCTCCAAGGGGAAGGCTTATGAACCGCCGCTTCTGCTGGGAGTGCAAGCCCTCTCAAAAATGACAAAGCGTTCCATTCGGTTGCCTTCCCCCTGAGAGGGTTATCAGCGCCCGGAAATCGGTCCGGTGGACCGATTTCACCGACGAACGGGCTGACAGGACCTGGTGGTGTCGCGCCGAAGGCGTGACGGATGAGGTGGCTTCGTTTTTCGCCGGGCACCGGACAGTGTTTCCATTGACGGCGGGCCCGCAGCGGTTGAGCGGACACCCTCAAGGGAAACACCTCATCCGCCGGCCATGCAGGCGCCGCCAGGGCCTGCCGGCCCGTTTTTCACGCTTCCGTCAGCTCGGCCCGGACGGATTCCCACAAAAGGGGAGCGCCGGCGGGGGAGGGACCGCGGGAGGCTTCGTAGCGGGTCAGGGCGCAGAGCACGGAGGAGGACGCCTCTCCCGGGGGCGCGGGGAGGGTGAGGGTCATAAGCGGGGCGGCGGCAAGGGCGCGGCGGAGGGCCTCCTCCCGGGCGGGGCGGAGGGCGTTCCAGCCCAGGGAGAGGACGCGCTTTACGGGCAGGCAGTCCATCAGCAGCGTGCCGTCGGCGGCGCGGTCCATCCGGCTCAAGGGGGTCAGCGTCACGGTCACCCGGTCGGGCGGGGGCAGGGGGAGGCCGTCCAGAAGATAATCAGCCATCTCGTTTTCCTTTCATGCGGCGGTCGGCCCTATCCGCCTGGCGGACCTGGCGGGAAAGGGAGCGCAGGTCCAGCGGAGTGCGGGCAGGACGATGCGCGGGGGAAGCTGACCGGGAGGGGCTCGGAGGAGCAGGGGCGGGTTGTTTCATGCAGGATCCTTTCAGGAAGGAAGAGCCAGGCTCAGGTAAGCGCTTCCCCGTCTGCCGGAAAAGCTTCGGGGAAGGCTTCGGCGAGGGCTTCCAGGTGGCTGGGAAAGGCCGACACGCGGCGGATGAGCCAGCGGGGGCGGGTGAGATCGTCGGGAGAAAAGAGGACGTCTCCGGGGGAGAGGGGGACGTCCCCGGGGAAAAACAGGGTCAGAGAGGCCGGGCGGGCGCAGCCGGGGCCGGTTTCGCGGACGGAGCCGGCCGTCCCGGGGCAGACGGGACGGGGGTTTTCCCAGCCGGAATCCCCGGGAGAGGCCAGCACGAAGGGGCGCGGGGAAAGCTCAGGACGCATGGGCGTACCCCGCCCGGGCGGGCTCAGGATCCGTCAGAAGGGCCCGCCTTCCAAACGGCCGGCTTCCCGCCGCTGTTTTTCTTAAAAGGCTCAGGTCACGGCGCATGGGCGTATCCGATGCGGGCGGGGATGAAGCGGCGCACGAGGGCGGCCGACGCGTCGCTCAGGCCGCCCAGGGTCACGGACAGGCTGCCCTCCGTCCGGCTGCGCTCGCCCTCCCGGCCCCTTTGGTTGAGGCTTATCTCGGCCAGTTCCAGCGCGGCGGGTGCCAGGGCGTCGGGCAGGTCCGAAAGGCCGGTCAGGCCGCGCAGAACGGCGGCGGAGCGGGCCAGGGCTTCCAGCAGCAGGGCGTCCTCTTCCCCCTTTGAGGCCCGCCAGCGCTTCAGGGACACAAGCAGGTCCAATTCCTCCATGAAAGGGCCTCCTTACACGGCGGTGTGGGCGTACACGCCGGCGACCTTGTTCTGGTAGACCGAGGCGATCCCCACGCTGCGGTAGCCGAACTTCCAGGCGTCGGCGTCCGGGTTCATTTCGGGGGTGATGATCTTGGGGGCGATGTGCTTCTGGTATTGGATGACGGCGGAGGGATGGACGCAGAGGAAGTTAAGGTCTTTGGCGCCTTCGGCTTTCTGGTAGCCCGCGGAGTTCTGGGTGATGGCGGTATACATGCGGGTCTGGGGGACGGAGATGATCTGGGAGAAACGGCCCAGCACGGCGCGGGATTTGGTGGTGTCCAGGTCCTCGATGAGGCCGCGCAGGGCGGGCAGGATGAAAAGCACCCTGCCGTCCGCCGGCACCTCCAGGTCGTCCATGCGGGTGACGCAGGCGCGCAGGGCCTCCACCGCCGCAGCGCCCGTGGACAGGGCGGCGGAGCGGACGGTGACGCCGGGGAAGGAAGCATAGCGGGACAGGCGGAAGGCGTCCAGCTCGGGCACGACGCGGGTGCGGATGAACTCGCCGGAAAGCCGGCCGAAGGCGATGCCGGCGGTTTCCGCGTCGTCCAGGGCGTCCACGGTGAACATGCGGCCGCGGTCGAAGTTGCAGCGGACGGTCTCCTGGCGGAGGGTCACGTCGCCCTGCTCAAAGCCGGAGGCGCGGCTGTAATCGGCCAGGCCGCTCATTTCCATCAGGGGGATGATCATTTCATCGGCGTTGGCGCCGGACTGGGCCAGCTCCGGGGCGCCGTCCAGGACGGAGGTGAGGGAGGCTTCCTTGTAGACTTCGTCCAGCAGGGGGATACAGGACTTGAAAAGGGTGATGTCGTTGGCCATAGTGGTTGTCCTTTCTTATTTTGACAGAGGGTAACTGTTCAGTCGTGCAGTTAATGCGACGTACGAAACAATCTTTTGTGACGCGGGATCCCTAAGTCCGGCGATTTATTCGCCGGATGGGGTTCGCAGCGCCCGGAAAACAGGCCACTGGCCTGTCATCCAAGACGCTGCTCACCCCCTCAAGGGGAAGGCCTTTAGGCCACGAACGGACCGCCAGGCAAATCCGCCAGGGGTTCCAGGGGTCAGTTCTTTAGCTGCATGGCGGCGCGCAGCCGTCTCAGGGCTTCATCGGAACGGGGAGGGACAGAAGGGGCCTGCGGAGGGTCGCGGCGGAGGCGCTCGCGGACGCGGAGGTTTACGGCTTCCTCCAGGACGGACTGAAGCCGGTCCAGGCGGGCGGGCAGATCGTCCGGGTCCGCCGGGGCCAGCAGGGAGAACAGGCTCTGGGGCAGATGGCGCTCGGCCAGGCATTTTTGCAGGGCGCTTTCCCTTTCCAGGGCTTCGAGGCGCTGTTCGCGCGCTAAAAGGGCGCGCTCCCTTTCCTCCAGGGAAAGGGCGGGGGTTTCGGGGGATTCGGGCATTACTGACTCCTTTCTTCGGGCAGGCCGGAAAGCATCGCTTCCGGCGCGGGGGCAAAGCCGTCCAGCAATCGGGCGGACAGGGACAGGACATGGGCGTCGGCGAGCCGGAGCAGAAGGCGGGAGCCGCTCCGGCCGGTCAGGCCCAGGGGACGGGCGGTGAGGACACGGCCATCGGTCAGATATATGATAAACAGGCCCTCCGTTTCACGGGCGGCGGCCATCAGCCCGGCCAGGAGGGCTTCCTGAAGCTCGGTCACGCGGGACCTCCCTGCGCGGGTTCCCGCGGAAGATAGGCGTAAAGGGCTTCCCGGGGCAGCACGTCTTTAAGCAGGCTGACCACGCGGGCGGCCTCCTCTTCGTCCTGCGGAAGGGAGCGGGTGAAGAGGATCCGGACGGTCTCCGGATCGGGCGCGGGGCGGCCCAGGGCCTGAAGACCCGCCGAGAAAAGGCGCAGCCTTTCCCTGAACGCCTCGCGGAACCAGCGTTCCTTGATGGCGGTCAGCTGCTCCAGACCCATGAGCTTATAGCGCATGGCCACGCCGCTCAGGTTCTGGGAAAAGGACTGGTCGGACAGGTCGGGCACGAGGCTGAGGCGATGGATGTCCTCCCGGAGGCTCGCGCGCAGGACCTCGGTATCGGCCTCGTGGAAGGTGTGGGAGAGGTACTGGGCGGAGGCTCCGCTGTCGGGCAGGGACAGCAGGCGGTCGCGCCGCAGGAGGCTTACAGGGTTTTCGTCCGGCACCTGCTCCTGGGATACGGATCCATCCGGTCCGATGACCTGGCGGGTGTGCCAGGTCTGGCGCAGCTGGCAGCCGGTGAGCACGAGGAGGGAATCCACAAAGCGCTCTTTGTCCTCAAGCCGGGCGGACTGCAGGGCGTCGTAGCCGTCGATCAGGGGGAGGACGGGCTCAAAATCCCCGGTCTCGTCGAAATTGTTCCAGTATTCGACGAGGGGCACGCCGGGGAAGATGTGGGGCTCCCGCCGGATCAGGGAGGCTCCCTGTGCGTTTTCAAAGGTATCGGCCTCATACAGGGCGCTTTCCCGGTCGGAGAGCACCTCGAAACGGACCGGGCCGGGCCGTCCGTCTTCCGACAGGGTCTGGGTCAGGCAGACGCCGAAAAGGGGGCGGTGGGCCACGGTGTCGTCGTAAACGACGAAGGCCTCCTCGGGGGAGAGGGAGACGGTGTGGGGCAGCCCGTCGGGGCCAACATAGACGCGCTCCACTCCCTTGCCGTATACGGCGGCGTTCAGAGACAGCTCGCTGTCCACGCTGTCCGAGGCGCTCAGGGAAAGGGCGCGGGCGAGCTCCTGAAGCGCCCGGGGCTGGTCCGGGGCCTCCAGGCGGATGGGCCGGCCGGTCAGATAGCCGGAGGACAGGAGGGCTATATAGCGGGCGATGGGATGGGGCAGGCGGACCGCGGCGCCGGGCTTTTGAAGGATCAAATCGTTCTGCCCGGCAAAATAGCGGTGCAGGCGCTGATAACGGGGCAGCAGGGCCAGATGGCGGCGGATACAGCCGGCGGCGGCGCGCAGAGCGGGAAAGCCATCGGCCGCCGCCCGGGACAGGGTGATCACGGGAAGGAACCTCCTTTGGGCAGTAATTCGGCGCGGCGGGCGAGCTGTTCGTCCTCAAGCGCGTAGCGCAGGGCATCCATCAGGTGGTCGTCTCCCTCGGGCTCGGGGCGGATGTTATGGCCCGGGTCTTCCTTCCAGCGGTACTGGGACAGCTCGTGGATGGTATGGCGGCAGGAGGGGTCCACCAGGATGCGGCAGCCCTGCAGCCACTGGATGCCGTGCAGCACGCTGTCCGGCCCCTTGCGGGCGGGACGGGCACAGATGCCCAGCTGGCGAAGCTCGGCGATGGAGCGGGGCTCGGCGCTGTCGCAGATGACGGGACGGCCCTTGAGAAAGGGCCGCAGCCGGGACGCCAGAGACCAGGTGGTCTCCCCGCGCAGATAGAGTTCCGAAAAGATACGCACGGTGCGGTCTTCCCGGCTGTAGGCGCAGCAGATGCAGGCTGTTGGATCGCGGGCGAAGCCGAAGTCCAGGCCGAAGCGCTTGTCCGGGTACAGCGAGGGGCTGAGCTTCTGCACGGCCCAACCGCGGAAGATGACGTCCCCCGTTTCGCCCCAGGCGCCGCGGGTGTAGACGTCGAAATAATAGGGATCCTTTTCGGTTTCAAGGGCGCGGACGTCGTCGGGGGAGAGAAAGCGATTGTCCCTGTAGGTGGTCTTCAGGATGGAGAGACTGCCCTCCGCGAGCGAGCGGCCGGGCACGGTTTTTCCGTAGTCCGGAGGCGGGGGAAAGAGACTGTCCGCTTCCTGCCAGGCGGCAAAGAAGGTTTCGTACAGCCAGTGGGTCTTGTAG
Source organism: uncultured Eubacteriales bacterium (assembly GCA_902790015.1). Classification (GTDB taxonomy): domain Bacteria; phylum Bacillota; class Clostridia; order Christensenellales; family Aristaeellaceae; genus UBA4246. The sequence continues at coordinate 45,373 of CADAQF010000040.1, read as the reverse complement.
ATGGGGTTGAAGGACATGGTCAGCCGCTTGGGATGGGGGGACAGGCCGCGCAGGCGCTTGTCCAGCTGTTTGAAATCGCTGTAGCGGCACTCGGTGGCCTCCTCCATCCACACGTCGGTCAGCGCGCCGTGGGCGGGGGTGAGGGACTTGACCTTTTCCACATCGTCCAGGCCGGCGAAGAGTATCTGCGCGCCGCCGCGGCGGGCGGTGATGATCATATCGGAGGAACTTACGTCAAAGCGGGCGGCCAGGTCCAGCCGGCGGATGGCCTTGACGACCTCGTTCCAACACGAGCCGCGCAGGGTTTTGGCCACCTTGCGGACCACCAGGGTGCTGCGGCCGCGCAGGGCGTCCAGCGCGCAGCGGGCCGCCAGGAAGCTGCTTTTGCCCGAGGAGGAGCCGCCGAAAAAGATCTGGTAGCGGTGGTCGTCGTTCAGGTAGGGGCGGTAGACGGGGTTGAAATTCTCAATCTTCAGGTACAACGGGCACCTCCGGCAGGAAACGGAGCTCCAGGGGGCCGTCATCCGGGTCCGGCGGTTCGGCCATGCCGGCCGCCCAGAGGATCAGCCGGGCGGCGGTCAGGACGACGCGGGGATCGGTGCTTTCGTCAAGGGCGATGGCGCCCGCGCGGGCGACGGTCCTGACGGCAAGCGACCGCGCCAGGGCCGGCGCGGTCAGAGGGATATCGTTTTGCAATCATTGCCTCCTTTATGGACAGGGCAGGGAACGGGAGAACAGCGGGTTCACCTCCTTTGGGGGAGCGGATGGGCATCCCCGGGCATACAAAAAGGACGCCGGGCGGGTTCGCCTGACGTCCTTTCCTGGGGACGGTATCATCATAGCACAGGGGCCTGACGGCGTAAAGAAGCAAAACGCACGCAAAACAGAAGCAAATATGCGGAAAAAAAGTTGCAAAACCGCAGCAAAAAAGGGGAAACGGTGCCGGATACAGGATGAAATCGCTGGTATGACAGGAAATACTGAATGTTCGTGTTTTTTGGGTTCGGAGGGCGGTCAGTTTTCCCTGATTTCAAGTTCGCACGTCCCGTCCGATATCACCAGCGCGACCCGGCCCGACAGGGTGATATCCACCGACTGGCCTTTTTTCAGGTGGAAGCTGCGCTGGGTGACGCCGAAGTCGCCCACGATCTCCACCAGCGCGCCTTCGTCAGCCGCCGCGTACAGCGAGCCCAGCGAGGAAAAAAGGGCGCCGTACGCCGAGGTTTCCCCGCCCAGGCCCTCGTACACGGAGCCCAGGCCTCCGATGGCGCGGGTCACATCGTCGCCGGCGGTAGCCGTGCAGGTGATCCGGTAGACGCCTTCGGCGATATCCTGCCCGACAATATAGCGCCCGGCGGGGCAGGATATGGCGGCGTTCAGCGAAAGCTCCCGCGCTTTGGCCTCCCGCGTCACCAGCTGGTAAAGGGTCAGCAGCTCCTGATCCCCCAAAGCGGCGATACTGTCAGCCGCCGCTTCAAGCGCCGCCGCGGGCAGCGAAAGCGCAAGCAGCAGGGCCAATAAAAGGGACAGGCAGGCGGTGTGTTTCATACTGTTTCCTCCTTCCGGCCGGGAAAACCGGCCCGGGAACTATCATTCAGGAAAAGGATAACACACTTTGCTTCCCCGGATGTCTGCGAACGAAGACAAGCCCCGGATTCGCAAAAAAAACAGCCCCTCTTAAGGAGACGGAAAACGCCTCCGGAAAGGGGTGTACGATATGAAACCTTATGATCACCGCGCGGCCGGCCGCGTGCTGCGGCGGCTGCGTCTGCGCAGCGGCCTGTCCCAGGAAACGCTTTCGGGCCTGGCCGGTCTGGCGCGCAGCCATCTGGCCATGATCGAGAGCGGGAAAAAGGATCCGTCGGTGGACACGCTGTGGCGCCTGGCTGACGCGCTGGGCCTTACTTTAAGCGAGCTGTTCCGGCTGGTTGAGGACGAGATCGGCGGGGAGTGACCGGCCCCGGGAGCGCCTGCGAAGGCGCGGCGCGGGCCGGCCTGTTCACTCCGTATGGGGGTGTGCGGTACCGGCCCGGGAATCCTTTGCGCGTACCGCCCTGTGCGCCCCCGGATGCGGACACGGTCAGAATAATCATTTGTCTTTTCATCTGCCGGGGCCAAAGTACGCCGCGTATCAACAGGTGAACCGGCAGACAGACCGAAAAAAAAACAGCGCATAGCGCAGGAGGAAATAAAAATGTCTGATATGGAACTGAACATGAGCAATCTGGAGCTGGGCCGCGGCGGCGCGATGAAAGAACACATCGAGCCGGAGTTTCCTGTCGATGAAAAGACGCGGGAAGATTTCTGGCGCGAGCTCGAAGAAATGAAGCGTCTCTTCAGGAACGAACGGGATCACATGACCCTTCCTTCCGCCATCTGAAGTCAGACGGGGCTTTAAAAGCCCCAGCACAGAAACGGAGCTTTCAGCCGCTGAGGAGGCGGAGGAAAGCTCCGTTTTATTAACGTGAACAATGAAAAGAGGCTGCCGCGGGGCTTCACGTTCCCGCGGCGGCCTCTTATTCCGCGTTTTTTATTCACTGAATGACAGGCTGTGCAGCACTGCCTGAAAATCGGCGTCGGCGATCTCGTCCCATTCGATGGGGCAGGAGGTCTGGGCCAGGAAGGTACGGTTGCCCAGGGTGATGATGTAAAAGCCGAGGGAACGGGAAAAATCCTCGCTGGCCCGGGTGCCGCCGGTGACGGTCACGCCGGAGGGGGCGGTATACGTGTCCGTATAATCCGTGTGGGCCTCCATATAGGCCAACGGGTCCTCCGAAAAGGATCCGGGCGTCGTCAGTTCCAGATAAGCGGGCACGCCGCCCAGGCCGATCCAGTCAAGGCGCAGGGCGGTCTCCGTTTCGGCCGGGCGGAGGCGGTAGGGATTGTAGTCCACAGAAAAGCCGAGGGAGGTATCGTACCTTTCGGCGATGGGGGCCAGGTATTCGGCCAGGATATAGCCTTCCTGGCCCTGATACTCGCAGTACAGGAAGCGGGAGGCCTCCGCGTCGTCCGAGCCGCCGTCCAGCCAGGCCAGCACTTCGGCCCCCAGCGGGACGCGCTTGAGCCTTTTGGCTTTGGTGGAGGGCTTTTCCCGCAGGGAAACGTCCTGCCTGCAGTTCACCACGCGCATGTTGGGCGGAAGGGTCTCTGTGTCCTCCGCTGGGGCAGGCAGACAGCAAAACACAGCCATCAGCATCAGCAGGGCGGCGCACAGACCTTTTTTGACGGTCGGCATCGGGCATCCTCCTTTGCGCATCATTTTGTTATATGGGAACGGGTCAGGCGCGGCGCATGGATCGTGACGGCTGAAAGGACGGTTCCTGCGCGGGGCCTTTTTGCGGTCAGGCCCCGGCGCGGGGGGACGCGGCGTCCGGTTCGGGGCCGTTTTTTCCGGGCCAGGGGCAGAAGGGGCACAGCGTGCAGCGGGCGCAGTCGGGCCTCTGGGCGTGGCATACGCGCCGGCCGTGGAAGATCAGGCGGTGGTGCATATCCTGCCAGTCCTCTTTGGGAACGATGGCGCACAGGTCCTGTTCCACCTTGTCTGGCGTGCCGCCCTGGGACAGGTCCAGCCGGTGACTCAGGCGGAAGACATGGGTGTCCACCGGGAAGGCGGGGATGTTGAAGGCGAAGGCCAGGACGACGTTGGCGGTCTTGCGGCCGACGCCGGGAAGAGCAGTCAGCTCCTCCATGGTATGGGGCACCTCGCCGCCGTATTTTTCGCAGATCATCCGGCAGGCGTTCACGATGTTGGCCGCCTTTTTGCTGATGCCGCAGCTTTTCACGTATTCGTGCAGGATCTCCGGGGTGGTTTCGGCCATGGCCCGGACGTCCGGAAAGTCGCGGAAAACGGCGGGGGTCACCTGGTTCACCCGCCGGTCGGTGCACTGGGCGGAGAGGATGGTGGCCACCAGGGTCTCGTAGGGGTTTGAAAAATGCAGCTCCGGCGCCGCCGCCGGATACAACCGCCTGAGCTCCTCAAAAACCTCGTCTTTATGTTCGTTCATGGTCAAATTACTCTTTCAAGCGTTTTGCGGTACCTCATGATCAGCATCAGCATCGCGCAGTAGATCGGGTATGCCACGGCGTTTACGATCAGCCTGGTCTGCACGTATGCCGCGGACCGGCCGTAGCCCATCTGCCAGGCCCACAGGGTATTGAGCCCCGCAAAACAGATCAGCGACACCAGCGCCTGGGCGGCGATCACGCGGATCAGCCGCTTTTTCCCTTCGGCCGGGGCATGGAGGAACAGCCCGTAGAAAAGCCCGGTCAGCGCGGCGGTCAGGGTGTAGCCCAGGTAAAAATCTCCGCCCGAAAAGATGGCGGCCCCCACGACGTCCCCCACGACGGCCGTAAGCACGGCCGGAAGGGGGCCGAACAGCATGCCCGCCACGGCCAGGGGCACAAAGCCGAAGTTCAGCTCCAGCACCTTGGGAATGACAGGGAACTTCAGTATCTCCGCTGCGATCACGTTGAGCGCCGCCAGCGCCCCCAGCAGCGCCACCCGCTTCGCCGCGCTTTGTCTGTTCATTTTCTGTGCCTCCTTCCCTTGGCCGCTTTTTGGCCCGTCCAACCGGTGGACGAGGGCATTATAGCAGAATTCCGGGATAGTATCAACTGGGAAAGGGACTGGCAACCAGGGCCTGCCGGCCCGTTCGGCACTGAAAACTACCAGGGCCTGCCGGCCCGTTCGTCGGTAAAAACAGGCCACTGGCCTGTTTTTCGGGCCCTCCTCACCCACCGGATCATTTTCCGGGCGTGCCTCACCCCATCCCAACCGTTCCCGGGCCTGCCGGCCCGTTTTCCGGGCCCTCCTCACCCCTTCGTGTTTCTTCACTCACTGCGTCCGATTCAAATCGCCCTTCGAGTGCCTGCGGCATCCGGCGGATGAACCGCCGGATTTTCATTTGAATCGGACTTCGTTCGTTCACAGGATCCGTGGGATACTGACCACTTTTTTCCCTTTGGTACGGTGCTTATTGGTACGGTGTTTTTCTTTGTTTGTCTATTGGTTCCTGCTTAAGCCGTTCTTTTATATCGGCAGCGGCATGTTCCTCCGTGCGCACGCCCTGCGAGCCCTTGACAGGCGGGGATTTTATGATACGATGTAAATAATCTGATAAAAACGGGAGGCGTTCCCACATGAAAAAAAGGAGCAGAACTTATCTTGTCCCGGCGTCCCTGCTGCTGGCGCTTCTGCTAACGCTGCCGGCCGCGGGCCCGTTTCCGGCGCGCGCCGCTGAAGCGCCGGCGGTGCTGGTGTTCGTGAACTGGACCGACGTCATCTTTCCCCAAGCCCGGGCGGAGGTCATCGCCCGGATCAGGGAAAACACCCCCCTGTGCCCTGAGGAGGACGCGCTGCTTTCCCGGAAAGAAGCTCCCTATATAGTGACGGAGGCGGAGCTTCAGTATTCGGAAGAGGGCATAACCGCCGTCTGCGCCGGCAACGGCACGCCGCTGTGCGGGCTGATGGCTGTCGAGGGCAAGGGGATTTATCTCATTTCTCCCCGGACGGAGACACTTTTTTGCGGCTTCTTCCCGGACGATCCGGGTTCCCGCTTTTTCAGCACTGTGGAATGCCCCGCGCTGGGGCTTTCACTGGGCAGGCTGGTGACGGGCCGCGCGCTGTGGATCGGCGGAAGCTGGTATGAGCTGGATGAAAACGGCTTCGCCCTGCCCGCGGACGCCGGAGACCCCGCGCCCTTTATCGCCGCCGGCTTCCCGGAGGGGCTGCCCGAAAAGACGGAAGAGACCCGCGTGCCCTCCCTTTGCCCCGGCCACGCGTTCCGCCTTATTTCGGCCCGGCAGGCCTCCTGTACGGAGGAAGGGGAGCTGCTGCACGAATGCGCGCGCTGCGGTCATCTGAGCCGCACGACGCTTCCAAGGGCCGGGCACAAGGGCCCCATGGTTTCCAAGCAAGTGACCAGGCCCGCCGGCTGCGTGCAGCCCGGCGCCGTCGAGACGGTCATTTATTGTATGTCCTGCGGGAAGACCGTCCACGTTCATCAGGACGCCGTGCTGCCCGCCGCCGGCCACGCCTTTGACGATGGCCGGGTGATCACGCAGCCCGCGGCCGGACAGCCCGGGCTGATCGAATACACCTGCACCCGCTGCAGGGAAAAGCGCACGGAAACCCTGCCGCCCCTGGGCGGCTGACACAGACGGATCGAACACAGTCGGAAGGAGAAAAAGACAGTCATGCGGTTTGAGGATACGGGACTTACTGTAGGCCGTCTGCCCAGCGGCAGGCTCCGCCGCATCAGCGACGTGCCAGGGGTCACGGTGGGGCATTTTACCCTGAGCACCGGCCGGCACGAGACCGGGGTCACGGTGGTGCTGCCCTGCGCGGACGACCCATATGAAAATAAGCTCCCCTGCGCGCAGACGGTGCTCAACGGCTTTGGCAAAAGCCTGGGGCTTATGCAGATAGAGGAACTGGGACAGCTGGAAACGCCCATCGCCCTGACCAATACCCTGAACGTGGGGAAGGTGCACGACGGCCTGGTGTCGTGGGCGGTTGAAAACGCGCGGGAGCGGGGAGAAAGGATCCGCACGCTGAACCCGGTGGTGCTGGAGTGCAACGACGCCTCGCTCAACGATATCGAAGAGCGTGTCCTGGGCGAAAAGGAGGTCTTCGCGGCAATCGGAAGCGCGCGGGCGGACTTTGCCACCGGGGCCGTAGGCGCGGGGCGGGGCATGACCTGCCACGGGCTGAAGGGCGGCATAGGCAGCGCCTCCCGCCTGATCGAGGCGGACGGGCGGACCTTTACGGTGGGCGTGCTGGCGATGACCAACCACGGAAGACTGTCCGATCTGCTCATCGGCGGCCGCCCCGTCGGAGAACAGCTGGAAAAGATCCTCTCCGAAGGCCTTCCGGACAAGGGAAGCTGCGTCATGGTGCTGGCGACCGATCTGCCCGCCACCGACCGGCAGCTCAGACGCGTGCTGCGCCGCCTGCCGGTGGGGCTGATCCGCCTGGGCTCTTTTGTCGGCCACGGCAGCGGGGAGGTGTTCGTGGGCTTTTCCACGGCCAACCGTATCCCCAGGGAGGATGACGGGCTGGTGCAGCCCTGTCAGCGGCTCAACGAGGACGAAATGGACCTCGTGTTCCGCGCGGCGGCGGAGTGCGCCGAGGAGGCCGTGCTGGATTCCCTTTTTTCCGCGGAGACGGTGACGGGCTTTGAAGGCCGTACCCGCCGGGCGCTGAATGAACTGTGGGATATGCATCATGAATGAAGAGAAGCTGACGGTGCTTTTGAAAAGGGACGGCTTTATCGTGTGCGTGAAGCCCGCGGGCGTATCCTCCGAAGAGGGGACGGAGGCCAGCCCCGGCATGCCCGGGCTGATCGCCCGGACCCTTTCCCTGCCCGATTCGTCCGGGGTGCTGCCCGTTCACCGTCTGGATCAGGGTACGGGCGGCGTCATGGTGTACGCGCTGAGCAGGGCCTGCGCCGCCGCACTGTCCAGCCTGATATCGGATGGACGGATGGACAAGACCTACCTGGCCGTCACCGAGGGCTGCCCCGACGCGCCCGAAGGCCGCTGGACGGACCTGATGTACTGGGACCGTTCCCGCCGCAAGGCCTACACGGTCTCCCGCGCGCGAAAGGGCGTCCGCGAGGCGGCGCTGCGCTACGAAACGCTGGGGCAAAAGGACGGGCTGTGCCTGCTGCGCATAGCGCTTGAGACTGGCCGCACCCACCAGATCCGTCTGCAGTGCGCCTCCCGTGGCCTGCCCGTCATGGGAGACAGGCGCTACGGCGGGAAAAGGCCCTGCGAAGGGCCGGCGCTGTGGTGTGAAAGCCTCCGTTTTCCCGACCCGGAGGACGGGCGGCGTGCGGTCAGCGCCCTGGTTCCGCCGCCCCGGGAACGGACGCCCTGGCGCTTTTTTATGGACCAGGGGCTTTTTGAAAACGGCCTTTCAGAACACGGCGTTATAGAATACGGTCCATTATAAACACAGCTTTTGCCGTGATGGCGGAGACATGGGAAAAAACGTTAAAATTGTGGCTCAATTTGGCCAAATCTGACTATTTATTTGACACGTGATTTTTTCTGTGCTATATTATGGGTGGAATCTTTCCCACTGTCCCGCCTACCGAGAAACGGGGGTTCCTTATGGAACGCAGTCATCACGGCGAAAAGCTATATATGCAGGTCTTCCGGGAGATCCGCCAGTACATGGTGGACAACAACCTGCAGCGCGGCGACCTGCTGCCGACGGAACAGCAACTGTGCCAGAAGCTCGGGGTCAGCCGCAACGTACTCAGGGAAGCTATCAAAAGCATGGAAGTGATGGGACTGATCGAGGCCTGTCCCGGACGCGGCACGGAGGTAAGGGAGTTTAACCTGGAGTTCATACTGCAAAATGTCCTGTGCTTTTCCAGCGACGACATGGCGCAGCGCCGCGACGAGCTGGCCGGGCTTCAGAAGACGCTGGAACTGAGCTACATGCGGCCCGCCTTCCAGAACATTTCCCGTGAGGATGTGGCGAAGCTCAGGGCCTGCGTCAACGACCTGAATGTCGCGGAGCAGGGCGAGGAAGCCCTCCAAGCGCATCACGCCATCCACCAGGTCCTCTTCCGCGCGCTGGACAACCGGGTGCTCAGGGACCTGCTGAACGCCGTGGACGGGCTTCAGCGCACCTGGCAGAAGGAGGGCTGTCAGACGCCCGAGCTGCCTGAAAAGGAGCGGGCGGAGGCTATCGTCCGCGCGCTGGAGGAATACAATTTCCAGGCCTTTGCCCAGGCCATGGTGGCGTATTTTTCCCGCGGGATCTTTGCCCGCAAGGATAACGGCTATTACGAGGATTGACCTATTCCCTACGAATTTCTGCTGTGTTGTTAATCCTCGCGGCAAAGACCGCCGCGCCTGTCAGTAAAATGGATTGCCCCAACCCGAGATGTGACAGGATAACTGCTTCTCAAGTCGTACAGCTTCCCCGATCCAAAACCTAATCTTGAAATATAAGGACAGACAGATTGACAGTCTGCCCCCGTTTATATCCCTTCACAGTATTCTAAAAATCTCTTGCTCCCATCCGAAAGTTACCCTCAAAATATGGGCGGCCTCCTGGTGGGAGCATTTTTATTATCATCCGCATGATTTACAAGGCTCTTAAATCATAACGAAGGTCTCCAGCTCTCATTATTGTGGAGAATATAAATATTTTTCTATTTCAATCACTTTTGATGTATCGTCGTTTAATTCCCTGAATGAACAAGTTCGATAGCCATCATTATCAATAATCCTATTACCTCATGTTGAAAATCAAAATACTCAATGACATATGTATCTCTTTCCTCATATGCTTCATGAATGGATATTATTGTTTTGCCCATTGAATCTAAAACAGTATAGTGTGATCTGAGAAAATTTCCAGTTACATTTAATCTTTCCTTCCCAATGGTAAAATCCCAATTCATACCCAGAGATAATTTTCTGTTTATCTCTCCTATCAATTTATTATCAGTAAATACCTTGTATCTTTTTTTCTTTGTGATTATATTTTTTGAGATATTAACATATCCAATGCTCTTTCCTTTGGAATCATACAATTTTATTGACTGGTTACTCAAAAATGAGAAGCCTGTTTTTACACTATACTTCTTTTCGTTGTTTTCATCTGTTACAAAAAAACCCCGTTTAATTGTTGTTAATCGCAGTTTTGCAAAAAGTATATACTGTGCCTTGCTACGATTAACAAGTGTTTCTTTGGAGTTAACATTGTTTGCATAATCAGCGTATAATTCAGAAGCCTTATTTAGAACAGCTTGTCCAACAATATGTCTTGCTCCTTTTATTATTATATTTTTTATCATCATGCCATCACCAATCTCTACATGTTGTTTTCCGAAGTATTTGATATATCAAACTTAAGATAGCTCATTTTTTTCATATACAGAAAAGATTCTCAACACTTTTAACTCTGATCTATTATCTGAACCTATAATTGCCGTCAGTCATACGCGTGAAACGCGTTCAGCGTCAGCAGCACCGCGGCCAGCGCGGCGGTTTCGGTGCGGAAGATGCGGGGGCCCAGGGTGACCGGAAGGGCGCCCATGTTTTTCCAGGCGGCGATCTCGTCCTCACCCATGCCGCCCTCGGGGCCGATGATCAGGCAGATGTTGCGGCTGTCCGGATGCTCCATGAGGGCGCGGGAGAGCGGGACGGCCTTTTCCTCCTCCCAGGGCACCAGTTTAAGGGCATCCCGGGGCAGGGAGGCGGCGGCCTGTGCCGCGGAAAGGGGCGCGCTCACGTCCGGCACGTGCGTGCGGCCGGACTGCTTGGCGGCCTCCAGGGCGATGCGGCGCCAGCGCTCGGCCTTGCGGGCGCCGTCTTTGGCGTCCGTTTTGGCGACGCAGCGGGGCATCTGCACGGGCACGATGCTGAAAACGCCGGCCTCGGTGCATTTCTGAACGATCCAGTCCATCTTGTCCGCCTTGGGAAGGCCCTGGAGCAGGGTCACGCGGACGGAGGGCTCGGGCGAGGGGAGGGCGGAAACAAGCCGGGCCTGAACGCCGTCGGACACGGAGGTGATGACGGCGGAAAACAGGGTCTCCTCCAGGATCAGCTGAACCTGGTCCCCGGCGGAAAGCCGTAAAACGGTCAGGGCGTGGCGGGCTTCCCCCTCCGGCAGGCGGGCGGCAGCGGGCCCGGTGCGCTCGGCGAAAAAGCGGTGCATTTTACAACCTCCTGGCCGCGAAGGCATGCCAGTCCCCTTTGCGGCGGCTGTCCAGGATCTCGTAGCCGGCGGAAAGCAGGGCGCTTTCGACCTCGGATGCGCTTTCTTCGATGATGCCGGAGCAGACGAAGAGGCCCCCCGGCTTCAGGTGGGATGTAAGCGGCCCTGCCAGCATGCAGATGACCGGAGCCAGGATGTTGGCGGCGGCGAAATCGAAGGTCTCGCGCAGGCCCTTGAGCAGGTCCCCCTGGCGGATGACGACGCGGCCCTCCAGGCCGTTTTTTTCGACGTTTTCCCGGGCGACGCGGACGGCGTCCGGATCGATGTCCACGCCCAGCACGTCCGTGGCGCCCAGCAGCGCCGCGGCGATGGCCAGTATGCCGGAGCCGGTGCCCACGTCCAGCAGTTTCCCGCCCCGGTAGTATTTTTCGATCAGGGCGATGCACAGGGCCGTGGTCTCGTGCGTGCCGGTGCCGAAGGCCATGCCCGGATCCAGCTCGATGATGAGGTCGCCGGGCTGCTTATCCCAAGTTTCCCAGGTGGGCTTGACCACCAGATGCTCGGATACGCGGAAGGGCTTGAAGTACTTTTTCCAGTTTTCGGCCCAGTCCTCCTCGCGGATGGTGTCCAGGGACAGGCACAGCGGCCCCAGCGCGCCCTCCTGATCCCGGGCCCGCAGGGCGTCCAGCGCGCCGCGGATCCGCTCGGTCAGGGGCAGGGCCTCGTTTTCGGGCAGCCAGCATTTGACCAGGACATCCTCAGGGGCCTGGTCGATCAGGGCGCGGTCCATCAGTTCCCAGTTTTTACCGGGATGATCGGGGTCGGGCAGGTCATTGCGGTCGATGATCTGGGTGCCCGCCGCCCCGTTTTCCATCAGCAGCGCCGACACCGTATCCGCCCCGAAGGTGGTGGTGGAAACGGTCAGTTCCTTGTATTCCATCGTGATACCTCATTTTATTGTAGAATTTCAGTTGTGCAGATAAAGTGACGCACGAAGCGATCTTTTGTGAAGTGGGATCCCTAAGTCCGGCGATTCATTCGCCGGATGGGGTGAGGAGGGCCCGGAAATCGGTCCGGTGGACCGATTTCACCGACGAACGGGCCGGCAGGCCCTGGGTTACCTGGGTGAGCACCCGCAAAAGCTGCCTGTATAGGGAATGCTGGTGAGAGGGACGCAAGTCCCCCATGCGGTGACTGTTCAGTGAAACTGAACAGTCACATTTTATTTGTGATAATGCTCCCCCGCCAGAATCTTGCGGGCGCGGTAGATCTGTTCCAGCAGCATGACCCGGGCCAGCTGGTGGGGAAAGGTCATCGGCGACATGGAAAGCTGGGCGTCCGCCCTTTTAAGCACCTGGTCGGACAGGCCCAGCGAGCCGCCGATCAGGAAGACCGTCCTTCTGCCGGACTGATCCTGCCCGGCCAAAAAGGAGGCCAGCTTTTCGCTGCTCCATTCCGGGGCCCGGATGCACAGCGCCACGGCGTAATCGTCGGGCCGCAGGCGGTTAAGAAGGCTCTGGCCTTCCCGGGTTTTGATCCTTTCGCGGTCCTGATCGGAGGCGTTTGAAGGCTCGGGCAGATCGGGCAGCTCGATCACCTCCAGGCGGGTCAGCCGGGTCAGGCGCTTTTCGTATTCGGCGGCGGCATCGCGCCAGTATTTTTCCTTGAGCCGCCCTACGCACAGGATCGCTTCAGCCATGGCGCAGCCTTTCCGCCGCGGCAGACAGGCCGGGCAAAACGAAATCGCAGCAGGGGGCCAGGCTTTCCTCAAAGGGGATCAGGTCGGGCACCATGCAGACGGTCATGCCGGCGGCGCGGCCGGCGCGGACGCCGCTGGGGCTGTCCTCTATCACCAGGCAGCGCGAAGGGTCCGCCTGAAGACGCTCGGCGGCCAGCAGAAAAATGTCGGGCGCGGGCTTGGAGCGCCGGCAGTCGCGGCCACTGACGACAGCGTCAAATCGGTCCAGTATGCCCGCTCCGGTCAGGTAGGCGTTTATGGCGTTGGGTCCGCTGGACGAGGCGACCGCCCGGCGGATGTCCAGCGCGTCCAGGGTGTCCAGTATTTCATGCACGCCGGGCTTGAGCGGCACCCGGCCCTCACGGGCCAGGGAGATCATCATTTCCCCGAAGCGGTCGAACAGGGCGCGGACGTCCATATCCGGGAACACGCGCAGGTAGAGCTGACGGCTGTCGTCAAAGGTGCGGCCCAGGGTGGAAAGCACCAGCTCTTCGGGAATGTCATAGCCCATTTCGCTCCCCGCCTGACGGATGACCCTGACGCCAAGGGACTCGCTGTCCGTCAATACCCCGTCCATGTCGAAAATGACCGCCTGATACACGCAGATTCTCCTTCCGCCGCAATACACTGGATGCTCCTGTCTATGATAGCCGAAACGGGCCCCGCCGTCAACAGCATTCACAGGCAGCCGACCGCTGATACCGGCGGAAATGTTACGGAAATATGAACCGCCGGGTGACCGGTACGGCTTTTCCACAGGGGCTCCGGCGGGTTTTATTCAGCCTTTTCATGCGGTGTGCGGCAGCGCGTCCGCCGGAAACGCCGGGTTTTCGTGCCGCGTGCCGGGCTGCGCTGCATAAAAACGGCGCCTATAAAAAATGACATTTTCGCAATATTCTCCACATTATCCCCAGAGTTATCCACAGTTTTTCGGGGAAAAACGCCGGATTTTCAGGATTTCGGGGGATTTTTACACTTTTGTAACAAAGTTATCCACAGCCGCCGGCTGCCGGGCGGGAGCCGCGGAGGGGGAAAGGGGAAGGGGCGGAGCAGGCGGCAGCAGGACAGCCGGATGATCCCGCATCTGCCGAGCGAAAGATGTTAAAATAGTCATAAATTTGACCAAATTATCCTTTATGCAGGAAAATACGGTTTGAGTGAAGTAAGCCAGGCGGCGGCACCAAGGCGGAGGACAAGCATTGTATCTTCCTGAGTATAACTGAATAGCATGTCCGGGTCAGCCTCGGACGAACAGGCTTTTTTGCCGGAAGGAGCGTCGTTTCCTTTCCGGTTTCTTGACATTCTTTCATAAAGCCGTTACAATCGGTTGGAGCAATGATCGCCTGGCAGGCGGGGAGAAAGCAAAGGGGAAACGGATCGGCGGACCGGCGGAAGGAACTGACGGGGCTCTTTACCGTCAGGCGCACGGAGCGGCAGAAAAACCTTCGTTTTAATGGGGCCTGAAGGCCATGCGTCGTCGTCGTTTCCCCTGTGGCAGAACAGGGCGCGGAAATTGCCCCGTCACCGGACAGGCCGAACAATAAAAACATCAGAGGAGACAGAAAAAATGATCTGGCAGGAAGGACAGAAATTCCACGGCTTTGTGGTGAACAGGGTGCGCAGGATCGAGGAGCTGGGCGCGGAGCTGGTGGAAATGGAGCACGAGCAGGCCGGCACGAAGCTGTGCTATTTTGACAGCCCGGAGGAAAACAAGCTGTTTTCCATCGCCTTTGAGACCCTGCCCGAAAACAACACCGGCGTGTTCCATATCCTGGAGCATTCCGTGCTGTGCGGCAGCGAAAAATACCCCGTCAAGGAACCGTTCGTGGAGCTGCTGAAGGGATCCATGAATACGTTCCTGAACGCGATGACCTTTTCGGACAAAACGATGTACCCCGTTTCCAGCCTCAACGAGCAGGACTTCCTGAACCTGACGGAGGTGTATCTGGACGCGGTATTTTCCCCGGCGATCCTTAAAAACCCCAATATCTTCCGCCAGGAGGGCTGGCATATCGAATGGCCCTCCCGGGAGGACAAGCCCCTGTACAAGGGCGTGGTGTTCAACGAAATGAAGGGCGCCATGAGCGCGGTGGACGACGTCATGGAGCAGGAGACCCTGCGCGTCCTCTTCCCGGACAGCTGCTACGGCTTCAATTCCGGCGGCGACCCGGAGGCCATCCCGGACCTGAGTTACGAAGAGTTCATCGAAACCTACCGGCGCTTCTACCATCCCGAAAACGCCTTCATCTGGCTGGACGGCCAGATCCCCCTGGAAAAGACCTTCAGGCTGATCGACAGCTACCTGTCCCGCTTCCATAAGCAGGGGAACGTGTTCAGCATCGCTCCCCAGGCGCCCAAGATGGCGGCCTCGTATATCCGCCCCTACGAGATCGCCCAGGGAGAGGATCCGCAGGACAAGACCCACCTGATGCTGTGCAAGCTGTTCGGCGGCCATCAGGATAAGCTGGCCCAGTACGGCGCCGGCATACTGGCGGACGTGCTCTGCTCGGGCAACGACACGCCCTTAAAGCGCCCCCTGCTGGACGAGGGGCTTTGCCAGGACGTCAGCATGGGCCTGAACGACGGCATCGCCCAGGAGGCCTTCACCTTCTGGGTGCGCAACACGCAGGAGAATAAGATCCCCCGCATCCGCGCGCTGGTCAGGGAAACGGCGCTGAAGATCGTCCGGGAGGGGATCGACCGGGAGGAACTGAAGGCCGCCATCAACCGCCTGGCCTTCCGCCTGAAGGAGCCTACCGAACCCCAGGGCCTGGTGCGGGCGATACTGGCGCTGAACAGCTGGCTGTACGGCGGGGATCCGCTGCTGTATCTGACCAGCGACGACGTGATCAGCGCGCTTAAGGACAAGCTGTCCACCCGGTGGTATGAAGAAATGCTGGAGGAGCTTCTGCTGCGCGAGGACGACCTGCAGCAGCTGATCCTTCTGCCCGACGGCTCCCTGGGCGAAAAGACCCGCGCGGCGGAGGAAAGGCGGCTCAACGCCGTTCTCAGCGCCATGACGGAGGATGAAAAGGACCGGGTGATCGAGGAAAACAGGCAGCTGACCTCATGGCAGCAGACGCCGGATTCCCAGGAGCAGCTTTCCACCCTGCCCGCGCTGCCGTTAAGCGCCGTCAGCGCCGAGCCTGAATTTGTGGATACCTTTGCCTATGACCAGGACGACGTCACCGTGCTTTCCCACCGGGTGCCCTGCGGGGATATCGTGCACGTAAGGATGTATTTTTCCCTGGCCGACCGGTCGCTGGACGAGCTTGCCCGCCTGTCCGTTCTTACCGAAATGCTGGCCGAGCTCCCGACAAAGCGTCACTCCGTGACCGAACTGCAGCGCCTCATCCGCCTGTACACCGGATCTTTGGACTTTTCTGTGGAAGTCACCGCCCGGGTGGACCAGAGCGAACAGGCCTCGCCGTGGCTTACGGTCAGCTGCTCCTGCCTCAAGGAATACGCGGAGCAGGCTGCCGGCCTCATCCGCGAGATCCTGCTTGAAACGGATCTCACCCAGGAAGCCCTTATCCGCGAGATCCTTCTGCAGACGGACGACGACCTGAAGCAGTCGGTCGTGATGGCCGGCAACCGCTACGGCCAGCTGCGCACGCAGGCCAGCTACAGCGCCGCCGGCGCGGTCAGCGAGGCGCTGAACGGCCTGACCCAGGTGTGGCTGGTGCGGGACCTGGCCAGGGGAAACACCAGTCTGTCCGCCCAGGCCCGTTTCTGGCAGGAGGCGCTGCGCGCGGCCGTGTGCCGCAGCCGGCTCACCCTGTCTTTGAGCAGCGGCGGCCAGGCCGATCCCGGCATATTCCTTGCCGGCCTGCCCCAGGGCGAGCCAGCGCCCCAGGCCGCTTGCTACCGCTATGAGGGCCCCCGGCAGGAGGGCATCCTGATCCCCGCCCAGATCAGCTTTGCCGCTGTGGGCGGCAGCCTTTCTGATGCAGGGCTCACCTACAACGGCACCGCCGCTGTGCTTGCCAACATACTGACCTTCGCCTGTCTGTGGAACACGGTGCGGGTGCAGGGCGGCGCCTACGGCGTTTCCGCCCGCATCGGGGCCGCGGGCCGGGTGGCCATGAGCTCCTACCGCGACCCGGACGCCGCGCACTCCCTGCAGGCCTTCCGGGACACCGAAGCCTTTATCCGCGATTTCGTAAGCAGCGGGGAGGACCTGACCAAGTTCATCATCTCCACCATCGGCCAGATGAACCCCCTGACCACCCCCCGCCAGAAGGGCATCCTGGCCGATATCCGCTGGCTGTGCGGCATCACCGACGAACGCCGCCGCCAGGAGCGGCAGGAGATCATCTCCATGAAAAAGGAAGACCTGCTTAACTGGCTGCCCGCCCTGCGCCAGACCACCCATGACGGCGCCGTCTGCGTGGTCGGCTTCCGCGAGGTGCTGGATCGCTGCGGTCTGCCCGATATGGTGATCAGGGAGCTGTAACCGAAAAAGAACGCGCCGCCCGGATGATGCGTTTCCGGGCGGCGCGTTTTTTATTGATTATACCGCAAAAAAGCAGGCCCGGCCGTTTTTCGGCGGGGCCTGCAAAAAGGAGAGAGAAGCTGTAAGCCGAAGGGGTTATTCCTCGTTGGCCTCGTAGCGCTCGCGCACGCGGGGGCTGGGGAAGGAGAACAGGCGGCGCAGGCCTTCCAGGGGGGAGCGGGTGACGGCGCCGGTGTAGTAATCCCACTCAAACCAGTTGGCGGTGCCGAAATACTTGCCGCTGCCGTTGCGCAACACCACGAAGCCGTTGGTGTATTCGCCGTAGTAGATCGCGTCGGGACTGGGGGTGAAGTAGGTATCGATCATGTAGTACTTATTATTATTCTTAAGATCCTGCGGGGTCAGCGTATTGTACTTATACTTGCCGGAGGCCGTGTCATAATACGCGTCAAGGGTAGCAGGCTTATACTTCTGTTCAGCTGAGTCGTAATAATACACGTCCTCCTGCTGATCTTCATATTCAGCCTGGCCGTACTGCATGTCGATGGCCTTCTGCTTGAGGCGGGCAGCCTGCCGTTCTTCGTATGTATCCTGCTTATAGTCGTCCGTTTTATACCACGCCTGCGCCTTTTCCTCGTCCGTCAGGTAGATCAGCCGGGGCTCCTCGCCCGTACGCTCGCGGTAGTTGTGGCCGAAGTAGTAGATGGTGTAAAACTCGAACTCGTTGGTCTGGTAGGTGATCTTGTAGCTGATCAGGGTCTTTTCACGGTCGTTGCGGTAATAGGCGGTGACGGCCACGATATAGTTGCCCTCAGGATATGTGGCGGAAACAGAACACACGTATTCCGTATCGGCCGCGGTATAGGGCAGCTGCACGTTTTCCCAGCGGACCCAGGCGCGGCAGCCGGCCATGCCCGTCAAAAACGGATCCCAGCCGAATTCCAGTTCCTCCCAGCCGGGATTGGGCCTGTCCGGCAGGTCCAGGTCATAGGCGCTTTCCGGGATATATACGACGCCGTAGGCGGCCTGGGCCGCGGGCATCAGGGGAATGGTCAATAACAGCACCAGTGCCAGACTGATCGCCCGAAGCATGGTTTTCATACAAAAATCCCTCTCTTTCCATGAAGGATGCATACAGAGACATTATAACCAAACAAGAGGAAATCTTCAATAAGTTTGAAACATTTGTTAAAATTTTGTAATATTTTCCGGTTGCAATTCACCTATGATCATTGAGACCCCAAGCTGGTATTCTGTTCCCGTAAACCCCTGAGTCCGCCGATTCATTCGGCGGATTCGCCTCAGGCGAACCCGTAGGGCGACGGGGTTGGAGGGATAGAATACCGTAGCGAGGGGGTGAGGAGGGCCCGGAAAACGATCCTGTGGATCGTTTTCACCGACGAACGGGCCGGTAGGCCCTGGAGAGGGGGAACACCCTCGTTGATGATCCGCACCGGCGGCATGTACGCCGGGAGGACGAAATCGCGCTAGCGATTTCTTCATTACGTTTTTGTCTGCAGTGCCTAAAGGGCACTGCAGACAAAAACGTTCAGGGGAAAGCGTGGGAAGGGGATGAAATCCCCGTCCCAGTTACTATTCAGCCTTTGGCTGAATAGTAACATTTTCCAGAAGTCCCCGGCATCCCAGCTCAATGTCCCGGTAGGCCTTCTCAAAGTCCCTGGTGTACCAGGGGTCGCTGACGGAGCGGCCCGGAAACCCGGCCCAGCTCATCAGGGCGGAAAGCTTCCCGTCCGGGTCGCCGCCGAAAACGCGGCGCATATCCCGCAGGTTCTCGTCGTCCATGCCGATCAGCAGGTCATAGCGGCCGTAGTCCTGCCGGGTGATCTGCCGGGCCGCGCGACGCGGGCAGGGAACGCCGTGCGCCAAAAGCACCCGGCGCATGGGCGGATATATGTCGTTGCCGATCTCCTCCGCCGTGGCCGCCGCGCTGGCGGCCTCCGCCCGGTCCTGAAGGCCGTTTTGTTCAAGCAGCTGGCGGAATACCATTTCCGCCGCGGGGCTTCGGCAGATGTTGCCGTGGCAGATGAATAAGATCTTGATCATAAGGGTTTTGCCTCCTGAATCGTGTCAGTTTGCCCCGATTTGCCGCGATTTGCGCCAGGCACCGGGAGGTTTATTCCGGGCCGGCTTTCGGGCGGTTTTGCTGAGAACCGTCAGATCGCGGCAGGATGGAGCAGTCAAATGCAGTAAAAACAGCAGTAAGGCGGGAGGGGGTACTATTGTGGAGACCAGGACCGGAGCTGCACTTACGCTGTTCTGTTTCCGTCACAGTCCGATCATGCCGACCGGACAGTAATAAGCATCCCTGTTCAATGGGATGATACGATCCCCCGTATCAATAATCAGACCGGTTGAAACCGGCATCCCGTATTGTTCGAGAATCCTGAAGTTTTTATCCGCTCTATCCCTGCCGATTCCTTTCTTCACTTCAATCGGAAAGATCTTCTGATCCCTGATATACAGAATATCTACTTCTTTCTGATCTCTGTCCCTGTAATAATACAGCGTATACTCCATTCTTTTTCCGCTGTTGCGGATGCTTTTGACGATCTCACTGACCACATAAGTCTCAAAAAAAGCTCCGGCCATTGCAGACGCTTCCAGCATTCTCGCATCAGACCAGCCACAGAGATATGCGCACAATCCGGTATCCAGGAAATAGAACTTCGGTGATTTGATGATACGTTTGGAAAGGCTGGTGGCATAAGGATGCAGGAGCATGATGATTCCTGATGATTCCAGAACGGAAACCCATTTTTTTGCTGTTCTTGAATCGATCCCCACCGCATTGCCGATTTCGGTGTAATCAAGCTGCTGCGCGGTGCGAAGTGCGGCGATCATCATAAACTTCCTGAAATCATTCAGTCTGACGTCATTGATCAAACGGCTCACGTCTTTTTCCAGATAAGTGGAGATATAGCTTTCAAAGAACGTGTTTCTGTCCGGCTTATCGATCCAGTATTCAGGCATGCCGCCCTGATAGATCTCTGTAAACACCTCAAACCTGTTTTTTGCCGCAAGCTTTTCTTTTTTGCTCATGAGAACATGGATATCCGGAAAAAAGTCGTTTCCCTCGACCTGCCTTTTTTCACTTTCCGACAGAGAGGTGACTTCAATGATCGCCGTTCTTCCCGCAAGTGTTTCTGAAGCCTTTTCTCTGATTTCATGCGCATTGGAACCGGTCAGAATATACATGAGCCCGGTTTTCGCTCCCGTCCTGACATTGCTCAGTTTGGCTTCATCAATTCGGATTTTGACAGCTTCCATCAACTCCGGTACTTTCTGAATTTCATCGATGATGAGAGGCACGGTGTGCGACTCAAGAAACAGCTCAGGATCCTCTGAGGCCAGCAAACGCTCCCGGCTGTGATCCAATGTCACATATTCGATTCCGTCAAACAGGGTTCTGACCATAGTGGATTTTCCTGTCTGCCTGGCCCCATAAAGCGTGATGCACGCGAACTCCTCCGCCGCCCTCAAGAGGGTCTTTTCCAACTGTCTGTGATAATACATCGGGGAAATCCTCCTGCTGTTCTATGCAGCTGCATGATACCACGCTTCTTCGGCAAAATCAACAATGCAATGTCATTTTTGCCGAAATGCGGTATATTGCGGCAATCGGGAGCAGTCAGGAGCAGCAGGGTGGGAGGAGGTACTGCTCAGAATAATTCTTTTGTCTGCCATTGTCTGGATATGTCATGGCAGCTTCTCCTCATTGACGATAGCGTTGTGCCTCAAACAAATCAGGGATGAAATCGAGATTATATGCAGACTGTGGTATTATTCGATCAGGGAGACTTCTTCACTTTCAATTGAATATTATGCGCAAAGTCAGGCAAATTGTTCAGTAATAGTGAAAACTTTGCGCAAGCACCGGCAAATTGTTCAGCAGCAACATGAGAGGATCATATCCCCCGCATTGATTTTGCACTTTTCAAAGGATTCAATGAGCACTTTTCATGCTCCAGAATAAAAAACACTTCACCCCCATCGGATGAAGCGCATTCATTCTGCCCGCAGCTGTGCCGTGAATTGATTTTTCGATTTCCAATTGATGCGCAAATTCGCATTTACAGGGAATATCCTGAGGGACTGCGGCAGGACGGGCCCGTCATTTCATTTGGAATCAGTAAATCGGGGCTGCAGCACCGAAAATGTGCCGCAGCCCCGATTTTCCGCCGTCCGGGCGCATAAGCCGCCGGGCGGTCTGTTACGGGTCTTCATACCATGCCTGCGGGATCGGCTGCGCGGAAATGCAGACATCGTGGTCAGCTCTTTCCCAAATTCGTCTGCAGGTATCTGTCATTTTTCTGCAGTCGCAGACATATACCAGCGCATTCCCAAGCCTGGAATAGGTCACGGCTCCGGTATATTCGAAGGCCGTTTTGTAGTTAGGATAGTATTCTGAAACACACCTGTCCGCTGCGGCTGTGAAATGTGTGTGAAAAGGCGGGGATTTCAGGGTGTTCCCGTCATGGTCCGTGATGGTGATCTCAAAAGGGTCCGGATTCAGTCTGTCCGGGATCCCGAGCCGCTCATCCACAGAATGAAGGTATGTATTTCGTTCATGCCCGACGCCCACGAGGAGGACCTTCCCGTTTTCTTCGTAAAGCCTGCTCAGACAGCTGTCGGGAGGCGCCGGAGACGCGCATTTTTCTTCTCCCCGGACAAATGCAGCTGCGCCGCGCCCGAACACGGCGACGGAATGGGTCGGGTGCAGGGACCGTACTCCGTCTTTCCGGAAAGCCGCCACCTGCGCAAGAGTCCCGATGTCGGGAACAGTCGTTCTGACGTCATAGAAAGGCGATGTCCTGCAAACCTTATCCCATGTGTGCGTAGGCACCATAAAGAGTCCATCGCGCAGGTATCCGCAGAAGGCGTCGATCAGGCCGTCCGCGCCGT
This sequence comes from uncultured Eubacteriales bacterium, assembly GCA_902790015.1. GTDB lineage: Bacteria > Bacillota > Clostridia > Christensenellales > Aristaeellaceae > UBA4246. Next base: position 23,575 of record CADAQF010000040.1, on the reverse strand, counting down.
CTTCGATTTTTCCGATGGCGCGCAAAGAACAGTGAATGGTCACCTTGTCGTCGGGCAATATGCCCGCGGCTTTCAGAAAATCATGTATATCCTGTTTCGTTATCACTTTTATTCACACCCCGTCCCGCGGGGTTTTTCCCCCGCGAAAATTCAGGCGGTGTGAGCTGCATCGCCTGAATGGTTCACCTTGCTGTGAGGCTGTCCATAAAGGCCAGCTCTTTTTCCATCGCGGTTACCCTTCCGGAGAGCATGAAGCCGTGGCCCTGTCCGGGCAGCACGATCAGCTCCGCATGCTGATACACCTTTTCCGCCTGTTCGGAATACCACAGCGGGACGAGCCGGTCCGCGTCCCCGTGGAGGATCAGCACCGGTCCTTCATACGCCGCCATGTGTTCATAGATATCAAAGGATGTGACATCCTCACTGTATACCCGGCCGATCTGCATGCCCAGCAATTTGCTGACTTCAGGAAACGACCCATCGGGCAATTGCCTCCGCTTCGCGTCGTCCTGGAGGACATAGGCCGGGTATTCGAGCACCAGCCCCAGGATATCCTCCGGCCGTTCGGCCGCCACGTAGGACGCGACGAACCCTCCCTGGCTTTCCCCCCGGAGAATGATGCCGGAAAAACGCGGATCGTCCCGGAAGAAATCGATCACCGCGTTCAGATCCTTCGCTTCCGTCAGCACGGACATGTCCAGCATCGTTCCGTCGCTTTTGCTGATGATGCCGCCGCCGCAGAAATCCAGGCCGAAAACGGCGTATCCGCCCTTCACAAAAAAGTCCGAATAATCCTGAGACCAGATGTAGCTGCTGCCGAACCCGTGGCACATGATCACCAACGGAACAGGCTCCTCCTTCTCGGGCATCTGAAGGACCCCGTAAAGGTTTCCCAGGCTTGCCGGGATCCTGAATTCTTCATAAGACGCTTCTGCCCCGGCAGCAACAGAAAACAGTGAGAGCATGAGCACGATGAGCAGTAATCTTTTCATGGCCGATCCCTTCTCCTGACCTGCCCATGATCATCCGGGCCGTACTGACCCCGGCTTACGAGGATCACACGGTGTAAACGTAGTTTTCCTTCCGGGGAGCGGGATCCGCGTTTTCCTTCGCCGCGTAGCCCAGAATCAGATGACCGATTCCCTCATAGTTCCCGGCAATGCCGAGAGACCGGAGGATCTCTTTTCCTTCCTCGCTCTCAAACTCTTCCTTTGCCCGGTGGATCCAGCAGCTGGCTATGCCGAGATCCGCCGCGGCGTTCATCAGGTTGCCCATGACCAGGCTGCCGTCGTAGATGTAGGTAGGCACATCCTTATTGGCCAATACGATCAGCAGCTCCGGCGCGCCGTAGAACGGATCCATGTCCGCGCCCATTATGGCGGCGTTCATGGCGGAAAGCTTGTCCCGAAGCGCCCTGTCCGTCACAGCGATGATGATGGGTGACCAGTGTTTCAGCCATGGTGACGCCTCCTTCTTGCATCAGATCGTAGTTTTACTGTCTCTTCCTTCCTGCTGTACTGCGGACAGTATGGGACAAGTTTATCACATAACGCGGCGAGCTGACAATCCCTGAGTTTCCTATTTCAGGAGCTTTTCATTCAAGAGCTTTTCATCAAAGGTTTTTACGGCGGGCCGGGCGGAAGAATCGTGTTATTCTGTCTGTGTCACAAGCCGAACATACGGCGGATTCTATGCTCGCGGGAAAACCGACCGGCATGAACACCGGCACAGCGGATCGCTGTGAAACGGCGAAAGGGCCGGGGTTTGGGAACCGGGGGAAAGGAGTATACGGAATGAGCAACGTGTATGGATACGTCCGGGTATCCAGCCAGGACCAAAACGAGGACAGGCAGCTGCGCGCCATGAGGGATTGGGGGGTCCCCCGGGAGCGGATTTTTGTGGACAAGCAGTCCGGCAAGGACTTTGACCGGCCGAAGTACCGGCGGCTGCTCAGGCGTCTGCGCCGCGGGGACGTGCTGTACGTGCTGAGCATCGACCGCCTGGGACGCAACTATGAGGAGATCCAGAACCAGTGGCGCGTACTGACCCGGGAGATCGGCGCGGACATCTGCGTGCTGGACATGCCCCTGCTGGACACCCGCCGGGGCAAGGACCTGATGGGCACCTTTATCGCCGACCTGGTGCTGCAGATCTTAAGCTTCGTGGCCCAGACCGAGCGGGAGCATATCAAAACCCGCCAGGCCCAGGGCATCGCCGCCGCACACGCCCGGGGCGTGCGCTTCGGCCGCCCCGCCCTGCCCCTGCCGGCGGACTTTGACCGTCTCGCGGCGCTGTACGGGGAAGGGCGGCTTCCCGCCCGGGAGGCCGCCCGGCGGTGCGGCATGAGCACCTCCACGTTTTACCGGAAATACAAAAAATACCGCCGGGAGGAAGCTTGTATCAAGAGTAAAAATTCACTTGCAAAAAAACGAAGGATAAAGTATACTGTATAAGGTTTGTAGTATCTTTATCGTCGTATCAAAATGTACACTTTATAAAAAACGAAAGATGAAGGTGTCATTATTATGAAATATTAATCTTGTAGTATTATTGAAGAAAACGTTTGTATAATTGGAGGTACATATGATGAATAATGAATGTCAGAAGCCAACAATCATTCAATGTAAGGTTGAAAATACAAGGCCGAAATCGTTATTCCTATCTTTGTTATTATTCTTAATTATTTTTTGTGTTATCTGTTTTTTTCCCGTACATTCTGCACTCTCTGAAACGAAAGCGTCTACCCGTATCCATACATTTGGTCAGAAAAATTATGCAATGGACAGCGTTACTGTTGGTTCTAAAACATATAATCTTAAGTGTGGAACAGATCATCTTTCAGCTAATGGATGCTGTACATTTACTTATGCTCATGCTATACAATGGATGTTGGGAATAGAAGAAACAACTTGGGCCTCTCAATGCCAGCTCCTTGAAGAACTATTAAGAATTACAAGAACTCCATGGGATGACGGAAACACTAAATATTCCGAATATATAAAAACTGTATATGGTGCTATATCAGTTACACCAACAAAATCAGAAACATGGATGGATTCCCATTTTACTAAAAATGGGGTTATTATTGGTCATCTGAAATGGAATGCAAAAGGAGAAAGCAAAGCAGGTGGTCATTACTTTTTGATTATTGGTGGGATAAATCATGGTGGGACATATTACTTGCATGTATTGGATTCTAATTGTGGTAGTACTGTTAAACGAGTACAATGCTACGATTTCTCAAGCTTTAATACGCTTTCAACGAGTACGGCCAATGGTGTGTTAGATTACTGGATTCCAATGAACAAATTTGATGGAACATATCGATCATATAACGGATGGTCGGCACAAATTTTTTTTGATGGGGCATATTACTCAAATATGAGCGCTCCCAGCACATTGGAATTTCGCAACATTAAATATCCCGCAACATATCTTATTAGCTCGAGCGGATTCAATCTTTCTAGCGGGTTGGTCATGTCCAACCGGGAATTAACTTCACTCGATGCATGGATAGAAAACAGCAACGGAGACAAAATATCCCAAATGATGTCTGCCTATCCTATAGCTGGGCATTTTTTTCCTATTAAATTGCTTGATGGAAACAAAGACTCCAACGGACAATCGGTTGATATGGGGCAAAAGTTTTCAAAGATTGAAAACCAGGGAATATATTATTGGGTTTTAGTTGCAACAGATGATTTAGGAAGAACTATTACAACTAAGATGACCATTAATGCTGTTCCAAATGGGTCAACCAAAGCTGCTACAGAATCAAAATTATATGAAGATGAAATAAAAGCAACAGATATTTTCATTGGGACTGGTCCAGATAACATGGCCAATCCGCCAGAAGCAGTTTCATATTACGGCTTGGGAGAAGACGGAGAAATATCTATCTGTGCAACTATCTGGCCTGATAATGCTACAAACAAACATATTTCCTTTTCATGTTCTGATGACAATATTCTGAAATATAAAAATACACTTTATTATGAAGAAATGTCTTGGGCGACATATACACAAGTTGGGTTAGGGACAGTTACGATCACGGCAAGTACACAAGATGGTAGCGGAAAGAGTGCAAGTCAAGTAATTACATTGTTTCCGGAAGAATTCAATCTGAATAATCAGAACGTTACGGTCAACGTTGGAAGTTCTGTTCAGCTTGTCCCAAACGTCAATCCTATTTACACTACTAATTACATAACGTGGGAAAGCTATTCCGAGTATATAGCACGGGTTGATGAAAATGGTGTTGTTATGGGAGTAAGTCCCGGAAGTGCAACCATTTGTGCTAAGCTGAATTATTCAGATGAGGTTAAAGCAATATGTACTGTTACAGTACTTTCTGACGATTGTAAACTCGATTTGAATGGTTATCTGGATGGCATAGAGCAGGATAGTTTGTATGAATACGGTACGGTGGACGTGTATATCAACGGTTCACTGGTTGCGGATGATGTTTTCGATTACTGCACAAGCTGGCCACGCGGAACAACCTATGAGATCACGGATATCAAAGCGGCGCCCGGCTATCAGTGTGATGGCGTAAACAAAGGTTCTCTGTCCGGCACGATCGGGGAAGAGTATGTAGATATCCGCCTTAGTTTTTCCACGAAAAGCTACAGGCTTGCCCTATACGGTGGGTTGGATGACCAGTTTAAACAAGTCCTGTCCCCCTATGGTACGGCGGACGTGTATATCAATGGTTCACTTGTTGCGGATGATGTTTCCGATTATGACACTTACTGGCCGCACGGAACTGCGTATGAGATCACAGATATCAAACCGGCGACCGGTTATCAGTACAACGGCGTCTACAGCGGTTCGCTGACAGGGACGATCAATGCGGGCGATGCAGTAGTTTATCTTAATTTCTCACGGATCACCAGCGGCATCTGCGGCGATAATGCCACCTGGAACTATCAGAACGGGACGTTGACGATTTCGGGCAGCGGAAGAATGTACGATTATGAATATGAAACAACTGGTCCCTGGAGACTTTCCAGCGATTTTATTACTGCGGTGGTGGTCGAAAAAGGTATCACATATATAGGTGCAGGCTCCTTCAATTATTATCCAGCACTGACCAGTGTCAGTCTGCCTGATACGCTTACAGCGTTAGGCAATGAAGCATTTGCATTTTGTCATGCCCTGACGACAATAAACCTTCCTTCTTCTTTGACTGACATGGGTGAGGGAGTGTTCCTCGAAAACACGTCGCTGACCTCTATCGTCATTCCATCCGGCGTGATCAAGATAGGCGAAGCCAGTTTCATGGATTGCGAGAACCTGACTTCTGTCAGTATGTCAAACGGGATTACCAGCATAGAATGGGGTGCCTTTGACGGCTGCACAAAGCTCAACAGTCTGACGATTCCCTCCAGCGTAGAGTATATCGATTATTATGCGTTCGATAATTGCCCATCACTAACCATATCCTGCTATGCCCATACAGCCGCTCACCGCCACGCCAAAGAGAAAAACATTCCTTATATCCTTCAGGATACCTCCTTCGGCACTGCCACTGTCACCTTCCCTTCTACCACCCGGCAGATCAAAGCGCACGCGCTGCGCAACACCAAAGCGCGGCGGGTGATGGTGTCCGAGGGCGTGACCGCCATCGGCAGCGGCGCGTTTGAAAACTGCGCCCAGCTGGAAGCCATCTATATTCCCTACAGCTGCGGCAGCATCGCGGCGGACGCCTTCAGCGGCGTGACCGACCTGGTGATCTACGGCAGGGCGGGCAGCTACGCGGAAACGTACGCGCGGCAGTACGGGTTTGACTTCGTCGCCCTTTCGGGACAATAAGAGAGATATAAGAATACTAAGGCAACACCGTACAATTCGCCAAGTTTGGCAATCTGAGAAGGTTGGGTTTTATAACCGGTCAACTCAACGAGCCTGTCCGTTTTGAAGGGAACCTGAATCAGGCCGTAACCGAAAAACGGTCAACCAGAACCAGGTTCGCCAGGGAGAACAGCATATGCAGTTGTGCGTCTACCTTTGGCAAGCCTCACAATCGTGTCTTCCGGTATCGGAACATCCCTTTGACGACTGCGAAAACGTGTTCAACCTTGGAACGTAAAGATCTTGTGTTGCTATGCTACCCTTGGCCGCTTTGTACGGTGTTGCCCTAACGAAATGTGAAATATCGCTGCGAGTAGTCTATAATAGTTTATTGAGAAAGTCCCACTGTAAATGACCGGATTATATATTTATAGGTCTTTCATACATCGTGGTGCTCGTTTTCGGGAATGGGAATTTAATATGCAAAATAAGAATTGAGGAGGTATATTATGTCATCAAAGATACTGAAGTGTTGGCTATGCTATATTAAAGTGGCTTTTCTTTGCCTTTTTATTTCTTTTCTCGTAATTTGTGGGCAAGAAAACTCTGCACATGCGGCTGTAAATTGGTCGATGCCGCTAAATGGACTACAAAAGTCATCTGGATATAGTGGATTCATTCCAAATAGAATAATATCTGAAAGTTCAAATACTTCAGCGCATCTGTCACAAGACTATGTTTCATCTACAAATCAATGGAATGTTATGGCAATTTATGGTGGTAGTGTCATAGCTGTACGAAATACGCTAAGTGATGGAGCAGGCAGATATGTGATAATTCAGCATACGATAGGTACTGCTACTGTTTATTCTGAATATCAGCATCTGTTATCAATTTCTGTATCGAAAGGAGATTCAGTTAAAGCAGGTCAGGTCATTGGAGTTGCTGGCCGATCTGGGACAACAGAGAATCAATATGGGAGACATCTCCATATCGCGATTTATACGGGTGTACAAGATGCTTGGGCTCCACGCCTTACAAGCTATAACAAGAATACTGTCTATGATGGTCCGATAGAATATAATGGTACAACATATTATAACCCGGATAGAGTTTTGCATGGATTGTGTGTTATTCCTGGAACGGATACGGAATCTACAGCTACTACACTTGAATTTGTGAATGTAAAACACCCAACTTATTATCATATAGGAACAAGCGGTGGTTATTATCTCTCGAGTGGTACACTCCGCACTGATTCTGATCATCAGCTTACGAAAATTACAACAAGTATAGTCAGTACAAGCGGGACGACAATATCCGGGCCGAAGTCGCACAATATCTCCGGAAATACTTACAGCATAGTTTCTTTGGATACGAAGGATAACACCAATAACGGTGTTCGTTTTTCGTACCTGGATCAAAGCAGCGAAGCGGGGAATTATTATTGGATTTTAAAAGGAGAAGACAGTGCGGGTCGTACGCTGACCATGCAAATACCTTTTACGGCAGGCAGCGGGTCGATGGCGTCTGCTACTTCGTCGCTAAGCTATGATAATGTGTCCGTAACGCTAAACAATCAGTCTCTTTCGCTTAAGAAGGGGGAAACGTCGACACTGACAGCGTCGGTAGCCCCAAGCGGATTAATAAGCAGCACCGTAACATGGACAAGTAACAATACATCGGTGGCGACTGTATCCGGCAACGGTGTTGTGACGGCCGTCAACGCCGGTACCGCGGTGATTACTGCTACAGCCAGTGCGGCGAGCGGTAAACAGGCCTCCTGCACAGTTACCGTTAAAGAAACCACTTTTACCGTTTCCTTCAACGCTAACGGCGGCAGCGTGAGCCCGGCCAGTACCACGGTTACCTACGGATCGACTTATGGCACGCTCCCGACACCGACCAGAACAGGACACACCTTCAATGGCTGGTATACAGAACCCAGCGGAGGAACGCAGATCACCGCCAACACAACGGTATCCCTTACGGCGAACCAGACGCTGTATGCGCAATGGACAGTCAATTCCTACAGGCTTGACCTGAATGGATATTTGGACGGTGTTGCTGACGGCGGGCTGTATGAATACGGAACAGCCGATGTCTATATCAACGGAACGCTGGTAGCGGATGACGTTTCTGATTACTGCACGAGCTGGCCGCATGGAACAACCTATGAAATAAAGGATATAAAGCCGTCGGCGGGCTATCAGTACAACGGCGTGTACAGTGGCTCTTTGGCAGGAACGATCAATGCGGCCGATGCAGTAGTCTATCTCAATTTCACGAAAAAATATTACTGGCTTGATTTAAACGGTTACTTAGATGGTGAATTGAAGGATGGCCTATATGAGTACGGTACCGCGGATGTATATATCAATGGCGAGCTGGTCGCTGATGACGTTTCCGATTACAGCGCAGAATGGCCGTATGGAACCACCTATGAAATCAGTGATATCAAGCCGAAGGAATTCTGGCGGTACAACGGAGTGTACAGCGGTCTCCTGGCCGGGACCATTGGTATAGACAATGCAGCAGATATCCGCCTGAACTTCAGCAAGATCACCAGCGGCTATAGCGGTGGCAATACTGCCTGGAGCTATCAGGACGGGGTGCTGACTATTTCAGGCAGCGGGAAAATGTATGACTATGTCACTCCTGACTGGCTTCTGTTCTGTAGTTCTATTACTTCGGTAGTAGTTGAAGACGGGGTCACGTACATAGGCGAGAGTGCATTTATTCTTTGTTCGGAGCTGACCAGTGTTAGCCTGCCTGATACACTGACCGAGATCGGCGGAGTAGCGTTTAATAGATGCACGGCTTTGACAACGATCGTGCTTCCAACTTCACTGAGGAAAATAGGCAAGTATACATTCTCTAATGACACGGCGCTGACTTCTATTATTATACCGTCCAATGTGACTTCCATCGGTGAAAGTGCTTTCGAAAACTGCTCCAATTTGACGATCGAGTGCTGGGCCCACACCACCGCACACAGCTATGCCAAGGCAAATGGTATTCCCTACAAGCTGCTGGATACCTCCTTTGGCGCGGCCAACGTCACCTTCCCCGCTACCACCCGGCAGATCAAAGCGCACGCGCTGCGCAGCACCAAGGCGCGGCGGGTGATGGTGCCCGAGGGCGTGACCGCTATCGGCAGCGGCGCGTTTGAAAACTGCGCCCAGCTGGAAGCCATCTATATTCCCTACAGCTGCGGCAGCATTGCGGCGGACGCCTTCAGCGGCGTGACCGACCTGGTGATCTACGGCAGGGCGGGCAGCTACGCGGAAACGTACGCGCAGCAGTACGGGTTTGACTTCGACGCCCTTTCCGGACAGTAAGGAAGATCCTTTCTTTAACCGATCGACGTAACCTTCAAGGGAGGAAATGCAATGAAAAGAATACTGAGCGCCACGCTGTCAGTCGTGCTGATGCTGAGCCTGTTTACCGCGTCCGCCTGGGCGGACATGCCAATGTTCACAGTCGGGCCGGACGGCCGGGTGTATGTGGTAAAGAACACCCCCGCGCCTGCGGAAACGCCAGCCCCCACGCAGGCCCCTACGGAGCAGACCGCCGCGCCCGCTGACACGGCCGCGGCGCCGGCGGAGGCCACGCCCGCCCCTGCCTCCGCGGCAAAGGGGGCCGAGGCCGCCTTTACCCGGGGCTATGTGACGGTGCCCAGGGGCACTGTGGCCTACCGGAGCAGCTCCAAGGCCGCTCCCGCCGGCGTATTCACGGAGGAAAACGTGGTGTACGCCGTCCGGGCGGACGATGAATGGCTGGAGGCCGCGTTCGTCAATAAGAACGGTTCCAAAAAGCTGGCGGTCGTCGTATATGTGGCCGCCGCGGATGTGACGCCCAAAAACGAGGCGGATAACAAAGCCCTTCAGATCATCTACGCGGTGAACAACCCGCCGGTGTATGACGGTTATCCGCTGCCGGCCATCGGCTTTGACGAATCCGCCGCCCAGGCGCCCGCGCCGGAACCCACCCCGGCCCCCGAAGTGACCGAGGCCCCCGCTGAGCCGGAGCCCACCGAAGCGCCCGGGGAGGAAAAACCCGAAGAACCCGACCCCGCCGAAAAGACCACTGATGTCAGGATCGCTGCTGATGCAAATGTCACCTCGGCGAAGGACGGCGAAAAGATCGTCCTGACCGTGAAGGCCGAAGGCCTGTCCGGCGCGGAAACATACCAGTGGCAGCGCGCGAAGGGGACCGCGTACGAAGACTGCGGCCTGTCCGGCGCGAAGACCGACAAGCTTTCCTTTACCGCCACGAAGGCAAGGCTGCAGTATCAGTACCGCTGCCGGGTGACGGACGGTGAAAATGTGTACTTCAGCGACCCTGTGCGGGTGACGTTCGTGGAGGAAACCCAGCCGACGGAGGAACCCGCGCCCGCTGAACTGCCCGCGCCCGACGAAGAGCCCGCTTCCGAGGAAGAAGAGGACGCCCAGCCCGAGGTGATCGTCCTGGCGGACGGAAACGCGACCGTTACCGCGGCGGTCAGCCAGAAGACGGCCAGCTCCGGCACCAAGGTATATTATACGGCAACTGTCAGCGGGGTCACCGGCACGGCGACTTACCAGTGGCAGAAGAGCGCGACCGGGGAGGGCGGCTGGTCCAATTCCGCCCAGGCCGGCAGCAAGACCGCGAAGATGACCATCACCGCGACGGAAAGCCTGATCGACAAATACTACCGCTGCGTGGTGACGGATGACAGCGGCAACTCCATCTCCAACACGGTCAAGGTTACCTGGATGGACCCGCCGAAGGTGGGCGCGGCCGTGAAGCCCGCGTCCGTCCAGGAAGGTTCGGAGGCCGTTTTTACCGGCACCACCTCCGGCACGGCAGGCGAGGTAACCTACCAGTGGCAGCAGCGGGGCGAGGAGGAAACCACCTGGTCCGCCGTCAAGGGGGAAAGCAGCCAGACCCCGGTGCTTACCCTGACCGCGTCGGAGGAGACGCTGAGCCTCTCCTACCGCCTGCGCATCAAAGATGACAACGGCACCTGGTATTCCGATCCCGTGCAGGCCACGCTGATCCCGGCGGCGGGCGTAAAGGCAGCCGTCAGCCAGGAGACGGCCAGCAAGGGAACCAAGGTGTATTACACGGTGGAGGTATCCGGGGCGGCCGGCGATGTCGTTTATCAGTGGCAGAAGAGCGCAGACGGGGAAACCGGCTGGAGCAATTCCGCCCAGTCCGGCAACAAGACCGCAAAAATGACCATCACCGGCCAGCAGAGCCTGATCGACCTGTACTACCGCTGCCGCGTCCGGGACGATAACGGCTACTGGTATTCCAACGTGGTCAAGGTCGCCTGGATGGACCCGCCGGTGATCACCGCCGCGGCGGATACGGCAACCGCTTCGGACAAACAGCTGGTTCATTTTGACGCGCAGATCACCGGCGCCGGCGCCAACGCCAAATACCGCTGGATGAAGAGCGCGGACGGAAAGACCGGCTGGAGCTATTCCTACCAGAGCGGCTACGCGACGGAGCACATGAAGCTGACCGCGACGGAAGACCTGCTTAACTGGTATTACCGCCTGCGTGTGGTAGACGACAACGGCACCTGGTATTCCAACACCGTCAAGGTAGATTATGTGGACGCCCCCGACATCACGGTGTCAGTCAACCAGAAAAAGGCCGTGCAGGGCGACAAGGTGATCTTCACCGCCGAGGTCAGCGGTGCGCACGGTACGGCTACCTATCAGTGGCAGAAGAGCGCCAACGGCACGAGCGGCTGGAGCAACTCCGCCCAGTCCGGCAATAAAACCGCGAAGATGACCATCACGGCTACCGAAAGCCTGCTGGCTAACTGGTACCGCCTGTGCGTGAAGGATGAAAAGGGCACGTGGCTTTCTGACGTCATTAAGGTGGATTTCGTGGTGGCTCCGGTCATCACCGCCAACGTGAGTCCGGCCAAGGCGGCCAAAGGCATGACGGTGTATTACAACGCCTCGGTGTCCGGTACGGTTGGAACGGCCAAATACCGCTGGCAGAAGAGTGCGGACGGACAAACCTGGTCCAACTCCTCGCAGAACGGCTACGCGACGCCCAATATGAAGCTGACCGCGTCGGAGGATCTGCTGTCCTATCAGTACAGGCTGCGCGTGATCGACGACAACGGCATCTGGTATTCCAACGCCGTCAAGGCGGAGCTGGTGACCGCGCCGGCTATCTCCGTGACGACCAGCCAGAAGACGGCCAGCCAGGGCACGAAAGTACGGTATATCGCCACCGTGACCGGAGCCGCCGGAATTCCCACCTATCAGTGGCAGAAGAGCGCCGACGGTGAAAACGGCTGGACCAATTCCTCCCAGAGCGGCAATAAGACCGCGGAGATGACCATTACGGGCACCAAGAGCCTGATTGACCAGTATTACCGCCTGCAGGTGACTGACGACAACGGCGTATGGTATTCCAAGACCGTGAAGGTCACCTGGATGGATCCGCCGGTGATCACGGTCACCGCGAGCCCCGACCCGGCCCGCGACGGAGAAACGGTCACCTTCACCGCCGATGTTTCCGGCACGGCGGGCACAGTGTCCTGGCAGTGGCAGCGCAGCGCGTCTGGCACGGGCAGCTGGTCCAACACCACGCTGACCGGCGCGGCGACCAGCAAGCTGTCTTTTGAATCCCGCGAGGACAGGCTGAGCTATTATTACCGCGTACGCGTGACGGATAACAACGGCACCTGGTACAGCAGCGCCTGCAAAGCGGGCTGGATGGACGGCGACGCCATCGGCGCCGGCCAGTGCGGCGCGTCTCTCAGGTGGACGCTGGACAGTGATTATGTGCTGACCATCACCTGCAGCGGCGCCATGTACGATTACGCCGCCGGTACAGCGCCGTGGTATGCATGGCACAGCAACATCCGTAAGGTAGTGCTGGAGTCCGGAGCGACCACAGTGGGAGCCTGGGCGATGTACAACTGCACGGCGCTGACCGAAGTCAGGCTTTCCAACAGCCTGGTGACGGTTGAGGAGAGCGCGTTCGATGGGTGCGTGAACCTGGAGAGCATAACCTATTGACAAAACGGACTGAATAGCAAAGCCGGGGCCCGACGAGAAATCGTCGGGCCCCGGGCATTTGGAAAGCTTCCAGGTTCAGTTCGCTGTCTTTGGCGGTCTCCGGGAAAGGTGAAAACCATCGTATCGTTTTTCCCCGCCATATCTCAGGAAAGATTCTGATGGTTTTGACAGGATCCCGGTATCTCTCCGCCCGGTTCGCCTTTTCCCTTATGGCTGATCCTCCCGGATGATCGTTTTGCAGAGATTGAAGGCGGAAAAGCGGCTTACGGTTTTATCCGTCGTTTCTTTAAGGGCTTTGGTCTTTCTGACATCCGGCTCATACCAGATATTCCTGACCGTCAGGATGCTTTTCTTTGGATCCGCGGCCGCTTCGATCCGTCCGATGAAGCGGTCGCCGTACAGCACGGGAAGCGTGTAATAACCATATTTCCGCTTTTCGGGAGGAGTATAGATCTCCCATGAATACCGGAAGCCGAACAGGGCTTCGATCAGCTTGCGGTCCCACAGCATCGGGTCCAGCGGGGCCAGGAATTCCATCCGCTTCCGGGTATCCGATGCGCCGCAGAGCAGTGATTCCAGCAGCGGCATATCGCAGGAGCGCATATAAACGGGAAAACGGATCCCCTCCACCTGAAGTTCCAGGATCCTGCCGTCGTCCAGGAGTTTCAGGAAGGCTTCGTCCCGGGAACGGTTATCCAGGTCCACGCCGAGCAAGGCGTCCGAGCGCCGGTTCCATAAAAGGCCCACCGCGCCGATCCGCCGCAGCACGCGCCAGCACAGCCATTCCGCCCGGTCTTTGCACGGATTGTGTTTTGCAAGCAGCGCCGGATCGATGTATTTTTCGGCCAGGTCATAAAACTTCCGGGTGCCGTTCTTATGGTGGATCAGCAGCACGCCGTCGGTATACAGCTGTTCCAGCACGGAACGCGCCGCTTTGGATTTTTTATTCCAGTTTCCGCTCCAGTGCATGGACGAATGCCAGAAGATCTCGCCCTCGACGGGCAGGGTGTCGCTGCTGACCGGACCGTTTTCCCGGATACAGGCGATGGCCTTTTCCGCAAGCTCCGGAATGCCCGCGAACGTGTTTGAGAGCGCTTTGCTCTTTTCCCGGTACGGTTCAAAATACGGCCAGTCCTCCACGGGCCAGATGGACAGTTCCTTGTCGCAGTAATCCACCAGTGCGCGGTCTGAATAGAGCAGCTCATGGAGCATCTGCTTTCTGAACCCCTTCACGCGGGACTGCAGCGTAAGCTCGGCATTCCTGCCGCAGACGTCCACGGGATCATACTGGATGCAGCCGGCCTGCCTGACATAGGCCAAAGCGCCGCTTTTGCCTGTGAAGATATGCTTCCCCATCAGTCCCTGCCTGGTGAGAAGGAACCGCCTTGCCTGGGCAATGGTTATTTCCTGCATGATCCATTTCTGCCCCGTTGTCAGAGCATCCTCCTACGGTTTTGCGAAAACTGCTTTGATAACATGGAATTATTGTCAGAACAGTATGCCGCTTTTTTCTTTCAGGCAAATGATCCCCAGTCTTTCCAGGAAATATAGGTTGTGCCATTGATAGTCATCGTCATGTCTCCCAAATAAAACACGGCGCTTCGGATTTCGTCATTATTTCTGAGCTCCAGGTACTTCCGGGTATTTGCAGACAGTTTCTTTTCCGGTGCATTTGAGCTTTTGATTTCAATGGCAAATGTGTGTTTCCAATCGGCTATGGTGTCCACTTCGAATCCGTGATTATCCCTGTAAAAAGTCAGGTTTGGTTTTTTACCCTGGTTCATCCGCTGCTTCATCATTTCCGAAACGGCAAAGGTCTCCACCACGGCTCCTTTATACCGGCTCAGGAGAAGTTCCTCTTTGGTTTCCAGACGAAGCAGGTGACAGAGGAGCCCGGAATCCATAAAATACAGCTTTGGGGTTTTCACCACTGATTTGCCGAGATTGTTTGAATCAGGCGTCAGAAAATGGATGATAAAGGATCTCTCAAGTATAGACAGCCAGGATTTAATCGTGGGAGCGGATACCCCAATGGAGCCGGCAATGCTTTCCATGGACAGCAGCTGTCCGCTGTGGATGGCACAGACCTGAATAAACTTTCTGAAAACAGACAAATTGCCCGGATTGATCAGTTCCTGCACATCTCTCTCCAAATACGTGTCAATATAGCTTTCGAACCAATCGTAGGGAATGAAGTGCTTTTCCGGGTCATGCAGGGGAGGATACATTCCCATATGAATCAGACGGTACGCATCGTTTCCGCAAAGGTCTGCGTCCGCTATTTCAGGGATGGAAAACGGCATCAGATTAAGGTATGCTGCCCGGCCGGCCATGCTGTCAGACATATTTTTTTTCAGTTTGAACTGACTGGATCCGGTCAGGATAAATTTCCCCGGTTCCCATTTATTTCGATCCACCAGCAGTTTCAGCGCGTCAAATATCTCCGGGACTTTTTGGGCTTCGTCCAAAATGGCTCCATCCGGAAAAGCCATCAGAAAGTCGAAGGCGTTTGAAGCTGCCAGTTCCCTCATAGCCATGTCGTCAAACGTTATATATCGCTTTCCGGGAAAAACGCTTGTGGCCAGCGTGGTCTTTCCGCTCTGCCGGGGGCCGGTGATCCCAACGACCGGGAATTGATTGCACAGTCTCACCAGGGTTTCTCTGGCATTTCGATGAATCATTTTCATTCTCCGTAGCAGAAACTGAGGTACACATGGGTTGAAAAATCAAAAGTATATTTCTGGATAATCCAAAGTGTACATCCGGATAATCCAAAGTTTATCATACGATAAATCCAAAGTCAACCGGGAATAGCACTGTTTTCTTAACTTCTGTTTTAAGAATGTACCCGTTTATGAAAAAACATAAAGCGGAAAACATTTGACAAATAAGCGGGGCTGCCGCACTTATTCGGCGCAGCAGCCCCTTTGGGTCCTTTCCTTTTTGGTCCTTTGGTCCCTTCCCGGAGTTCATTCCTCCCAGTAACCGCGGACGCCGTAGTCTTCCGGCAGGAAGGGGGCGACATGGGTTTCCCCGTAATCGGAGACGGTCATTTCAAACGTGACGTCGACCGTGTGCGGCCGGGCGGGCGCAAGCAGGCCCTGATACTGTCCGGCCTGCGCGTGCGGTGTAAGCCCCACGCTGACCGTGCCCGAAACGGCGCGCAGCAGGCCGTTTTGGTCGGCGGTCAGGGTCACGTCCGCGCCTTTCAGGCTGTAGCCCGCGGTCGTATACAGGAGCTCTTCCACGATAGTGGAGGCGCTTCCATAGTATTCCCGGACGGGCAAGGCGTCAAAATCCTCCCGCTTGATCACGCGGGAGATAAAGGCCTGCGCGCACAGGGTGAATACGCTGTCGGCCAGGCCGCCCGCGCCGTCCCGGGTCAGACGGACGTGCACGGCCCTGCCGGCGTCGCTATCCTCGGCGGTCACGGCGCCCGGGGGCAGAAGCGGCTCCGTCTGCCGGACGACGAGCCCCGCCAGGGCGGCCAGCGCATCGAGCTGAGCGGAGGGACGCACCAGGGTATTGCAGCCTGCGTCCGTGCCGGGATAGTACACGCCGGGATGGATGACTTCCATGCGGCTGAGGTTTACGCTGACGGAGCCTGTCTGTGGATCCGTATATGCGCGGTTGGCGACGATGGTGTAGCCCGTCTCCCTGTCGTCCGGCTGCGGCGTACCGTCAAATTCCGCGTCGCGCGGCGTGAACAGGCGGTAATCGAGATATGAATCATAATCGTCCTGCCTGCAGATGGCCTTCACGGTCTTGATGCGTTCGCCGTCCAGGAAAAAATCCGCGTTCACGGAAACGGTCACGTTGGTCGTGTCAAACAGCAGCGCCATGCCTGCGTCGTACAGCGGGCCCAGCTCGCCGCCGGACGCCGCCGACGCGCCGACAGCCGCCGTCAGCACCAGCGCAGCAACCGCCGTCAGGATTTTTTTCGTTTTCATGCTATTGTCCTCCGCAGAAGAATATACGGCCCGGGGCCGTCTACTATAATAAACGATGAAGCGGCCGCATTTGTTGCACGCCGCAGCGAAAATTCATAAAACAGAATCCGCCCTGCCCCGCAAAGAGGAACAAGGCGGATTCAGCCGCGCCCGCGGGAAGCAGCGCAAAAGGGAAGGATCACCGTCCTGTTTTCTCTGCCGGACCCGCAGGGCGCGCCGGTTATGCCGCCCGGGATGGGGGGATCATTTTCGCGACCTTCCCGCAGGGGGTGACTGAATTATACCGGGGATCACGGAAGGCACGGCCGTCCGGCGGGAGACGGACGACGTGTATTTACTGCCGTCCAGCCCCAATAATCCGCTTGAAAACCGAACCGAATTGGGGTATGATAGACCCATCGGAAAAACTTGAAGGCAGCCGATATTCCATATGTGTAACAACGGGAGGCAAGAGTCATGCAGAACAGACCCACAGGCAGAAAAAAGAATATCACCGGCCAGGCCAAGGATACCGCGACCCACGGCCAGGCGGCGGGCCAGCGGCCCGTCGGCAACCAGGGCGGCTACCAGGGCAGGGACATGAACAGGCCCTCCGGCCCCTCGGGCGGCGGACAGCGGCCCTCGGGCAACCGCTCGGGCGGCGGCGGCGGCGGCAAGCTGGGCCTGATCGGTCTGGTGCTGCTGCTGCTGCTGGGTGGCGGCGGCGGCCTGTCCGGCCTGTTCGGCGGCGGGAGCGATACCGCCACCACCACGCTCCCCGTATCCACCCAGGCCCCGGCCGTCCAGCAGCAAAGCGGCGGCTATAACGACGCCTGGTCCATCACGGCGACCCCCAAGCGCACGGCTACGCCGCGCCCCACGGCCTCGCCCACGCCCCGGCCCACCCAGGCACCCACCCAGGCCCCGGCCGGGGACGACTGGGAAAGCATGCTGAGCGGCTTCTTAGGCTACGGAAGCGGCGCTTCCTCTTCTTCTTCCTCTTCTTCCGGATACTCATACCCAGCGGATACGCTCAACTCCCTGGGCGGGCAGAACGGATATACCGATATCAGCAGCCTGCTTTCCTTCTTTGGCGGGGACGGGCAGACGGCGTCCACCGCTACCCCGAGGAAAACGGCGACCCCTAAAAAGACCGCTACTCCCAGGACCAACGCGCAAAGGACCGCCGCGCCCATAGCCGCCCAGACCGGCTCCGTGCGCGCGCCCTTCACCTCCCTCAGGGGCGGCGGACGGGATACCGCCACGATCATGGTCTACATGTGCGGGGCGGACCTTGAAAGCAAGTCCGCCATGGCGACCCGGGACCTGCAGGAGATGCTGGCGGCCAACGTAGGCGACCAGGTCAACCTGATCATCCTGACCGGCGGCAGCACCAGCTGGCGCAACAACCTCGTTTCCAACCGCACCCACCAGCTCTGGCAGGTCAAAGGCGGCAAGCTCAAGTGCCTGTCCCAGGACGAGGGCAGCGCCTCCATGACCAATCCCTCCACCCTGAGCGCTTTCATCAAAAAGGCTGCCGCGAACTTCCCGGCCGACCGCTACGCCCTGATTCTGTGGGATCACGGTTCCGGCACGGTGTCGGGCTACGGCTACGACGAGCTGAACGCCCGCAGCGGCTCCATGAGCCTGGCGGGCATCAACCAGGCGCTGACGGACGCCGGCGTCAAGTTCGACTTCGTGGGCTTTGACGCCTGCCTGATGGCCACGGTGGAGACCGGGCTGATGCTGGCCGACCACGCGGACTATATGATAGCCTCCGAAGAGACCGAGCCCGGCTACGGCTGGTATTATACCGACTGGCTGAATCTGCTCAACAGCAACACCTCCGTGGATACCGCCACCCTGGGCAGGAAGATCGTGGACGACTTCGTGACCACCAGCGCCCGGCAGGCCGCGGGACAAAAGACCACCCTGTCCGTCACCGACCTCATGCAGCTTGATGCCTCCGTTCCGGGCGCGCTCAGCGCCTTCGCCCAGTCCATCAGCGGCATGATCACGCAGAAGCAGTATTCCGCCGTGTCCCGCGCCCGCACCGGCGCGCGCGAGTTCGCCCAGAGCTCCAAGCTGGATCAGGTGGACCTGACCGACCTGGCGGTCAAAATGGGCACCCAGGAAGGCCGCGCCCTGGCCGAAGCGGTGGACAGCTGCGTCATTTACAACCGCACCAGCTCCAACATGACCAACGCCTACGGCCTGTCCATCTACTTCCCCTACCAGAAGATGTCCAACGTGGACAAGGCTGTTTCCGCCTACAATCAGATCGGCATGGACGAGGACTATATCCGCGCCATCCGGCAGTTTGCCTCGCTTGAAATGAGCGGCCAGGCCGTCACCGGCGGCTCCTCTCATAACGCCTACGCCGCGCTGTCCGGCCAGGGCAGCTATTCCACCGGTTCCTACGGCTCCCAGGATATCCTGGGCAGCCTCCTGGGCAGCCTTCTGGGCGGCGATTACAGCGGCTTTTCGGGCATGGGCAGCGCCGGCTTCATGAGCGACCGCGCGCTGGACGGCGACGAGCTGGTAAGCTACCTGTCCGAAAACCTTCTGAACCCCGACCAGCTTGTTTTCACCAATACAGTCAACGGCAAGGCGCTGCGCCTGCCCTCTGACCAATGGGCCCTTGTGCAGGACATCCAGCTCAACATGTTCTACGACGACGGCTCCGGTTACATCGATCTCGGCATGGACGCCCTGTTCGATTTCGATCAGGACGGCAACCTCCTGGCCGATACCGAGGGCACCTGGGTGGCCATCAACGGCACGCCCGCGCCTTACTATCTTCTGACCGTGGACGGCGATACCTACACCGGCTACATTCCCGCCCTGCTTGACGGCGACCGCGTGCAGCTGCTGGTATCCTTTGACAAAGAGGGCCAGGGCTACCTGGTGGGCGCCCGGGCGGATTACCTGAACGGCGAAACGGACACCGTCGCCAAGAGCATCTCCGGCCTGCCGGTGGGCGCCACCATTCAGCTGCTGTGCGACCGCTACGCTTACGACGGCACCCTGGACAGCACCTACTACTGGGGCGATCCCATCACCGTTACCGAGGATCTGCTCAAAATCAGCGACGTCTATATCGACGCCTCCCGCGCCCGCCGCACCTACCGCCTGACCGACATCTACAACCAGCATTACTGGACCGAAAGCTACTGATTCTGCAACAAGGAGGCATCTGTCTATGCTTCAGGACATCATCACTCCGCAGCGGGCGCTGTTTTCAGACGGGGTTCAGACCATCCTGCGCGGGCATGAAAACCGTTCGCGGCGGGTCGTGCTCGTAAAGGGCAACCTGGTCCAGAACACGCGCAGCCACGGGCGCGGCATCAGCGCCAGGGTCACCAAAAACGGCCGGTACGGCTTTTCCTCCACCGCCTCCTACACGGCGGAGGACGCCCGGCAGGTGCTGAAGGCCGCCACGGAAAACGCCCTTTTCCTGGACGCCCGGGCCCGGACGCCCGGCCGCTTCTACCCCGCCGGGGAGACCCTGCATTTTGATCCCATGCTTCCCATAAGGGATACGGAGCAAAAGCGCCTGGTGGAGCTGTGCCGGACGGTGGACGATCATATCGCCCGCGCCTATCCGGACCTGCTGTCCCGCAACGTCGTCTACACCGAGGATTCGCAGGATAAGATCATCCTGACCTCCGACGCATCCTCCGGTCACGTAACTTACCCGCGCTGCTACCTGTACGTCATCCTGACCGCGCAGACGCCCGCGGGCGTGCCGGTGGAGCTGTTCAAGGCCTTCGGCGGCCTGGGAAGCTTTGACGACTGGTTTGACCATCCCGAGGCCCTCTATCCGGAAATCGACCGGCTGTACCAGCGCCTGATGGACAAAAAGGAGGGCGTGTTCGCCGAGGCCGGCGTCAAAACCGTGATACTGGGCGGCATGATGGGCGGAATGCTGGCGCACGAGGCCGTCGGCCACACCGTCGAGGCGGACCTCGTGCTGGGCGGCAGCGTCGCCGGGCCCAATCTGGGCAAGCGCGTCGCCTCCGACCTGGTCACGCTGACGGACTTTGCCTCGGAGGCCTTCGGCCGGCGCGCCCCCCTGCCCGTCTATCTGGACGACGAGGGGACGCCCGCGAAGGACGTCACCCTCATCCGGGACGGCATACTGACAGGCTTCATGAACAACCGCGAAACGGCGCAGCACTTCGGCATGCCCGCGGCCGGCAACGCCCGGGCCTGGAGCTTTTCGGACGAGCCGCTGATCCGCATGCGCAACACCGCCGTGCATCCGGGCACCTCCACCCTGGAGGACATGATCGCCTCCATCGACGACGGCTATTACCTGGTGGAAAGCGGCAACGGTCAGGCCGACCTGACCGGCGAATTCATGTTCGGCGTGACGCTGGGCTATGAGATCAAAAACGGCAAGCTGGGGCGCGCCCTGCTGGACACCACCGTTTCCGGCATAGCGTTTGACATGCTCAGGACCGTGGACATGGTTTCCGACCGGATGACCTGGTCGTCCAGCGGTTTCTGCGGCAAAAAACAGCCTATGCCCGTCGGCATGGGCGGGCCAGAGATGCGCTGCCGAATCTCCATAGGAGGACGATGACATGACGGACCTTAATACCTCAGCCGCCTTTCTCAGGGACTTGCTGCAAAAAGCCGGCGTGACCGGATACGCGATTGAGCTTTCCGAAAGTGAAAACCGGGAGCTTAATACCGAGCAGCAGAACTTTACCCTTTACCGCACCATGTTCAATCATTCCGCATCCGTGACCGCCTATATCGCCGGCAGAAAGGGCGCCGCCTCCGGCACCGACCTGACGGAGGAGGGCCTTAAGGAGCTGGTGGAGGACGCCTGCGCCGCCGCCCAGAGCGCCGAGCCCGACGACGCCAACGGCTACGCGGAGCACGAACCCCAGGAAACCTTTACCCTGGGGCCTCTTCAGCCCGATATGGAGCGCTTCCATGACCGCCTGCGCGAGCTGATGGATACCGTGGCGCGGGATTATCCGAAGATACTCCTCATGCAGATCGTAGCCAGCCACCACACCGGCCACCGGCTGTATGAAAACGCGGGCGGCGTCCGCTTTGAGGCCTATGAGGGCGAGTATTCCGTGATGCTGGAATACGCCGGCCACGAGGGCGACGCGACGACCGGCCTGGCCGCGGGCTCCATCACGCTGCGGGATCTGGATACCCCGATCCTGGATCACGGCCTTTTGCGCAAGCAGCTCAGGGACACCGAGGACAGTCTCGTCACCTGCCCGGTGGGCGGCAAGTTTACCGGCACCGTCATACTGACCCCGGACGCGCTGGCCTATTTTACCTATATGCTGATATCCAACTACATGAGCGCCGGCGTCATCATGGACGGCACCAGCCAGTGGCTGGACAAAATGGATACGCCTGTCGTCAGCGATAAGATCACCCTGCGCCTGCAGGCCGAGGATGACCGCCTCGTGCTGCCCGCTCCGTTTACGTCGGACGGCTACCGCGCGGAGAACGTCACCCTGATCGACCGGGGCGTCCTGCGCGCCAACATCCTCAACCTCTACGCCGCCAGAAAGACCGGCCGCCCCGTCACGAAAAACACCGGCACGGCCTTCGTGATGGACCCGGGCGACACCCCCGCGGCCGACATGATCAAAAGCGTCCGCCGCGGCCTGATCGTCGGCGGCTTCTCCGGCGGCCAGCCGGGCGCCAACGGCGAATTCTCCGGCGTCGCCAAAAACAGCTTCTATGTGGAAGACGGCGAGATCCGCGGCGCGGTCATGGAAACCATGATCAGCGGCAACCTGGCCGACCTTTTCACCCAGGTGACCGCCGTATCCCGGGAGCTTTTCTCCGACGGCACCCTCGCCTTCCCCTATATGGCCTGCGAAGGCATAACAATTTCCGGAAACTGAGTCGCGCGCCGTCCGTTTCCTCTTGCCAAAGCACTTTTTTCAGAGTATAATGAAGCTGGCTCCCTGTGGAGCACAATTCAACGCCCGGTTTCCCGCCCGATGGGAAAAGGGCAGCTATTCATGATATTTTAAAGGAGGTCTTTCCCATGGTGAAAGTAGCTATCAACGGTTTTGGCCGCATCGGCCGTCTTGCGTTCCGTCAGATGTTCGGCGCCGAAGGCTACGAAATCGTTGCCATCAACGACCTGACCAGCCCCGCCATGCTGGCTCATCTGCTCAAGTATGATACCGCCCAGAAGGGCTATTGCGGCGTGATCGGCGAAAACAAGCACACCGTGAGCTCCAAGGAGCCCGTGTTTGAAGAAGACGGCAAGACCGTGAAGGTCCCCGGCTCCATCACTGTGGACGGCAAGGAAATCACCATCTATGCCGAGCCCAAGGCCGCTAACCTGCCCTGGAAAGCCCTGGACGTGGACGTCGTGCTGGAGTGCACCGGCTTCTACACCTCCAAGGCCAAGGCCCAGGCCCATATCGACGCCGGCGCCAAGAAGGTCGTTATCTCCGCGCCTGCCGGCAATGACCTGCCCACCATCGTGTACAACGTCAACAACCAGGTGCTGAAGGCCAGCGACACCATCATTTCCGCCGCTTCCTGCACCACCAACTGCCTGGCCCCCATGACCAAGGCGCTGAATGACACCTACCCGATCGTGTCCGGCATCATGACCACCGTGCACGCCTACACCGGCGACCAGATGATCCTGGACGGCCCGCACCGCAAGGGCGACCTGCAGCGTGCCCGCGCCGGCGCCGCCAACATCGTGCCCAACAGCACCGGCGCTGCCAAGGCCATCGGCCTGGTCATCCCCGAACTGAACGGCAAGCTGATCGGCTCCGCTCAGCGCGTGCCCGTGCCCACCGGCTCCACCAC
>CADAQF010000039.1 GCA_902790015.1 uncultured Eubacteriales bacterium | reverse complement strand
CAGGCTGCTCCAGCTTAGTTTTTGATCCTGCCTTTGGCCAGCTTTCGGGGTGGCCTGCTTTGCTGTGCCTTGGCCCGTCACGTAGATGTTTCAAACTTCCGACCTCCCGTATCATGATCCATCCCTATTATATTCCGATAGATACGGGAAGTGAAGATATCACCAATACTAATAATATAGAAATTTCACATATTAACAATATGTGTTTGGGTTATAGATACCGCCAATTTGGTGTCACGATCAGCCGTGATACCGTCCCCGTCCAGGTAATCGTGCTATCCCCAGGCGGCAGGTACAGATAGCCATAAATCAAGACACAAGTCAACTCCCGCTTCTGTAAAGAGTATTGTGACCAGGCAAAAGAAAAATGTGACCATGCGTGCAGGATGTGTGACCACGGAAGCCTGGTCACATTTTCCCGGCGCTTGGTCACATCCCTCGGTCAGAATTGTGACCATGGTCACATAGTATCAATTTAATAGTTT
Source organism: uncultured Eubacteriales bacterium (assembly GCA_902790015.1). Lineage (GTDB taxonomy): Bacteria > Bacillota > Clostridia > Christensenellales > Aristaeellaceae > UBA4246. The sequence goes on along the minus strand of CADAQF010000039.1, from coordinate 21,901 downwards.
CGGGCCAAAGCGAAAATCCTGTCGACGAAAGTCGGCGGGATTTTTGCTTTGTATTCTTCATTCCTAAGTATTCAGTATTCATTATTCATTCGCTGCGACAGGATATTCTAAATGAATAATGAATACTGAAAACTGAAAAACCGTCTAATACTTGCGAATACGAAACAACATTTTTGATACAGTGAATGTGGTGATTGGTATGAAAAAAATGTCTTGATTGAAAAATCCATTGATTTCGGTGCGCGAATCGTAAAGCTTCACCGTTATCTTCTCAAAACAAAGCACGAAGCGGTCTTGTCCAAGCAGATCCTGCGCAGCGGCACTTCCATTGGTGCGAACATTAACGAAGCGCAATACGGAAACAGCAAAGCTGACTTCATCGCTAAGCTCCATATTGCCCTGAAAGAGACCGCCGAAACAGAGTATTGGCTGCATATTTTAGAAAAATCTGATTATTTGGATGAGAATATATCTTCCTCTATGCTGAATGATTGTCTGGAAATCAAGCGGATTCTGATTGCTTCCGTCAACACGGCAAAAGATCGTCATGGAAGTGATGGATAAAGAGGTGGATAAGGTGCCCGTCATGCCCACGGCCAAGCACCTGCCCCCGGCAGTTACCGCGTCCGCATCTACGCCGGGCGTGATTACTCCGGCAAGCTCCGCTACTAATCCTCTACCTTCCACCAAAAAAGAAGGTTTGCCCGAAAACGCCCGGAAACAAAGGGTTTCCGGCCGTCAGGCGCTTCCCGGATGGAAGTCCGGGCTGCCGGCACATGAAGGGGCTGGGACGTGACAGGCATTCCGGGCCTCCTCCGCCAGCTGGCCTTTGACGCCGCGAGAAAGCGGGAAATGAAAAAGCCCCGGCAGGGCTTCATGGATGAAGTCCGGCCGGGAGTGAAGAAGAGATACGTCAGCTTAGTGCAAATTCTATTTCGTCAAGTCCGTCTGTGATGGCGTTCCTTCGCCCTGTCTGTCTGAAACCTTCTCTTCGGTATAATCTTTCCGCGCGGTGATTGTTTTCGAGGATCCACAGTGTCGGAGTATCGGTACATTTGGAAACGGCGAAGTGAAGCAGGGCGGAGCCGTATCCGTGATTCTGATATGCTGGAAGTACATACAGATCTTCGATCATGCTGCCGGTCAGGGAAACAATGCCTATAGGCTTGGGGTCGATCAGCATGAACACTCTGCTTCCGGCGGTTATTTTTTGCTGCAGATATGTCTGCTGATGCTGAGGCGTATGCACGGCAATAAAACCGGCTTCGCAGAAAGAACGGTGCGATTCCTGCCAGGAAACCGAATGGATGACGGCAGCGTCATGAATATTTGACTGATCAACAGAAACGATCATCGTATGATCCCGTAAAAATGATTTATCTCCCTGGAACGGCCGTCAGCCGGCGACGATCTTCCTGGCGAATTCCTTCGCGGCGTCAAGGTCGGACGCGTCGGGCTTTCCCTTGTGGATGCCCTTGAACTCGCCGCGGCAGTGGAATTCCCGTGCGTCCATGGGGATGCCGGCCCGGTCGGCCTCGGCCTTCACCTTCTTGTAGGTGGAGTTAAGCATCGCCGCGGAGCCGAAATTGACGATCTTTCCGACCTTGGCTTTGTTGAGGCCCCTCACATAATCCCGCACCTGCGGATCGATGCTGAAGGCGTAGTAGGAGTTGCCGAGGAAGAGGATATCCACCGGCTCCTCCAAAGGTTCGCTGATGGGCAGCGCCGGGACGCCGAGGGCCTCAGCCACCGCCTCCGCCAGCCGTTTCGTGTTCCCGGTTTTCGTGTAATATCGGACCGCGCATTTCATAAGCAAAACCTCCCTTGTGTGATCATGTGTCATTATTGCACCATACCGCGCGCTTGTCAATACGACCTGATGCCTCGGGAACATCTGTTTCCCCTGTGCGCAAACAGAAAACAGGAACCGGAAACGTCTCCGGTCCCTGCTTTTTGAGTGGGCTTTATTCAGGGGAGCGGGATAAGTAAGCCCACTCCCCTGTTTTTCCTCGCGGCGGGACGGCAAGGGTTTTGACGCCCACCGCCCGGCAGCGTCAGCCCTTGATGCCGCCGCGGGCGACGCCGTTGAGGATCTGCTTGCGGCAGAACAGGAACAGGATGATCATCGGCAGCACGACGATGGTGGCGGCCGCCATGATCAGCTCCTGATAGGAGCCGGCCTCTGTCGTGAACGCGTACAGACCGAAGGGCAGCGTGCGGTTGTTGGTGGACTTGATCACCAGCAGCGGCCACATGAAGGAGTTCCAGCTGGCCAGGGCGTTCAGCAGCACCACCGTGACCAGCGAAGGCCGGGCGATGGGCACCATGACCTTCCACAGGTAGCGCCAGTTGCTGCAGCCGTCCACCCGGGCGGACCAGTAAAGGCTGTCCGGTATGGACATGAAGAAGTTGCGCATGATGTAGGTGTAGAAAATGGACGATATGAACGGGAACACCAGCGCGGGCAGGCTGTCGTTGAAGCCCAGGGAGATGACGGTCGAATAGTTGGTGATGATCAGCATTTCAAACGGCAGCATCATCATGCTGAGCAGGGCCGAAAAGATCAGCTCCCTCCCGGGGAATTTGAGCCGGGAGAACGCGAAAGCCGCCAGTATGGTCGTGCAGGTGACGATCAGGACGCTGAAGAAGCAGACCACCAGGGAGTTGATGAAATACCGGGCGAAGGGAGCGGTGTTCGCAGCCAGGCGGTAGTTTTCAAAGTTCAGCCAGTGCGAGGGAGCGAACGCCGGCGGGAACAGGGAAACCTCCTGCCGGGATTTCAGCGAGGACGAAAGCATCCAGTAGAACGGGAACACCATGATCACGGCGCCGATGATGAGGATCAGGTACAAAAGCACCTTGCTCAGCACCTGGCGCATGCCGTAGCCGTGGTTCAGATAGAAGCCCGCGCCGATGACCAGCAGCGCGCCCAGGATCATCAAAAGCCATCCCGTGGAGGAGATGCCTGCCAGCGCGGCGCGGCGGTTTGCGGAGGCGACGCCCCGGTCCGTCCCGACGGAGGCGCGGCTTTCGGCCGCTTCCTTCTCGCTTTGGACGATGATGTTCAGCTGGCGCTGGATGTTGGTGATGACGGGCACCTCGTTTTCGACCCCGTCCACCGAGCGGATGCCCTGGATGCGGGCGTTCAGTTCATCGGTGACGGCGCCGCCGTTCAGCGCGTCGCGCAGCTCCTTGAAGGGCTGGGCGGCATCGGTATACCCCTTGCCCTCATAGTAGGAGATCAGGCTGTTGAGCGGGTTGTTGATCACGGAACGGGCGACGGAGGCGGCCCGTTCGGCGTTTTCCGCCGCCTTGAGGCGGGTGTCGTCGTTTACGGTAAAATCATCCGGCGAGGCGTTGCCGAAGGACACCATGCCGATCACGAACACCAGCAGCAGCACCAGGCCTGTGACCACCAGGCAGGAGCCGATCGTGCGGGATGTGTTTTTCTTTTTCATCACGTATACGCTCCTTCCCTCAGGTATAGGTCCACTTGCGCTGGATGAAGCGCTGCACCATGGTGAACGCGAGGATAACGGCGAACAGTATCAGCGAAGCCGCCGCCGCGCGGCCGTATTCAAGGCTGGTGTTGATTTGCTCGTAGATGTAATAGACCATCGTGTACATATTGTACATGGGGCCGGGCGTGCCGGAAAAGAGCACCACGACAGAGTTGAACACCTTGAACGCGGAAATGCTGTTGATGATCAGCACCAGGCCGATCGTCGGGGAAAGCAGCGGCACGGTGATGCGGAAGAATATCCGCTTGGCCTTCGCGCCGTCCACCTTGGCGACGGTGTAATAGTGCTCGTCGATGTTCTGAAGCCCGCTGATCAGCAGGATGATGGTCATCGGCAGGCTGTCCCAGATGCCGTATATCACCATGACGGCCATGGAGAATTCCGGCTTGGTCAGCCACGGTATTTTCTGGCCGCCGAACAGACCCAGCAGCCAGTTGATGATGCCGTAGTCGCCGTTGAACATGAATTTCCACACCATGCCTACGGCGACCGCGGAGGTGACCATGGGCAGGAAATACGCCGTGTGGAACAGGGCGCGCAGCTTGACCTTCTGGTTAAGCAGGTAGGCCAGTATGATGGCGATGGCCACGGAGATCGGCACGGTCAGCAGCACGTACAGGAAGGTGTTGCCCAGTGCCTGCGGCAGCTTGGTGTTGACGCCGAAAAGCACGTCGTTGAAGTTGCCCAGGCCCCAGCCCTGGAACTCGCCCGAAAGCTTATAGCGCTGCTGGAAGGCCATGATGAAAACGCGGACGGTCGGGTACAGGGTAAACACGATGACGCCCACGAAGAAGGGAAGCAGATAATCCAGCGGCTCGATGATCTCCGCCGCGCGCAGGCGGAAGTCCTCGTCCTTAAAGAACTGGATCCAGCCCAGGAACAGCGCCAGCAGCAGGAAGATGGCGCCCACCACGATCATCAGCGTGCTGTAGCGCATGAACAGATAGTTGTCCACGCTGTCGTTCAGTTCCTTGCTGATGTCGCGCAGACTGATGGAGCTGACGGCAGCGTCCACTTTGGACACCGCGTCGGAGATCAGTCCCGCCCGGGCGGAGGCCAGGGTCTCCGTCACGCTGCTTTTGAGGGCCGAGGTCTCCTCGTCGTCCCCCGTCAGACGGGACACAGCGGCTTCCGCCAGGGTATCCACGATGGCGGTCACGATCTCCTCGTTGGATTTTTCCGCCGCTATCATTTCAGCCGCGGTCTTTTTGACGGCGCTGGCCTTGGAGGACAGGCCGGAGGACACCTTGCGCCGCTGGGCGGCGTTGGGCGCGCAGGCCTCCGCGGCGGCCTTCACGCTGTCCGAAGCGGAGGACACCAGCAGCTGCTGGCGGCGGGAGGCGATCTCCTGGTCGGAAATGGCCTTGAGCTTTACCCGGCCAAATATGCCGGAGGCAAGCAGCACGGCGCCAAGTACCGCGAACAGAACAAAATGAAACAGCACGCGCTTGGCGTTGCGGCGGCGGCGCTTCACCCTGGGCGGCGCCGCGAACGGCAATTTCTCTGTCATACCAGGCGAACCCCCGTTTCACGGTCGAACACGAACACGCCGCGTTTTTTGAACGCCAGAGAAACCTGCTGGCCTTTTTCCAGGCCCTCCTCCACGTCGATATAGGCGCGGAAGGGCTCGTCGCCGAAGGTGAAGGTGGCGGTTTCCTCCTTGCCGACGGTGTAGACGCCCGTGCAGGTGCACAGGATGGTGTCCTTCTTGTCGCCCGGCGTGGTGTCGAAGCTTTCGCTGCGGACGGAAAGGTTCACCTTCCGGCCGTTCTCTATGCCCTTCATGAAGCTCAGGTCCGCCTTGGCCTTGCCGTCCTCGGTCACGAACAGGCCGTCCCGCATGACTCCGGGAATGTTGTTGATGGGCGGGTTGCCCAGGAAGTCGGCCACGAACTGGTTGGCCGGGCTGTCATACAGGTTCTGGGGCTTGTCGTACTGCTGCATGACGCCGTCCTTCATCAGCACGATGTGGTCGGAAATGGCCATGGCCTCCTCCTGGTCGTGCGTGACGAAAATGGCGGTGACGCCGGTTTCCAGCTGAATGCGGCGGATCTCCTCGCGCATCTCCAGGCGCAGGCGGGCGTCCAGGTTGGAAAGGGGCTCGTCCAGCAGCAGCAGCCGGGGCTCCTTGACCAGGGCGCGGGCGATGGCCACGCGCTGCTGCTGGCCGCCCGAAAGCTCCTTGGGCTTGCGGTTAAGCAGCTGGTCCACGTGCACCACCTTGGCCATGCGGGTGGCGCGCTCCAGCCTTTCGGCCTTGGGCACCTTTTTGATCTCCAGCGGGAAGCAGATGTTTTCCAGCACCGTCATGTGCGGATACAGCGCGTAATTCTGAAACACCAGGCCGATGCCGCGTTCCTCCGGAGGATCCTTGGTGACGTTGTCGTCGTCAAACCAGATCTCCCCGCCGCTGACCGGGAGAATGCCGGAAAGCATGTTCAAAATAGTGGATTTTCCGCAGCCGGAGGGCCCCAGCAGGCAAATCATTTCCCCGTCCTCGAGGGTAACGGAAAAGGTGTTGACGGCTGTGAAAGAGCCAAATTTCTTGGTGATGTCCTTAAGCTTTACTTGCATGCAGTTGCCCTCCTGAATAAAGATAAAAAAAGGGGAGAACCGGGAAGCCCGGTTCTCCGTCGAGACTTGGATTATTTGCCCTGCAGGGCGTTGTTGCAGGTCTCCACGCAGGCAGCCAGGGCTTCCGCGGCATCAGCGCCGCCGCCGATCACGGTGATCATTTCGTCGATGGCGTCACGGGTCTGGGAAGCGCCGGTGACGGACGGGAAGGACACGCCGATGTCAAAGCTTTCCTGCACGGCCGCCAGCGCGGGCTGGGAGGCCACGAAGGCTTCATAGCCTTCCACCTGCTGCGCGTTCAGCCACGGGGTCAGGGCGATCATGGCCTCGGCCCAGCCTTCGGCGACTTCGGGGGTGGTCAGCATATACTTGACGAACAGGTAAGCGCCCTTGGCAGCTTCTTCGCCGTTGGCGTTGAAGACGATGGGGCCGCGGTTCCAGATGGTGTAGGCGGCGTTTTCGTTGCCGGAGGTGGGAGCGGGGGCCACGCCGTACTCAAAGCCGTCGGGCTCAATGTAGGGCACGCCGGCGCAGGAGCCGTAATACATGGCCACCAGGCCGGAGTTGAAGTCGTTGGAGAAATAGCTGCCGGTGGGAGCGGTCAGGGCGAACAGGCCGTCCTGGACCTGCTTGCCCAGCCAGGCCACGGCTTCCACGGCGCCGTCAAAGCCGACCTTCTTAGCGTCCACGTCGATGTAGGTAGCGCCGCTCTCCAGGATGATGGTCTGGGTGATGTCCACCTTGGAGTCGATGCCGAAGGGGGTCACTTCGGGCTTGGCAGCCTTGATGGCCTTGCAGACCTCTTCAAGCTCCGCCCAGGTCTCGGGAACATTCAGGCCCAGCTCTTCGAGCATGGTCTTGTTGTAATAGAGGATGGGGCCGGTGGTGGCGCCGGGCAGGTAGTGGATGTGGCCGTCTTCAAAACCGTTGATTTCCACCTGCAGGTATTCGGGCAGCAGGTCGTCAAAGCCCTCGATGCCGATCTCGTCGTCGTAGATGTATTCATCCAGGTTGGCGACATAGGTCTTTTCGCCGACGTACTTGGAGGCTTCGGAAGCGTAGTTGAAGATGATGTCGGGGCCTTCGCCGTTCAGCACAGCGTTGTACACGTTGGAGGTGAAGCCCTTGTTGGGCTGCGTCTGGACGGTCACTTCATACTTGTCCTGGGAAGCGTTGAATTCTTCCGCGGTCTTGCGCAGATAAGCATCCTGGTCGTTGGTGAAGGTGGACCAGATCTGAACCTGGACCTTGTCCTCGGCCACGACGGCGCAGCAGGAAAGCAGCAGCGCGCAGGCCAGCAGGACGGAGACGACGGAACGATGTTTCATGTTGAAATACCTCCTCATCCTTATCCGAACGGTTATAAACTGATGCGAAGCGATCGTTCGCACTTACCTGAATTATACCATATGGGACATACAATTGCAAAGGTATAACTATTACAAATTGACAAAGGAAAAGTAATCATTCCGTAACAAATCAGCGGAGCTCGACAGGCACCTCAAAAGGCAGCAGATCCAGTATATCCTTCTGCAGATCCACCCCCGGATAGACCTCCGTGAGCGTCAGCCCCTTTTGGGTCAGCGTGAACACGCACCGCTCGGTCACGTACAGCACCCTTTGGCCGTTATGGAGCGCCCTGGCGGCGGAGAAGCTTACAGAGTGCACCGCCGGAACGATCTTGGGAACGGCGCCGTTTTTGAGGATAGTGACCTCGTCCTTGCGCCGCTCGATCTCCAGTCCTTTGGTGTTGAAGGTCAGACAGAAGACCACCGTGGGCGTTTTGGCGGTGATGTTGGCGAACCCTCCTATGCCTGAAAACGTCTCCGGGCCGCGGTGGGCGTTCACGTTGCCCATGCGGTCGATCTCAAAGGCACCCATAAAGCAGATGTTGAGCCCGCCTGAATTGTACAGGTCAAACTGGTTGGCCATGTCGTAGACCGACGCGGCGCCGATCATGGCCCCGAACACCGTGCCGGAAGCCGGGAAGCCGCCGATGCCGCCGGATTCCACGGTCATGGTGATCTTGTCCAGCAGGCCGTTTTTCCTGGCGTAGCGGCTGACCGTCTCCGGTATGCCGATGCCGATGTTCACGATATCTCCCGCCCGCAGCTCTCTGGCGGCGCGGCGGCCGATGGTGTTGAAGGCCGGGAAGGACTTGCTGCGCGCGCCGGACAGGTCGTCGATCATCTCCTGCCAGCCCTTCCATTCCTCGTACGGGATCTCAAAGGAGCCGGTCAGCGCCTTGAAGGCCACGGGACGGGGCTCCGGCTCGGCCAGGACGATGACGTCCACCAGGCAGCCGGGAATAATGGTGTTGCGGGGGCGGGAAGGCGTGGTCACCAGCCGGTCCACCTGCACGATGACCTTCCCCCGGTTGGCCTTGACGGCCTGACAGATGGACAGCGCGTCACCGGACATATACATATCGTCAAAGGAAATATTGCCGAAACGGTCGGCAGCGGTGCCCTTGATCAGCGCCGTGGTGATGGGCGGGAGCCGGTAATACAGAAACTCCTCCCCGTCCACGACCACGGGCTTAACCAGCGAATCATCTTTCGATATCCCGTTGATGCCCGGGCCCTCCCGTCGGGGGTCCACAAAGATGTCCAGCCCCACCTTGCTCAGCGCCCCGGGAAGCCCGCTGGCCTGGGCGCGGATGGCGTGGCTGATGCAGCCCAGGGGCAGGTTGTAGGCTTCAAAACGATCCTCCAGCACGATGCGTTTGGTGGAGGGCATGGAGCCAAAATGCCCGCAGATAAGCTTTTTGACTGCGCCTTCGCGGATGTAGCCCTCAGCGCTGCGGTTTTCGTCCCACACGCCCAGCCCGGCGCTGGATATGACCGTCAGGTCCCGCGGCTCCCCCGTTTCGTGAAAACGGCGGCCGATGGCCTCGTGCAGCTCCACGGGGTTTTCTATGCCGACAAAGGAATTGACGCAGATGGTCTCGCCGCTGCTTATCAGCCCGGCGGCCTCGTCGCTTGAAAGGATCTGGTACATGGCGTTTGTCCGTCCCTGTTCATCATGATGTTGCGTTTTATCTGTCCCCGGCTCTGGGCGCGAAGACGCTGATAGGATATCACTAATTATCTATAAAAACAATCATTGATTTAAAGGAAAGGGGATCAGGTCAGCCGGGCCCGGGCATGATTTTTACAAGCTCCTCCGGAAGCGGGCTTTCGAATGTGAGCGTTTCGCCGTTAAGCGGGTGGGCGAACGCGATCAGCGCGCTGTGCAGGGCAAAGCGTCCGGGAAGGGCGGGATCAGGTTCTCCGTAAAGATAATCGCCCGTGATCGGGTGGCCGACGGCCGCTAAATGCGCCCTGATCTGATGCGTGCGGCCTGTCAGGAGCCTGAGCCGGACCAGGCTCCGCCCTTTGCCGCTCATAAGCACCCGGTAGCGGGTTTCGCAGGGCTTGCCGTCCGAGCGCGGCACGCGGCGCACGGAGGTTTCCGATTCCTTTATCAGGGGCAGATCGATCACGCCCTCCCCCGCCCATTCGCCCTGCGCGACCGCCAGGTATTCCCGGATGAAGCTGTCCGTATGCAGGAGCTTCTGCGCCCGCTGCTGGGCGTAGGACGACCGGGCGCAGACCATCAGTCCGCTCGTTCCCTTGTCCAGCCGGTTGACCGGGCGGAAAAAAAGGCCGGCCTCCTCCATGAGCTGCTGCACGGTGGGCCCGGGCTTTCCCCTGGAGCGCATAACGGCCATGGGCGCGGGCTTGTCCAGGACGAGATAGTCATCGTCCTCAAAGAGGACCCGGAGCCCGCCGGAAAGCGGCGTTAATACGGCGTCCTCCTCCCCGGCGGGATCGATCAGCACGGTCAGCGTCTGCCCGGCGCGGGCCCTTTCGTCTGCCCGGGCGGGCCGCCCGTCCAAAAGTACGCCCCCGCGCTTTTTAAGCGCCGCGTACCCGTGCCGGGACACTTTGGCCAGAGAAAGCACCAGCCTCCCCACCCGCCGTCCGTCCTCCGCGGCGGTCAGAATGAACGAAAGCTCTCGCACAGGCGTCCTCACCCCCCTTTTTTTCATGTACATTGTACACCAAACAGGGAGCCGACGCACCTGTTTTCTTGCTTGACGCCTGTTTTTATTTCTTTTATAATACAAATGAATTGAAAGACCCATTATTTCCCGTCCCTGAACGGGAAAAGGACCCAAAAGATCGATCGGAGGTATTTTCCATGGATGTAAAAGCCCTCGTCCAGCAGATGACCCTGGAGGAAAAGGCCGGATTGTGCTCGGGCCTTGATTTCTGGCACACCAAGCCCGTGGAAAGGCTGAATATACCGGCCACCATGGTGTCCGACGGCCCGCACGGCCTGCGCAAGCAGGACGACAAGGCAGACCATCTGGGCGTCAACGAAAGCATCAAGGCCGTCTGCTTCCCCGCCGCCTGCGCCACCGCCGCGTCGTTTGACAGGGACCTCATCAAAACCATGGGCGAGGCCATCGGCGACAGCTGCCAGCACGAGGGGCTGTCCGTCGTGCTGGGGCCGGCGGTGAACATCAAGCGCTCTCCCCTGTGCGGGCGCAATTTCGAGTATTTTTCGGAGGACCCTTACCTGGCAGGCCAGATGGCCGCCGCGTATATAAACGGCGTGCAGAGCCGGAACGTGGGCACCAGCATCAAGCATTTCGCCGCCAATTCCCAGGAGCACCGGCGCATGAGCTCCTCCGCCGACGTGGACGAAAGGACCCTGCGCGAAATATACTTCCCCGCCTTTGAGACGGCCGTCAGGGAATCGAAGCCCTGGACGGTCATGTGCTCCTACAACAGGATCAACGGCGTTTTCGCCTCCGAAAACAGGTGGCTTCTGACGGACGTGCTGCGCGGGGAATGGGGCTTTGACGGCTACGTCATGTCGGACTGGGGTGCCGCGGCCGACCGGGTGAAGGGCCTGGAGGCCGGGCTGGATTTGGAGATGCCCTCCTCCCACGGGCTGAACGACCGGCTGATCGTAAAGGCCGTTCAGGAAGGAAAACTTCCTGAAGCCGTGCTCGACCAGGCCTGCGAAAGGATCCTCAATATCGTGTACCGGTTTGAGGAAAACGCCCGGCCGGACACCCCGTGGGACAAGGAAGCCCAGCACGCCCTTTCCGCCCGGATCGAGGAAGAATGCATAGTCCTTCTCAAAAACGAGGGAAACGTCCTGCCGCTTGACAGGAAAGCCTCCGTGGCCTTCATAGGCGAATTCGCCGAAAAGCCCCGCTATCAGGGCGGCGGCAGCTCGCATATCAACAGCTTCCGCACGACCTCCGCTCTGGAAGCCGCCCAGGGCCTTAACGTAACTTACGCCCAGGGCTTCAGCGCTTCAAGCGACGAGGTGACGGATGAGCAGCTGAACGAAGCGGTCGCTGCCGCCCGGAACGCGCAGGCCGCCGTGGTGTTCGCCGGCCTGCCGGACCGGTATGAGTCCGAAGGCTACGACCGCTCCCACATGAAAATGCCCGCCGGCCAGAACCGCCTGATCGAGGCCGTGGCCGCGGCCAACCCGAACACCGTGGTGGTGCTGCACAACGGCGCGCCGGTCGAAATGCCGTGGATCAGCAAGGTCCGGGGCGTGGTGGAAGCCTATCTGGGCGGTCAGGCCGTGGGCGAGGCCGTAGTGCGCGTCCTCTTTGGAGACGTGAACCCCTCCGGTCACCTGGCGGAAACCTTCCCGCTGCGGCTGGAGGACAACCCCTCCTACCTGTTCTACGGCGGCGAGGGCAACCGGACCGAGTACCGCGAGGGCGTCTTCGTGGGCTACCGCTATTACGACAAAAAGGACATGCCCGTCCTCTTCCCCTTCGGTCACGGGCTGAGCTATACGACGTTTGAGCTGTCCGATTTGACGCTCAGCGCCGGGCAGATCAGCGACACCGACACCCTCACCGCCCGCGTCACCGTCAAAAACACGGGCAGCCGCCCGGGCAAGGCCGCTGTGCAGCTCTACGTGCGGGACGTTAAAAGCACTCAGATCCGCCCCGTCCGCGAGCTCAAGGGCTTTGAAAAAAAACTGCTGGCCCCGGGCGAAAGCAGCGAGGTATCTTTCACACTGGACAAGCGTTCCTTCGCCTGCTGGAACGACCAGCTGCACTGCTGGTGGGCCGAAAGCGGCGAATACATGATCGACATCGGTTTTTCATCCCGGGATATCGTCCTGAGCGCCCCCGTACAGGTGCAGTCCACCGATACGCTGCCCCGTCACTACGACATGAACACCATCTTCATGGACATCGCGGACGACCCGCATGCCCTGTCCCTCGTGCAGGCGTTCTTTGACAGGGGCCGTTCCGTCCTTGGCGGCGACGCGGAAGAGCACGGCGAGGCCGCCTCGGAAGCCATCACCGACGAAATGAACAGCGCCATGATGAATTATATGCCCCTGCGCGGCCTGCTGAGCTTCGGCGAAGGCAAGATCACGCAGGAGGATTTCGACGCGCTGCTCAAAAAGATGAATCAGGAATGATCATCCCCCCTGCGCTCACATGAGCCCGCTCACGCCCAGCCGCGCCGCTTCCATGAGCGCGGCGGTGGCCGTCTCGTTAAAGAGCATGGCGCGCAGGTATTCCCGGGGCCTGCGGACCGCCTTCGCGTCCACGCAGCCGTTTTCCAGCTGACCGACCACGTGGCTTACCATGTCTGGCGTCAGCTGGCTGAAGCGCTGCCTGACCAGGGCCGCCGGGTATTCCTGCCCGCCTACGCGCTGGGTGGGAGAAAGGCTTGAAAGCGTCTCCGTGACAAGATTGCCGATCTCCCGGCGCAGGGCCTGCTCATAGCCCGTTTCCCCCGCTTCCTTCCCGCAGCCGATGGCGTTAAGGAACTCCTCCCGGGCCGCTTCCCGAAGGCTTCCGCTTTCGACCTGCGCGCATTCGATGCGCGAAGACGAGCCGTTTTCCCGGCGCGGCCGGACGTTTCCGGAAAAGCGCCTGTCAGCCGTTTTTCCAGACGTTTTGGGCCTGTCCCTTCCCTCCTTCCCGTCCGACGGATGGGAAGGATTTTCTTTGCTTCGTTCATCCGTATATAATCCTTCGGTATTTATTTGCTGCGCGTTATCCGCCGCCGGTTTTTCCGCCGGCGGCAAATCCTTAAGTGGTTTTTGCGCTTCAGGCGGGCATGAAAAAAGCGTCCCTGTTTCGGACGCGTTCCTTTGCCCCGGGCACTCGTACAGGTCGTACACATAGGCGCCCAGCCGGCCGCCCTCGGTGCGTTCCCTGGTCCTGACCAGGTAGCCGCGTTTTTCCAGTTCGTTCAAAGACGCGCCCACCTGGCGCGCACTTTCCCCGCACAGCGTACACAGGCCCTGGATGGAATAGTGCCAGTCGTCCGGCAGGGACAGCATCAGGGAAAACAGTCCCTTCGCCCTGAGAGAAAGCTCCCTGTCCCTGAGAAACAGGTTGCTGAGCACGGTGTAATGCTTATCCTTTCTTACACGGTAAACGGCCATGGTATTTGCCCCCTTCAGGTATAATAAAGGACCCGCGGGCATTTCGTCCACGGATCCGATGATTACATGATACCAGCTTTCCCCCTTGCGCGCAAGAAGCAAAAGCGTGGCAAAACAGTTGCAAAACAGAAGCAAAACAGAAGCAAAAAAGGCTCCCGGGCCGTATGAGCAGGACATTTCATCTGTCAGGTGAGATTAAATGAAACGCACGTCATCCGGAGCCCGGAAGCCGATATGATTATGACCTTTAGATCATTCCGCTTACGTCGTGGGGATCGGGTCGCTGACGGAAACGGAGGGCGAGGCCGTATCTCCCACGGCGGCCAGCAGAGCGTCCAGCGCCTGGATCTGGGCGGAGACATCGGCCATATTCTGGCGCGCCTCCTGCTCGGTGAAGCCCAGGGCCTCCTCGTCGGCCTGCATCTGCTCCATCTGGCGGTTCAGGTTGTCGATCTGCGTCTGCACGCTCAGGCTGGCCCTGTCGGTCGAACCGGAGGCGCGCAGGCCTTCGATGGTGGATTTCATGGCTTCGATCTGCTGGTTGACCTTCTGACGGCTCGAGGTCAGGGCCTTGATGTTTCCTTCCAGGTCGGAAAGCCTGGCTGAAAGGGCCTCGCGGGCGGACCGCAGGATTTCAGGATCGATCAGCTGGGAGGACTGGTTTTTGCTCAGGAACATGACGCTTGAACGCAGGCTTTCGATCTGCGCCTGCAGATCCAGCTCCTTCTGGCGGGCCTCGGTCAGCTCCGCCTGCACGTTTTCTGAGTATTCGGTCTGCGCGGCCAGATCTTCCTTAAGCTGTCCCAGATCCGCTTCGGACCGGGCCAGGGACGCGGTAAGGGTTTCAGCCTCGCTCTGGGCTTCCTGAAGGGAGGCGGTGAGCCGCTCGTTTTCCTGCTGCGCCTCGGTCAGGGAGGCGGAAAGCGCCTCCTTTTCATCCTGTGCTGCCTGCAGGACGGCGTTCGCCTGCTCCAGCTCCTCGTTGGATACGGCCCCGGAAGCGGCGGCTTCAAGCTCGTTTACCCGGGCAGAAGCCTCGGTCAGTGATGCCTGCAGGGCATCCGCCTCGGCAGTCTTGTCCGCCAGCGCGGTTTTAAGGGAATCGGCCTCGGCGCGGAGGGATTCGGTTTCCTGAGCGGCCTCAAGAAGCGCGGTATCCTGCGCGGCTTTTTCCTCCTGCGCCTGGGTAAGGGCGTCCTGCGCTTTCTTCTGCTCCTCCTGAGAAGCATTGAGTTCGGCCCGGGCGGTCTCAAGCTCGGCCGCGAGACGTTCGTTTTCGTCGGTCAGGCCGGCGATCTGGGCGGTGTACTGGGTGCGGATCTGGCTGACCTGGGCGTCAACGGCCTCCTGATCGGCCTGGGCGGCGGTCTGCTCCAGTGCCGTCACCTGCGCCCTGAGGGACTCGTTTTCTTCCGCCAGGGCAGCGGCGTTGGTGCGGGCGCCGTCCCGCTCCTCGCGCACGGCGGCCAGTTCGCGTTCCCTTTCGTCCAGCCGGGCGGTCAGGGTCTCGGTCTGCACGGCGGCCTCAGTCAGGGCGGCGTCCGCTTCCTGAAGCGAAGCAAGCTGCGCCGTCAGGCTGTCCTTTTCGGCGGTCAGGGCAGCGGTCTTTGCCTTTTCCCCGTCCAGTTCGGCCTGAAGAGCGGCGGCTTCCTGCTCAAGGCGCGCCACCTCTTCCCCGTTCTCCGTAAGGGCCTGGTTGGCGGCCAGGGCGTCCTTGAGCTGCTGGTCGCTCTGAGCGGCCTGCTGCCTCGCTTCCTCGGCCTCGGCCTGCAGGGCGGCGTTTTCCGTGCGCACGGTTTCCAGGTCGAACAGGGCCTGCTCGTAGGAGGCCTGCAGCGTCTGGTTGGGGGATTCCTCGGCGGCGGGACGGGCCTTGGCCTGCTGAAGCTCCTCGTCCATCTGGGCGATGACTTCGTTGAGGCCATCGATATCCTTATTGAGGTCCTCGATGATCTGATCCTTTTCCTCGTTTTCGCGGGTCAGGGCGCCCAGCATCATGCTCATGGTGCTGCTGTCGGGGCTGGCGGTGGCCTGCGCGTTCAGCTGAGCCTGGGAAAGCTGGGCCTCCGTATCCGAAAGCTTCGCTTTGGTTTCGGTCAGCCGGGCCTCGGAATCGGAAAGCTTCGCCTGAGTTTCGCTCAGAAGGGTCTGGGTTTCGGTCAGGGCGTCCTGCACGGCGGCCATGGCCTGGTCCCTGTCGTCCAGCGTCTTCTGAGCGGCGGCCAGCGCCTGATCCTTTTCAGAAAGGGTCGCCCGCGCGTTGGCCAGCGCCTGGTCCTTTTCAGAAAGAGACGCCTCCGCGGCGGCAAGGGCCTGTTCCTTTTGCGCAAGCTCTTCCTGCGCGGCGGCCAGGGCTACGTCATTCACAGTCTGCGTCTGACCGGCGGCGAGGGCCTCTTCCTTTTCGGAAAGGGACGCCTGCGCGGCGGAAAGCTCCTGATCCTTTTCGTCCAATGACGCCTGCGCGGCGGAAAGCGCCTGGTCCTTTTCCGCAAGCTCGGCCTGCGCGGCGGCCAATGCCTGGTCCTTTTCCGCAAGCTCGGCCTGCGCGGCGGCGAGCACTTCATCATCTACCGTCCGGGTCTGCGCGGCGGCAAGCTCCTGGTCCTTTTCGGAAAGAGACGCCTGCGCGGCGGCGAGCAGCTGATCCTTTTCGTCCGCAGACGCCTGCACGGCGGCCAGCGCCTGTTCGGCCTCGCTCCTCGCCTGCTCGCTGGCCATAAGGGCTTCGTCCTTTTCGGCGGCGGCGGCGTTCAGCGCTTCCACGGTCGATTCCGCCTCGCGCAGCTGCGCTGAGGCCTGCTCATAGTTGGCTGTCATACGGGCCAGGTCGTCCTCGGTCTTGAGCAGCGCGAGGATGTCCTCGGCGCTCTTATCCGGGGAAGCCAGGGCGTCCGCCAGGCGCTGCTTGAGGTTCGCCACCTCGCCCATCTGCCCGGACAGGGTAGCGTCCACGGCCTGCTTTTCCCGCTGCAGGGCGGCGTAGGCTTCCTGCTGGGCCGAAAGCTTTTTCTGGGTGGTCGCCAGCTGCTGCTGGGTGCGTGTCAGCGCCGCGGCCTCGTCCTCCCCGGGCAGCATGCGGGTTAAAAGTTCCGCTTCCTGTTCGGCATTCTTCTGCGTCAGCTCCTCCACCTGAGCGGTCAGGGAATCCTTTTGCGCGGTCAGGTTCTTTTCCCGCTCGGTGGCGCTGTTCAGCTGCCGCTGCAGCGCGGTCAGCCTGGCGGCGTTTTCCTCGCCGGCCTGGACCTCCAGGGTCAGCTGGCCGATGGTATCCTGCGCCTGGGCAAGCTCGGTCTCCAGCCGCTGCGCGGCGGTGCGGGCTTCGTCCAGCTCCTGCGTGTTGGCCGCCGCTTCCTCGGCGGCGCTCAGGCGGGACTGCAGGCTGCTGTTGGCGGAACGCAGGCCGGCGATCGTGCCGTTGCTCTGGTTGAGCTTGTACAGGCTCGCCCCCAGCAGCACGACGGCCGCCAGCGCCACGACGCAGATCAGCACGAAGATCCAGGTACGACGGTTAGACATAGACGTTTCCTCCCTTTAAAAGGAATCTGAGTGCGCGCTTGGAACCATTCATATCCCTGAAAGACGCCCAAGCGCGCGCCCCTGAGGGACCCCGGCTGAAACCATGAAGCCGGCCGGTTTTATTCAGTTCACATGGATGAACGACCGCACCAGGTGATAGCACAAAACGATCAGCGACCGGCCCAGCGGGCCTTCGCGGGACGCGGCCCAGCCCAGCGGGTGGCGGCGGATATGGCGGTCAAGCTCCGGGTCAAAGGCGCGGATGGTGTCGAACATCTTCCGGTGCAGCTTCCGCCCCTCTTCCGTGCGGGTCATGAACTCCTGCGCGCTGGCGGTGCACAGGTAGCCGCAGATGTTGCTGAGCATGTAGTCGCGCAGGTTCCGCGGCTGGCGGCAGAGCTCCTCCCAGCGGTACGAGCAGCACATCTCCTCGGCGATGCGCTCCACGTTTGAAAGCCTTTTGAGGATCACGTCCGGGCTGGTGGACTGGTCGGCCCTTCCTACAAAATAGCCGTACAGGGGATAAGGCGCGTACAGGACGGTCTTCGTATAGGGCAGCGGCCGGTAGATGTACAGATTGTCCTCGTAAAAGACATGGCGGGGAAGCTCAAGGTTCATGTCCCTTAGCAGCTGCGTGCGGTAGCACACCGCGTGGATCATGAACTGGTTGCCCATCAGGAACCGGCCCGCGTCCTGCCAGGAAACCGGCTTTCCCGGCGGGAACATGCGTCCGTAGCGGATGCGGTAAACGGCCTGCTTTTCGGGCCGGTCGTACACGTAGTCGTTCACCACCAGGTCGACCCGGGTCTTTTCATCGGCATGCTCCCTGAGAAGATCCATGAAATCGGGAAGGCATCGTTCGTCCAGACGGTCGTCGGAATCGAGGGTCTTAAAGTACAGGCCCCGGGCATGGCGGATGCCCTGGTTGATGCCCTCGCCGTGTCCGCCGTTTTCCTGGTGGATCACGCGGACGATGTGAGGATAGCGCCGGGCGTATTCGTCGGCGATGGCTCCGGTGTCGTCCGTAGAGCCGTCGTCGATGATCAGAATCTCAATTTCGTCCCCGCCGGGCAAAACGCTGTCCACCGCGCGGCGCATGTAGGCGGCTGAATTATAGCATGGAATGGTGACAGTCAGGAGTTTCATTTTTGGTTCAGTTCCCTTAAATATTTATCGATTTTTGTTCCGTCTGCGGCGGGACTGGGGCTTGTCCATGGGCTGATCGCCCCGGAGCGTGAACAGCTCGTCGCGCAGCCTGGCGGCCTTCTCAAAGTCCAGCTCGCTGGCGGCGGTCAGCATCCGGTCCTCCAGCTCGCGGATCATGGCGGCCTTTTCGTCCTCCGGCAGGTCTCCGGGCAGGTCGTCGGACACCTTGTCAGTGATCTCCAGCAGGGCCTTGACCGTGGCGCGGACGGAGTGCGGGGTGATGCCGTGCGCCCGGTTGTATTCCTCCTGGATGGCGCGGCGGCGGTTGGTCTCCTGGATGGCGGCGGCCAGGCTGTCGGTCATCTGGTCGGCGTAGAGGATCACGCGGCCGTCCACGTTGCGGGCGGCGCGGCCGATGGTCTGGATCATGCTGGTCTGCGAGCGGAGAAAACCCTCCTTATCCGCGTCCAGTATCGCCACCAGGCCCACCTCAGGCAGGTCCAGCCCCTCGCGCAGCAGGTTTATGCCCACCAGCACGTCGAACACGCCGTTGCGCAGATCGCGTATCAGGCGGGAGCGCTCCATGGTCTGGATGTCGCTGTGCAGGTAACGCACCCTGAAGCCCAGGTCGTGCAGGTAATCGGTCAGGCTTTCGGCGTTTTTCTTGGTCAGCGTCGTACACAGCACCCGGTAGCCCTCGGAAACGGTCCGGTTGATCTCCCCCACCAGGTCGTCCACCTGGCCGGTGGCCGGGCGGAGGAAAAGCTTTGGGTCCAGCAGGCCCGTGGGGCGGATGATCTGCTCGACGATCTGCGAGGCCTGCTCCTTTTCGTAATCGGCCGGCGTGGCGGACACGTAGATCACCTGGCCTATGCGCTGGGTGAACTCCTCAAACCGCAGGGGACGGTTGTCAAACGCCGAGGGCAGGCGGAAGCCGTAGTTGACCAGGGATTCCTTCCGGGCCCGGTCGCCCGCGTACATGCCGCGGATCTGGGGCACGGTCACGTGGCTTTCGTCGATCAGGGTAAGAAAGCCCTTGGGGAAATAATCCAGCAGCGTGTATGGCGCGTCGCCGGGCTTGCGGCCGTCAAAGTAGCGGCTGTAATTCTCGATTCCCGCGCACATGCCGACCTCGCGCAGCATCTCGATATCGTAGCGGGTGCGCTGCTCGATGCGCTGGGCCTCCAGCAGCTGGTTGGCATCTTTGAATTCCCGGACGCGCTCTTCCATGTCCTGCTCGATCCGGGCCAGGGCGTCCTCCCGGCCCTGAACGCTGGTGGCATAGTGGGTGGCGGGGAAAATGCCCTTGTGAAGCACCGTGTGAAGCTGATGGCCGTCCACCACGGAAAACTCGGTGATGCGGTCGATCTCGTCCCCGAAAAACTCGACCCGTACGCCGTTTTCAAACTCGCCGGCGGGGATGATCTCCACCGTGTCCCCGCGCACGCGGAAGTCGCCCCGGGAAAAGCCGATATCGTTGCGGGCGTACTGGATGTCCACCAGGCGGCGGAGAAATTCGTCCCTGCCGATCTTCATTCCGGGGCGCAGGGAGATCATCTGCCCCTCGTATTCGGAGGGATCGCCCATGGAATAGATGCAGCTGACCGAGGCCACGATGATCACGTCGCTGCGCTCCTTGAGCGCCGCCGTGGCGCTGTGGCGCAGCCGGTCGATCTCCTCGTTGATGGAGGCGTCCTTTTCGATGTAGGTGTCGCTGGAGGCGATATAGGCCTCCGGCTGGTAGTAATCATAATAGGAAACGAAGTATTCCACCGCGCTGTCCGGGAAGAAGGCCTTGAACTCGCTGCACAGCTGGGCCGCCAGGGTCTTGTTGTGGGCGATGACCAGGGTGGGGCGCTGCACCCGCTCGATCACGGAGGCCATGGTGAAGGTCTTGCCCGAGCCGGTGACGCCCAGAAGCACCTGGGCGTTATCCCCCCTTAAAACTCCCTCCGCCAGCGCCTCGATGGCCTGGGGCTGGTCGCCGCTGGCCTGATAGGGCGCTTTGAGGACGAACCGATCCATGCGCTGAACCCTTCCCCCGTTCTTTATTTCAGGCGTACAGGCTGTACGCCGCCAGCGCGAGGCAGACCAGCGTACAGATGATCATCCCCGCGTTATTGACCGCGCACTGCCTGCCGATTTCGTCCGGCAACTCCTCTTCGGCCGGCAGATAGTACCTGGCCCCGAGGAAGCGCCGAAGCACCGCGATGCCCGCCGCGGCCAGCAGCAGGACGCTGAGCGCAAACGCCGCAAGCACGTTTTCGCTGCCGCTTCTGATCACCAGCGCCGGCAGTGCCCCGCCCAGTACGTTGACCGTCATGTGCAAAAGCGCGCCCAAACGGATCCCGCCCGTCCTGACCCGGATATACCCAAGCATGAGCCCCAGCCAGAAGGCGTAGAAAAACTGGTACACGTTCACGTGGTACAGCGCGAACAAAAGCGCCGTGAACCAAATTGCCGTTTTTTCCCCGAACCGGGCCACACGGGGCAAGAGCGTCCCCCGGAAAAACCATTCCTCCGTAACGGGCCCGATCACCACCATGTACAAAAGCATCAGCGGCCCGCTGCGGCCGGTGACGGTCTGCACGGGGTTGATCCCCCGGCCCATGGACAAAAGCCCGCCCGCGAGGTTTCCAAGCAGCGCCCCGCCGTACATCAGCGGCAGCGCAGCCAGCAATAGCGCCGGAAAGGAAAATCCCGTTCCCGTCTCCCCCGCGCAGCTTTCCGCCTTTTCCTTAGGGCCAAACAGCAGCGACAGGCCGATGAGCACCAGCGGCATAGGCAGCTGCATAAGAAACAGATCAAGCTCCGTCTCTCCCCCGCTGCTCGCCCCTTTCCGCGTGACCAGCAGCGCCGCGGCCGCCGCCAGCACCTGCGACGCAATCACCCCGCCCAGGGCGATCCAGGCCGTGCCGCTGTAAGCGGCCTTCGCCCGCCGCAGGCTGTTGTCTCCGCCGCCCAGTTCCATTCAGGCCTCCCGTCGCTCAGCGCTGTATTCCCTCTGTATATTACACTTTTTTGTCATATTTGTAAAGAGTTTGTTAATTCTGCGGATATCAAAAGACAGCCGGCCGGCGTTTCCCTACTTTCCCCCGTTTTCTACGCCCTCCCGGCCATGATCTCCATGCGCCTCCTGTTAAAAAAGCCTGCATGATTCCGCAGCATGAATCCTATTCAAAGCGCGTCAATAATTCAATTCAAAACCGCATCATGAATTCTACTCGAAATATGTATCAAGAATTCTGTTCATAATCTGCTGTCAAGAATTCGGCTCAAAATTTGCTTGACATTTAATTCTTTGTGTGCTATTATTCCACCGTACCCGATGATGTTAACGCTTTACGCCGCGACATCACAGGTCGCTTGAACAGGCTGTCAGTTCTGTTCGATTAAAGGTCGCATGGCTCAGTTGGTAGTACCTACTGGTTACTTCGTAGAAATCTCGCATGGTCGCATGGCTCAGTTGGTAGAACCCACTGGTCAAGTTATCAAACTGCCGGTTCATGAGTATCTCAAGTGACTGGCCCACTGGTAGACAAGACCGACAAGCGCAGGAAGCTGAAATGGCCGAACGATTTCAGCAGATAAGGCTAAAAAGTTCGGAATATGGTCGCATGGCTCAGTTGGTAGAACCCACTGGTCAAGTTATCAAACTGCCGGTTCATTAGTATCTCAAGTGACCGGCCCACTGGTAGACAAGACCG
>CADAQF010000038.1 GCA_902790015.1 uncultured Eubacteriales bacterium | reverse complement strand
CATCTGCGCCAAGGCCGTCATCCCCGGCATGATCAAAAAGGGCCACGGCAAGATCATCAACATCTGCTCCATGATGAGCGAGCTGGGCCGCGAGACCGTTTCCGCCTACGCGGCGGCCAAGGGCGGCCTCAAGATGCTGACCCGCAACATCTGCTCCGAATACGGCGAGCACAACATCCAGTGCAACGGCATCGGCCCGGGCTACATCGCCACCCCGCAGACCGCGCCCCTGCGCGAACGCCAGGCGGACGGCAGCCGTCATCCCTTCGACCAGTTCATCGTCGCCAAGACCCCCGCAGCCCGCTGGGGCACCCCGGAGGACCTGCAGGGCCCGGCCGTGTTCCTGGCCTCCGACGCTTCCAACTTCGTCAACGGCCACATCCTCTATGTGGACGGCGGCATCCTGGCCTACATCGGTAAACAGCCCTGAACCCTTAAGCAGGGGAGCCGCCGGCTCCCCTGTTTTTAATATCAAGAAAGGATTTTCGACATGAATTATTCCATCGGCATGCGCGTGCATGATTCTGTTTCCGGGACGCTTAAGGAGCGTGCTGACTTTATCCGCGGCCAGGGGTTCACCTGCGTGCATCTGGCGCTTTCCAAGGTGCTGGGCAAGGGCTTCATGGAGCCCGCCGTCCTGACCCCGGGGCTGGCGTCCCAGCTCAGAAAGGACCTGGGCGGGCTGGACGTGGCGGTGCTGGGCTGCTATCTGAACCTGGCGGAAAAGGACGAAGCCCTCTACCCCGGCATCGTGGCCAAATACATCGCCCACCTGCGCTTTCAGCGGTGGCTGGGCGCGGGGATGATCGGCACCGAAACGGGCCACCTGTCCCCCGAAATGCTGGAAAGAAACGACCCCGCCGAGCTGGACGCCGTGGCCGATTTTTATATCGAACGGCTGCGCCCGGTGGTAAAATCCGCCGAAAAGCTGGGCGCCGTGCTGGCCGTTGAGCCTGTGTGGAACCACTCCATCCGCAACGCCCGCTGCGCCCGCCGCATGCTGGACCGGATCGCCTCCCCGAACCTCGGCATCATTTTCGACCCCGTCAACCTGGTGGACGTCCGGCACACCGACCAGGGAGACGACCGCGTGCAGGAGGCCATCGACCTGCTGGGCGACGACGTTCTGATGGTGCACCTGAAGGACTGGACGCTGGACAGCCAGGGCAAAAACATCGCCGTAGCCGCCGGCACGGGCCATATGAACTACGCCCCCGTCATCCGTTTCATAAAGGACAGAAAGCCCGGCATCCAGATGACCCTGGAAAATACCCATCCCGACAACGCCGTGCAGGCCCGCCAATTCGTGGAAGGGCTGCTGCTGGGCCTGGAATGACCTGCGGATAAAAGACATCAAAGGGGGCTGCGGCGCAATGCCGCAGCCCCCGTGCCGTCAGTTCAGGACCCGGAACCAGCCGTCGGACGCCGTTTCACGGACCGGATAAGCCGCTTCCCTCAGCGCCGTCTCATGGATCGGATAAGCTTCCTGCCTCAGCGTCTTCTCACAGACCGCCGCCGGCAGGACGGGCGCTTCGGTCACGCTGCACACCGTATGGCCGTCCGCCACGATCCGGACGGGGCCGGAAGCGATGATCGTGACGCCGTTCACGACGATCTGCACCTGGCCTTCAGCAGGCAGGGCTTTTACTCCCTCCAGCCGATCGATCCGGGCCTGCGCGCGGCGGGCAGCAAGCACCGCTTCCACCTTTTGCCTGCGCAGGGCAGCCAGACGCGCCTGACGGGAATCACCGTTTTTCTTAGCGGAAAGCACAAACAGCAGAATCAGCACAAGGGCAAACATGGATGCGGCCTCCTTTCGTTGGAATACAAACAGAGAAACAGTGGTTTTTTGCTTGAGCCTGAATATCAGGGTAACTTCCGGGATGATCCTTCTCAGGCGGGACCCCGGTCCCGCTGCCCGTCAGTAGCGGCGGCGTTCGTTCGTGTCAAAGCCGCCGTGAGGGCCGGCGAAGTTCTGCGCCTCCGCTCTCTCGGCCTCCCTTTCCTCAGACACGCGGCGGAAGAATTCGCCGACGATCCCAAGCGTTCTGCCCAGAAAACGGGCAATCCGGATACGATTCGCCCAAAGCATGATCAGAATGAAGATCCTCATTGTTCTTTCTCCTTTCTTTTTTCCCGGTCCGCCCGGCGCCGGGTAAAACAAAAGACCTGCGCCGGGCCTCCTGGCCTGCAGCGCAAGTCTTGTCATTTCATTTGTACCGGATGGATAAACCATCGGGTGACGGTGAGCAAATCCGGCCATCGGCCGGCTGACTACTCCCTTGCGAGGATAATATTACCACAGCCTGTCAGATCAGTCAAGCGATGGCACAATTCTGACATGATTTGAACGGGCGGGGCGTGCGCCGCGGAAGAAATGGGAAGGATTCTTTTTTATTATAGAACAGGCGGGCTGCCGTCGAGCATCTCCCGGGTGATCCTGCCTTCCTGCAGGGCGTTTTGCATAAGCTCCTCATAAAGGCCCGCCATGGCCGTGTTCATATACGGCCCCGTATACAGGATGTGCACCACACCGAAGGTGAACGCCGACAGCAACATCCATCCGATAAAGGACAGCGCCATCACAAAAACGTCTCCCTTATAGCCCTGGGTGATCCGCTCGGACAGGACGCTTGCGTCCATCGCCGAAACGCCGGGATATTCCGCCAGTATGTAGGGAGTCATGGAATAAGCCAGCGCCTTGACGATGCCCGGAATAACGAACAGCAGGCTCCACAGAAACGCCTTGAGTTCCGCCCACAGCATGCCGCCCAGCTTTCTTCCGAAGCCGTCGAAGAAGTTCTGAAACAGGGAGGCGACCTGAGGCCTTTCCCCCCGCCAGCACAGCAGGAAGAACAGGGCGGCATGTACCTGCAGCACAGGGCCCGCCGCAAAAGCCGCGAGCCAGCCCACATAGGTGGCGCCGAGCAGCAGCACCACCAGCGCCGGAATCACCGCCGCGGCCACCATAGGCCAGTAATGAGCCTTGAAGCGCAGCTTGGCCAGGGCCTTTATTTCTGCACGCTCCAGGATGCCACGCCGCATCGCGTCTTGCATATGCTTCTCCTTTCCGCCGGAAGCCTTCAGACCGGAAGCTTCCAGCCAGGAAACCTTCAGAAAATCAGCTTCCGCAGGTCCTCATAGCTGTGGACATAGGGGGCCGGAAGGCCCGGCGGGCACAGCCCGTCCGGATCCATGGCGATGGAAGCGATCCCGGCGTTGACCCCGGCCATAACATCTATCTCCCGGTCGCCGATCATCACGCAGTCCTTTTTGTCCAGCCCGTGCCGGGCGATCAGGAAATTGAGCGCGTCCGGGCAGGGCTTGTGCGCAAAGCCGTACAGGTTGGTGATGCAGTCGGTGAACAGGGAGGTCAGCCCAAAGTGCTCCAGGGCTTTGATGGTGCTTTCTCCCCGGTGGGTGTAGACGTAGTGCGCGCAGCCGGCGTCATGGGCGTCCCTCAGAAAATCCGTCATGCCGGGATAGGGCAGCATGGTGTCATAGCCCTCTTCCTCGCTGTGACGGTGATAGCCCTCCCACAGCTGCTCCTGCGTAAGCCCGTACTTGGCGCCGACCCATTCGTTGGTGTATTCGAGCGTCTTTTTGATGGACCTGAGCAGCACGTCCTCCTCTTCAACAATCCCCGCGTCCGCCAAAGCTTTCATATAAGCCCGGCAGATGCGGGGATAGGTGTTGAAGAGCGTACCGTCAAAATCCCAGATGAGGTGACGGTATTTCATATATTACTTCTTGTAGGCCAGGATATCGCCGGCGCAGTGCGGGCAGCGGGTGGCGCCTTCCTTGATCTCCTCCAGGCAGAACGGGCAGGTGGGCGCGGGAGCGGCGGGCGCTTCCTCGGGTTTTTTCTTGAGGTCCTTCATTTTGTTCATGGCCTTGATGATCAGGAACAGCACCAGTGCGGTCAGGATGAACTCCACCAGCACGGCGCAGAAGGAGATCAGGCTGCCGGCAAAGCCGGTGCCGCCGTTTTCCATCTTGGGCAGCGCCTCCAGAATGGGGGTCAGGAAAATGTCGATCACAGCGGTGACAACCTTGCCGAACGCGCCGCCGATGATAACGCCGACGGCCATATCGACTACATTGCCGCGCATCGCGAAGGCTTTGAATTCATTCAGAAACTTTTTCATGGGAACCCCTCCTTGTTATTTGGTACACGGAATCTTGTTTGATTATAGCACCGAACCCCGAAAATGGCAATAATCAGGCATTGGTCATATATTATTTTTTTCCTGTTTTTTTGTTACGGAATTAAACAGGTTCGTCCCGGCGGATGAGGCCGGGCAGCTCCTCCGGCCGATCGACCAGATATTTGGCGCCGTGCTCTATAAGCTCGGCCCGGTCGCGGAAGCCCCAGGTCACTCCGACGGTCGCCATGCCGGCGCCGCGGCCGCACTCCATATCCATCATGGAGTCTCCCACGTAAAGGATTCGGTCCGGAGCGACGCCCAGCCCCCGGGCGATCTCCAGCGCGCCGTCCGGCGCAGGCTTGAGCGGCACGCCTTCCCGCCGGCCCAGCACCCTGGAAAAGGAGACGCCCGGCAGATAGAAGCTTACCACCTTTTCAACGTC
Source organism: uncultured Eubacteriales bacterium (assembly GCA_902790015.1). GTDB lineage: Bacteria > Bacillota > Clostridia > Christensenellales > Aristaeellaceae > UBA4246. The sequence continues at coordinate 17,846 of CADAQF010000038.1, read as the reverse complement.
CCGCTGGTCCTTGTTGCTGAACACCGCCAGCATCACCCCTGCCGCTTCCATGTCCTTAAGCGCCTTTACGATGCCCGGGTAGGCAAAGGAAGCGTCGCAGCAGTGTTCCGCGTAATCCTTCATATAAAGCTCCAGCACGCGGGGCAGCAGGTCTGTTCTGCCGCCCACCGAACGCTCGGCTATTTTGAACACACCGTTGCCCACCTTGAGCCGGTAGTCTTGAACCGCAAACCCGGGCAGGCCCACTGCCGCCAGGCTGCGGTTCATGGCGCCGGCAATGTCCGGCAGGGAATTGACCAGCGTCCCGTCCAGATCGAATATCGCTGCCTGATACATGACGTTCACCCCTGAATTCCTGCGATTTTACGCGCCCAGGCGGAAAGCCGGGCCGCTTCCTTTTCAACCTCCGCTCCCTTTACCGCCAGGCCCTCAAGCACCTGCGCCCCGGGGCAGAAGCGGCGCATCTCTCTTTCGCCCATGCCCATGCTGCCGCCCTCGTTGGTGCAGAAGGCCGCCAGGCGTTTTCCCGCGGTCTCCGCCAAGGTCAAAAAGGTGACCATGGGCATCGGCAGGGTGTTCCACCAGTTGGGATAGCCCACAAAAATCAGGTCGTATGGCTCCAGAGAAGGCGGCGCAATCCTGAGCGGCGGACGCCTGCCCTCGTCCAGTTCCTCCTTCGTACGGGCGATCAGGGCCTGATAGTCGGCCGGGTAAGGCTCCTTCGCCTCCACGCGGAACATATCTCCCCCGACCGCGTCCCGGATGATCTCCGCCGCGCGCTCGGTGTTTCCCTTGGGAAGGTCTTTGACCTCCCCGTTCACCCAGTTCTGCCCTTCGTGGGAAAAATATACGATCAGATGCGCCATGAAGCTCCCTCCCGTACTGTATTGATGCTGCGCCTGAACGCCCGGGCGCTTTAGCGTTCTTTGCTCACTTGCTCCAGATGCTCTGCATGATGACCGGGTAAATCTCATCCACGATCTTCATCGTTCTGACCATCAGCTCCACGCAGACCGGCCCGGCGGTCTCCGGGGTGACGATGGCGTCGATCAGCAGGCAGATATCCGAGTCCTTGTTGATGATCAGCTTGATCCAGCGATAGTGCTCGTTGAGCTCATTGAGCTGATCCCGGACCTCATAGGCACGGTCGATCGGCACCTTGGCCAGGGCGTCCACCCTGATCGTCACCGTATGCTCGTCCGGCGTAAAGATGAACAGGATATCATAGGTGTTGGACTTGCCGTTGACGCCCGCGTACACGATCGTCGGCCCGTCCTTGACCTCCCGGATCATTTTGATCTTCAGGTTGCTGTCCTCAAATCCCTTTTTCATCGCCTCGACTGTCGCGAGCATATCCCTGCCGCCTTTCCGGGTCCTTCATCGGACCCTGGATTTCCTGCTTCCGCCGCCCGGCTCTTAAATCTATTATACACCCAAGTGCCGCTGCGCGTCCACACTAATCCCCGCTCACGCAATTTCTTACAATTCCGTTACGTTTTTTCAGGATCATTGCCCCGGAAGGAAAATCGTTTTATAATGATTTATAAGCACAATATGCTTAAGAAGCCGGCCTGTCCGGAAGCCTTTTTGCAACACATCCGACACACAAAGGAGAATCCGCCATGAAACCCATGAACCGTCTTTTCTGCGCGCTGCTCGCCGCCGTGCTGCTGATTGGAGCCTGTTCCGCCTTCGCAGAAACCGCGCCGGCCGTTTTCCTGCCCGAATCCATGCTGCGGCTGAAGCTGCCCGAAAAAACATCCTCGTTTTCGGAGGACGTATTCCGCACCGGCATGGAGGGAGCGAAATCCTCCGTCGTATACACCCCCGGCAAAATGACGAAGGTCGCCGCCACCTACCCCAGGGGGAACTATGTCCGCCAGATCATCGCCTACTACCGCAACGACGCCGAGCGCACGCTCAGCCAGTACAAGATCGTGTACCAGGTCAGCGACACCGAAAAGTACACCATCACCTACGCCGCTTCCACCAACACCTTGGGCGAGCTTCACTACAACGGCAAAATCATCTATCACGACAAGGAAACCTACACCGTGGGCGACAAGGAGTATCACCTGACCGAGGAATACGCCAGCCAGACCCTGGTCAAGGACGGCGTGATCTACGACAAGACCAAGGATAAATACTATTACAACGCCTCCCTGTACCTCCACCATTATACCCAGGACGAGATCCTGGAGGGCACCTACACCAACGGCGACGTGACCCTCAAGAACGGCACGGGCAAGTATTTCGGCAAGAACGTCTGGTTCCTGTGGGACAAAGATACCGGCAAGGTGACCCGCTGGCGCAAGGGCGGCACGAAGCCGCTGACCGCCTTCCCCAGCCCCCGGGCGGACGAGTGGTTTTTTGAGTGAGCCCAAGAAAAGCTGAATTGAGAAGGGATTTACTGTATTACCGTACCCTGCCCGGCCTGTCAGGAGGGAACCTATGAACAGCAAAATGAACCTTCATCTGAGGCTTTCAGCGCTGCTGCTCGGACTGGTCATGCTGTCCGCAGCCGTTCCCGCGCTGGCCAGCGATCCGGTCAGGATCCGCACCACGGAACTGGGGGCTTCCCTTCGCGCCGAGCCCTCGGCGGACAGCCGGAAACTGGACTCCGTCCATCAGTACACAGAGCTGGACGTCCTCGGCATGCGAAACGGCTGGTACTATGTGTATTACAACGGCCAGTACGGCTATGTGAACCCCGGCACCAAATATGTCACGGTGATCGCCTGGGGCAGCAGTCCGTCCGATACCTCTTCAGCAGGCCGGAATACGGGCAGCGGCACCTGGATCCGCACGACGAAGCTGGGCGCTTCCCTGCGTTCAGGCCCTTCGGTGGACAGCGCCAAGCTGGCTTCTATCCATCAATTCACCGAGCTGGAAGTGCTCGGCACGCGCAACGGCTGGTACTATGTGTATTACAACGGCCAGTACGGCTATGTGAACCCCGGCTCCAAATACGTCACGGTCATCGCTTCCGGCGGCGGCTCTTCCTCCGGCGGCCATCAGGGCGGCAGCGGCCATTACGGCGGCTCAGCCCCCTACGATATCGGCATTCCGTACATTGGCAGCACGGTCTATCCTGAGGGCGCCATGAACCTGACGGTTTTCTGGGTGCAGGTGCAGCTCAAGCAGACCGGCATCTGGTACCAGGGCTACGAATGGGACGAGACCGGGCATCTTGGCGATCACACGATCAGCGAAATAGCCGATTTCATGCACGCAAGGGGTTATTACGGCCACATGGGCCTGGTAGACCAGGACGTGATCGACGAATTGGCCTCCTATCTCGGCTCGCGGGTCGAACCGGTCTACGCCGGCGGCTTTTACGAAGCCATGGATTCCATCATGATCGGCGGCCCGGAAGGCAGCATGAACATCATCTACAGCAATCTGTATAACGGCGGCACGACGCCCTATGTCACGCTCGGGGCGCGGTGGATCCAGGTGTGCCTGAAACGGCTGGGCTATTACACCGGCTCGGTCGACGGGCGGTACGGCGAAGGCACAGAACATGCCGTCAAACGCTTCCAGCGGGATTACGGCTTCCAGGAAAGGCAGTACGTCACCCTGGGCGTGGCCAGGAAAATGCTGGAAAACTATTATTATTCCGGCGGCAGCCTGAACGCGCTGCCGTGATCAGACGCCCGCTTTAAGAGAACCGCTGCTTTAAACCCTTTCCCCGTTCCTCTTACTGCCTGTCCCAAGGAAAGCCTTCCCACACCGGACGTCCCGGATAGGTGCGGATGGGCGTTTCACCCCGCAGGGCGCGCAGCACGGCGTGGGCCAGCGCTTCCTGTTCCCTTTCTCCGGTGATCACATGGATCGGGGCGATCCAGCCGCAGCGCTCTTTAAGCCCCTCCACGATTTCGGGGAAGCGCACCAGCCCGCCGGTCAGCAATATGGCGTCCACCTGCCCCTTGAGCACAGTGCTCATTTCCCCGATGGACTTTGCTACCTGGTAAATCATCGCCCGCCAGACCAGGCGGGCTTTTTCGTCGCCCGCCTGCGCCAGCGCGCGAACCTTATCGGCGTCCGACGTGCCGAAAAAGCTCACAAAGCCGCCGGCGCGGGAACACATCCGGCGCACTTGGGCCGTCCCGTGGGCGTCGATATAGTCCAATAGCGGCAGCACCGGTACGGAGCCCAGGCGGGTGGGCGTCATGGGGCCGTCGCCGCCGGCGCCCACGTTGCCGTCCACCATCCTGCCGTGATCGTGGGCGTTTACCGTGATGCCGCCGTCGATGTGGGCCACCACCAGCTTGAGCTCCTCATAGGCCTTTCCCACCGATCGGGCGTAGGACAGGGCCACGGCCCGCTGGTTCAGCACATGGGACTGGGCGTTTCGGTACACGCCCTGAATGCCGGTCAGCCGCGCCTCGTCGCAAAGCTCGTCCACGTTGGTGGGGTCCAGGGTGTAGGCCGGCTTTCCGTATTCAAGGCCCAGGGTATAGGCGAGCATCACGCCCAGCTTGGCCGGGTGCTCGCTGCCGCCCACGCCTTTTTCGGTATCCCGGTACAGCAGCTCGTCCACCCGGGTCACTCCCGCGGGCTGCGGATAGGCGCTGCCGCCGCGGCCTACAAACACGTCGATATCGGCAAACGACATCCCGTGCTTTTTGAGCGCGCCGCTTAAAACCTCCCGCCTGAAGGGCAGCTGAGAATTCACATCGGGGTAGTCAAGCAGCTGAGGCGCGTCGTGAAACACATTTTCCCGCCATTCCTCTTTTTCATCTGCAAAGACGCTGACCTTGGTGGACGTGGAACCGGGATTGATGATCAGAAGCTTCATAAGACATGTTCCTTCTTTATAGACACATTATAAACACTTTTCCCGAAATCGGCCGCTTCCGCCTTAAAACGCCGCGGGGCGGAATGCCCCGCGGCGTATGTCTGGCTGTATTACGCGGATTACAGTTCCTTTTTCGCGAAGTGGAAATAGCGCCTGGCGTTATTGTAGCTGATATCGCTGACGATCTCCTTCAGCGTGTCCATATCCTCGGGGAAGAGGCCCTCCTCCACCCAGCGGCCGATGTTGCGGCACAGGATGCGGCGGAAGTACTCATGCCGGGGATAGCTCAGGAAGGAACGGCTGTCGGTCAGCATGCCGATGAAGCCGGCCAGGTAGCCCAAATTGCCCAGGGACACCATGTGCTCGGTCATGCCCTGCAGATGATCGTTGAACCACCAGGCCGCGCCGTGCTGGATCTTGCCGACGGCCTCGTCGGACTGGAAGCAGCCCAGGATCGTGTCGATGGCGGCGTTGTCGTTGGTGTTCAGGCTGTACAGCACCGTGCGGGGCAGGCTGTCGTTCGCCTCCAGATAACCCAGGAAGGCCGCGGTCTGCGTGGAGGGCGCTGAATTGTCCACACAGTCATAGCCGGTGTCGGGGCCCAGCTTTTTGAACATGGTCAGGTTATTGTCGCGCCGGCAGCCGTAGTGCAGCTGCATAGCCCAGTCGCGGTCGTGATATTCCTTGGCCACGAAGGTCATGAAGGCGAACTTGAACACCAGTTCCTCGGAAGCGCTGGGGATCGTCCCGTTCAGGCGGGCCTTGAAGATACGCTCCACCTCTTCATCCGAAGCGGGGGCGTACATGACGTAATTGAGGGCGTGATCGCTCAGGGTGCACTTGTGGGCGGCGAAGAAATCCATCCGGTCCTTGAGGGCCGCCTTCAGCGCCGCGAAGGAATCGATCTTCCTGCCGGACACTTCCTCCAGCTTCGCCAGATAGTCCAGGTAGGTGTCCTTTTCCAGGTTCATGGCCTTGTCGGGCCGCCAGGCGGGCAGGACGGTCACCTTGAAGGACTTGTCGGCGTCCAGCTTTTCGTGCCATTCCAGGCTGTCCACCGGGTCGTCGGTGGTGCAGATGGTTTCCACGTTGCTCATGCTGATCAGGCCGCGGCTGGAAAAACCGGGGCTGCGCAGCTTGGCGTTGACGAAGTTCCACACCTCGTCCGCCGTGTTCTTATTGAGCACGCCCTCGTAGCCGAAGAAGCGCCTCAGTTCCAGATGGCTCCAGTGATAGATGGGGTTGCCGATGGACTTGCCCACCACCTCGGCGAACTTTACGAACTTTTCGTAATCGGAAGCGTCCCCGGTGATGTATTTTTCGGGCACCCCGGCGGAGCGCATCAGGCGCCACTTGTAGTGATCGCCGCCCAGCCACACCTGGGTGATGTTGTCATAACGGATGTCGTCCCAGATCTCCCTGGGGCTCAGGTGGCAGTGATAGTCGATGATTGGGCAGTCCTTGGCGGCCTCATGATACAGCACGCGGGCGACCTCGGTATCCAGCAGGAAATTCTGATCCATAAACGCCTTCATGGGAACCACGTCCTTTCTCGATTCGATGCGTCGGGGCTATTTTCCCCGCGCGGCGGGATCAGGCCGCGGCGCGGGGAAAAGGGAAATAGCGTCAGCGCTGCACGCGGCCGGAGCCGGAACCCTTCATCAGGCTTTCCACCTCGGCGGCGCTCATGCGGTTGTAGTCGCCGGGAATGGTGTGCTTGAGGCAGGACGCGGCCACGGCGAATTCCAGGGCTTCCTGCTCGGTCTTGTAGGTGTTCAGGCCATAGATCAGGCCGCCGCCGAAGGAATCGCCGCCGCCCACGCGGTCCACGATGTCGGTGATGCGGTACTTGCGGGAGACGAAGAAGTCATTGCCGTTAAACAGGCAGGCGCTCCAGTCGTTATGGTTGGCGCTCTTGCTCTCGCGCAGGGTGATGGCTACCCGCTTGATGTTGGGATAGGTGTCCATGGCCAGTTTGGCGATGGCCTTGTAGTTGTCCAGGTTGAGCTCGCCCTCTTCCACGCTGCCGGCGCTTTCGGCTTTAAGCAGCAGGGCCTTCTGGAAGTCCTCCTCGTTGGCGATCACGGTATCCACGTACTTGACCAGCTCCGTCATGACCTGATCGGCGGTCTTTCCGTATTTCCAGAGGTTCTTGCGGTAGTTGAGGTCGCAGCTGACGTGCAGGCCGAGCTTCTTGGCGGCCTTCACGGCGGCCAGGCTCAGGTCTGCCGCGGCCTGGCTGATGGCGGGGGTGATGCCGGTGATATGGAACCAGGTAGCGCCGGCCAGGACCTTTTCCCAGTCGATGGCGTCCGGTTTGGCTTCGGCGATGGCGCTGCCGGCGCGGTCATAGATGACCTTGCTGGGCCGCTGCACGGAACCGGTTTCCAGATAATAGATGCCCATGCGGCCGGGCTGATAGACGATGCTGTTCACGTCCACCCCGAAGCCCCGCAGCTCGCGCGCGCAGGCGCGGCCGATGTCGTTGTCGGGCAAAACGGTCACAAAAGCGGTATCCATGCCGTAATTGGCCAGAGACACGGAAACATTGGCCTCGCCGCCGCCGAAGGTGGCTTCCAGGGTCGGGCTCTGCATCAGCCGTTCGTAGCCGGGGCTCTTGAGACGCAGCATAATTTCGCCGAAGGTAATTACTTTGGACATGGGAGATCATCCTTTCCTTATGATATTACGTTAATCACGACCGTCCTGCGCCCGGGCAGGCGGAGAGACCGGCCCATTATTTCTGCAGCAGATGGAACGCGAAGCCGCCGATTTCCTCGTTCATGTAGATGGCCTTGCCGGTATCGGTGGTATCGTCGAAGGTGAAGCCGCGGCGCTCCAGGTGCCAGCGGGCGCGCTTTATGTTATTGGTGGCGATGGCGATGTGGCCGTTCCTGCCGCGGCCGACCTTCTTCATGCACTCAAAGCCCAGGCCGGCGAAGGTGGAGCTGTTGCCTTCCTTAATATTCCAGTTAAGCAGGGCGCACAGGCGCTTGGCGTCCGCCATGGCCTGCTCGGGGCTGCCGGAGTTGATGCCGACGTGCCTGAGCTCAAGCCCCAGCACCAGGTCGACCGCCTCGCGGGCCAGCTTCTCGATGCGGCCCCAGTCCTTTTCCTTGATCGCGTCCGAAGGCGCCATCCAGCTGCCGCCCACCGCGACGATCTTGGGGAAGGCGAGATATTCGCCCACGTTCTTTTCGTTGATGCCGCCCGTGGGCAGGAAACGCACATTGCCGTAGGGAGCGCTCATGGCCTTGATCATCTTTAGGCCGCCCACCGCTTCCGCCGGGAAAAACTTGACGGTGTCCAGCCCCAGCTCCAGCGCGGTTTCCACATTGGACGGGGAGGACGTGCCGGGGACGATCGGGATGCCGCGCTCGCGGCAGTGCTTCACGACATTGGGGTTGATGCCGGGAGATACGATATAGGTAGCGCCGGCGGCCATCGCGCGGTCCACCTGTTCGGGGGTCAGCACGGTGCCGGCGCCCAGAATGACCTCCGGCAGCTCGGCGTGCACCCGGCGGATCGCTTCCTCGGCGGCGTCAGAGCGGAAAGTGATCTCCGCCACCGGCAGTCCTCCGTCCGCCAAAGCTTTGCAAAGCGGCACGGCGTCGTTGGCGTCTTCCACCTTGATGACGGGCACCAGGCCCACCAGGGACAGTTGTTCAATGACATTCATCGCAGGATTCCTCCCCTTACATGTTGCGGCGGCAAGCCGCCGTTTTGTACCATCAGGGCCGCGAAACATGTTCTTCCCGGCCTTGGGACAACCTTTTTCCACCAAAAACATTGTACGCCTCTTTTCCCGCGGCGTCAAGCGTTTTAAGGACGGATGGACAGGCCTCCCGTGCGCGGAGATCGGGTACGGATTTGTACTGACTCAGACCAGGGATGTTGATGCCTTAAGAAAATACAGGTTGACAATCTGGCCTTTTTATGGTAAGATACCAAAGCTGATCGACCGGTCAGCCGTGCGCCAATATAGCTCAGTCGGTAGAGCAGCGGTTTCGTAAACCGCAGGTCAAGGGTTCGAGTCCCTTTATTGGCTCCAGAAAATCGAGGTGTAGCGCAGCTTGGTAGCGCGTCTGGTTCGGGACCAGAAGGTCACAGGTTCAAATCCTGCCACCTCGACCACATTGAGCCCTGGAAACCCAGCGTTTCCGGGGTTTTTTATATGTAAAAATGCCCTTTTTCGGTCCTCCCGCTGCCAGGCTGGGTTTTATATCAGCCGTTCCATTGCGGGCCCAAAGGGCCCCTTTTGTTTTTCAGTTATTTCCCCGGAAAACAAAACAGTTGCGTTTTGCGGGTTTTATGTTATAATCTCTTACTGTGTGCCGTTTTTAGGAGGCGCATCCTGTTCCCGTTCCGCGGTCAGCGGGCGCTTCCGGGCGGCAGGCCCACTCAATCAGGCTCTTCACGATAGGAGGATCTCATGCCCACCACAAAATTTGACAAGGAATCGATCAAGCAGTCCATTGTCGGCAAGGTACAGCGCTACAACGGCAAGACCCTGCAGGACGCGACCGATCACCAGATTTATTACGCCCTGGCGTCCACCATCAAGGATCAGATCATGATGAAGTGGACCGAATACCGCGAAAAGGACAAGAACTACCGTGGCAAGCGTCTGTATTACCTGTCCGTGGAATTCCTGACCGGGCGCAGCCTGCAGTGCAACGCGCTGAACCTGTGCAGCTCCGAGGTCTATATGCAGGCCCTCAAGGAGCTGGGCATCGACTGGCGCAAGATCATCCGCGAGGAGCCCGAACCCGGCCTGGGCAACGGCGGTCTGGGCCGTCTGGCCGCCTGCTTCATGGATTCCCTGGCGTCGCTCAACATCCCCGCGATGGGCTGCACGATCCGCTATGAGCTGGGCCTGTTCCGGCAAAAGATCATGGACGGCCAGCAGGTGGAGCTGCCGGACGACTGGCTGCAGAACGGCAACGTGTGGGAAGTGGCCGCCATGGAGGACGCCTGCGAAGTGCACTACGGCGGCTGGCTGGAAGAAAAGCAGGTCAACGGCCGGCTGGTGTTCATCGAGCACGACTACAACACCGTCGAGGCCGTGCCCTACGATATGCCCGTGGTCGGCTACGATACCGACACCGTCAATACGCTGCGCATGTGGCGCGCCAAGTCCTCCCACAAGATGGACCTCAGGGACTTTAACTCCGGCCACTACATCAAGGCCATGCAGGAGGAGGAGCTTGCCACCGTCATCAGCAAGGTGCTCTACCCGGAGGACAACCATTACGAAGGCAAGGAGCTGCGCTTAAAGCAGCACTATTTCTTCACCTCCGCCACCCTGCAGTATGCCCTCAAGGACTTCAAGCGCCGCTTCGGCTGCAACTTCTCCCTGATTCCGGAGAAGATGACCATCCAGATCAACGACACCCACCCGGGCCTTGCCATTCCGGAGCTGATGCGCCTTTTGATCGACCAGGAAGGTCTGGGCTGGGACGAGGCCTCTTCCATCGTGCAGCGCACCATCGCCTACACCAACCACACCGTCATGAGCGAGGCGCTGGAGCGCTGGCCTGAGGAAATGGTCCGCAAGCTCCTGCCCCGCATCTACATGATCCTGCAGGAGCTCAACCGCCGCGTCTGCGGCCGGCTGGCCAACGCCTACAACAACGGCATGGACCCCCGCATCGCCGGCATGGCCATCACCGCCTACGACATGGTGCACATGGCCAACCTGTGCGTTTCCATGAGCTACTCGGTCAACGGCGTAAGCCAGCTGCACGGGGAAATCCTCAAGAACAAGACCTTCCACGACTATTATCTCCTCTTCCCGGAGAAGTTTACCGCCATCACCAACGGCATCACGCATCGCCGGTGGCTGATGAGCTGCAACCCCGGCCTGACAGAGCTGATTAAGGAAGCCATCGGCGACGCCTGGATCCGCGATCCCGAACGGCTGCGCGACCTTTTGCCCATGCGCGAGGACGCCGCCTTCCGCGAAAAGTTCGCCCGCATCAAGCGCGACAACAAGATCGCCTTCAGCAACATGCTCCAGGACCGCCAGGACATGACCATTTCGCCGGACTTCATGTTTGACGTTCAGGCCAAGCGCCTGCACGAGTACAAGCGCCAGCTGCTCAACGCCCTGCACATCCTGGTGCTCTACAACCGCATCGTGGACGATCCGGACTTTGTGATGCAGCCCCGCGCCTTCGTGTTCGGCGCCAAGGCCAGCCCCGCCTACTACATGGCCAAGCAGATCATCCGTCTGCTGCTGGCCATCAGCAAGCTGATCGACAAGCACCCCCGCGCCCGCAAGATGCTCAAGCTGGTATTCCTGGAAAACTACGACGTTTCCAGCGCCGAATGCCTGATGCCCGCGGCGGACCTGTCCGAGCAGCTGTCCCTGGCCGGCAAGGAGGCCTCCGGCACCGGCAACATGAAGTTCATGATGAACGGCGCGGTCACGATCGGCACGATGGACGGCGCGAACGTGGAAATCGCCGAGCAGGTGGGGATGGACAATATCTACATCTTCGGCATGCGCGTCAACACCGTCCACGATCTGGACAGCGAGGGCGGCTACCAGCCCCTGCACATCTACGAGACCAACTCCGAGCTGCGCCGCGCCCTGACCCAGATCATCGACGGCACCCTCTTCCCGGAGAACGCCGCCGCCGTGCAGGAGATCTACCACAACCTCCTGTTCAACGACACCTACTACGTCCTCAAGGACTTCGGCTCCTACTCCATGGCCCAGCGCCGGGTGGACAACGACTATCAGAACCAGGAAAAGTGGCTGAAGATGGCCATCGCCAACGTGGCCTGCTCCGGCATCTTCTCCTCTGACCGCACCATCCGCGAATACAACGAGAAGATCTGGCACATCGGCCAGTCCCCCCTGCGCAGGAAGTAAGCGCAAAAAACAGCCATCCCGCCCGACCCGTTCAAACGGATCAGGCGGGATGTTTTTTTCCATAGTGATCCGGGAGGGGATTTTTTCCTTTGCCGAAGATCGCTGTAAAAGGGGCTCCCCGCCTGCGCGGGGAGCCCCCAGTTCAGTTCGCTCATGCTGCCATTGCCGCGGACAGCCGGCCCGGTTTATCGCTACCGCTGACCGCGGACTTCTCAAGGCTTACGGCTGAACCGTATCCTGCGGAAGGATATCCTCTTACTTCAGGCTGTTGATGGCCTCCAGCACCGCGCCGGTGGTGATGGTGGCGCCGGCCAGGGCGTCGATATCGGCGGCGGGGATGGGCAGCGTCTTGCCGATGAACTGGGCGATGAACGCTTCTTCCATGGCGCGCTGGCCCAGGCCCTCGGTCTGAGAAGTGGCGTCGATGGCAAGGGTGGCGATCTTTCCTTCGTCGTCCAGCGTCAGCTTGACGGTGATCTCACCTTCGCCAAAGCCCACGGCGGTAGCGGTCAGCACGCCTTCCTCCTCGGCGGGAGCGGCGGCTTCTTCGGCCGGCGCTTCCTCAGCGGGAGCGGCTTCGGCGGCAGCCGCGGCGGCGGGAGAGGGCACTTCGTTCACCGTGCCGTCCCAGATCTTCCAGTTCTGCGGACGGACGTGGTTGGTGCCCCAGGTTTCGATATTCTCGTCCGCGGCGGGCTTGCCGATGACGATGGCGGCCACGAACACGCAGTTGCCGGCCACCGGGAAGGTCTTGTCCGAGAAGCCCCAGGTACGGATGTCCGTGTCGCTTACGTAGCGGCTCATGGACTGATACTTGCCGCCCGCCAAGTCGTTGGGGGCGTATTCGCCGGTGATGGTGCCGAAATAGTGGGTCTCATAGCCCAGCGCGGCGGCGGCCACGCCCAGCGTGCCGCAGGTAAGCCCGCTGTCGTAGTAGGCGAAATTGGTGGGCATATAGTATCCCTCGTAGTCGGATACATGGCCCTCTTCCTTGGTCAGGATCTGGTCGGCCAGTACCAGCACGGTGACGGTGCCGGGGGTGGCGCAGTTTTCAGGCTTGTCCCAGTAGGAGCCGATGATCTTCTGCTGCTCCTCGGCGTCCTTGACGGCGATGAAGTAGTAGGGAGTCCAGTGCACGGCGTTCTGCTGCTTGGAGGCCATGTTGAAGATAATGGCCAGCTCCGCGTCGGAGATCTGGTCTGCGGGATCCTCGGACCAGTGTCCGTTGGCGACCGTCATCCAGCCGGAATTCTCGGTAAACCAGGTGACGAACTGGGCGGGATCAAACGCGGCGCCTTCCGCCACGGACAGGACGGGCAGCGCCAGCATCATGAAGGATACGAGGAGCGCGATGAGCTTTTTCATAGAACAATCCTCCTTGTTGTATTAAATGAGGTTTCTGGGTAAATTATATCCCGTTTTTACATCCTTGTCAATATTGTCAGGAGGAAACTGTTCAGGTATAATATTCCCATCATAACACAGAAAAGAGGGACTGCCGTGCGCCGCGCGATCTGCTTTTTGCTGCTGCTGTTTTTTTTGCCCGCCCCATCCCGCGCGGCCTCCCGCTTTCAGCGGGTGACGGACGCGTATTTCGGCACCGTTTCCATGCTCGTTCTGTACCGTACAGAAGGCGCGGAGGACACCTGGATGCAGGTCAAGGACATCCTGCGGGAGATAGACGAGGCCGTTTCCGTCTCCCGGCCGGGATCGGACATTGCCCGCTTCAACAGGGCGCAGCAAGGGGAGCGGGTGGATATTTCCCCGCTGACCGCCGAGCTCATGACCATTGCCCATGAGGCCTGGCGATTGACCGGCGGCCTGTACGACCCTTCCGTCTTCCCGCTGGTGGACCTGTGGGGCTTTTCTCCCCGCTTTAACCGCAATGACTACCGCCCGCGGTTTGCATACGACCGCGCGTACGACGAAAGCGGCCTGCTTCCCCTGCCCCGAAAGGAGGACGTTCCTGCCCTTCTTTCCCTCGTTGATTTTGGGCAGGTGAAGCTTTCGCGGGACGCGGACGGCTGGTATATGACCAAGGAAGCCCAGCCCGTCCTGATCGGCGGCGATACCGTCCAGCAGCAGATCGATCTGGGCGGCCTGGCCAAGGGCTATGCCTGCGACCGGGTCATCGCCCTGCTGACAGGAAAGGGATATACCGAGGGCTATTTCATCTGCGGCGGCAGCTCCATGGCCTTCCTTTCCGCCCCGGGCGGCGTCAGCTTTGACGTGACGGCCAAAAAACCCCGCCCCGGCCGGGAGGAGGGGGACGATTACGCCCGGCTTTCCGCCCGATACACCACGCTGTCCTCCAGCGCGGACACCAGTCATTCCTACACCCGGGACGGCGTAGTCTACTGCCACATCATCGACCCCCGCACCGGCTTTCCCCTGAACGTGCCGGCGGAGGCGGGCCCCCAGCGCGGCGCGGCGGCGGTGACGCTGCTGGGAGAAAGCGCCGCGCTCAACGACGCGCTGACCACCGCCCTGTGCCTGATGGGTCCTGCGCGCGCGCTTTCCTTCCTGGAGGGCAGGGACGATACCATGGTGATGGCCGTCTGGCAAAACGGACAGGACCGGCTTGAGGTCATTTCCAACCGTCCCGATCAGCTTGAGCTGCTGGACAGCGCCTACCTGCTTGCCTGCGAAGCGGACGAAAAGGGCGTCATGCGCTATACCGGCACGCTGGCTGAATAATAGTTTCCGTACACTGTTTTCATGATAAATCGGGCCCCGGCTTGTGCCGGGGCCCGATGGCTTTTATGTCGGGTTGTTTATTTACCCAGGTTCAGGATGGGCAGGGTCGTGCCGGCGTCGCCGGCGAAGTAGGTGGGCAGCTGGCCGTTCCAGTTGTTGATCTCGTTCCAGCGGATCAGCCCGTCGGTCAGCGAACCGCCGATCTGGCGGTTGGCTTCGGCTTCAGCCTCGGCCTTCACCTTGGTGGCGTAGGCGTCGGCGTCGGCCTGCACCTTGGTCACGTTGGCGGCGGCCTCGGCGTTGATCGTCTTCACACTGGCGTCCGCTTCCGCGTTGATCTTTTTGACGTTGGCGGCAGCCTCGGCGGAGATGCGCTCACGCTCGGCCTGCTGCTCGGCTTCCATGGTCTTCTGCTTCTGCTCGATCTCGGCCTGGAGCCTTTTCTGGGCGGCTACCTGCTTTTGTTCTACGGCGTTGGTGAAGGAATCGGTGAAGTCGATATTCTCGATGCTCAGGGAGATCACGTTGATGCCGTAGCTGCCCATTTCCTCGCTGAGCTTCTGCTGGATGGTCTCAGACAGCGTTTCCCGGGCGGATACCAGGTTTTCAGCGGTATATTTGGAGAAAACGGCCTTGGTGTTTTCCAGCAGCCGGGGCATGACCAAGGTATTGAAGTAGTTGGTGCCTACCTGCTTGTACAGGTTCATGGCCGTGGCCTGGTTGATGGAATAGTTGATGGAACCGACGATGTCCACCTGCTGGATGTCGCTGGAGAAGGACTGGGTATTAAAGGAAGTCTTCTGTTCGCGGTTGTCCATCAGGATCACCTGCTGGAAGGGATTTTTCAGGTGGAAGCCGGCGTCCAGGGTGTAGTTTTCCACCCGGCCGAAGGTGGTGACGATGCCGGTATAGCCGGTGGGCACGCGGGCCGTGCACCAGTTGTAGGCGGCGAACAGCAGCACAACAATTATCACCAGGATGATCAGCGCACGGGACGCTTTGGAGGGAAGAGCCGAGCGGGTAACGTTGACGCGGGGAGTAGTGGTGCTC
Organism: uncultured Eubacteriales bacterium; assembly: GCA_902790015.1. Taxonomy (GTDB): domain Bacteria; phylum Bacillota; class Clostridia; order Christensenellales; family Aristaeellaceae; genus UBA4246. The sequence goes on along the minus strand of CADAQF010000038.1, from coordinate 2,418 downwards.
ATAGTCAGGCTCCTTTCATGAGCTGCGCCTTCCGTGGGGCCCTGTCAGACTGAGCCCGATGCACGTCCCGGACGCGGCGCCCGTCCCCCTTGGGACGAGAAAAGCATAGCATACTTACAGGCCTGACACAAGAGGGTTTCTCCATTTTCATCACTTTCTGACACAATTCTGACATGGTCGATCTGGCCTTGTAATAGGAAGATATATACATCCCCCTGAACCTCCGATCATTTCCCGGAGTCTTTAAGCGCCGCCATCCGCCTTTTCAGTACCTTGGGTGACGCCACCGAGAACCCGAAAAAGCCCAGCGCCTCCCCCAGGGCGGAATAGACGCCGTGGCTGTAGGCGATCAGGTCGGCCTTCCCCAGGTCGATCCCGCCGGAGGGATCCATCAGGTCCTCCCTGACACCCATGGAAACGATCTCCCCTATGAACATCACGTGGCTGCCGAGGGGGAGCTTCTGTTTAACACGGCAGGACAGGTACAGCGGGCTTTCTGCCACGGCGGGGGCGTACTGAAGCCCCTCCGCCGGCACCCTGGTAAGCCCGCAGGCGGCAAATTTGTCCTCATCCCGGCCCGAACGGACGCCGCAGTAATCCGCGGCCCGCAAAAGCTTCCTGTCCGTCAGACAGACGGCGAATTCCCCGCTTTTTTCGATCAGGGAATAGGTATACCTGCTTTCCCGGATGGAGACCGACACCATAGGCGGGTCCGAATTGACGGTGCCGGCCCAGGCAGCGGTCATGAGGTTTTGTATCGGGCCGTCCTCCCCCATGGCGCCCGCTGTCACCAGCACGGCGGGCACGGGGGCCAGCAGGGTGCCCGGCTTCATGGCAATGAAGGCCATAGCGTTACCTCCTCACAGTCTGTTCGTCCATTTGAGGAACAGGAATTTGACCCAGGAAAGCATCTCCCTGGTGTAATTGCGGATCACCCGGCTGTAAAGCGGGATCGGCCCGCCCAGGCCCACGGCGTTCATGCCTTTTTCGCGGGCGATGGCCAGCGCGCGGGGCAGATGGTAGCTGTTGGTGACGATCATCACCCTGTCCGAACCCGCGGGCAATAGCGCCCGGGCGTTTTCCAGGTTCTCATAGGTGTTGAAGGAACGGGTCTCCGCGATGACATCCTCCTGCGGGACGCCCTGGCGCACGAGCCAGTTTTTCATCGCGTCTCCCTCGGGCAGCGGCTCGTCCGCCCCCTGCGCCCCGCAGCAGACGATGGGCATGGGCGTTGTCCGGTACTGCTCCAGCGCCCTTTGAAGCCGCGCCTCCAGCACCGTGTTGGGCTCCCCGCTGGGCAGCACCTGGGAGCCCAGCACGATCATGGCGTCAGCCTGCCCTCCGGTGTCCGCTGCACGGCCGGCAAAATACAGCCCCGCGAAGGCGGCGCACCAAAAAAGCACGACGGCCAGCAGCAGCCTGAGCAGGCGTCTGCCCCACGTCCTTTTTTTCTTTCTTCCGCCGCCGCTCACGGTTCACCCTCCCCGGCCTTTTCCCGGGCGGATCCGAAAAACATCTCTTCCGCCAGGCTCCTGCCGCTCCCGGTCCTGAAAACGGTATCCAGCGCCGTACGGACGGCCACGGGGTCGTCCCCCTTCTCGTGCAGGTTCACCAGAAAATCGGCCTCCACCAGCAGCTGATAATCCATCCCGTCGATGTCCGTGTAGGTGTGATGATGCCCCACCAGGTAGGAGACCCGGTCCGCCTGCGCCTGAGTGAAGCCCGTTTCAAGCAGCAGCTTTTTGGCCAGCGGGGCCCCCTCCTTTTCCTGCAGGGGGCCGTCGTGGCGGCCGTATTTTTCCTCCGCCGGGCGGATGCCTATGTCGTGCACGATGGCTGCCGCCTCCAGTATCAGCTGCGTCTCAGCAGGCAGCCCTTCCCGCCGGCCCATGAAGGCCGCGAAGGCGTGCACCTTGGTCAGGTGCTGGATCCGGTGCGGATCCCCGCTGTCAAAGCGGATCATCCTTTCATACAGGCCGTCCAGCATAGCCCGTTCAATTTCCGTCAAAAGCGATCATCTCCCTGCGGCGGCCTGCGCGAAAGCGCCTGGGCGCCTGATAATAATGCCCGTGATCCCCTGAAGGACCCCCTACATTGTACCAGCCCTTCGCCCGGTATGACAGCGTGCCAATCAAGTTTTACAAGTACAGGAACCTTTCAGATCACCGGCGTTCAGACACTGCTTACGCACGAATTACGAGAAGCATAGATTGGTACAATATAAAAGGGTAACAACACCTTTGGACAAATCCCACGGAGCCGGTGAACGAACGGAGTCCGATTCAAAGAAAGTCCGGCGGTTCACCCGCCGGATGCCGAAGGCACCCGAAGGGGCTCGCAGCGCCCGGAAAACAGGCCAGTGGCCTGTTTTCAGCGAGAGCGGGCCGGCAGGCCCTGGAATCGGACGAAGTGAGTGAA
>CADAQF010000037.1 GCA_902790015.1 uncultured Eubacteriales bacterium | reverse complement strand
GGCCGGTGAAGTCCCGGTGAGCATGGCGTTTTCAGCGTCAGAGAAGCTGAAAACGCCATAGCGAACCGTGGGTTACTCCGGATGACGCAGGAAAAGCCGTTAGGGGGTTCTGAGCGCCCGGAAAATGGTCCGGTGGACCATTTTCAGCGAAGAACGGGCCGGCAGGCCCTGGAACAGTTGGGATGGGGTGAGCAACGCCCGGAAAACAGGCCGATGGCCTGTTTTCAGTTGCGAACGGGCCGGCAGGCCCTGGCTTCAAGTCCCCTTCCCAAGCGGCAGGTCTCCTGCCGCGTTTTGCCCGGCCAATATACCGCTGATCATCGCGAACTGCAGGTTGAACCCTCCGCAGGCCCCGTCCACATCGAGCATTTCCCCGCTCAGATACAGGCCCGGACAAAGCCTGGAGGAAAGCGTTTCCGCATCGACGTCCCCGGTGCCCACGCCGCCCGCCGTCACCTGGGCAAAGGCCAGGGGCCTGACCGCCCGGACCGGCAGCCTCCAGGCGCAAAGAGCCCGGGGCAGCTCCGTCAGGGGCACATTTCTCAGTTTCCTGCAAAGCCCCTCGGGCAGAAGGCCGGTCAAAATATCCTGTCCGGGCAAAAGCCGCCTGCGCTTTTCAAGCAGGGAGCATATTTCCTCCCGGCTGTCCGGAAAGTCCGCCGGTAAAGGGCCGTAAGGGACGCCCTCCCCTTTTAACAGCGGCAGCAGGTCCAGCGTGATATACGGTTCCTTTCCCTGATCCAGAAGCTCTTTCGTCCGTCTGGCCAGCTGCATCACGCAGATGCCGCTGATCCCGTAATCCGTGATCAGCACCTCTCCGCTTTCCGCCTGTACGCACCGCTTTTGCGCAAACAAACGCACGTAGGCCGGCAGGCGCAGCCCGCTCAGGCCCTTGAGGGACGCGGTGTCCGTTTCCAGCGGGGCCAGGGCGCCGAAAAGCTTCGTCACCCTGTGGCCGAAGCCTTCGGCCAGGCGGTAATCTTCCCGGGCGCTGCCCAGGCTCCCGCCTGCAAGTCCGCCGGTGGCCAGCACGCAGCGGTCGGCCTGTACCGTCCTTCCGTCCGCGCAGACTGCCGTGAAGCGGCCGTTTTCCCGCCTCAATTCCTTTACCTCAAAGTCGGGAAGCAATGTGCCGCCCAAAGCCCTGAGCCGTTCCGTTAAAAGTGCCAGCACGGCGGAGGCCTGACGGACCGCCGGGTACACCCGCTCCTCCTCCCGGGTCAGCTGAAGCCCCCAGCTGTTGAGCGTCCGGAGCAGTTTTTCAGGCGGAAAGGCCCTGAGCGTCCGCAGGGCAAAGGAGGCGTCCCCCTCATACCGGGGCACGCCCAGGTTGGCCAGATTGCAGCGGCCGTTGCCGGTGGCCAGCAGCTTTTTGCCGGGCGTGTGCCGTTTTTCAAGCACCGTCACCCGTCCGCCCGCCTCCGCCGCGGCCGCCGCCGCGCACAGCCCTCCGGCCCCGCCGCCTATCACCAGCACGTTTACAGCCATCCCGCGTCCTTCCCTTCCGCCCGGTTTTCCCGTTCATTATACCGGAAATCCCTTTTCCCGTAAAGCAAAAAGCCCGTCCGGACAGGATGCGTCCCGGACGGGTGAAGGGTCTGTCTTATTTTTGCGGCGCGAACCTGGCGCGGTGGGCCGCCTCGGAGGCGGGGGCGCTGATCTCGCCCGCCCTGAGCAGGGCCTGCTTGGTAAGCAGGGGCCCCACCAGCTCGTATATCATCACGCTGAACAGGATGATGTTGCGGATGACCGCGCCGTATGCCGCGCCCAGCGCCTGGGCGGACACGATCATGCCCAGCGCCACGCCGGCCTGCGGGAACAGCGTGATGCCCAGCTCGCGCTGGATGATCTTGCCGCAGCCCATCCATTTTGCCGACCAGCGGGCGCCCAGGTACTTGCCCAGGCAGCGCACCAGGATATATACCAGGCCGATCAGGATGGTCGTGGGATACTTGAACACCGTCAGGTCCAGCTGCGCGCCGGACAGGACAAAGAACACCGCGTAAAGGGGAGCCGTCCAGCGCTCGGAGCGCTTCATGATGTCCTCTGAATATTCGCACAGGTTGCACAGAATGGTGCCCAGCATCATGCACACCAGCAGGGGGCTGAAGCTGATCTTGGCATCGCCGCCCAGCGGGATCTCCAAAGAGGACAGCGCGATGGTCATGATCACAAACGAGATGGTCAGCGACAGGCGGTTGGTGTTGGAAAAGAACAGCTTTTCCAGCCACGTCAGTATCGCGCCCATCGCCGCGCCCAGCACCAGCGAGCAGACGATCTCCAGCAGGGGATTCAGTATCACGGATACGGCGTTGATGGTGCCCCCGATCATGGCCTGCGCCACGCCGAAGGACACCGCGAACACCACCAGGCCCACCGCGTCGTCCAGGGCGACGATGGGCAGAAGCAGGTCGGTCAGCGGGCCCTTGGCCTTGTACTGACGGACCACCATCAGCGTAGCGGCAGGCGCCGTTGCCGCGGCGATAGCGCCCAGTACCACCGCCACGGGCAGCGGCAGCACGTCGTCCCCCAATACAAAGTGCAGGCCGATCAGCGCGGCGTCTACCATCAGCGTGGCCATCACGGCCTGCACGATGCCGACGACCGTAGCCGTTTTCCCGGTTTCCCTCAGGTGCGCCAGGCGGAACTCGTTGCCTATATCAAAGGCGATGAAGCCCAGCGCCACGTTGGACAGTACCGATACCTCGTTCAGGTCCTCCGGCCTGGCAAAGCCGAAACCGGGCAGGCCCAGCCCGCCCAGGGCATACGGCCCCACCAGCACGCCCGCGATCAGAAACGCGGTCACGTCGGGACACTTGAAATGCAGATACTTGAACACACGGGTCATCATCAGTCCCGCGCCCAGAGCGAACGCCGTCGCCAGCAGGATACGCATAAACAATTTCACTTTCCTTTCACAAACAAAAAGGACAGCGGTTCCTGTGCCGTCCGCGGAACATTATACCCGCGTTCCATGCAAAAAACAAGCAGGGCGATCTGTCCATTGTACCACCATTTTGGGCAGCCGCCCGTTCATCCCCTTCCGCCCCTTACCGGGTGTCTTCCCCTTGCGTGCCCGCATCCTTTTTCCGGGCGAAGGAATGCCGCCGTGCGGGATCATCCTTTCCTGGCCTATTTTTCGGTTTTCTTTTTTCCGCCGGCAGGAATTAGCCCTGCCGGCATCGAATATAATATGGTTAATTAAACACATTTGTCTCACAGGGGGATAACATGGCCCGGCCGACGGAGGATGAAAAGGATTATTTGCCCAAACGGCAGCGCCCGGAGGCGGAAAGCCGGCTGATCGCGCTGATGCTGATCAGCCGGCTGCCCGAGGCGGCGGATACGTTTCTGCTGCGCTGCTGCGCGGAGGGAGAGCTGCTCAGCTATTTTGAACTGATGCCCGCCCTGTCCCGGCTGACGCAGGAAGGCCAGGCCGTCCGGCGGGCGGAGGGCACGGCCTGGCGCTATCACCTGACGGACGCCGGGGAGGAGACCCTGGCCCTGTTTACAGCCCGCGTGCCCGGCAGCGACCGGGACCGCATTGAGGCCCTGCTACCCGCCTGGCAGGAGGAGCTTCGCCTGCAGCGGGAATTTGCCGCCCAAATGACCCGCCTGCCCCGGGGCGAATACGAGGTGACCCTGTCGGTGATGGAGCAGGGCGCGCCCATCCTGACGCTGACCGCCCCGGTGCCCTCAGCAGAACTGGCCGCCCGCATGAAGGACCGCTGGGAAGCCTGCGGGGCGCAGGTATACGGGCAGATCATCCGCCTGATGACCGGGGAGGACGAGCCATGAGCGCATTCGGCATCCTGCTGTGCGGCGGCAGCGGCACCCGCATGAAAACCAGGGAAAACAAGACCTTGCTGCCCGTGGGCGGCGTCCCCGCCTGCGTAAGGGCCGCCAGAGCGCTTCTGCGCCATCTGGACGGCCTGGTGGCCGTCGTGCGCCGGGGCGACGAGGACGCTTTTTCTTCCGCCTTTTCAGCCTGGCAGGTCCCGGTCTTCCGAATGGTCTTTGGCGGGGACAGCCGGCAGGCCTCCGTTTTCGAGGGCCTCAGGTCCCTGCCCGAAGACGCCGAATACGTGCTGGTGCACGACGGGGCGCGGGCGCTGCTGACGCCGGACGTCGTCCTCCGGGTGCTGAACGCGGCCAAAGCCCGCGGCGCCGCCGCGGCCGCCGTCCCGCTTACGGACACGCTCAAAAAAGCGGACAGCGAAGGGCTCGTGGAAGGCACCATCCCCCGGGACGGGCTTTTCCGCATGCAGACGCCGCAGGGCTTCCGCACAAAACTCCTGCTGGACGCCCACCGGAGCGTCCGCTCCCTCTGCACCGACGACGCCGCCCTTTTGGAACAGGCCGGCCGGCCTGTGTTCCTGGTTCCCGGCAGCCCCATTAACATCAAGCTTACGACCCCGGAGGATGTACAGATGGCACAGTCGCTGATCGCAGGCGCCATGCGCGTAGGATCAGGCTATGACGCCCACCGCCTGACGGAGGGCAGGAAACTCATTCTGTGCGGCGTGGAGATCCCTTACGAAAAGGGCCTGCTCGGCCATTCGGACGCCGATGCCCCCCTGCACGCGCTGACGGACGCGCTGCTGGGCGCCGCCGCCCTGGGCGACATCGGCCAGCACTTTCCGGACAGCGATCCGGCCTACAAGGGCATATCCTCCCTGCTTTTGCTGGAAAAGGCCGCGGCGCTTATTTCGGAAAAGGGCTTTCAGCCCCTGAACGCGGACGTGACCATCGTGGCCCAGGCGCCTAAACTGGCCCCATACATCCCGCAGATGCGCGAAAATGTCGCCCGGGCGCTGAAGCTTCCTCTGGACCGCGTTTCCGTCAAGGCAACCACCACCGAGCGCATGGGCTTTGAGGGCCGCGGCGAGGGCATTTCCGCCCAGAGCACCGTGCTCATCCAGCAGTACCCCGCATCATAAACACTTCTCAAGGAGGTATTTTCATATGTTGATGGATCAGAACATCTGGGTCGGCACCAGCAGGGAAGGTGCGGTATGCCTGCTTCCCAGGATGGCCAACCGCCACGGCCTGATCGCCGGGGCGACCGGCACGGGCAAGACCGTCACCCTGCAGGTGCTGGCGGAGGGCTTCTCCCGCCTGGGCGTGCCCGTCTTCCTGGCCGACATCAAGGGCGACCTGGCCGGCATGGCCAAGCCCGGCGAGCAGAACGACAAAATCGAGGAGCGCCTGAACACCTGCGGGGTGTCCAGCTTCAATTTCGGCGCGTCCCCGGTGGTTTTCTGGGACGTGTTCGGGGAACGCGGCACGCCCATCCGCACCACCGTCAGCGAAATGGGCCCGCTGCTCCTTTCCCGCATGCTGGACCTGAACGACACCCAGGCCGGCGTTCTGCACCTGGTGTTCCGCATCGCGGACGACGAGGGCATGCTGCTGATCGACCTGAAGGACCTGAAGGCCATGCTGGCCTACGTGGGCGACAACGCCTCCAAATACGTCCTCAATTACGGCAATATCACCAAGGCCTCCGTCGGCGCCATCCAGCGCTCCATCGCCATTCTGGAGGACGAGGGCGGCAACATCTTCTTCGGCGAGCCCGCGCTGGACCTGGCCGACTGGTTCACCCGCGACGAAGAGGGCCGCGGCACCGTCAACATCCTGGCGGCGGACAAGCTTTTCAAAAAGCCCCGGCTGTATTCCACGTTCCTTTTGTGGATGCTGGGCGGGCTGTACGATCTCCTGCCTGAAACAGGGGACAAGGAGCTGCCCAAGATGGTCTTCTTCTTTGACGAAGCCCATCTGCTTTTCAACGACTGCCCCAAGGCCCTGATGGAAAGGATCGAGCAGACCGTCCGCCTGATCCGTTCCAAGGGCGTCGGCGTGTTCTTTATCACCCAAAACCCCATGGACGTCCCCTCCACGGTCTTAAGCCAGCTGTCCGCCCGGGTGCAGCATGCCCTGCGCGCCTTCACCCCCGCCGAACAGAAGACCGTCCGCGCCACCGCGCAGACCTTCCGCCAGAACCCCTCCTTCGACACCGAGGAAGCCCTGACCGCGCTTAAGACCGGCGAGGCGCTGCTTTCCTTCCTGGGCGCGGACGGAACGCCCTCTATTGTGCAGCGGGCCACCATCCTGCCGCCCCAGGGCAGCATCGGCACCATCTCCGATTCCCTCCGGGAGACCTTCCTTTCCACCTCCCCCTTCCAGGATAAATACGGCGAAGCCTTCGACCGGGAAAGCGCCTACGAGATCCTGGCCGCCCGCTACATGGGCGAGGGCGTGCAGCAGACGCAGGTGGTGCAGCCCCTGCAGCCCGTGTCCCAGGTGACCTATTCAGAGCCCGCGCCCGTCTATCAGCCCATGACCTTCAGCGTCTACAATCCCCAGACCGGCGCCTACGAGGTCCAGGAGCTCCCGCATATGGCCCAGCCCGCGGCCCCCGTGCAGCCGGCTGAGCCCGTGTATGCCGCACAGTCCGTGGTACAGCCGCCTGCCGCGCCCAACGGCCAGCCGCCCGTGCTCGTGTGGGATCCGGCCACCGGTCAGTATGTCCCCCAGCAGAACACGGCCGTAAGCGCCCCCGCCCAGGCGGTAGCAAAGCCCGCCGCCAAACCCAAGGCCGAAAAGCCTGCCAAGCAGGAAAAGACCTATCTGCAGACGCTGATGGATTCCTTCGCCAAATCCGCCACCACCAGCGCCGGCAGGGAAACCGGCCGCACCATCACCCGCAATATCCTCGGCATTTTCGGCCTCAAGAGCACCCGCAGGTAACGCGCCGGCAGGGGATCACGTCCCCTGCCGCTTTTCTTTCCGCGCAAATCACGGTAAGGAAGTCTGACGCGGAGCTTTCAGCGAAAGCCGCACACAGATGCGCCTGGGTCAGACGAAATCCAGTATTATCAAATCTTTTTGGAGGCTATCATCCATGAAACGCAGAATCGGCATCCTGACCAGCGGCGGGGACTGCCCCGGCCTGAACGCGGCCATCCGCGGCGTCGCCCGCGCGGCCTACGAGACCTTCGACGCCGAGATCATCGGCATCATGGACGGCTATCGGGGCCTGATCGAGGGCGAATACCGCCTGATGAAAAAGTCGGACTTTTCCGGCATCCTGACCCTGGGCGGCACCATCCTGGGCACCAGCCGCCGTCCTTTCCGCGAAATGCAGATCATCGGGGACGACCACGTGAACAAGGTCTCCTCCATGAAAAAAACCTACGAGGACCTGAAGCTGGACTGCCTGGTGACCCTGGGCGGCAACGGCACCCACAAGACGGCCAACCTCCTAAGCGAGGAGGGCCTCAACGTGATCGGCCTTCCCAAGACCATCGACAACGACCTTTACGGCACCGACTTCACCTTCGGCTTCCATACCGCCGTCGAGATCGCCACCGAGGCCATCGACCGCCTGCACACCACCGCTGCCAGCCACGGCCGGTGCATGGTGGTGGAGATCATGGGCAACAAGGCCGGGTGGCTGACGCTGTACAGCGGCATGGCCGGCGGCGCCGACGCCATCCTTCTGCCCGAGATCCCCTATGACATCGAAAAGGTGGCCGAGATCGTGGAGACCCGCGCCAAAAACAACAAGGCCTTCTCCATCATCGCCGTGGCCGAAGGCGCCATGGACAAAAAGGAGGCCAAGCTCAAGCGCAAGGAACGCGAGGCCGCCCGCCGGGACTCTGGCTTCCACGGCATAGCCGACCGCATCGCCAGGCAGCTGGCCGAGCTGGCCGGCGTCGAGGCCCGCGCCGTGGTGCCCGGCTATATCCAGCGCGGAGGCTCCCCCTGCGCCTACGACCGCGTGCTGTCCACCCAGTTCGGCGTACACGCGGCGGACCTTATCAAAAAGGAAAAATACGGCTATTCCGTCGCCCTGTCCGGCAACGAGATCACCCACAACAAGCTCAGCGACGTTGCCGGCATCCCCAAGCCCGTCCCTGAGGATCACCAGATGGTGGACCTGGCCCGCAACATCGGCATCTCCTTTGGAGACTGACCGGCCGCTGCGCCTGAAAAGCGCGTTTTCGGGCGGACTCTTCACCTGACCTCATACCGGAAAGGAAGTATGATCGATGCAGCATACCTGGAAAGCGTATTACGTCTATCACGGCCCGGATGAATCGATATATGAATCTGCGGAATTCATCATCCCGGACAGCCTGTTTGAACAGATCCAGCGCGCGCTGGGAAAAAACCAGCCCCTTTCCAGCTGTGATTTTTACGGGGAGCTGCTCCAAATGGCGGACGGCGCCTTCAGCCTGGAGGACCGGCTGGAGCGCTGCGCCGAAAAACCCGAGCGGGAGGATTACGACGGGGACGATGAATACGAAGAAGCCCTCGAATACTACCGCAGTGAAATGGAGGAAATGCTGAAAAGCTGGACACATCTGCGGACGGATATCGAAGATCCCGGCGATCTCGAGCGCTTCAGGGCCCGCTTGACGGGCAAACGGTTCGCCGCGCTGGATACCGGGGAACCCGACTCCGCCGAATTCGAACTGGACCAGACCGAAGACCGCGTCGTCCGTTACGCCCTGACGCTGGACCATGACGAAAACGGCTTTGTCACCTACGTCACCCTGGACAGCTGCGAGGGCCTTGAATGGGAGTCAGACGCCCATTCCAGCTGGGCAGAAGCCTACCCCGATTACGCTTATCTGGAGCAGCTGCTTAATGAAGAGCTGAACGGGGAATAAGCGCAGCCAATAATACTCAGCCCATATATTTCATATAGAAAGGATACCGCTTCATGCAGGAAACCGAAACGATCCGGGAGATTTGTTCCCGCAAATCCGTCCGCGTCTTTTCAGACGAGCCTATCACCCCGCAGGAGCGGGACACCATCCTTTCCTCCGCCCTGCAGGCCCCCTCGGCCGGCAACCAGCTTTTGTATACCGTCATCGACGTCACCGACGCGCAAAAAAAGGCCGCCCTGGCCGATTCCTGCGACCATCAGCCCTTCATCGCCCAGGCGCAGCTGGTCCTGGTCTTCTGCGCGAACCCCCTCAAGTGGCACGACGCCTACCGGCTCTTCGGCTGCGACCCACGCCCCCTGGGCGCCGGTGACCTGATGCTTTCCGTCGTCGATGCCGCCATCGCCGCCCAGAACGCCGTCACCGCCGCCTGGAGCCTCGGCATAGGCTCGTGCTACATAGGGGACATCCTTGAAAACCGGGAAACCCAGCGGGAGATACTCCGTCTGCCCGCGCAGGTGATGCCGGCGGTCATGTGCGTTTTCGGCCGCCCGGCCGAAAGCCAGCTTTCCCGGCCCAAGCCGCCCCGCCCCGCCCTCACCCGCATGGTGCATGAAAACGAATACCGCCGCATGGACGAAGCGGCGCTCAAAGAGCTGCTTTCCTATCATTTCGGAACCGACGCCTTTGAAGACAGGCTCCGCGCCTTCTGGCAGCGCAAGTACGAATCCGATTTTTCCAGGGAAATGACGAGGTCGGTGGCGGAATGGATTAAGGCGTTTTCAGGCTGATTATTATTTTATTGACTATGAAGGCCTTTCATCAGCCGTTTCCTGACATCTCAAGAACATCTTTACCGAAGGTGTACTTGAGCAAAAACAGTTGTTGCAAATTATGCAACAACTCAGACCGTCAACAAACCCCCTGTTTTTCTGAGGAAGCAGGGGGCTTTTGTTGTAAGAAACGCAACAAGGCAAAGGAATAAAGCCTTTACCAAGCGTTTCTTGTTTCTTGTACTGTAATAAGGTTGTATATATGATTTTTACTGTTCGTCCCCCCGCCTGTCCTCCAGTTCCCTGAGACAGGCATCGACCTCTTCAAAGTCAGCCGCGGTGGTGATGCGGGCGCGGACGGACGCCGCGCCGGGGACGCCCTTGATGTACCAGGCGAAAAACTTGCGCATCTCCAGCAGGGCGGTCCTTTCGTCCCGGGAGATACGCATCAGGTACGCGTGCCGGCGGGCCATCTGAAGACGCTCTGAAAGCGTCGGCGCGGCCATTTCCTGGCCCTGAAGCCCCGCCCGGATCCGGGAAAACACCCACGGGTCCCCCAGCGCGGCCCGGCCCACGGCCAGCCCCGCGCAGCCCGTCGCCCTAAGGGCCTCCCGCGCGCTTTCGCCCCCGGCGATATCCCCGTTGGCCACCACCGGGATGCTCACGGCCCGGCGGACAAGCGCTATCTTTTCCCAGTCCGCCTGCCCGCTGTACTGCTGCACAGTCGTCCGGCCGTGCACGGTCACGAACGACGCACCCTCGCTTTCGGCGATCCGGGCCAGGGTTACGGCGTTTTCGTGCTCCTCGTCCCAGCCCAGCCGCATTTTGACCGACACAGGCAGCCCGCCTGCGGCCACGGCGGCATGGATGATCCGGCCCGCCAGCCTCTCGTCCCGCATCAGCGCGCTGCCCGAGCCCGAGCCGGTCACCTTGCGGGCCGGGCAGCCCATGTTCAGGTCGATCCCGGCAAAACGGCCGGCGGCGGAAACCGCCCTGGCGGCCTCCCCTATCCAGTATGGATCGGCCCCGAACAGCTGGACCAGCAGGGGTTTTTCAAACGGCGCCCGGCGGGCAAGCAGGCGGTAGGCGTTGTTCGCCTTTTTGGCCGTCACCAGTCCCTGGGCGGAGATCATCTCCGTTGTGGCGATATCCGCGCCCTGCTCCTCGCACAGCAGGCGGAACACCCAGTCCGTGATGCCCGCCATCGGGGCCAGGAACAGCGGCATGTCCCGCCCATTACTCCACAGCTCATTCATTCAGGTATTCCGTCAGCGTCAGCGTTTTGATCTTCCAGTGTCCGTTTTCCAGCGTCAGCACGGCCTGATAGCGGCCCGACTGCCACCTGGGCGGCGCGCCGGTCAGTCCCAGGGCGTCCGCCCATTCCCGGCCCGCCGTGTTGAGCCGGCCGTCTATGGCCGGCACCCTTTCCTCCAGCGTCACCCGCACGGTATCCTCCCACGGCCAGCTCCATATGGAGGTCAGGTTCAGCCGGTGGTCAAAGCCGGTGATGCTGTAATACAGCTGGTAGGGCGAATTGCCCTGCCGGGCGATGCTCAAGGCCGGGTCGGTCCTGAGGCAGCCCTCCGAAAAATAGCTGGTCAGCTCCCCTTCGTCCGTCCCCTGCATCACCACCTGGCAGCGCCGGGCCAGGCCGTCCTTGAGGATAATATACACATTGCTGGCGTTCATGGCCAGGGACACCGCCATGATGGCGACGCCCAGCGCCAGGCACACCGCCAGCAGCCTGGTTACCCCGTACCAGACCAAGCGTCTGAGATATTTCACGTGTGTCTCCCGTTATTCCGCTTTGAATTCATATCCGCACGCGGGCATCTGATCCCAGTCGGTCTGGGCGGCGCGGTCCATGATATCGGCGAACAGGGTCACCAGAGTGTCCCGTTTTTTGGCGCTGTAGCCGTTGCCGATGACCACCACCGTCAGATCCAGCTCCGGCTGATAGAACACGTCCGACGTAAGCCCGTAGGCGCGGCCCTGGTGGCCGTACCAGGTATGGCCGAAGCTGTCCCTCACGCGCTCCAGGCACAGCCCGTAGGGCCCCGGCCAGGTGACGCTGCTGCCCGGCAGCTCGTCCTGGTCGGCCTCCATTTCCTCCACCGTTTCCTCTTCCAGGATGGTCTCCCCCATCCACTGGCCGCGGTTTTTGAGCATCGTGCCGATCTTCGCCAGGTCCGGCGCGCTGATCACCAGCCGGCCGATCGTATTGCCCTGATGGGCGGCGGGGCTGCAGGTATCGTCGTAGTCCCTGCCCTGCTTGATCAGCGTCTCGTCGGATGCCATGGGCGTGCCGTTGGTGTTCAGGCGGTAGGATATATTCGTCTGATCCTTTAGAAGGTCGGCGCTGTAGGCCGCGTCGATGCCCAGCGGCTCAAAAAGGTTCGCCCGCATGTAGGTGTTGAGGGAAAGCCCGCTCATCGCCTCGATCAGCGACCCGATCAGCCCCCCGTTGCGGTTGGAATACTCATAGGCGCTTCCGGGCGGTGTGTTCTGGTTGAAGTAATACATGCTGCCCGATTTGGAAAGCACGGACCAGTTGCCCTTGTAGGTGTTGCCCTGCTTGAGGCCCGTGGTGTGGGACAAAAGCTGGCGGATGGTGATCGACTGACGGTACTGAGTGTTGATCACCGGATACCCCAGCGCGTCTTCTATCGGCTCGTCCAGCCCGAACCAGCCCTGGTCGTACAGCCGCATCAGCCCCACGGCGCTGACCATCTTGGTCACGGAGGCGATCACGTATTTGGTGTCGATGGTCGCGGGCTTTTGCTTTTTGGCGTCCCTGAAGCCATGGGAACGGACGTAGACCGGCTGGTCTCCCTTTACGATGACCACCTGCGCGCTTACGACCTTGTTGGCGGTGAAAAGCCCGTCCACAAAGGCGTCGGAGATGTTTTCCCCGTAAGCCCTGAAACCGCCCGCCATAAGCATCAGCAGCAGGCACGACGCGATCAGCCGCCTGTTACGTGTTTTCATTGTAAAACCCCTCGTCCTCAGAAAGTCAGCCGCATCTGATACCATTTGGCCCCGCCGTGCACGGACACAGATACGCCCTCCGATAAAAAGCCGAAACGGCCGTAATAGGGCAAAAGCCTTTCCTTGCAGGTCAGCACCAGGCCTCTGCGGCCCTGCGCCCGGGCATCCGTTACCGCCCGCCTGATCAGCATCCCCGCGCAGCCCTGCCCGCGGAAGGGGGGAAGCGTGCAGACCCCGAAGATCATCTGCCACTCCCCCCGCTCATCATGGCAGCAGGCGTCGGCGAACAAATCGTCCGTCAGATCCCTTTTTTGGGTCACGGGCCCGTCCACGAAGGAGATGATCTCTCCGTCCTCCTCCATCAGCCAGAAATGGCCGGCGTACGCCCCGAGCCTGTCCCGGATCCGGCCCAGGGAAGCCGCCTCAGCCGGCGGAAAGCAGACGCTCTCCACCCGGGCAATGTTTTCCGCGTCCTCCGGCCGGCCCAGCCTTATGGTCCTTTCCATCAGGCAAACACCTCCGTCAGCGCCCATCCGTTTTCCTGAGCCCTTTTTTCCTGCCGGGCAAAGTCGTACAGAAGCGTCTGTTTTTGATGGCTGTCGCTGGACAACACGAAGCGCGCGCCCCGCCGCGCCAGATAGGCGATGATCTCGCCGTCCGGGTACGGATCCTCCTGATAGCCGCGGGAAATGGCCCCTGTATTGATCTCAAAGGGGATCCCCAGGGGCAAAAGCCGGTCGGCCGCTTTCTGCCAGGCCGCCCGATAGCGCGGATGCCGCTGGTCAAAAAGGCTCCCGTCCCGGTTGAGCTTGCGGAACAGGTCAAAATGCGCGATGATCCGGCAGCCCGGTATCTCCCCGACGCGGGACATCTGATCGTAATATAATTCCGCCGCGGCGTACATGTCCCCCAGGCGGCGGGCGGCCTCCAGCAGATACTCAGGCTTCCAGTCCACCGTCAGGTAATCGTCCCCGATTTTCAGGTAATGCACCGCGCCGATCACGTAATCGTAGCCTTCTGTAGGCTCCTCTGAAAAAAGATCCTGCTCCACCCCGCACAGGATCTCCATCTGCCCCCTGTACCTTTGGGCAAGCCCGCGGATCTCCCGCTGATAGGCCTCCCGCATGCCCCGCTTCATGCAGCAGTCCGTGTCGTAGGGGGCATAGACGTGGTCGGAAAAGCCCAGGCGCCTGACACCGCGGGCCAGCGCCTCCTGCGCTGTTTCTTCCGGGGTGTTTTTCCCGTCCGACCAGGTGGAATGGACGTGCAGGTCGCTCAGGATCATGGCAGGTTATCCCCCGCCACCTTTTCCTGCTTGACCTTGTGGTCGATCACGTGGCGGCTCTGAAGCTCCCGGTGGATATCCTCAACCGAAATGCCGGCCTGCGTCATCAGCACCATTACGTGATACGCCAGGTCGGCGATCTCGTAGATGGTCTCCTTTTTGTCCTGCGCCTTGCCGGCGATGATGACCTCGGTGCTCTCCTCGCCTATCTTTTTGAGGATCTTGTCCAGCCCCTTTTGGAACAGATAGGTCGTGTAGGAGCCCTCGGGCATCTGTTCCCTGCGGCCCTTCAACAGCTCCATCAGTCCCTCCAGCGAAAACTCGCTTAAGGTGTCGGACTGGTAGACGGGGTTTGAAAAGCAGGAGTCCGTCCCCAGATGGCAGGCCGGGCCGTCCTTTTCCACCATCACCACCAGCGCGTCATGATCGCAGTCCGCCGTGATGGAGACGACGTGCTGGTAGTTGCCGCTGGTCTCGCCCTTGAGCCACAATTCCTGCCGGGAACGGGACCAGAAGCACGTCAGCCCCTTCTCCATGGTGATCTGAAGGCTCTCCCGGTTCATATAGGCCAGCGTCAGCACCCTGTGGCTGACCGCGTCCACCACGACGGCAGGGATCAGGCCCTTTTCGTCAAACTTGAGCGCGTCGATCGACAGCATCCCTTATACCTCCCTGACCGGTATTCCCTGCTTTTTGAGCTCCCTTTTAAGCTCAGGGATCAGCACCTCCCCGAAATGGAAGATGGAGGCCGCCAGCCCCGCGTCCGCCTGGGGACACTCCCTGAACAGCGTCACAAAATCCTCTATGCATCCCGCGCCGCCCGAAGCGATCACCGGCACGTCCGAAAACGCGCAGACGGCCTGGAGCATGGGCAGGTCAAAGCCGCCCTTCACGCCGTCGGTGTCCATGGAATTGAGCACGATCTCCCCGGCGCCCCGGCTGATCCCTTCCCGGATCCAGTTAAGCGCCTCAATGCCGGTATCCTCCCTGCCGCCGCGGACGAACACGTGATAGGCCCCGTTCACCCTTTTGACGTCCGCGCTCAATACCACGCACTGGCTGCCGTAGCGCCTCGCCGCCTCGTCGATCAGCCCCGGGTTCCTGACCGCGCCGGAATTGACGGACACCTTGTCCGCCCCGCACTTGAGCACGCGGTCAAAATCGTCCAGCGTGTTGATGCCGCCGCCCACGGTCAGCGGGATAAAGATGTTTTGCGCCACTTCCCTGAGGATGTCGGTGAAAAGCCCCCGGTTTTCGGCGGAGGCGGTGATATCGTAAAACACCAGCTCGTCCGCCCCGGCGTCCGAGTAGTATTTCCCCAGCTCCACCGGCGAGGACACGTCCCTCAGCCCCTCAAAATGGACGCCCTTGACCACCCGGCCGTCCCGCACGTCCAGGCAGGGGATGATCCGTTTGGAAATCATGACAAGGCCTCCGCGGCGGCGCGCAGGTTGAGCGCCCCCGTGTAATAGGCCTTGCCCACGATCACGCCGTAAAGCCCGGCGGCCCTGAGCGCCATGATGTCGTCCAGCCCGGACACGCCGCCCGAGGCGATCAGGTGCACCTGAAGCTCCTGACTCATTTTTTCATACAGTTCCCGGTTGGTCCCGGCCAGCATGCCGTCGCGGGAAATATCGGTCACGATGACCGTTTTGACGCCGATCTCCTCCATGCGCCGGCAGAAGGCAAACGCGTCCAGGCCGGACTGCTCGGTCCACCCGCGGATGGCCACCATGCCGTCCCGTATGTCCACGCCCACGGCGATTTTGTCGCCCCAGCGCATTACGGCCTGCTCGGCAAAGTGCGGGTCGGTCACGGCGGCGGTACCCAGTATCACCCGGTCCACCCCGGCGTCCTCCAGATAGGCGGCCACGGTGTCCATCGTGCGGATCCCGCCGCCCACCTCCATCAGCAGCCTCGTGTTCTCCTTCATTTTCCGGATCAGGGCAAAATTGGGGGTATTGCCGTCGCGCGCTCCCTCCAGGTCCACCACGTGCACGGCCCGGGCCCCGGCCGCGGCAAAGTCGTCCAGCAGGCTCAGGGGCTTTTCCGAATATACGGTCATCTGTGCGTAATCGCCGCGGGTCAGACGCACGGCCTTTCCCTCGTACAGATCGATGGCAGGCAGTATCAGCATGTGAAATCCTCCGTTTCCGCAAATGCTTTCAATATCGACAGGCCGACCTTTCCGCTCTTTTCCGGGTGGAACTGGCAGCCCAGCACGTTGTTTTTGCCCACAGCGGCGGTAACGGCGCCGCCGTATTCGGTGGTTGCCAACAGGCTCTCCCCGCAGTCCGTCCCGTGAAAGGAGTGTACGAAATACACCTGATCCCCCTCCCGCACATACCTGAAAAGCGGGTGAGGCCTTGTCAGATGCAGGGCGTTCCAGCCGATCTGGGGAAGCTTGAGCCCCGCCGCCACGCCGCGCATGGATACCACCCTCCCCGGGATCAGCCCCAGCCCTTCGTGCGGCCCGAATTCCTCGCTTTGGTCAAACAGAAGCTGCATTCCAAGGCAAATGCCCAAAAGGGGCACGCCCCTTGCGGCGGCCTCCCGGACGGCGTCCGCCAGCCCCGAGGCGTTCAGCTTGTCCGCCGCGTCGCCAAAGGCGCCCACGCCGGGCAGAACCACCCGGTCGGCGTTAAGGATGCGCTCCCGGTCGGCGGTCACCTCCGCCCTCTGCCCGATAAAGGCAAAGGAGCTCTGCAGGGAAAAAAGGTTCCCTACCCCGTAATCCACAATCGCTATCATCAAAGCGTCCCCTTGGTGGAAGGTATTTCCCCGGAAAAGTCCGGGTCGATGGATACGGCCCGGCGCAGCGCCCGCGCGGCCGCCTTGAAGGCCCCCTCTATGATGTGGTGGGAATTGGTCCCCGCCAGCTGCCGCAGATGCAGGGTGATGCCTCCGCAGCGCGAAAGGGCGGTGAAAAACTCCTCCGTCAGCTCCGTATCAAAGGTGCCCACCTTCTGCGCGGGGATGCTGAGGCCGTGATAATACGCCCCCCGGCCCGAAAGATCGGCCGCAGCCAGTATCAGCGCCTCGTCCATGGGAAGCGTGATATCGCCGTAGCGGCGTATCCCCCTTTTATCCCCCAGGGCGTTTGCAAAAGCCGTCCCCAGGGCGATGCCGATATCCTCCACGCTGTGATGGTCGTCCACCTGCGTGTCCCCTGCGCATCTGACCGAAAGGTCGAACGCGCCGTGGCGGGCGAACAGCGTCAGCATATGGTCCAGAAACCCCACGCCCGTATCGACGTCGCTCTTTCCGCTTCCGTCCAGGCACAGCCGAAGGCGGATGTCCGTCTCCGCCGTCCTGCGAGCAATCTCCGCTTCCCGCATACCTTCCTCCTCAGCCCAGGATCTCCCGCAGCGCTTTGATCAGGGCCTGCATCTGCTCCGCCGCGCCGACGGTGATACGATTATAATCCTTTATGCGCTCCGTGTCAAAATGCCGCACCAGGATGCCTCTGTCCCGAAGCGCCCGGTAAAGCGCCGCGCCCGCCATCCGGTCCGTTTTGGCAAACACGAAGTTCGTACAGGAAGGCAGGACCGTGAAACCCATTTCCTTGAGCCTTTTTTCCGTCCACGCCCTGTTTTCGCCTATCACGCGGCAGTTTTCCTTTGTGCGCGCTTCGTCGTCCAGCACGGCCTCGCCCAGGGCCTGGGTGAAGCTGTTCACGTTGTAGGGAGCGGTGGCGTAGCGCAGGGTGTTCAGGTCCCGTATGAGCGCCTCCTGCCCCGCCGCGAACCCAAGCCGCGCCCCCGCCAGCGACCGGGACTTGGAAAATGTCTGCACCACCAGCAGGTTCGGGCATTCCCTGATCAAGGGGATGCAGCTTTCCGCCCCGAAATCCACATACGCCTCGTCCACCACGGTGATCTGGTCGGGCCGGCTCAGGACGAAATCCCTGATCTGCGCCCTGGGCAGCGCCATGCCGGTTGGCGCGTTGGGGTTGGCCAGGAAGAGCGTTCCCTTTTTCCCCCTGTAATCGTCCAGGCACAGGGAAAAGTCCTCCCTGAGCGGGACGATCTCATACGGCAGCCTGTTCACCCGGGCGTACACCTCGTAAAATCCGTAGGTGACGTCCGGGAAAAGGGCCGGGCTTTCGTCGTCGCAGAAGGCCATGAACGCCAGGTTCAGCGCCTCGTCCGAGCCGTTGGTCATCATCACCTCATCGGGGGAAACGCCGCACACCCCTGAAAGCTTCCTGCGCAAAGAAAGGCATTCGGGGTCCGAATACCTTTCGAACGACCGCGCGTTCTCCCTGGCCTTCCGGAGCGCCTCGTCGCTGGGCGGGAAGGGGGACTCGTTGGTGTTCAGCTTCACATAACTTCGGTCCAGCGGCTGCTCCCCCGGCGTATAGGGGGTCAGGTCGCGGTAACGGGCGGAAAGAAATCGGCTCATTCCAGCTCCTCCGTGCGGATCAGGGCGCTCCTGGCGTGGCCGGTCAGGCCCTCCGTGCGGGCGAAAAGGGCAACGTCCTCCGCCACGCGGGCCAGCGCGTCCCGGGTGAAATAGGTGTACTGGGTCTTTTTCACGAAATCGTCCACCGAAAGGGGGCTGGAAAACCGCGCCGTTCCGGAGGTCGGCAGGGTGTGGTTGGGCCCGGCCAGGTAATCTCCCAGGGCCTCGGGACAGTTGCGGCCCAGGAATACCGAGCCCGCGTGCTTTACGCCGTCCAGCCAGTCAAACGGCTGCTCCACGCACAGCTCCAGGTGCTCGGGCGCTATCTCGTTGGCGATGTCGATGGCGGCCCTGAGGTCCTCCGCCACGATGATCTTCCCGTTGTCGTCAATGGAGACGCGGGCGATCTGTTCCCTGGAAAGCTCCGGCAGCTGCTTTTCGATCTCTGCCTGCACAGCCAGCGCCAGGGGCATGCTGTCCGTCACCAGCACGGCGGAGGCCAGCCTGTCGTGCTCCGCCTGGGACAAAAGGTCCGCCGCCACATGACGGGGATTTGCCCCCGCGTCCGCCACCACCAGTATCTCGCTGGGCCCGGCGATCATCTCGATGGACACCGCGCCGAAGACCTGCTTTTTGGCCTCCGCCACAAAGGCGTTGCCCGGGCCCACGATCTTGTCCACTTTGGGAACGCTCTGGGTGCCGTAGGCCAGCGCGGCGATGGCCTGCGCGCCGCCCACCTTGAAAATCTTATCCACGCCGGCGGCCCTGGCAGCGCAGAGCACCGCTCCGTTCACCTTTCCGTCCTTCCCGGGCGGGGTCGCCATATACACCTCCGGGCACCCGGCGATGCGGGCGGGGATCACGTCCATGAGCACCGTGGACGAAAGGGGCGCCGTGCCACCCGGCACGTACACGCCCACCCGGTCGATGGGGGTGATCTTCTGCCCCATCACGATGCCGGGCCTGTCGTTCAATATGAAGGAATTGCGCTTCTGCGCGCGGTGGAAGGCGCTGATGTTCTCCGCCGCTTCCTCAAGCACCCGCAAAAACGCGGGATCCGCCGCCCGCACGGCCTCCTCCATTTCTTCATCCGTAACCGCAAGCGCCTCAAGCTCCGCCCCGTCAAAGCGGGCGGTATATTCTCTGAGGGCTTCGTCGCCGCGCGCGCGCACGTCGGCGATGATTTTTTCGACCGTTCCGGCGACGTCCGTCTTCGGGGCCACGCGGGCAAATATCTCCGCATTGGGGACCTCTCCGTATTTCATGATCCGTATCATGGCTCAATCCTTTCCGGAAAGCCCGGAGGCAATCCTGTCCATCTGTTCTTTCCTGAAAAAATAGCTGGCCCTGTTGGCGATCAGCCGGGCGCTCAGCGGCACGATGGTCTCCAGCACCTCCAGATGGTTTTCCCTCAGGGTCGTTCCCGTCTCCACGATGTCCACGATCACGTCGCTCAGGCCTATGATCGGGGCGATCTCGATGGAGCCGTTCAGGTGGATGATGTCAATGTCCCTTCCCTTTTTCGCGTAATGGGCCCGGGCGATGCGGCCGAACTTGGTGGCCACCCGAAGCGTCCGCCGGTCGTCCGGCGCGAAGCCCTCCGGCGCCGCCACGCACATGCGGCAACGGCCGGTTTCCAGGTCGGCCAGCTCGTACACGTCCGGCTCGTACTCAAGCAGTATGTCCTTGCCGGCCACCCCGATGTCCGCCGCGCCGCGCTCGACGTATATCGCCACGTCGGACGGCTTGGCCCAGAAATAGCGCACGGCCAGCTCCTCGTTTTCAAATATCAGCTTCCGGCTTTCGGACAGCAGCTCCGGGCAGGGATAGCCCGCCGCGGCGAAGCGCCCGTACACCTTTTCCCCCAGCCGTCCCTTGGGCAGGGCCACGGTGAGATACTTTTTTCCCTGGCCGGCGTGAGCCTCAGGGAGCCGCGTTTCCCATTCAGCCTTCATACCGCACCTCCCCGCTTTTTAAAAGCACGGCCGTCCTGGCGTAGCGGCGCTTTGGCGGCCTTATGCGCTGGGCGCACACGCTCAGGCCCTCCTGCCTCAATGTCTTCAGCGCCTCAAGCAGCGCCCCGGGGTCCGTGTCCTCCCCGTAAAGCAGCAGCACGTCCGCGTCGTAGGGGCTTGCCGTTTCAAGCCTTTCCAGCGTGTCCAGATAGACCGCGAAGCCCACCGCCCTGGCGCTTCTTTCCATTTTCCGCATCAGCCGGTCATACTGCCCGCCCGAGATCACCCTTTCCGGTATGCCCTGGACGTAGCCCTGAAAAACCAGGCCGTTGTAATAGCCCGGGTCGTTGACCACGGAAAAATCCAGCCGCAGCATGGGATATACGTCCGTGGCGGAAAGTGCCCGCGAAAGCCTTCCCAGCTCGTCCGCCTCCGGCCCGCAGCCCAGCGCGTACAGCCCGGGAAGCACGTCCTCAGGCGCCCCGGAAAGCCCCGAAAGCTCCGCCAGCTTTTGAGCGGCCCCGGGCGCTGTGTGTTCAGCCTCGCACAGCGCGTACAGCTCGTGCGCGCTCTTGCCGGCCAGGAAGCCGAACGCCTGCCTGCGCGCCTTTTCGCTCAGGCCAGCCTCCCGCATCAGCCTTTCCGCCGCCCCCAGATGGGACAGCGCCAGCACGCTGTCCGTGCTCACGCAGCCCAGGCTTTTCATGGAAAGCCACAGTACCTCGGCCAGCTGGCAGTCGTCCACCTCGCCTATGCACTCTATGCCTGCCTGCATGATCTCCCTGAAGTCACGTGAATAGCCGGCCACCCGGTACACGTTTTCCTGATAGTAGACCTTCTGCGCCGTTCCCGGCTCGTCCCGCCCGGAGCGGACGATGGACAGCGTCACGTCGGGCTTCAGCGCCAGCAGCTTCCCGTCGGTGTCCGGGAAGGTGATGACCCGGCCGGACACCAGGAAATCCTTATTCCCGGCGTACAGGTCATATTCCTCGAACTTGCGCATCTTGTACTGCGCGTACCCGGCCCCGCGGTACAAGGCCCTGAGCGCGAACAGTATTTTTTCCTCTCTTTTGAGGATCCCTTCCTGCAGCGTGGTCATTTGGATCCCGCCTTCTTCATTTTTTCGATGGCCTGCCGGTAGCCGCCCGCCCCGTACTGCAGGCACTTGTTCACCCGGCTGATCGTGGCGGAACTGACCCCGGTAATCTCCGCCACCTCCTGGTATTTCATGCCCTGGTCCAGCAGCCCCGCCACCTGCAGCCGCTGCGCCATGTCCTTAAGTTCCTTGATCGTGCACAGATCCTCAAACAGCGCGTAGCATTCCTCCACGCTCTTGAGCCTCAGCAGCGTTTCAAACAGATGGTCCGTCGCCTCGTCCCTGATAATGCCCATACCCAGCATCCTCCGCGTTCGGTGATAACATTTCGCATTATATCACATTAGCATGGTAAAGTAAAGAACATTTCAAATTCTTTTCGAACCTTTTCGGAAAAATCAAATGAATGTAAAACCCGCATTTTTTCATTGTATATTTCCGCCATTTGGAGTACAATATCCCTGAATCCAATCCATCCTGCAAAGGAGCGTGTGAATCTTATGAAGAAATCCATCCGTCTGGTCACCGCCGCGCTGGCACTTTGCCTGGCGCTTTCCGTCTGCGTCGGCGCCTTCGCCGCTTCCCGCATCGAAGTGCCCAAATACGCAAGCCGCATGAACCTGCCCGAGGTGCCCGACTATATCACCCTGGAAACCTGGACGGACAGCGTCGCCCTGGGCGATCCCTGCCCCATCGTGGCGATCTCGGACGCCACCGTGCACGTCACCTTCTCCGAAAAGCCTGACAAGGCCCAGATCGTCTGGTACGAGGGCACCGAAAACCTGGACGTGGATGAAAACGGCTACGCCGAGGCCTCCTCGACTGACCGCAAAATGCAGCACGGCCTGCGCACCGGCAAGATCACCTTCAAGTCCTGGAAGGACAATATCGCCGTGGTCTATCACCGCGACGGCACGCCCGAATCCGTCACCATGACCGTGGACGGGGATTATCTGGGCCTGGGGCTGGACAATCCCAAGACCACCATCACCTACACCCCCGTCACCGTGAAGGCTCCCAAGCTCCGCTCCAAGAAGGCCGACGTGTGGTACGTGTCCAAGGTCGTCGCCTCCTATCAGGACGGCGAGGACACCCTGGAGATCACCGCCTACTACCTCAACACCAAGGGCGGCAAGCTGCAAAAATACGTCGTGCGCCGCAAGCTGCCCAACGGCGGCGTCCAGCGCCAGACCTATTACGCAAAAGACTGATTGTTACTATTTAGCCTTTGGCTAAATAGTAACTGGGACGGGGATTGCATCCCCTTCCCACGCTTTCCCCTGAGCGTTTTTGCCTGTAGTGCCCTTTGGGCACTACAGGCAAAAACGTAAGAAGAAATCGCTGACGCGATTTCATCCTACCGGCGTACATGCCGCCGGTGCGGATTATCAACGAGGGTGTTCCCCCTCTCCAGGGCCTACCGGCCCGTTCGTCGGTGAAAACGATCCACCGGATCGTTTTTCGGGCCCTCCTCACCCCCTCGCCACGGTATTCTGTCCCTTAAACCCCGTCGCCCTACGAGTTCGCCAGAGGCGAATCCGCCGAATAAATCGGCGGACTCAGGGGCTTGCGGGAACAGAATACCAGTTTGGGTTTTCAATGATCACAGGTGAATTGTAACGAGTGATTAAATCTGATTAAATCTGTTCGGCAAAAACTGAATTTTTCCCTTGCAAAACCCTCGGGGAACTGTTATAATCGTCCTTGCGGCTCATAGAGCGCCAGTTTATGAATCCGCTAAACGCTTCCGTGAAAGCCGCTGCGTCTGCGGCGCGACGTTCGAGACGGGTTCCACCAAGCCGGAGCTGCGTGTCGAAATTTGCTCCCAGTGTCACCCGTTCTACACCGGCAAGCAGAAGCTGGTGGACAGCGGCGGCCGTGTCGATCGCTTCAAGAAGCGCTTCGGCATCTGACCGACAGAAAAGAAGCCGGCTTAACCCGCCGCGCTTCTTTTTAAATTCAATCAAATAAAGGCATTACTATGGCAGGACCGCGTCATTTCCGTGACCTGCCCGAAAGGAGGAAAGGCAGCTACAATGCTGCCGCATACCAGTATGAGTGTTTCTGAACCGAAAAGCACCCTTCAAAGGCCGGTCGATATCGGCGGCCAGGCCGTCCTGGAGGGGGTTATGATGAAGGGTCCCCAGGCCATCGCCATCGCCGTCCGCCGTCCCAACGGGGATATCGTCGTGCAGCGCACGCCGTACGAACCCCTTTCCAAAAAGCATCCCTGGATGGGCAAGCCCTTTATCCGCGGCGCGGTCAGCTTCATCACCATGCTCGGCCAAGGCATGAAGGTGCTGGACGAAAGCTCCCGCATGCTGGGCACGGCCGACGAGGAGCCCACCAAATTTGAACTGTGGCTGGCCAAAAAGCTGGGCAAGGGCGTGGACAAGGTGGTCATGGGCGTAGCCATCGTCCTGGCCGTCGTCATGTCCCTGGGCCTGTTCGTACTGCTTCCCAACCTGCCCACGCGCTGGCTCCATGACGCCGGCTGGTCTCCTTTGGGGATCAACCTGCTCTCCGGCCTGATCCGCACCGCGCTGCTGATCACCTACATCTGGGCCGTCGGCAAGGTGCCGGATATGCGGCGCACCTTCCAGTATCACGGCTCGGAGCACAAGACCGTCTACTGCCACGAGGCCAGCCTGCCCCTGACCCCGAAAAACGCGCAGACCTTTTCCCGGCTGCACCCGCGCTGCGGCACGAGCTTCCTGCTGATCACCTTCATCCTGTCCATTCTTCTGTACACGACCATCGACTATATCATCCTGGCCCTCACCGGGTTTGACCTTTCCTCCAACTATCTGATCAAGGTGCTGAGCCGTCTGATCCTGCTGCCGCTGGTAACCGGCGTAAGCTATGAGGTCCTCAAGGGCCTTGCCCATTCCGAAACCCCGGTATGCCGGACGCTCCGTTGGCCCGGGCTGCAGCTGCAGCGCCTGACCACCCGCGAGCCCGATGACAGCATGTGCGAGGTGGCCATCACCTCCATGGACGCCGCGCTGAACGGTCTGCCCGAGGGCGAAAAGACCCCCGAGGGCTGGGTCATCCTGCATGAATTCCGGGAGCCGGCCTTTTCCGCATGACCATCAGGGAAGCGCTTAAAAGCGCCGAAGCACAACTGATCTCGTCCGCCGTGCCCGACGCCCGGCTGGACGCCGAATATCTCCTGGCCGGGGTGCTTGACGCACCCCGGCTCATGGTGCTGGCCAGCGGCGAGACCCCGCTGACCGACGCGACCGCCGGGCGGTTTTTCGCCCTCGTGCGGCGGCGCGCTTCCCGCGAGCCGCTTCAGTATATCCTGGGCACGCAGCCTTTCATGGGCTGCACCTTCATGGTGGACGACCGGGCGCTGATCCCCCGGCAGGATACGGAGATACTGGGCGAGCAGGCCGTGCTCCGCGCCCCGGAAACGGGCCGCGCGCTGGACCTGTGCACCGGCAGCGGCGCGCTTGCCGTGGTGCTTTCGCGCGCCCTGCCCGGCCTTCACGTGACCGCATCGGACATAAGCCCCGCCGCCCTGGCCCTCGCCCGGCAGAACGCCCTGCTTAACGGCGTTTCGGTGGACTTCCGGGAGGGCGATCTGTTCGCCCCCGTTTCGGGCGAGACCTTCGATTTGATCGTTTCCAACCCGCCCTATATCCCCTCAGGCGATTTGAGCAGCCTGCAGGAGGAAGTCAAACGGGAGCCCCGCCTGGCCCTGGACGGCGGGCCGGACGGTCTTTCTTTCTACCGCCAGATCGCCGCGCAGGCTCCCCATCACCTGGCCCCCGGCGGCTTTTTGCTGATGGAGATCGGCTGCGACCAGGCCCCCGCCGTGACCGCCCTGCTAATGGACGCCGGCTTTCCCGCCCCCGAGGTCATCCGCGACCTGGCCGGGCGCGACCGGGTCATCGCGGCGCAAAAGCCTTCCGCGCAGGAGGCCTGCCATGTTTGAAAAGCATTTTGAGGCACTCTGCGCCCGGTATGAGGAGCTTCTTTTGTCCTCCCACCAGAACGAGGTCATCCTGGACCTGCCCCGCTACCGCAGGGTGCTCACGGAGCTGAGCCGGCTGGAGCCCGCCGTCCGCGCCTGGGAAACCTACCGCAAGGTGCTTTCGGATATCGCGGGCGCCGAGGAGCTTAAACAGGACCCGGACCTGCGCGAGGAGGCCGTCAGAGAGCTTGCCGGCCTGGAGGAAAGGAAAGCAGCCCTGGAGCAGTCCCTTAGGCTTTTCCTGATTCCCCGGGACGAGGACGACGACCGCAGCGTGATCATGGAGATCCGCCCCGGCGCCGGCGGCGAGGAAGCCGCCCTGTTCGCAGGTCTCCTGACGCGGATGTATTTCCGCTATGCCGAGCGCCACGGCTTTCAGGCGGAGGATATCAGCACCTCCCGCACGGAGCTCGGCGGCATCAAGGAAGCCGTGTTTTCCCTGAACGGGCTGGGGGCCTTTTCCCGCATGAAGTTCGAATCCGGCGTGCACCGCATCCAGCGCGTGCCCGTCACCGAGACCGCCGGCCGCATCCACACCAGCACCGCCACCGTAGCCGTTTTGCCCGAAGCGGAGGACGTCGAGGTCAATATTCAGCCCGAAGAGATCAGGATCGACACCTACCGCGCCTCCGGCCACGGCGGCCAGTACATCAACCGGACGGATTCCGCCGTCCGCATCACCCACCTGCCCACCGGCCTTGTGGTCACCTGCCAGGACGAAAAGAGCCAGACCAAGAACAAGGAAAAGGCCATGAAGGTCCTCAAGTCCCGCCTTTATCAGCTGTACCGCAGCGAAAAGGACGCCGCCTACGCCGAAAAGCGCCACAGCCAGGTCGGCACCGGGGAACGCAACGAGCGCATCCGCACCTACAATTTCCACGAAAGCCGCGTGACCGACCACCGCGCCGGCCTCACGCTGTACAAGCTGGACGCCGTGCTGGACGGCGACCTGGACGAGATCATCGACGCGCTGACCGCCCGGGAACAGACCGAAAAGCTCAAAGCCCTGTCATTGTAAGAAGGAACAGATACCTATGAACTGCCGCACCCAAATACTCCCCCCCACCAGGGACGCTTTGGCCCTGGCCGCCCGGCTGCTGAAAGAAGGCGAGCTGGTGGCCTTTCCCACCGAAACCGTCTACGGCCTGGGCGCAAACGCCCTGGACAGCGAAGCGGTGCTCAGGATCTTCGCCGCCAAGGGCCGCCCCGCGGACAATCCCCTGATCGTCCACATCGCCGAAAAAAGCCAGCTGGACGCCCTGTGCCAGGTCACCGAAGACGCCCGCCGCCTGATGGACGCTTACTGGCCGGGCCCCATGACCCTGCTTCTGCCCAAAAAGGCCGCCGTGCCCGACGTGGTGACGGCCGGCCTTCCCTCCGTCGGCATCCGCATGCCCAGCCATCCGGCCGCCCTGGCCATGCTGCGCGAATGCCAACTGCCCGTCGCCGCCCCCAGCGCCAACCTATCCACCCGCCCCAGCCCCACCACCGCCGCGCACGTACTGGAGGATATGGACGGCCGCATCCCCCTGATCCTGGACGGCGGCCCCTGCGAGGTCGGGGTGGAGTCCACCGTGATCGACATGACCGGCGCTGTCCCGACCATCCTGCGTCCCGGCGCCGTCACGCTGGAGATGATCAGGAAAGTCCTGGGCAGAGGCGCCGTGGCGGACAGCGTGATGCGCCCGCTCAAAGAGGGCGAGGCCGCCCCTTCCCCCGGCATGCGGCACAAGCATTACGCCCCACGCGGCCATCTCACCATCGTCAAGGGGGAAAAGGACGCCGTCGTCCGGGAGATCATCCGCCGCTACGATCAGAGCGAAAACGCCGTGATACTGGCCGTTTCCGATCATCTGCCCGAATACGGCGCCCGCCGCGCGATGGACATGGGGCCCGATCTTTCCGCCGCCGCCCACAGCCTGTTCGCCCTGCTGCGAAAGGCGGACGATATGGGCTATGCCCGGCTTTTCGCCGAGGCCGTCCCCGACGGCGGCGTCGGCCTGGCCGTCATGAACCGCATGGCCCGCGCCGCTGGCTTTGACATCGAGGAAGTTTAACCTCTCAAAAAAAGACACGCTCCTGTGCAGATTTGGTACGGAGTGTGCCTTTTTTTATTCACAAAATCGACACAATTTCCCTTTATACTACAGCCAATCGAAGGGGACTGCAGCCCCTCCGGGAATCATCCCGCGTTAAATACGCTGCGATATATGAATCAAAAGGAGGAACCTTTGATGAAAAATATCATCCGCACCCATCGTACCGGCGCCCTGCTTTTGGCGCTCGTACTGGCCCTGACCCTGTCCCTGGGCGCCGCGGCCATGGCCGCCGGCAGCCGCTCCGACGTGACCGACGAAACCATCGACCGGATCCTCAACACCGCCACCGACGCCTCCCAGGTCACCAGCCCCTTTATCTCCGTCTCCGAGAGCGTCCGCACCAGCGTGGTCGGCATCAAGAACTATCAGCTCGTCCGCTCCAACAGCTACGACTACTATAACTTCCCCTTCGGCTTCGGCTTTGGCGGCTACGGCCGGGGCAACGACCGCGGCCAGGAGCCCAGCGAGCAGCTGTATGCCACCGGCTCCGGCGTCTGCGTGACCGAATACGGCCACGTCCTGACCAACTATCATGTGGTGGAAAACGCCTCCCGCCTGACCGTCACCGTGGAAAACAGCGACCAGGAATATGAAGCCAAGGTCGTCGCCTACGACGAGGATAAGGACGTCGCCGTCCTCTATGTGGAGAACCTGCCCGTCCAGCCCGTCGCCCTGGGCGACAGCGACCAGCTGCAGGTCGGCGAGTGGGCCATCGTCATCGGCAATCCTTTGTCCGAGGTCTTCGCCCGCACCGTGACCATCGGCGTCGTGTCCGCGCTGGACCGCGAGATCACCGATACCACCTACGATATGTTCGGCCGCCGCAGCAACGTGACCAACAACATGATCCAGGTGGACGCCGCCATCAACTCCGGCAACTCCGGCGGCGGCATGTTCAACACCCTCGGCCAGCTGATGGGCATCCCGGCCCGCAAGTATTCCTCCAGCGGCTTTTCCAGCGCCTCCGTGGAAAACATCGGCCTGTGCATCCCGATCAACGTGGCCAAGCCCCTGATCCGCTCCGCGCTTGAAAACTACAGCAAGGGCATCGACACCGTGACCGCCCGGTCCGAAAGCCAGGTGACCGGCAACCGTCCCATGCTGGGCGTGACCGTCACCACCCTGAGCGCTTCTGAAGGCTCCAGGATCCCGCAGGGCGCCTTCGTCATGGAGGTTTCCCAGGAATCCAACGCCTCCCGCGCCGGCATTCAGGTGGGCGACATCATCACCGCCGTGAACGACACGAAGATCACCTCCCACGAGGAGCTCGTCCAGGTCATCCGCACCTTCAACGAGGGCGACGTCCTGACCGTCTCGGTGACCCGCATCGAGGGCCTGAACCAGGCCGTGCAGCACAGCAGCCTGGACGAAAGCCTCCTGGGCGACGCGCAGGAGCTCACCCTGACCGTGACCCTCCGCGCCGGCACCGCCGCGTAAAGCATACCATACCCTTCACCGCTCCCGGGTCCCCCGGGAGCGGTTTTTCATGCTTCGGCGATCAGAATGAAAACAGAGCCCCGGAGGCTCTGTCATCAGGAGTTCAGATATATCTATACCGTAAGCGCTCAATGTTCCGCGCATGACTCGCCAAACATGACCCGAATCTCCTCAGCCCAAGGTATCAGATCATCAACCGTAGCCTGCAGGTTGTCAGCAAACCTCTCCGGCAACACTGACAGCAAGTGGTTCAGATAGGCTTCCGGATTGAGCCCGTTGGCC
>CADAQF010000036.1 GCA_902790015.1 uncultured Eubacteriales bacterium | reverse complement strand
GCTCAGGTAGGCCACTGAGTTCTTGAGTACCTGCACGTAGCCGTTCGTAAAGGAGGAGCTCACCGCCTCCACCAGGGGAGCGGGAGAAGCCTCGCCGTCATCGGCGGGGGCAGGCGTGTCGCCCGGGGCGGGCGTATCCGCGGCGGGAGCGTCCGAAACGGCGGGCTCCTCCGCGGGGGCCTCGGTCGGCGCTTCCGTCGGAGCTTCCGTCGGCGCCTCAGTGGGCGCGGGCGTCGGTTCGGCGGTGGGGGCAGGGATATCCTGTGCCAGGTATACCCGCCCGTCCGGCCTGATGGTAAATTCCGGCATCGTGTCTGACAGAGCCGGCGAATATATGCAGCTCAGCATGATCAGAAAAGCGAGCAGCAAGGAAAGATGCTTCTTCAAAACAAGTTCCTCCCCGAATAAAGAAAAAACCTTCTTCTATTACTCTGTAATAATCACACTATATTGATTTTTTATCAAGAACATAAAATACAATTGTTTTCGAATAATAGACCAATTCGACTGCATTGCTCTTGAGGATATGACTTTTTCCCACTTGCCGGCAAACAAAACAGCACATGCCCATCCATCATTGATTTTAACGTAAATTGTGACAAAAATGTGAAGATTTAAAAAGAATTGCAACAAATCCGGGTTCTCGCTCGTTTATATAGGCGAGTGAGGTGATTAACCATGAGCAATCTGCTTTACTGCAAACCCGAAACGGGCCCTGACACGCAGCTGTATCTGGATGACATGGACCGCTCCGTCTACGTGGACGGACGGCGTCATCCCCTGACCGAGCAGGAGTACTGCCTCCTGAGCGAGCTGGTGCAGCACGCCGGGGAGGCGGTTTCCCGGGCGGAGCTGCTGAAAACCGCCTGGGGGTATATCACGCCCGGCGAGACGCGGACGGTGGACGTCCACGTGCAGCGCCTGCGCAAAAAGCTGGGCTCTGGCGCGATCGAGACCGTCTACCGCTACGGCTACAAGCTGCAGGCCACCCCGGCCTGAGAAAAGCTTACGCATTCTGCGTGAAACTCCTGCGGCAAAGCGCATCCGCCTCCCACGCTTCCCCTGACGGATTGGCCTGCCCGCCCTGCGGACATGAAGGCATATTCCTGAAGCGGCGCATGGGTTTCAATGTAATTAACCGCTGTCTTTGCTGCACACTCCGCTTTCTCTCTTTCCTGACATGCCCCGGCCCTGCGCCGGGGCGCTTTGCTTTTTTGCTCGCTTGACAAAGGGACGGCGCTCGGGTAAGATGAAAAGGTATTCTGAAACCGGGAGGATGCCGATGTTTGAAACACTGCCGGGCGCGGTCAGGACGGCGCTGGATACGCTTACGCGTTCAGGTGTTCAGGGCGTGCTCGTGGGCGGCTGCGTGCGGGACGCGCTGATGGGGCTGACGCCCCACGATTACGATATCGCCGCCGGCGCCCCGCCCGAAAGGATCAAGGAGGCTTTCGCCGGATATCCCCTGCGGCTGGAAGGTGAAAAGCACGGCACCGTGACCCCGGTGATTGGCTCCGTTCCGGTCCAGATCACCTCCTTCCGGCTGGAATCCGGCTACCGCGACGGCCGGCACCCTGACGAGGTCCGGTTTACCGACGACCTGCTCAAAGACCTGAAAAGGCGGGACTTCACCGTGAACGCCATGGCCTGGAGCCCGGAAAACGGCCTTGAGGACCCCTTCGGCGGGCAGGAAGACCTGAAAAACGGCCTGCTTCGCTGTTTGGGGGATCCGGACGTCCGACTGACGGAGGACGCCCTGCGCATCCTGCGGGGGCTCCGCTTTATATCCAGGCTGGGCTTTTCCGCGGAACCCGCCACTGCCGCGGCCATGAGCCGCCACGCGGAGGCGCTTAAGAGCGTCAGCCGGGAGCGCGTCCTGGAAGAGCTCACCGGCGTGCTTACGGGAACCTTTGCCCTTCAGGCGCTCACTGCCTTTCCCGATATTCTTTTTGCTGCGATCCCGCAGCTTTTTCCGCTTTATCACTGTCCGCAGAAAAGCGTCTATCACATATACGACGTCTGGGAGCACACCCTGCACGTGCTGGACGAGGTCCGTCCCCGCACGCCCCGGCTGTGCTGGGCCGCGCTGCTGCACGACTGCGCCAAGCCCCAGACCCGCCACCGGGACCGCAAGGGCTTCGACCATTATCCCGGCCATCCGCAGGAAGGGGCCAGGCTTACGGAAAGCATCCTCAAGTCCCTGAAAATGCCCGCCGCCATGCTGCAGGATATCCGCACCCTGGTGCTGTGGCACGACGAGAGGTTCACCCCCGACCAGGTGCCGCTGATGCTTTACCGCGTCGGCCCCGGGCTTTTTGACGACCTGATCGCCCTGCAGCGGGCGGACATGCTGGCCCACGCCGAGCGCATCCGCAAGGACGCCGGCAAGCTGGACGCCCTGCTTGAGGCCCGCGACGAGGCGCTGGAAAACGGCGCTTGCATCGGCTACGCCACCCTCGCCGTGTCGGGAAACGACCTTAAAGCGCTGGGGTACGAGGGAAAAGCGCTGGGAGATACGCTTGAGTGGGCGCTGAT
This sequence comes from uncultured Eubacteriales bacterium, assembly GCA_902790015.1. Classification (GTDB taxonomy): domain Bacteria; phylum Bacillota; class Clostridia; order Christensenellales; family Aristaeellaceae; genus UBA4246. Next base: position 24,416 of record CADAQF010000036.1, on the reverse strand, counting down.
GCAGGTGCTCAGAGGCAGGCTGCCCAACGAGAAGGACACCCTGCTTGAGGCCGTCGGGCCGGCCGAAACGCAAGAAAACACTTAACAATTCGCCCAGGGCATGATATAATGATTTGACGATCTGCCGCGTTACGGCAGGCGCTTTCCGGGAGGGACGGCATGGACGACTACAAGCTGCTGATCACGGGCGAAACGCCCCTGACCGGCGATACCATGGTTTCCGGCGGCAAAAACACGGCGGTGGCCATCATCCCCGCGGTGCTTATGTGCGACGAGCCCTGCGTGCTGGACAATCTGCCGGACATCGAGGACGTCCGCGTCCTGTCGGACATCCTGCGCCGCCTGGGGGCGGATGTCTCCTACGACTCTTCCGCCAAGCGCATGACCATCGACCCCCGTAAGGTCGATACCTGCACGGTGCCCTATAAGCTGACGCAGCGGATGCGGGCTTCCTATTACCTGCTGGGCGCGCTCCTTTCGCGCTGCGGGGAGGCCAACGTGGGCTATCCCGGCGGATGCGCCATCGGCAACCGCCCCTTCGACCAGCATATCAAGGGCTTCCGGGCCCTGGGCGCCGAGGTCTCCGAGAGCGGCGGCATGATCTGCGCCAAGGGCAGCCTGCACGGCAGCACCGTTTTTTTCGACCGTCCCACCGTGGGCGGCACCATCAACGTCATGCTGGCGGCCGCCAAGGCCAAAGGGCTGACCGTGCTGTGCAACGCCGCCAAGGAGCCCCACATCGTCGACCTGGCCAACTTCCTCAACTCCATGGGCGGTTCGGTCAAGGGCGCGGGCACCGACACCATCCGCATCAAGGGCACGCAGCACCTGCATGAAAGCCATTATACCGTGATCCCGGACCAGATCGAGACGGGCACGCTGATGATCGCCGCCGCCGCCACCAAGGGCGACGTGACCATCCACGGCTGCATCCCCACCCACATGGAAGCGCTGACGGCCAAGCTATTGGAGATGGGCGTCAGCGTCACCGACATGGACGACGCCATCCGCATCAGGCCCGTGGGCCCGCACCGGGCGGTCAATATCAAAACGCAGGAATATCCCGGCTTCCCCACCGACCTGCAGCAGCCCATGAGCGCCCTGCTTTGCAAGGCCCAGGGCAACAGCCTGGTGACGGAGACCATCTTTGAATCCCGCTTCAAGCACCTGAACGAAATGCTCCGCATGGGCGCCCATGTGCGCATCGTGGATCAGATCGCCTGGATCGAGGGCGTGCAGGAGCTGCACGGCGCCCCCGTCACCGTCACCGATCTTCGGGCCGGCGCCGCCCTGGTGATCGCCGGCCTCATGGCCACGGGGACCACCGAAATATACGAGCCCGGGCTGATCGAGCGGGGCTATGAGCACATCGAGCAGAAGCTGCGCGCCCTGGGCGCGAACATCCGGCGGGAGCCCGTCTGACGTTGGAAGGGAGGCGTTCTGTCTGGACGCTTTTAAGACGCTGGGGCTGAACAGTACGGCGGATCTGGAGGCGGTGAAATCCGCCTATCACGCGCTGGTCAAGCAGTGGCATCCCGACCAGTTTTCGGACGAAGGGATGCAGCAGAAGGCCCAGCAGAAGCTGATTGAGCTTAACCTGGCCTACGAGGAGGCCCTTAAGGCCGTGCAGGGCCGGCCCGCGGCGATCAGGGACATTCCCCTGCCGGAGGCCAAGACCTTCGCGCGCCACCTGTACGAAAGCGGGCATCCGGCCTCCGCGCTGCGGCAGCTGGCCCGCACCAGCGAAAAGGACGCCGAATATTACCACCTGGAGGGCCAGATACTGACGGCCCTGCGCCAGTACGGAAGCGCCCACCAGGCCTTCCGCGCCGCCGTACAGATGGAGCCTACGAACCGCGAATACCACCGCGCCGCCTTCCAGGCAGCGAAGAATTACCAGAAGCACCGCAAATGGCCCTATCGCTTCGCCGACTGGGCCAACGGCCTGTTCCACCCCAGGGACAGGGAAAAAATGTGATATTATGCAGGTCTTCCCGGGCACAGGCAGCTGTGCCCGGTCTGTTTTTCTGCGCTGCGGTTGAATTCGGAGCATAATTCCGCTATAATGTGAAGGAATGCACAGACCGGAAAAAAGGAGGCGGCGCGATGACTTCACAGGCATACGGGATCGTTGCGCTGCTGATGCGGTATATATTTCTGCTGCTGGGCGCGCTGATCGCCGTGCGGGCCTTCATATGGCTGTGGCGGGAGCACGCCGCCTACATGAAGCAGCTGCGCAAAGACCCCGAACTGGGCCAGATCGGGGAACTGACGGACGGCAAAAAGAGCTGGCCAATTTATCAGGAGGGCACGCTGGGCGCGTCCCTGGCCTGCGACGTCGTCATCCGCAAAAAGGGCCTCAGGCGCCGCCACGCCGGCTACCGCCTGCAGCCCAAAAAGGGCCTCGTCTTCGCCCCGGCCCGCGGCGCCCGCCTTATAGTGGACGGGGTCGAGGTCCGCAGGGAGGCCGTCGCCCTGGACGGCAGCGTCCTGGAGGCGGGGGACGCCGTGCTGCGCGTGCGGCTGAATAAAGCGCTGGGTATCCCCACCCGCACCGAGATCATCCCTCCCTCCCAGCCGGAGGACAGTGAAGAGGGCTGGATGCGCCTTTTCGAGGAAGGAACGCAGCCCGACCTTTCCGACCCGCTGAACCCCATGAACGACAGCGGTTTTCCCGGCTTCCCGCAGGATGGGCCGGACGCCGACGCCTTTCTGCCCGACCGTCCGGAGGATAAGCAGCCATGACCAAACGCAAAAAACGCCAGCCGGACCAAAAAAAGCTGCTCACCCCGGCCCGGCAGCTGATCGGGCTGGTCATGCTGTTTTTCCTGCTGGGCTTTCTGACTTTGGGGCTTTGGCTTTACACGGAAGGAAACAACGCCTGGCCCCGGGCCCTGGTCATGGCCGCCGCCGTGCCGGCGCTGATCTACGTGGGTGTGCTGGGCATTCCCAGGCTTTTTCCGGGCGACCGGCTGCTGCTCAGCCTGACCAACTTCCTGTGCGCCTTCGGCGTGCTGATCCTGTTTAGGCTGAACCCGGACCGGGGCATCAGCCAGGCCTTCAACTATCTGGTGGGCGTCATCGCCATGCTCCTGTGCGCCGTGGCCTTCCGGCTGATACGGCAATGGAAATGGCCCGTGCTCGCGCTGATGGCCGCCTCGGTGGCGCTGCTCACGCTGCCGCTGATCTACGGGTCCGAAATCAACGGGGCTCGCAACTGGGTGACCCTTTTCGGCTTCGGCTTTCAGCCCAGCGAACTGGTCAAGATATCGCTGCTGATCTCCGTCTGCTGGCTTTTGTCCAAGCGCAGGCTCATCTGGGCCGCCGGGCTTACCGGCATAAGCCTCCTGCTTTTGATGCTGCAGAAGGATATGGGCACAGCCCTGCTTTACTACGGCACGGTGCTGGCCGCACTCTGGGCCGCCACGGGCAGCGGCTTTATTCTTCTTTTCGGTGCGGCCGGCGCGGCGGCCGGCGGTTACCTGGGCTATCGGATGTTCGCCCACGTCAAAAAGCGCGTCGCCGTCTGGCTGAACCCCTGGGCAGACCGGCAGGGCGCCGGCTATCAGATCGTCCAGGGGCTGATCGCCATCGCCAACGGCGGGCTGTGGGGCCTGGGCCTGGGGCTGGGCAACCCCGGCGTCATACCTGCCTCGTACAATGACTATATTTTTACCGTCATCTGCCACGAATTCGGGGTGCTGTTCGGCATCGTGGTGCTGACGATCTACCTGGCCATCGTGCTTAGGGGCATCTCCATCGCCCGAAGGGCGGATAACGCCTTCCACGCCCTGCTGGCCCTTTCCTGCTCGGTCATGCTGGGGCTTCAGACCTTCGTGATCGTCGGGGGCAACATCAAGCTGATCCCGCTGACCGGGGTCACCCTGCCCTTCATCAGCTACGGCGGCACGTCGCTGGTGTCCTCGCTGTGCCTGGTGGGCGTTCTGCAGGGCATTTCCGCCCGTACGCGGGCCGACGCCGCCCCGGCGGACGGCGCCTCCCGCAAAGGCCGCCCCGCCCCCCGGCGGAAGGAGGGCCGCAGATGAAACAGATCAGACGGAACATCCTCCTGATCGGCTCCGTGCTGGCAGCGCTCTTCCTGGTGCTGGTCCTTTACGGCGCGTACAGCCTTTCCAACTACGGCAGCCGCTGGTTTTCCACCAATGCCAACAGCTACCTGCGCAGCGTCAAGCAGGACGTGCTTCCCGGCAGCATCTTCGACCGCAGCGGCGTCATGCTCGCTTCCGTCTCGGCCGAACCCCAGGCGGACGGCTCCCTTTCCTGGACCCGGGTGTACGCGGAGGACGCCTCCCTGCGCCGCGCCGTCGTCCACGCCATCGGAGACAGCGCCGGCAAGGTGTCCAACGCCGCCGAATCGTTTATGGCGGCCTATCTGTACGGCTTCAAACAGTCTGCCGTGGAGCGCCTGCAGGAAGCCCTGAACGGCAGCCTTCGCCGGGGCGACGACCTGACGCTGACGCTGGACGGGCCGCTGTGCGCCTATATCTATGATCAGGTGACTTCGGATCGATCCCTTCCCGCCCCCGCGCGCGGGGCCGTGGTGGTGATGAACTGGCAGACCGGCGAGGTGCTGAGCCTGATGAGCTTCCCTTCCTTCGACCCCGCCGCGGGCGCCGCCGAAAGCACTTTGGGACAGCCTTATTTCAACCGGGCCACGCAGGGCATGTACGCCCCCGGCTCCACGTTCAAGATGGTCACCCTGTCCGCCGCGCTGCACGACACCGCCCTGAGCAGCCAGTCCTTCACCTGCCAGGGCACCTACCTGCCCGACGACGATCCCCGCCACCGCATCGTCGACTACGGGACGGACACCTCCCAAGGCATCATCGTCAGCCACGGCCAGGTGGACCTTATGCAGGCCTTTTCCTTCAGCTGCAACAACACCTTCGCCTATGCCGCCGCCCGTCTGGGGGACAAGGCCCTCCGCTCCGAGGCGATGCGCTTTGGGTTCAACGAAAACTTCCTCTTCAGGGATATCGTGGCCGAAAACTCCTCCTACCCCGAGGAGGACCGCAGCGCCTGGGAGGTGGCGCTGACCGGCATCGGCCAAAGCAAGCTGCTTATGTCCCCTCTGCACCTGTGTCTTATGACCTCGGCCATCGCCAACGACGGCGTCATGATGGAGCCGCGCCTGCTCAGGTCCGTCACGGGCCCCACCGGCTTTACCCGCCTGGGCTTTTCCTCCGCCCCCTACCGCACCGTCACCGACGCGGACACCGCCCGCACCATCCGGGACGCCATGCTGCTGGCCGTCAACGGGGACACCGCCACCGGCAGCGCTGCCGCCCAGTCCGGCTGGACCGTCTGCGGCAAGACCGGTTCGGCCGAAAAGGACGGGCAGGAAAACACCAACGCCTGGTTCACCGGCTTTATCGCCGATACCCGCATGCCCTACTCCGTCACGGTGCTTCTGGAAAATGCCGGCTCCGGCGGAAGCTTCGCCGCTCCCCTGGCCGGCAGGATATTCAGCCGCCTGATCAATACGCAGCCCTGACCATACAGGAAAATCATACAAAAAAAGGAGCCTCTTTATGAAGGTATTCATCAGCGCCGATATCGAAGGAACCGCCTTCACCACCTACTGGGACGAGACCGAGCTGGGCAAGCCGGACTATCCCCGCGCCGCGGCGGAAATGACCCGGGAGGTCCGCGCCGCCATCGACGGCGCCATCGCCGCGGGCGCCGACCGGATCGTAGTCAACGACGCCCACGATTACGGGATCAACCTGGATCCTAACCAGATGCCCGCCTGCGTGGAGCTGATCCGCGGCTGGTCGGGCCATCCGCTGTGCATGGCGGAAGGGATCGACGAAAGCTTTGACGCCGCCTTTTTCGTAGGGTGGCATTCCCCGGCGGGGCTTTGCCATAATCCCCTTTCCCATACCATGAGCGGCAAGCCCGCCCGCGTCAGGCTGAACGGCCTGCCCTGTTCCGAATTCCTGCTGTACAGCTGGGCCTGCGCGCTGTACGGTGTTCCCAGCGTGCTTTTGTGTGGAGACCGGGAACTGACCGAGATCTCCCGCCCTTTGCATCCGGGCCTTAAAGCCGTCGCCGTCAAGGACGGCTTCGGCGGCCTGACCCGCTGCAAATCCCCCGCCTGGGTGGAAAGCGAGATCCGCGCCCAGGCAGAAGCCGCCCTCCGGCAGGACCTTTCCGCCGCCCGCATCACCCTGCCCAAACGCTTCGTGTTCGAGATCACCTACAAGGAAGTCAAAAACGCGGTCAAATATTCCTTCTATCCCGGCTTCAGAATGATCGCGGACGACACCATCCGCCTGACCACCTCGGACTACATGACCGTTCTGCGCGCGGCGGTGTTCTGCCTGTAAGGCGCAGTCCCGCGCCGTGACGCTCCCTCATCTCCCGGACCTGCTTTGAAAGGAAGCCATATGCCGTATCTGTACGAAACCCACATGCACACCTGCCAGGCCAGCGCCTGCGGAAAGTCCACCGGCCGCGAGCACGTCCGCCGGTATACCGACCTGGGCTTTACCGGCATCATCGTCACCGACCACTTTTTCGGCGGCAACAGCTGTATCGACCGGAGCCTCCCCTGGGAGGAAAAGATAAACCGGTTCTGCTCGGGCTATGAGGACGCCTGGGAGGAGGGCCAGAAGACCGGCCTGCAGGTGTTCTTCGGCTGGGAGCAGGGTTATGGGGACGACGAATACCTGGTCTATGGGCTGGACAAAAAGTGGCTGCTTGAGCACCCCGAGATCGAGCACTGCTCCCGCCGCCGCCAGCTGGAACTGGCACACGAGGGAGGCGGCTGCGTCATTCAGGCCCATCCCTTCCGGATGCGGCCGTACATGACCTATATCCGCCTGGGCCTCCGCTTTTCTGACGGCGCGGAGGTCGCCAACGCCGGCAATCATCCGGTGAACGACCTGTACGCCCGCCACTACGCCGAGGAGCTGGGCCTCGTGATGACCGCCGGCAGCGACAACCACGATTCCTCCCGGATCCTCACCCAGGACCAGCTGTACGGCGTCGGCCTGGACCAGAAGCTGTCCTCCATCCACGATTACGTCTCCCTGATCCTTTCCCGCGGCCCCATCCATCTGCACGTCCCCCCCGAGCGCTTCCTCCCCGGCCCCGACGCCGACGAACCGCTCGTAAGCTTCTGGCTGACCGAAGAGGAGACCCTGATCCCGACGGGGAGAAGCTGGAAGGATAAGAGATGCTGAATCATCAAAAGCAAAGATCCATAGAAATCAAATACCGCCCCGCGCATAACGCCGGGGCGGTATCTGTTTATCGGGCCTTACGGTTATCTTACGAAGAGAACCTCCTGCTCGGGGATTTCGGAGACCCACTTCAGCCCAAACTCATTTTCATTTGCCGGAATCAGGGTAAAGCTGCCGGACAGGCCGGTCGCTTCCGGTTCGCCCAGGTCGGGGTTTTCTTCCGCGGTAATCGGCACCTCGTACAGACTGCCGTTATCATAGATCAGGCTGTCGGTAAGGCAGTCATAATACACGGTAGCCTTCAGCACAAAGGCTCCGTGGGTCAGGGGAGACACGACAACCGCGTCAAAACCGCCCTGTTCGTTTTGGGTCAGGGTCAGCACGGAGAACTGCGTCTTCGCCTCCAGCCAATCGCCGCTCAGCTCAGGTGCCAGTTCCTCGTCTGAGGGGGCGGCAGTAAAGGAGCCGCCGGTGATCTCGGTGATCTTGCCGTCCTCTACCTTGAGATCCAGCAGGTGCAGGCGGTCGCAGGCGATGCCGGCAAAATGAGCCAGAGACACGGTCTTTGTGCCGTCCTCAAAAGCATCATAGCGCACCACCAGCGCGCCGTCCTCCTCCCTGACGGAGGTCAGGCGCACCGCGCCGGTCTCAGGGGCTTCAGGCTGCCATTCGTCGGCCTTGCCGGTCAGGGGGATGCGCAGCACGTAGCCTCCGTCCTCCAGGGAACCGGTAAATTCATTGCCGACGATATCGGCCTGCCCGGCGTCCTGCGCCAGGCTCAAACCGCACAGCGCGGTCAGCGCCAGGGTAAGCGCCAGCAGAAGAGATACTTTTTTGTTCATGGGAATCATCTCCTGTTATATATTGAACGGGGCGGCTGAGCCGCCCCTGTTCACGCGGGATATAAAACTGTGGCGGTTTATTACGCCCTGATATACAGGTACTGGCCCACGACGATCAGGTTCTTGTCGGTGATCTGCGGGTTCCACTTGAGCATTTCCTTCACCGTGCAGTGATGCGCGATGGCGATGCGGTTCAGGTTGTCGCCCTTCTTGACCTGGTAGAGGATGAAGCCTTCCTTTTCCGCCGGCTTTTTGAAGCCGCCGGCGATATCCTTCATCTCGTCCATGCTCAGTTCCATAGCTTCCTTGTTTTCAAATTCAGACATTTTCTTTTCCTCCTGATTATAATTGAATGGTTGATGTGGATAGGTGTTTTTTATGATCGAGTCCCCGCCGCCCGGCCCGGGCGTACGCGGACGGATACCGGTTTAAGGAAGAAGAGCGCAAAACAGCTCACTGTTTCTTGTTCTTGTTCTTCTTCTGGTCGGGGGTACCGGCCGCGGCGACGAAGTTCATCTCGTCCAGGCTCAGTTCCCGGGCGGCATAGCGGCTGTGAACATCGTCGATCACCTGCTGCAGCATGGTGTTGTTTTCAAAGCGCTGGTAATCAAAAATCCTCTTCAGGGTACGTTCCATTCTCGTCTCACTCCTTTCGTGACCTGTTACACTTATTAATACGCAGGCCAAAAGGAGGTGGCAGTAAAAAAAATCAGGAAAACTATTCAGCATTCCTGAATCCGGCAGCGGACCCGCCGCCCGTCAGGGCCACGGGCCCGGCAGGCAATACGACAAGAGGCCGCATGCCCCTCCCGCGATGACGCTTCAGCCCCCGTACAGTGACGTTATGATCATTCCTCTCAGGCACGGGATGCCGGAGTCAGTCGGCAGATGACGAGGATAAGGGCTGGCAGATTCAGGTGGCGGCCCCGGCTTTCCTGCACAGCGACATACGGGGCTGTGGCAAAAGGAAAAACGGAGGCCACCTCATCAGTCAGGCGCGATGATGGGCATATTATCGAACAGGCCATTTCCGCGCCTGCCAGCTTCCCCTCGAGGGGAAGCCAACTTGCAGACCGAACTCAACCGCATCTTCCTCATTATGCGTTTCCAAACGCCGTCTCTTTGCGGAAGTGAGCAGCGCCCGGAAAACAGGCCAATGGCCTGTTTTCACCGACGATAAGGGCCGGGAGACCTTGATTTACCTGGGTCACCGTCCCAAATTAATCATCCAACAATAAACTGTCCTCTCAGGCACGGAATCCCGGAGTCCGCCGGTTCATCCGGCGGATGGCGAAGCCACCTGAAAGGCGATGGGATGGGAGTGCCTGAGAGGACATGGCGAGGGGATCATCAAGGGGGAACACCCTTGATCCAAATCCGCAGCGGCGGCATGTACGGCGCGAGGACGAAATCGCGTCAGCGATTTCTACCTTACAGTTTTGCCGCCAGGCAAAGCTGCCGGGGGGTCCCGCAGGGGGGGCGCCAGACCCCCTTGCGCTCCCTGTTCAGTCGCAGACTGAACAGGCCCTTTAATAGGATACGATCAGCCCGCCGCGCTCGGCGTAATAGCTGTCCAGCCCGCGGGTGGGCAGCACCTGGATGGGCGTGCCCGGCCAGCGTTCCAGTATCATGCTCCTGAATGTTTCAGCCAGCTTTTCGTTCAGGCAGTGGCTGACGGCCACCATCGTGCCCGAAAAGCCTTCCTTCGCCATGATATCCGTCATCACCCTGAGGGTTTTGCTGTCGCCCCTGATCTTTTCCCTGACCTCGATGATGCCCTCCGGGCTCCCGGCGCCTATGACGCGGATATTGAGCTTGCCGGCCAGAAAGCCTGCCAGGCGGCTGACCCGGCCGTTGTTGACCAGGTTCCTGAACGAGCACAGCGTGAACAGCGTGTGCACGCTGCCCGCCATCTGCCTGAGCGCCTCGCCTATTTTTTCGGCGGAAAGCCTTTGCTGGATCAGCGCGGCTGCCTGCTGGGCCATCATCACCAGCTTGGGGCCGGTCGACAGGGAATCCACGATCACGATCTGTTTTCCGGGGTGCCTTTCCAGTATCATCTCCCGCGCCGTCTGGGCGCTGTTGTAGGAACCGGACAGCTGGGCGGAGATCGTCAGCGCCACGGTCTTGTCCGCCCGCATGAAGGCCTTGTACCAGGCCTCCGGCGACGGGCAGGACGTACGGGAAACCGTGCTTTTTTCCATGGCGTCCACCAGGGGCTCGACGTCCATGTCCATGGTGTCCGTATAATCGGTATCGTCCACCCGGATCACGAAGGGCACCGTATCAAACGGCACGTCGCCCGCGAGCTCCTTAAGGTCGCAGCTGGAATCGGTAATGATCTGCCAGTCCAAATCCTTCACTTCCTCTGTCAATTGGTAAGGGACACGACGCTCCCCGGCTTTACTGATATGAGCTTTCCGTTTTCCTCCAGCCATACCGTCTGCGCCGCCGGATTATACGCCCTGGTGCGGTCCGCCGAAAAGCGCAGGCTCCCAAAGGCCTTCACGTAGGAACATATTTCGATATTGGTCGCGTACCAGATATCATCACGGCCCGCCAGCAGGTCGCCCAGCTTTTCAAAGCGGTCGAAGTTGCGGTTGGCCTCGAACTCGTAGGCGTGGCCCCAGATATAGAACAGGCGTACCCTGTCCGGCCCGTCCGGCTTCAAAAAGTCGTCGGCCAGGGAAAACAGCTGCCCGTCGTCGTGGTGGCAGGTAGGGTGCAGCGTAAGCCACTCGCAGGGCAGGTCAAAGGCGTGGGTGCTGTACACGGTGCGGCAGTACTGTATGCCGCAGGTCTTAAGCAGACGCGCCGTCCTTTCGTCGTAGGCGCCGTAGGGGTAAGCCATTCCCTGCACCAGCACGCCGAACTGGTTTTCCAGGTTCAGCCGGTCCTGCATGGTCTCGTATATGACGCCCGCGTCGTCCAGTTCGGGCAGGGAGGGATGGGTCAGGCAGTGGGCGGCGATCTCCTGCCCGGAGGACAGATAGAGCTCTCTGGCCCTTTCAAGCGTCATGCGGCGGTGGATCTGCCCGGCGGGATAGACCGTGCCCGGCGCGGCCCACAGGCCGGAGTTCAGGTTGAACGTGCCCTTGAGCCCCCGCTCGTTCATAAGGCTGATCAGGGTTTCATCCTGCTCCACGCCGTCGTCATAGCTGAAGGTCAGGGCCTTTCTGAGGCCCTGCGGAAACCGCAGCTTCATGGGATATTCCTTCTTTCCGTACCTTCCGTCATGAAGAGGCATTGTAAGAAAAGCGGCGGTAAGCCCGCTGAAGGGGGACCCGCCGCCTTTCTGTTTCTTCCCTTAGTCCACCGTGACCTCGACTTGGTAGGTCTTGCCCTCGTGGTCGGGCACGCGCACGGTCTGCCCGGCGATGGGCTGGCCGTCCACGCAAACGCTGATCCTGCCCTTTTCGCCGCCGGCCCGGTTCAGGATATGGATCTCAAAGCAGTTGCCGCGGAACTCGCGGTGAATGGAAAGCTCCTTGATGCTTTCCGGCAGGCAGGGATCCATCGTCAGCCCCTCAAAGGACGGCTTCACGCCCAGAATGGCCTGGGAGACAGCGAAGAAGTTCCACGCGGAGGTGCCGGTCAGCCAGCTGTTGCGGGCCTCGCCGGGGGTGGCGGAATCGCGGCCGTTGATGGTCTGGGCGTAGACATACGGCTCCACCCGGTGCAGCTTCTGGTCCTTTATGTAGGCGGGGGCGATGCGGCTGTACAGGTCGAACGCGCGGTCGCCGTGGCCCAGCACGGTTTCGCCGATGATCACCCAGGGGTTGTTGTGGCAGAAGACCGAGCCGTTTTCCTTGTATCCGGGCGGGTAAGAGGATATTTCACCCAGGTTCAGCCGGTAGGTGGTGTAGCTGGGCCAGTTCAGCATGATGCCGTGCTCGAACTCCAGGTATTTGCGCGTGCTGTCCATGGACTTCTGGGCCAGACCGTTGTCCTTGCCGATGCCGGCCATGACGCACATGCCCTGCGGCTCGATGAAGATCTTGCCCTCGTCGCACTCGTTGGAGCCGACCTTTTCGCCGTAGGCGTCATACGCGCGCAGGAACCATTCGCCGTCCCAGCCGGCGGTCTCGACGGCCTGCACCATGTTTTTCTTTTCGGCGCGGACGAAGGCGGCCTCCGCCTGGTCGCCGGTCAGGTCGCACAATTCGGCGTAATCGTCCGCCACGCAGACGAACATGCCGGCGATGAACACGCTCTCGGCGATGCCGGTGTCGTTGTTGGTGACGGTCTGGAAGCTTTCGCCCGGTTCCTTGGAGAAGCAGTTGAGGTTCAGGCAGTCGTTCCAGTCCGCCCGGCCGATCAGCGGAAGGCCGTGCGGCCCGCGGTGATCCACGATATAGTGGAAGGACCGGCGCAGATGCTCCCTGAGGGGCGCGGCCTGCGCGGGATCGTTGTCAAAGTCCACCATTTCGTCCAGGATGGTCCGGTCGCCGGATTCCTTGATGTAGGCGTTGACTGCAAAGATCAGCCACAGCGGGTCGTCGTTGAAGCCGGAGCCCACGCCCATGTTGCCCCGCTTGGTCAGCGGCTGGTACTGGTGGTAGGCGCTGCCGTCCGGGAACTGGGTGGCGGCGATGTCCAGTATGCGGGCGCGGGCGCGGTCGGGGATCAGGTGGACGAAGCCCAGCAGGTCCTGCGAGCAGTCGCGGAAGCCCATGCCGCGGCCGATGCCGCTTTCAAAGTAGGACGCCGAACGGCTCATGTTGAAGGTGACCATGCACTGGTACTGGTTCCAGATGTTCACCTGGCGGTTGAGCTTCTCATCCGCCGAATCGATCGTAAAGTGGGACAAAAGCCCCGCCCAGTAGGCTTTAAGCTCATCAAGGCGCGCTTCAAACTGTTCGTCCGTCCTGAACTGGGCAAGCAGCTGGTGGGCGTCGTCCTTGTTGATAACGTCGGGCGCGACAAACTTCTTGTCTTCCGGGCTTTCGCAGTAGCCCAGCACGAACACGAAGGAGACCGTTTCGCCGGGCTTTAAGCTGCGGCGCAGGCAGTGGCTGGCGATCGGCGCCCAGCCGCGGGCGTTTGTATTGCGCGGCTTGTCCTCAAAGACGGCGTCGGGACGGTCAAAGCCGTTGTACAGGCCGATAAAGCTCTCCCGGTCGGTGTCGTAGCCGTCCACGGGAGCGTTGACGGCGTATACGGCGTAATGGTTGCGGCGCTCGCGGTATTCGGTCTTGTGATAGATGACGGAGCCGCCCTCTTCAAATTCCATCTCGGCCAGGGCATAGTTGCGCTGGAAGTTGGTGCTGTCGTCCTGCGCGTTCCACAGGCAGAACTCCACGAAGCTGTAAACGCTCACGTTCTTTTCCGCGTCCGACTCGTTGGTCAGCTGAAGCCTTGTCACCTCGGCGCGGGCGCCGCGGGGCACCATGGTGGTCTGCACAGCCTTAAGCCCGTTCTTTTTGCCGCAGATCACGGAATAGCCCAGGCCGTGGCGGCACTCATACGCGTCCAGCGGGGTCCTGACAGGCTGCCAGCCGGGGTTCCAGACGGTGCCGGCGTCGTTGATGTAAAAATACTTGCCGCCCGCGTCCGTGGGAACGTTGTTGTAGCGGTAGCGGGTCAGGCGCAGCAGCCGGGCGTCCTTATAGAAGGTATATCCGCCCGAGGTGTTGCTGAACAGGGAGAAGAAATCCTCGCTGCCCAGATAGTTGATCCAGGGATAAGGCGTATCCGGCCTGGTGATGACGAACTCACGGTTCCTGTCATCGAAATAACCGTATTGCATGGCTGATTTCCTCCTTCAAACCGCGTTAAGCGGAACTGTTTCTGACAGGGTCTAATCTGCTTATATATTATGCTTTTTAAGATGATTTGTCAACCGACGCCCTCCAACGTGGAAGGTTTTTACGGTTCAATGGGCGTGGGGAGAGACACCGAAAAACCTCCGCTGTGCAGGGTCTGCGCGGTGCGCGCGGCCAGGTCGTCCACCACCAGCAGCACCGTGCGTTTGGGGATGTGGCTGTACACCCACCAGGCCGTCAGCCCCTGCCCGTCCGGCCCCGCCGTTTCCGCCATCCGTATGCAGCCGTGGGACGCGGGGGTCCCCAGGGCGGCTTTATGGTCGGCAAACGAGCGGGGTTCTTTGAAGCGGTAGCCGATCTGGTGCATGAGGTTGTCCTTGTCCACGCGGATGGCGTAGTCGTACTGATAATCCGTGTCCCGGAAATGCCCTATGCGCAGCCCCGTCAGATAAACGCCCAGACCCGTTTCCATTTTGAGCCCGGACAGGGCGGTGGAGACCCGCAGCGAGCCTACCTCCCTGCCCCGCTCATAGACCGTCATCGTCTGCGTCCTTAAGTCCAGTATCAGCCCGTAGCGCCCGGAAGGACGCACCATGGTCAGGGAGCCGGTCTGTATATAGCCCTCCTGATAACGGCTGTCGCCGTAGGTATAAAAACCGATCCTGCTCCAGCCGTTGCCGGCACGGGGCTCCAGGAGGTTCACCGAGACCGTGCTGCCGTGCACCGCGCCCAGACGGGCGGAATTGGCGCTTTTTGCCTCAAACACGGGGATCCCGCTGCCCTCCGCCGCGTCCACCAGGGGCAAAGGATCGGAAAAGAACGCGTCCCTTTCCTCCTCCGAAAGCGGGATGCGGCTGACCCACCAGGCGTTCTGCTCAAGCGGAAGCGTCCCGGCCCTTTCCTCCGTCACCCGCACGGTGAAGGTATGGGCTCCTTCCGGCTCCTGGTCCGTCCGGCAGGAAAAAACATAATCGCCCGCCGGCGCGTTCGCCCCGTTTTTCTGCGTCCCCCGCCAGCGGATCACCTCGATCTTCTCCGCGTCCTGAACGGACCGCGTGCCTTTAAGCAGCGGCCTGTCCGGATCGTTCTTGGGGCTCAGGCTGTAATACAGCGTTCCCGGCGCGCTCAGGCGGATCTCCACCTGCCACAATGGGTCCGGCGCGGCGAACTCCTCCCGGTAGGGCAGCGCGAACTGCACCCGGCACAAGGGCCTTCCCACGGTGAAATCCGCCCCGGCGAGCTTCAGGCGCCCGCCGCTGTCTGTCGTAAGCTCCGCGTTAAGCCGGGCCTTTCCCTCCCGCATAGGCTCTCCCCAGGCTAAAAGGCCGTCCCAGTTAAACACGGTCTCCCCCGCCTGCACATAGCCTTCAAATACAGGAAAGCCGTCATCCAGCTGTTCGGCCCGGACAAAAAGCGTTCCCGCCTGCGGCACGGTCACCGCCACCCGTGTGTCCGCGTAGGGCGTGACCGTCAAAGGGCAGTGCACCTTCCCCTCTTCCGCTTTTCCTGCGCAGGCGAACAGGCATAAAACCGCGCACAGCAGCAGCGCTTTTGACACTTTCATCATTCCGCCCCTCCGGCGCGTTCATCCGCACCCTGTAAACGGTCCCCTCCCACTCGACCTCATCGGGCAGTCCGGCTTCAGGCGCCGGAGTTTTCGCCGGAAGCTTCCGTTCATATTCCTCCCTCGCCGCGGCCCCCCAGGCCGCCGGGTCGAAGGAGGGCACGGCGCTTTGGCCGTAATCCTCCGCCGTCAGGGAAAAGGACACCGTCAGCGGGCTGCTCAGGCCCATATGGTTGACCACCTGCCACGTAAACTCGCCCTCAAGGGCGGTCAGTCTGTCCTCCCGGTCCGTCCGGCAGGTGATCCCGGCGGTTTCCCACCTGACCTCGGACATCGCCCACAGGATCTGCCGCGTCCTGCTCTCGAAGGCGTGCCGTGCCAGGCTGACCGAATCGTAGTGCACCATCCTGCCGTTGAGGAACACGGCGCCGTAGGGCAGCGCGCCCTGCCGGGTGAGAAGGCTGCCGAAATACCCGTCCATTTCCTCCTTGAGGGCGCTCAGCCTAAGCAGCAGTTCCCGGTTATCCGTGACGGTGCTGACGGCCAGCACCTCCGAGGGAAGCTCCTGCTGGCGCGTCATCCGGTAATACAGGCGCATGGTCTCCCCTTCGTTTTCATAGATGATATACGCCCTGTCCATCGCCAGGAGATATTCATCGTAGGTCACATAATGCCTGATATCCCCGTTTTTCAGTATCCGCACGATGCCGCTGGTCCAGGCGCTGGCCTTTTCCGCGGCGGTTTCGTACAATGCCGACTGCACGACCGCCCTGCGGCGGCGGGCCGCGGCTGTATGCGCTTCGTCCTGCAGGGGCTTTTCCCCGTACAGTTCCTCATATTTCTGGGCATAGGCCTCGTCCCAGTCCCAGTATTCCACCAGCAGGTCGGTATAATCATAGGGCGTATACACGTCATTTTCGCCGACCGCCTGCGGCGTTTCGTCAAACGACAGCCAGCGCTTGGCCGCCGCCCTCACCACCGACAGCGTCAGCGAGTCCAAAAGCCCCACCGAGGCCCCCAGCCCAAAACGCAGGGTGATCTGCTTTCCGTCCGGCGTGTCCTCAGTCACGCATCCGTCCGACATCAGCGAGTCCATGAGCCCGGCCAGCTGATAGGCCGTGACACGGTGCCTTTGCTGGGCTTCAGAAAGCGCGAGAACCGTTTTGGCTCCGCCCGAAGCGGTGCTTTCGTCATACACGGGGTCCCGCAGGTCGCTGATCACACAAAGCCTTCCGTCCTTCAGATGGCTGACCGCGCCGGTTTCCTGCCAGTCCCCGCCGGGCAAAAGGGAAGCATAGCGGATCTCCTCCAGCCGGTTTTCCCCGTCCAGCGTAAGTTTCGCGTCCACGGTCTTGAACCTTTCGCCCCCGAAAAACAGCTCCGCCCTGAGGCTGAGGGTCACGTTGGAGACGTCTGTCAGCAGCACATCCCCGGCCCTGAGCGCGCTCTGCCACGGGCCCTGGGCGTGAACCGCCGGCGATATCAGCATAAGCGCCAGACATGTGAGCGCCATCCATCGCTTTTTCATCCATTCCTCCAGACGGCGGCCCATCCCCGCCCGTTTCTTTCACGACCATCTCCGCGCGCCCTGTTTCGCATGGGTATTTTTTGACACTTCTTTTGCAAGCGTCTTGCGGCCGGCCAAAGCTTCCCTTATAATGTCATTGTATCCGGCCCTTACTTTTCTGTCAACCTGGGCACGCCCGATTTTTACCTTCACTGCAAGGAGCCGAAAGGAGCATATTTGGATGAAGACCCTGTATCTGGAATGCGCCATGGGCGCCGCCGGAGATATGCTGACCGCCGCCCTGCTGGAACTTTTGCCCGACCGCCAGGCATTCCTGGACCGGATGAACGCGCTCGGCCTGCCGGGCGTCCGTGTATCCACGGAAGAGGCTGTCAAATGCGGCGTCACCGGCACCCATATCCGCGTGCTGGTGGACGGGGATGAGGAGATCTCCCTGGACGAGCATGACCACGGGCACGAACATGAGCATGAGCATGAGCACGAGCATGAGCACGAACATCACCATGATCACGATCATGAGCACGAACATCACCATGATCATGACCACAGCCATGAGCATGAACATGAGCATGAACATGACCATGACCATGAGCACAGCCATGAGCACGAGCATGACCATGATCACGGGCATCATCATCACGCTTCCCTCGGGGATATCCGGGCCCTGCTCGGTTCCCTGCCGGTTCCTGAAAAGGTGCGCGCCGACGCCGCCGCCGTGTACGGCCTCATCGCCCAAGCCGAAAGCCGGGTGCACGGCCGGCCGGCGGACCAGATCCACTTCCACGAGGTCGGCACCATGGACGCCGTGGCGGACGTCGTGGCCGTGTGCCTGTTGATGGATACGCTCAAACCCGGCCGGGTGGTCGTATCCCCGGTACATGTGGGCAGCGGGCAGGTGCGCTGCATGCACGGCATTTTGCCGGTGCCTGCCCCGGCTACCGCCCTGATACTGACCGGCGTGCCCACCTATGGCGGCCGGATCCAGGGCGAGCTTTGCACGCCCACCGGGGCTGCCCTGCTCAGATATTTCGCCGATGATTTCGGCGACCGCCCCGTCATGCGCACCGAAAAGATCGGCTACGGCATGGGCATGAAGGACTTCCCCCAGGCCAACTGCGTCCGCGCCTTCCTGGGCGAGAGCGAGGACCCCCGGGAGGCGGTGTCCTGCCTTTCGTGCAACCTGGACGACATGACCGGCGAGGAAATCGGCTTCGCCATGGAGGTGCTGCTTGAGGAAGGGGCGCTGGACGTGTACACCACGCCCATCGGCATGAAAAAATCCCGTCCCGCCGTCATGCTTTCCTGCCTCTGCCGGCCCGCCGACGCCGACCGGATGGCGTCGCTTATGCTCAAACACACCGAAACCCTCGGCGTTCGCCGCAGCGACATGAGCCGCTACGTCCTTCCCCGGACATCCGCCGTCTTAAAGACCCCTGACGGCCCCATCCGCATAAAACACGCAGGCGGCGCTCAAACGGAACGCTCCAAGCCCGAATACGAAGACCTCGCCGCCCTGGCCCGCAAGCTGGGCATCAGCCTGCGCCAGGCGCGGGAACGCTGCCTGTCCCTGCCGCATACCGAAGCGTGATTCCCTGTAAATTCCCTGTCCCGCGTGATTCTGAAAGCTTGTTGCTTTTTTGACACAATTCAGTTATAATACAGAAGGTGGGTTCCGGTTCTTCTGTCATCCGGTTCCCGCCGGGAGTGTCCATCGATTTTATAACGAATGAAATCACGGGGAGTGTAAGCCATATGCCTCAGAATTATGTCTTCATGACGGACAGCGACAGCGACCTGTACTACCAGATCGCCGACGAGCGCCATATTCAGGTGGTCCGTATGCCCTACGCCCTGGACGGCGTCGAATATCTGGACGATAACGGCCGTTCGGGCAACGCGCATGAGTTTTTCCAGCGGATGCGGGACGGCGCCGTTCCCGTCACCTCCGCGCTCAACATGGAAAACTATCTGGAGACCTTTGAGCCCATCCTGGCCGAAGGGAAGGACATCCTGTTCATCGCCTTCTCTTCCCAGATGTCCGCCACGCTGAACAGCGCCCGGCAGGCGAGGGAAAAGCTGCTCAAAAAGTATCCCGACCGCAAGCTCGTGATCTGCGATACCCTGCGCATTTCCGGCCCCATGTCCATCCTGGTGCTCATGGCGCACGACATGTTTTTGAACGGCGCCTCCATGGAGGAGATCGCCGACTGGGTGGAAAAGAACCGCATGCGCTTCCAGGCCTGGCTCACGGTGGACGACCTCAAATATCTGAAGCGGGGCGGCCGCATCTCCTCCACCGCCGCGTTCTTCGGGTCGGTCCTTGATATCAAGCCCATCCTTGTCCTCGGCCGCAGCGGCAAGATCGACCCGGCCGACAAGGTCCAGGGCCGCAAAAAGGCCCTCAAGACCCTGATCGACAAGACTGCCCAGTATATCGAGGACCCCGATAAGCAGGAAGTCATCCTGCTGCAGGCGGACGTCCCGGAGGAAGCCGCCCGTCTCAGGGAAGCGTTGCTTACCCGCATCCCGAACATCAAATCCGTCCGCATACAGGACATCGGCCCCGTCATCGGCGCGCACTGCGGCCCGGGCACCATCGCCGTCTGCTTCTACGGCAGGGAGATCGACATCTGATCCATATTTCACGCCGTTTTACCCGGAAGCCGCCGCGCTTCCGGGTTTTTCTGAATCGTTTATTCTGGTCGTTTATTCTGAATCATATGACCGCTTTGGAGGCCCGTGATGATTTGCACGCTTTGTCCCCGCCGCTGCGGGGCGGAACGGACGGAAACGGAGGGCCGCGGCTTCTGCGGGGCGGGGACGCTGCCGCAGGCGGCCCGCGCCGCCCTCCATTTTTGGGAAGAGCCCTGTATATCCGGCACGCGGGGCAGCGGAGCCGTTTTTTTCAGCCACTGTACGCTGCGCTGCGCCTTCTGCCAGAACCTGCCGATCAGCCACGAGGGCTTCGGGCAGGTGATCACCGTCCGCGGTCTGGCCGACATATTCCGCCGCCTGGTGGACCAGGGAGCCCACAACATCAACCTCGTGACCGCCACCCATTATGTGCCCGCCGTGCTGGATGCCCTGTCCCTTTACCGTCCCCCGGTGCCGGTGGTCTGGAATTCGGGCGGCTATGAAACGGTGGAAACCGTACAAATGCTTAAAGGCGCTGTGGACATTTTCCTGCCCGACATCAAGCACTTTTCTCCCCGCCTGTCCTCCCTGTGCGCGGGCGCGCCGGATTATTTTGCCTTCGCCTCCGCCGCCGTTTCGGAAATGTGCCGCCAGACCGGCCCCTGCGTCTATGACGGGGACGGTCTGCTTTTGAGCGGCACCCTGATCCGCCACCTGATCCTCCCCGGCTGCACCTCGGACAGCATGCGCGTCCTCGATTTCATTCACGACGCCCTGCCCCCCGGAACGCCCGTCAGCCTCATGCGCCAGTACAGCCCTGTCCCGCAGTGCAAAATCAAAGGCCTGGACCGCCGTGTCACCGACAAGGAATACAGCCGGGTGCTCGACCATATGCTCGCCCTGGGCCTTACCGGGTATCTGCAGGAAAAATCCTCCGCCAAAGCCGAATACACCCCGCCGTTTGACCTGACGGGGCTGCAGGGCCCCTCCGATGAATCATCCGGCCAGACATAAAAGGCACAGCGGCTATACAAAACGGAATAAAAGCAGTTCTCACAAAAAAGCTCCCCGGACAAAACCAGCCGGGCGATCAATAAAAAAAGGCGCTGCCCTGGCCGGGCGGCGCTTGTGATTAGTGGCGATATTAGAGCCTATTCTAATGCATCAACAATCATGGCAAACAAGATGAAACCAGCAAAAACAGTATCGAGTTTGTCGTAACGAGTGAAAATCCGCCGAAAACGTTTCATTCTTCGGAAGAAACGTTCAACCTCATTACGCCGTTTGTAGAGTCCCTTGTCATATTCCCATGGATCAATACGGTTTTTCTTTGGCGGAACGACAGAGGTATAACCAAGCTCTTTCGCCGTAGCTCGCATGTTATCACCCTCATATGCGCGGTCCATGAGGAGCGATTGCTCACAATCACAGGAAGGGGTAAAGAACAACAGTTTTATTCCTTCCGGCGAAGCGTGTCTTGCCCCACTGGAGAGTGAAAAGCTGACAGCCGATCGGTCAGATGCGGTAACCATATGAATCTTAAGGCACACTACTTCCACGTTGATTTGAATGATACCTTCTGTCTGCAAGGCGGCAAATACCCTGCTAAGAACCCCGTTCTTGCTCCACCTGTTCATGCGAACATAGATTGTATGCCAATTTCCATAGTTTTCCGGCAATGCCCTCCACTTGCAGCCGTTCTCCGTGACATACAGGATCGCATTGATCAGCTGGAGATTCGTCATGCTGACGTTGCCTCGTTGCGTTGGAAGATACTTCGCGATCTTCTCATACTGCTCTTGTGTAATCTGCATGACTTTATTATACAGAGTTCTCTGACATTGTCAATAGTGTGAACAGGCTCTAGTTGAAATGTATGCAGTTAAACGCTGCTGTACTATTCATAAAAAGAAGAATCCCCGGAAACGCCGTATTTCCGGGGATCTTGGCGGAGAAGCCGGGATTTGAACCCGGGCTGCCATTTCTGACACTACTCCCTTAGCAGGGGAGCCCCTTCGGCCGCTTGGGTACTTCTCCATCTGGCCTGCGTGCGCTGATATAAAGAGGAAAATGGCGGAGAGAGAGGGATTCGAACCCCCGGTGCCTTGCGGCATCACCAGTTTTCAAGACTGGCGCCTTAAACCCCTCGGCCATCTCTCCGCGTACAGTGCGGCGGCCTTCAGCGCCTGCTTATTGTAACAGCAATCAGGCTGTTTGTCAACTGTTTTTAAATCGCTCACGGTTCCGGCCGGCCGCGGCGGGCGTGAAGCCGTTTTTTCACGCTCCCCGCCTTTCTGAAACTTGACAGCGGGAAAAAAGCGGAATATACTGAAAAAGGAAAAACTCCTATATCACCGTGGCATCAGGAGGTCCCGACCATGGATCAGAACACCGCCTTTTTCACCCAGTATCTGAAAGCCTATACTCCCTACAAGAAATCCTGGAACTATGAGGACAGCTGTGTGCTGGTGGGCGCCGTGGACCTGTACGAGGCCACCGGCGAAAGCCAGTACCGGGATTTTGTGCTGTCCTACCTTTCCCGCTTCGTTCAGGCGGACGGTTCTATCCCGAATTTTGACCTGAAGGCCTATTCCATCGACAACGTGGCCCCCGGCCGGGCGCTGTTTTTCGCGCTCAGGGAAACCGGGGACGAGCGGTATGAAAAGGCGATCCGCTTCCACGAGGACAGGCTTTGCACCCATCCCCGCACCAAGGACGGCAACTTCTGGCACAAGGAGATCTATCCCGAGCAGGTGTGGCTGGACGGGCTGTACATGGCCCAGCCCTTCCGCGCGCTGTACGCGGAAAAATACGGCGATGAAAGCGTCGCCAAAGACATCGCCGCCCAGTTCACGAACGTCCGCAGGCTGTTATATAATGAAAAAACGGGGCTCTACTACCACGCCTGCGATACCGCCAAAGTCCAGTTCTGGGCCGATAAGGAGACCGGCTGTTCCCCCAACTACTGGCTGAGGTCGATGGGCTGGTATCTGATGGCCCTGTGTGACTGCGCCGATTTCCTGGGAGACGCCTTCCCCGGAGAAAAGGCCGTGCTGACAGGCCTGCTTCAGGAAGCGGTACGCGGCATCCTGCCCTACGCAGATAAGGAAACGGGGCTTTATTACCAGGTGATCGACCGGTCGGACGTTCCGGGCAACTATCTGGAGACCTCCGGTTCGGCAATGGTTCTTTACACCCTGCTCAAGGGCACCCGTCTGGGCCTGCTGGACAAGGCCCTTCGCCCCGGCGCGCTGAACGCGCTCAAAAACCTGACCGAAAGGGAGCTTAAGCAGGACGATTCCGGCTTATGGCACCTGGGCGGCATCTGCAAGGTGGCCGGTCTCGGCCCGGCCAGCAACCCCACTCGGGACGGCAGCGTCCGCTATTACCTGAGCGAGCCCGTCGTGGAGGACGACGCCAAGGGCGCAGGCCCCTACATGATGGCCGTGTCCGAGGGGCTTCGCGCGCAATAAAGTATCCTTATTATCCTGCCCGATATCAATGGCACCTGAAGGAGGTCGTTTGAAAATGGATATCCGTTATTCCTGCAACCAGCGTGATTTCAAGCGCTACACCACCGAGGAGACCCGCAGGGAGTTTCTGATCGAAAAGCTCTTCGTGGCGGACACGGTCTGCGCCACCTACAGCCATGTGGACCGCATGGTGACCGTCGGCATCATGCCGGTCAATGAGGTCGTTCCGCTGGACAAGGGGATCGACATCTGGCACAATTTCGGTACCGCCTATTTCCTGGAGCGCCGGGAACTGGGCATGTTCAACGTGGGCGGCGCCGGCAAAGTGACCGTGGACGGCACGGTGTACGAACTGGGCTACAAGGACTGCCTGTACATCACCATGGGCGCCAAAGAGGTGCTGTTCGCCTCCGACGACAAAGCGCACCCCGCCAAATACTATATCGTCTCCGCCCCGGCGCACCGTTCCTATGAAACGAAGCTGCTGAAGATCGCCGACGCCGCCAAGAAACCCCTGGGCGCCATGGAGACCTCCAACAAGCGCACGATCAACCAGTTCATCCATCCCTCCGTCCTTAAGACCTGCCAGCTTTCCATGGGCATGACCGTGCTGGAACCCGGCTCCGTGTGGAACACGATGCCTGCCCACACCCACGAGCGCCGGATGGAGGTTTACTTCTACTTTGAAGTGCCGGAAAACAACGTGGTCTTCCACATGATGGGCGAAGGCCAGGAGACCCGCCACATCGTCATGCAGAACGAGCAGGCGGTCATCTCTCCCTCCTGGTCCATCCACGCGGGCGCCGGCACCAGCAACTACACCTTCATCTGGGCCATGGGCGGCGAAAACCAGGCCTTTGATGATATGGACGAGATCCCCACCACCCAGCTGCGCTGAGCAGCGCGCAACGCTTTTTGCAGGAAAGGAGTTTTTCCCATGAACATGAACGCTTTCAGCCTGGAAGGCAAGATAGCCTGGATCACCGGCGCGTCCTACGGCATCGGCTTTGCGATCGCGGAAGCCTTCGCCGCCGCCGGCGCCACCATCGTATTCAACGACCTGCACGAAGACAAGACGCAGATGGGCATGGAAGCCTACGCCAAAAAGGGCATCAAGGCCCACGGCTATACCTGCAACGTGACCGACGAGGACGCCGTCAATGCCCTGGTCAAGCGGATCGAGGAAGAGGTCGGCACCATCGACATCCTGGTCAACAACGCCGGCATCATCAAGCGCATCCCGATGCTGGAGATGTCCGCGGCCGATTTCCGCGCTGTCGTGGATGTCGACCTGAACGCCCCCTTCATCTGCGCCAAGGCCGTCATCCCCGGCATGATCAAAAAGGGCCACGGCAAGATCATCAACATCTGCTCCATGATGAGCGAGCTGGGCCGCGAGACC
>CADAQF010000035.1 GCA_902790015.1 uncultured Eubacteriales bacterium | reverse complement strand
CGCAATCTTCTTTCCTTCACGGTTCTCTGTCGGCACATCTTCACGCTGGTCAATCCCAAGATACCCGCTGTCGCCGAATACTTCTTCTTCCGTTCCCTCAAGCAAGTCCGGCACAGGTATTGAATCGTGCACATTGGCGGCGGTTGCCTCTATCTTGTTGACCAATCCGGTATCCCGATCCACTCCGATATGCCCTTTGAAACCAAAGTACCAATGATTTCCCTTTTTTACCTGATGGGCGTCCTGATCTCGTTCCTTCTTCTGGTTCTTGGTCGATGAAGGCGCGGCTACCAGTGTGGAATCCACGATCGTGCCTTTCATCAACAGAAGACCTTTCTCCCGCAGCCGCTTCTTCACATCCTCAAACAGCTCTCCCTGCAGATGATGCTGATTCAGGATGTTCCTGAAGCGCCCAATTGTGTCGCCGTCCGGTATCTGATTGCTCGAATCGACCCGGCAGAACGCCGAAAACGCACGGCTGTCGATGATCTCGTTCATCGCCGCCATGTCCGCCAGGTTGTATAGGTTCTGTAACACGTAAATCCGGAGCATCAGTTCCGGGCCGTAGGGCTTGTTCCCGCGCTCTCCTTTGTAATAGTGCGGCTGTATCTTCTTTACCCATTCGCCCCACGGCACCAGTCGGTCCATCTGCGTAAGGAATTCCTTCTTGTGCGTTCTGACCTCGGCGAGTTCGTCTGTTCAAAACGACATCGTCATCTGCTTATCCATGACCTCATTATACCATGTTTCCGATGGCTTTGCTACTATCTGCATACTTTATGCGGTGTTGCCCTAAACAATTGAGCAGTATTGAAGCAATATTTGTTTGCGCTTTCATGCATTCAGCCCGCTTACTGATCCATCTTGAGCACCGCCATGAACGCCTCGCCCGTCAGCTGGACGGTGCCGAACTGGCGCATGCGCTTTTTGCCCTCCTTCTGCTTTTCAAGGAGCTTCTTTTTGCGGGTCACGTCGCCGCCGTAGCACTTGGCCAGCACGTCCTTGCGCAGGGCCTTGACGGTCTCGCGGGCGATGATCTTGCCGCCGATGGCGGCCTGGATGGGGATCTCGAACTGCTGGCGGGGGATGACGTCCTTCAGCTTTTCGCAGATGCTGCGGCCGCGGGGATAGGCGCGGTCCTTATGGACGATCATGGTGAAGGCGTCGCAGATCTCGCCGTTCAGAAGGATATCCATCTTCACCAGGTCGGACTTGCGGACGCCGGTCAGCTCGTAGTCAAAGGAGGCGTAGCCGCGGGAACGGGATTTGAGCTGGTCAAAAAAGTCGTATATGATCTCGTTCAGCGGAATGTCGTACACCAGGCGGATGCGCTTGCCCTCGTACTGTTCGTCCACGAAGGTGCCGCGCTTGTTCTGGCACAGGTCCATCAGGGGCCCCACAAATTCCTCCGGGGTGTAGATGGTGGCGCGGACGTAGGGCTCCCGCATCTCGGCGATCTCGGTCACCTGGGGGAGGGCGGCGGGGTTATCGATCTCCAGCACCGCGCCGTCGGTCTTCACCACCTCGTAGACCACGTTGGGTACGGTGGTGATCAGGTCCAGGTCAAACTCCCGCTCCAGGCGCTCCTGCATGATCTCCATGTGGAGAAGGCCCAGGAAGCCGCACCGGAAGCCGTAGCCCAGAGCCGTGCTGGTCTCGGGCTCGAAGGTCAGGGAGGCGTCGTTCATGCGGAGCTTTTCCAAAGCGTCCTTCAGGTTTTCATAGTCGGCGCCGTCAGCAGGGTAGATGCCGCAGAACACCACGGACTGCACCTGCCGGTAGCCGGGCAGGGCCTCGGCGGCGGGGCGGGCGGCGTCGGTGATGGTGTCGCCCACGCGGGTATCCGCCACGTCCTTGATGGAGGCGGCGATGTAGCCCACCTCGCCGGGGCCCAGGGAGGGAACGGGGGTGTAGCCGGGGGTGAAAACGCCGGTCTCCACGATATCAAACTCCGCGCCGGTCTGCATCATGCGCATGCGCATGCCGGGTTGCACCGTGCCCTCCTTCACGCGCACAAAGCAGATGGCCCCGCGGTAATTGTCATACGCGGCGTCAAAGACCAGCGCCTGCAGGGGGGCGTCGGGGTCGCCCTTGGGAGGGGGCATGCGGGTAACGATGGCCTCCAGCACGTCGTCGATGCCGATGCCCATCTTGGCGGAAACCAAAGGAGCGTCGGAGGCGTCCAGGCCGATCTCATCCTCGATCTCCTGGCGCACCTCGTCGGGCCGGGCGCTGGGCAGGTCGATCTTGTTGATGACGGGGATGGTTTCCAGGTCGTGCTCCAGGGCCATATAGACGTTGGCCAGGGTCTGGGCCTCCACGCCCTGCGTGGCGTCCACCACCAGCAGCGCCCCCTCGCAGGCGGCCAGGGCGCGGCTGACCTCGTAGGAAAAGTCCACATGGCCGGGGGTGTCGATCAGGTTGAGCTCGTACTCCTGCCCGTCGCGGGCCTTGTAGCGCATGCGGACGGCCTTGGACTTGACGGTGATGCCCCGTTCCCTTTCCACGTCCATGGAATCCAGAATCTGATCCACCATTTCGCGCTTTTCAAAAACGCCGGTTTTTTCAAGGATCCGGTCCGCCAGGGTGGACTTGCCGTGGTCGATATGGGCGATGATGCAGAAATTGCGGATCTTTTGCAGCTTATCGTAAGCCATGTCAGTTCCTTTCGGTCTTGTTCGTGTCGCCGTGCAGGGCCATCTGCTCGTTGAGCAGATTGATGTCCCCGCAGCCCATGGTGAGCACCAGGTCGCCGGGCTGCCAGTGGGCGCGCAGATAGTTTTCGGTATCGTCAAACGAGGGGGTCCACACGGCGTCGAGGCCGCGGGCCTTCATGCCGGAAACCAGCATGCCGCTGTCAATATCCCCAGGGTCCTTCTCGCGGGCGGCGCAGATATCGGTGACCAGGGTAAAATCGGCCGCTTCGGTGCAGGTCAGGTAGTCGTCAAAGAAGTTTTTGACCCGGCTGAAGGTGTGGGGCTGCATGACGGCCCATACCCTTGCGGCCTTCTGCTTTTTGGCGACCGACAGGGCGGCGCGCATTTCGGCGGGGTTGTGGCCGTAATCGTGGTACATGCGGACGCCGTCGATGACCCCGGTCAGCTCAAAGCGCCGGTGCACACCCGAAAAGCGGTTCAGGGACGCGGCGATTGCCCCGGCGTCCGCGCCCGCTTCCCGGCAGGCGGCGAACGCGGCCAGGGCGTTCAGCACCGAAAAATCCCCCGAGATGCGCAGGTCCAGGTGCGCCACGGGAACGCCCCGTTCCAGCACGTCAAAGGAGGGGCAACCCAGGTCGGAAAAGACAAGGTTTTCCGGCGCGTAGTCGTTCACCCGGGACCAGCCGTAGGTCACCGCGCGGCGGCCGCTTTGCGCGAAGCGGCGCATGACGCGGGCGTCCTCCCCGTAGCCCACGGCTGTTCCGTCCGGGGAGAGGCGCGCAAGAAAATCCCGGAAGGCCAGCTCGTAATCGTCGATATCCTTATAATAGTCGTAATGGTCTCCGTCTATATTCAGCACCACCGCGATGGTGGGGGCCATTTCAAGGAAGGAGGAATGGTATTCGCAGGCCTCCGCCACAAAGGCGTCCCTTTGGCCCAGCCGCGTGCCGCCGCCCAGGGCGTCCAGCTGGCCGCCGATGTGCACCGAAGGGTCCATCCCGCAGTCCGTCAGCGCCTCGCCGATCATGCCGGAGGTAGTGGTCTTGCCGTGGGTGCCGCAGACGCAGATCCTCTGGCGGTAGCCCCGCATCAGTTCGCCCAGCAGCACGGATCTTTCCATCTCGGGGATGCCCAGGCGCAACGCTTCCGCCCGCTCCGGATTGTCCGGCGAAATGGCGGCGGAAAAAACGACCAGGGCCGCCCCGCGGACGTTTTCGGCCCGTTGGCCGATAAAAACCTCAATGCCTTTCTGGCGGAGCTTTTCCACGTAATGGGAATCGTCCCGGTCCGACCCGGTGACGATGCAGCCCTCGTCCAGCAGAAAATCGGTCAGCCCCGACATGCTGGAGCCCCCGATGCCGATCATGTGCACCCGCTTGCCGCGGTAATTCCTGATATCTTCCATGAGAAAACGATCTCCTTATGGCAGACTGTTCGCAAGATAAGGCATACAGGGCCGGGCCTCGTATACCTCCACCTTGAATTATACCAATAAACAGGGGAGCTGCGCAAGAAAAAATCTATAGTGCGGAAACGGAAAAAGGAACCTACCCGAAGATAAGTTCCTTTCAGAATGGGGGCGGTCCGGTTTGACGGACCGGAGGCTGACGCGGACGTCAGCTGCAGTTATTTGACGGGGGTCACGGTGCAGCCGGCCTGCGTCAGGGTGTTCACCAGACCGTCGTCGGCGATGATGTGGTAAGAGCCGATGGCGATCAGGGCGCGGCCGCCGTCGTTCAGGGCCTGCTGAGCGGCCTGCGCGAAACGGGCGTTGCGGGCGCCGTCCACGGAGCTGCGGGCGGCCTCGGCGCTGAAGATGCGGTACAGGGTATCCTTGTCGCCGGTGTTGTAGGCCTTGACGAGGGTCTCCATCTCGCTGCCGAGCTTTTCCATATTGCCGATCATTTCGGCGATCTTCTGTTCGACGGCGGCGGGATCCGCGCTCAGATTGGCGGCTTCGGCCTCGACGGCCTTCGCCTGATCGGCCATGGTCTCCACGCCGGAGATCTCAAGGCCGTGCTTTTTGGCTTCGCTGAACACATACAGATCGACGCCGTGGCCGGAAACGTCATAGCCCAGGGCGGTCATGATCTGCATCTGGACCAGCTGGGCCAGCATGGGCAGGGGCATGACCTTCAGGGTTTCGGGCTCCACGGGGTTATTCATGACCTCGGTCATGAATTCGGAGATCATCTGGGCGCCCGCGTCGGACAGGCCGTTGTCCTGCACAAACATCTGTTCGGAGATGGCGGCTTCCTGCCCGCCGGCAGCGCCGGAGCCGATGGCTTCCATGTCAGCCTCGCCCACTTCGAAGATCACCCGGTCCACCTGGCCCATGATCTCATCAAGCGGGGCGATGGGGAACGTTTCGGCGGTGGCTACGTGCATGGTGCCCAGCAGGTAGATATAGTGTCCGTCAGCGTCGGTCACCTTGTAGATCAGCGGATGGCTTTCCGCCATGGCGGGCAGGGCAGCGCAGCAGAGCGCCAGGACGGCGATAAGGGCGAGACTGATAAGCTTTTTCATGTTGGATTCCTCTTTCTTTCTGTTCATGCAGGAACATTTTTCCTGTTTGAAAACGTATTTGCGGAAGCTTCACTGCGGCTTCCGGATACTTATACGCAGCCCATGAACGGGGCGGCAGCGGAAATGTCGGATTTTTATCGTTATTATTTTCGGAAGAGAAAAATGTGCATAAAAATGCTCGCGGAAGCCGTTGACAGCCGGGACCGGGGCCTATATACTGACAGACAGATACGTGAATACCCGAGCGGGGAGCGCCTGCCCGGCACTTAAAAGAAAAGAGGAGAAAGCCCATGATCATTTACGTGAACGCCCTGGCGGGACGGGACGGGGACGGCAGCAAAGAGCGGCCCTTCAAGCGCATCGGCGAGGCGGCGAAGGCGGCCGCCGCCGGGGATACCGTGCTGGTGGCCCCGGGCGTGTACCGGGAGTATGTGAACCCGAAAAACGGCGGCTCCAAGGACGCGCCCATCGTGTATAAGAGCGAGGAGCCGCTCAAGGCCGTCATCACCGGGGCGGAAGTGCTGACCGGCTGGAAGCCCTATAAGGGCGACGTATGGACCGCCCGGGCGGACAACGGGATCTTCGGCGGGTATAACCCCTACACGACGTATGTGTACGGCGACTGGTACTTTGCCGGCAAGACCAGGCACACCGGCTGCGTATGGCTGAGCGGCGAGGCGCTTTACGAGGCGCTGGACCTGGCGGAATGCGAAAAGGGGGACATCTACCCCTGCTCGTGGAACCAGGAGGCGTCCAGGCGCAAATGGTACGCCGAGCAGGACGGGAAGGACACGGTGTTCTACTGCAACTTCGGCGGCAAGGACCCGAACAAGGAATGCGTTGAGATCAACGTCCGCAGGGAATGCTTCATGCCGGACAAAACGAACGTGGACTATATCACGGTATCCGGCTTCACGGTCTGCCAGGCCGCTACCACCTGGGCGCCGCCGGCCGCCTTCCAGGACTGCATGATCGGGCCCCACTGGGCCAAAGGCTGGGTCATCGAGGACTGTGAGATCTGGGGCAGCAAGTGCGCCGGGATAGGCCTGGGCAAATATCTGGACCCGGACAACGACCATTATTTCACCGTCAGGCACGTCAAGAGTCCCACCCAGATGGAGCGGGACGCCGTCTGCCGCGGGCAGTATCACGGCTGGCTCAAGGAAAAGGTGGGCAGCCACCTGATCCGCCGCAACAACATCCACCACTGCGAGCAGGGCGGCATCATCGGGCGCATGGGCGCGGTGTTCAGCGTGATAGAGGACAACCATATCCATCACATCAACAACATGATGGAGCTGGGCGGGGCGGAAATCGCCGGCATCAAGCTGCACGCGGCCATCGACGTGATCATGCGCCGCAACCACATTCATCACTGCACCATGGGCATCTGGACGGACTGGGAGGCTCAGGGCACCCGCATCACGCAGAATCTCCTGCACGACAACCAGCGGCCCAAAAACGCCGCCGTGCTCAAGGGCGGCATGATGAGCCAGGATATTTTCGTGGAGGTTGGCCACGGCCCCACCCTGATCGACAACAACGTGCTTTTGTCCGAGGCTTCGCTGCGCATGGCCACGCAGGGCGTCGCCATGGTGCACAACCTGATCTGCGGGTCCTTCACCAGCGTGGGCGGCGGCACCGGGCCCCGGTACACGCCCTACCACATCCCGCACCGCACCGAGGTCATGGGCTTCATGACCATCCTGCACGGCGACGATCGCTTCTACAACAACATCTTCGTGCAGAAGTGGCCGGCCCGGGACGTGACCGTGCTGTCCGACAGCGACGCCAGCGAATCCTTCCAGGAAAACCGGGAGGTCGGCACCCACGTGATGGACGACTATCCCACGTATGATGAATGGATCGCCCAGTTCGACATGGATACCGACGTGCCCAACATGCGCAAGCTCGCACCCGCGCACGACGGGAAGCTGCCGGTCTGGGTGGAGGGCAACGTATACCTGTCCGGCGCGAAGGCCTGCAAAAACGAAAAGCACGGCCTGGTCAACGAGGACGAGGGCGTCGTGGTGGAGCTGACCGAAAAGGACGGACATCCGGCGCTCAAGACCAACGTGTACGATTACCTGTGGGACTTCAGCGTATCGATGGTATCCTCGGATACGCTGGGCAAGGCCTTTGAACCTGAAGAACGGTACGAAAATCCCGACGGGACGGATATCCTGTTTGATACCGACTATCTGGGCAATCACCGGGGCATCCGCGTCCTGCCCGGGCCCTTCGCCGACAGGGAAAGCAGCGAAAAGGAACTTTTCTGAACCAGGGAACGGGAAGAGGACCTGCGTCCTCTTCCCGCGTTTTATTCTATAAGTATGGTTTATCCGGTTTTATCCGGCGGGCGTTTCAGCATCCTCATATCGCGCGTTTTTTTAGGAAGAACTTTTTACCGGGCTTTTCACACCGTTGAACAGCCCGGTTTTTCATGGTATAATTCACAATGGCCGGGAAGGCCGCAACGATGTGAACGGGGTAATGAACGACCGCATGAGAAAAGAGACCCGGTCCCTGGGGATACTGCTGCTGACGGCGGCCATCTGGGGCTTTGCTTTCACCGCGCAGAAGGAGGGGGCGGCGCATATGCCGGCCCTGGCCTTCGGCGCCTGGCGTCACCTGCTGGGGGCCGCGGCGCTTTTTCTGTTCAGCCTGCCGGGCAAAAGGAAGCGCGGGGAAGCGTTGCTGGACAAAAGGGCCGTGCTGCCCGGGGCAGCGATAGGAACGGTGCTTTTTCTGGCATCCACCCTGCAGCAGCTGGGTGTGGAACGCATCGGCCCGGGCAAGTGCGGGTTTCTGACGGCGCTGTACGTGGTGCTGGTGCCGCTTTTAGGGGCGCTGTTTTTTCACAAAAGGACGGAGGCGGGCACCTGGGCCTCCCTGGGGCTGGCGGTGGTCGCGCTGTACCTGCTGTGCGCCACAGGGGAAAGCCTGATCCCCGAAACGGGGGACCTGCTGGCACTGGCCGGCGCCGTTTTCTGGGCGCTGCACATCCTGCTTACGGACAGGCTGTCCCCGGGGGTGAGCGCGTTTGACCTGTGCGCTACGCAGTTTTTATGGTGCGGGCTAATGGCGCTGGCGGGCACGCTGCTGTTTGAAAACGCAGGCGTCTCGGACGCGCTGACCATCTGGCCGCAGCTGGCCTACGTAAGCTTTTTGTCCACGGCGGTGGGGTATACCCTGCAGACCATCGGCCAGCGGGACGCAAAACCCGCGCACGCGGCCATCGTGCTGTCGATGGAATCCGTGTTCAGCGTGCTGGGCGGGGCGCTTTTGCTGGGCGAAAGGATGAGCTGGAAGGGGTATCTGGGCTGCGCGCTGATGCTGGCGGCGGTCATCCTCTCTCAATTGAGCAGCATGAAAAAAGGAGCGGCCGATGTTTGAAAGGGACGGGCAGGCCCTGTATTTCGGGGTGACGCCGGTTGAAAACATATTCCTGACGGAGCTGATGCCCTCCGCCAAGGGGGACTTTGTGAAGGTCTACCTGGCGGCGCTGTTTCACGCGGGGCAGCCGGGGGAGGACACAAACGTGCAGGAGCTGGCGGGGGAGCTGCAGCAGACCCCGTCCCAGGTGGAGGCGGCGCTGCGCTATTGGGAAAGGCGGGGGGCGCTGAGCTATATTGCCGGGGAAAACCCCCGGTACCGGCTGTATTCCCTGACACAGCGGGCGCTGACCGGCCAGGATACCGCCCCGGAGGCGGACGAGGATTATATCGCTTTTTCGGAAAACGTCTATTCCCTCTTCGGGGACGAGCGCAAGCTGCGCCCGTCCGAGATCGCCGCTGCCTATGAATGGGTGGTGGACGAGGGGCTTTCGCAGGACGCGGTGCTGACGCTTTTGTTTCATTTCAAGGAAACCGCCGGCGCGCACTTTTCCTTCAAAAAGGCGGGGGAAACGGCGGCCCGCATGAAACAGGACGGCGTTTTGACCGCGCAGGACGCCGAGAGCTATTTAGGCTTTGAGGACGCCGTCCGCAAGGGCGCGCAGGCTGTGCTGCGCAGGCTGGGCAAGCGCCGCCTGCCCAGCGACGAAGAACTGGCGCTGTACCGCAAGTGGCTCAGGGAATGGCGCTTCACCCAGGAGGCTGTTCTGACCGCGTGCCGGGAGACCACCGCGGCGGGAGACCCGTCGTTCAAATATCTGGA
Source organism: uncultured Eubacteriales bacterium (assembly GCA_902790015.1). Lineage (GTDB taxonomy): Bacteria > Bacillota > Clostridia > Christensenellales > Aristaeellaceae > UBA4246. Next base: position 15,003 of record CADAQF010000035.1, on the reverse strand, counting down.
CGGCATTTTAAGCCGCCTCAGGCAGGACGGAAAGCCCATGGACGAACGCCGGGTGGAGCGGCTTTTGAGCGAGGGAGACGAGCTCAAGGACAGGACGGAACGCGTGCTCAACGCCCTGGGCAGCAAGGCCCGGCCGGCTTCGGCGATGCCGGTGGTGGAGGCGCTGTGCCGGGAACACCCGGAAGAGGTGGTCCTGATCGCGGCGCGGGAATGCGCGCTGAACGGCGCCCACACGCTGGATCTTATGCAGAAGCTGCTGGACAGCTGGAAGGAAAAGGGCCTGGACAGCCGGGAAGCGGTGGAGGCCCATATTCAGAAGGTACGGGAGCAGGACGCCTTCCTGCGCAGGATCTACGAGGCCTGCGGGGCGGACAGCCGGCCCGGCTCGGCAGACCGCGCCCGTCTTTCTTCTTGGCGGGAGTCGGGGTACAGCGATGAGCTGATCCTCGAGGCCGCGCGGCAGGCGGCGGGGGCGTCGGGCCGGAAGACGGCCTACATGGCCGCTGTGCTCACGCGCTGGCAGGAGGCCGGGGTCAGGACCCCGGAGGACGTAAGCAAGCTTGCGCCCAGGGGGCCGTCCGTACAGGAGAGGCCCGTCAAGCAGGTGTCCGCCCAGCAGTATGCGCAGCGGGACTACCGGGAGGAGGACCTGGAAAACCAGCTGGGCGTGAACGAGCTGTTCCGGGACGCCCCAGCTGAAGGGAGCCACACATGAATCAGGAATTATATGACCGGCTGATGGACAGCTACCGCCTGACGCGGGAGCAGAACGCCCGCGAGGAGGCCCGCCGGCGGGACGAGGCAAAGAAAAGCGACCCGGAGCTGGCCCGCCTGATGGACGAAAGGCATCAGATGATACTGACCTTCGGGCGCGCGGCCATTCAAAAGGAGCCCGCGGAGGACCTGACGGAAAGGATGCGGGAGTATAACCGGCAGATACGGGAAAGGCTTATGCTGCGCGGCTTTCCGCCCGACTGGCTGGAGCCTGTGTACACTTGCCCCAAATGCCGGGACACCGGGCTCATGGGGGAGGAGGAGCGCTTTTACTGCGACTGTTTCAGAAAGAAAGTGCTCGAGCTTACGGACACGGTGGGCACGGGGAAAGAGAGCTTTGAGGCCTTCGATGAGACGGTTTTTCCCCAGACGGCGCCCGAGGGGATGGAGATCACCCAGCGGGAGGAAATGCGGCGCGTGAGGGCCATGTGCGAAAAATACGCCGATCAGTACCCCTTCCAGCAGCCGGCCGACCTGCTTTTGTACGGCAGCAGCGGGCTGGGGAAGAGCTATCTGATGTGCTGCATCGCCAGGCGCCTCAGGGAAAAGGGAGCGGACGCGGAGCTTATAAGCTCGTACGACGTGATCCGCCTGCTCAGGGACGCCTATTTCGGCCGGCAGGACGAAACGGACCGCCTGTTCAACGCGGACGTGCTGCTGGTGGACGACTTAGGGATGGAGCCCATGATGGAAAACGTGACGCTGGAGCAGCTGTTCCACCTGATCAGCGTGCGCCGCAGCCGCAGTCTTCCGATGGTATTCAGCACCAATCTGACGATGAGCGAGCTTAAAAAGCGCTATTCCGAGCGCATCTCCTCCCGCCTGCTGGACGCGGCGCTCTGCCGGGTCATTCCGCTGAAGGGCCGGGACATCCGGCTGATACGGAGGGATGCCCGTGAATAAAAAAGCGGATAAATGGCTTTTGCCGTGCTGGTGTCTGGCGGTGTCCTTCATGCTGCTGGCGCTGGGAAGCAAAAATTCTTTCCTTTACCCGATGAACGACTGGGTGGACGTCAACTGCTTTTTCACCGTGGGCCGGGGCATCCTGCGGGGCAAAATGCCCTATCTGGACCTGTTTGAGCAGAAGGGCCCGCTTTTGTACCTGGAATACGCTTTTGGGGCGCTGATATCCCGGGATTCATTTACCGGGGTATATGCGGTCGAGGGACTGCTCACAGCCGCGTTTCTGTGGACGGTCGGCCAAACGGCGGTCCTGGTAAGCGGCCGGAAAACCGCGGCGTATCTCGCCCCGCCGTTGGCCCTTGCCGCGCTGCTGCTTTCTCCCGCCTTCTGCCACGGCGGCAGCGCGGAGGAGCTTAGTCTGTTTTTTATCTCCCTTCCGGTGTACCTGTTTTTGCGGGCGGACGCGCAGCAACGGATGCCGGACAGACGGGACGGCCTGCTGTTCGGCCTGTGCGCCGGCGCTGTGCTGTGGATCAAATACACCTTTCTTGGAGCGCACATAGGGCTGGGTCTCACGCTGATGACGGCAGCCCTGGTCAAAAAGGAAGGCAGGGTGTTTCTGCGTTTTCTGCTGAATGCGCTGATGGGTTTTGCGCTGGTTACGGCGCCGATACTTTTATGGTTTTTGATAAGGGGCGCGCTGCCCGCCCTGTTCGACGTATACTTTGTACAGAACATATTCACCTATTCCCGCTCCGCCGCCAACCGCCACGCGGGGCCCTGGGAAAGCCTGCTGCTGAACGGGGCGTGGACGCTGTTTCTCCCCGCGGGGCTGCTGGCGCTGGGATTAAAGCGCAGGGTCTGGCCCGCGCTCGGGCTGACGGCGAGCTTTTTCTGCCTTTTTATATCCACCTTTATAGGCGGAAAGACCTACCCGTATTACACCCTGATACTGGCGGGGCTGACAGGACCGGGGCTTTCGCTTCCCTGCATGATCCCGACTGAAAGGCTTCCGGGAAAGGCCCGGATCAAAAAGGCGTTTGTGTGCGCCTGTGTGCTGGCGGTGACGGCCGGATCTGTCTTTTTCGTTTGGCGGGACAGCCCGAACAGCTATCTGCGCGGCACCGCCAAAGAAGAGATGCCCCCGTACCGCTTTGCCCGGATCATCCGTGAGACGGAGAACCCGACGCTGCTGAACCTTGGTTTCCTGGACGGCGGGTTTTACCTGGCCGCCGGGGCAGAGCCCGAAAACCGCTATTTCTGCACCCTCAATATGGACCTGCCCGCCATGCAGGAGGAGCATGACCGGCTGATCCGGGAGGGAGGGGCGGATTTTCTGGTGGTCCGCAGCAGGAACGCGGCCTATCCGGGCTACACGACAGTGGATACCGCCTCCTTCCCCTTTGAGGGCAGGGAGTGGACCTATCACCTTCTTCAATACACAGGAACCGATGAAACCCCATCCGACCAAACTGAACAACACCGCGACAGGAGGTACTGAAATGAATCTGTGGCACGATATCCGGCCGGCCCGGATGAAGACGGACGACTTTATCGCCGTGATCGAGATCGAAAAGGGCTCCAAAAACAAGTACGAGCTGGACAAGGAGAGCGGCGCGCTGAAGCTGGACCGCATCCTGTACACCTCGACCCACTACCCGGCCAATTACGGCTTCATGCCCCGCACCTACGCCGACGACGGAGACCCGTTGGACGTGCTGGTGCTCTGCAGCGAAACGATCCGCCCGCTGTCCCTGGTGCAGGTTTACCCCATCGGCTATTTCGCCATGAAGGACGGCGACAGCATGGACGAAAAGATACTGGCCGTGCCCTTCGGAGACCCGGTGTACAATACCTACCGGGACGTCAGCGAGCTTCCCGCCCATGTGGCCCAGGAGATCAGCCATTTCTTCAACGTCTATAAAAACCTGGAGCCCGGCAAGCAGGTGGAGATCGACGGCGTGTACGGCCGGGAAGAGGCCCAGAAGGTCATCCAGCGGTGCTACGACCGCTATATCGATAAGTTCTGCAAATAAGAAAGGATGATCACGCAAAACATGACGTACGACGTGCTGATCGTAGGCGCGGGGCCGGCGGGCTGCTCGGCCGCGCTGACGCTGCGCAACCGCAACCATTCGGTGCTGATGGCCTATACGGGGGACGGCGCTTTGGGCCTGGCCGAAAAGATCAACAACTATCCCGGCGTCCGCGGCAAATCCGGCAGGGAGATCGCGGAGCTTTTCCGTAAGGAGGCTGAAGAGGCCGGCGCGGAGATCAGAAAGGAAAAGGTGACTCAGCTTTTGCCCATGGGGGACACCTTCTCCGCCGCCGTGGGGGCGGACATCGTTTCCGCGAAGGCGCTGCTTCTGACCATCGGGGCGGCCCGCGCCAAGGAGCTGCCCGGCGAAAAGGAATGGCTGGGCCGGGGCGTCAGCTACTGCGCGACCTGCGACGCGATGCTGTACAGAAACCGCCCCGTGATCGTCCTGGGCACCGACCAGGAATCCGTGGAGGAGGCCAATTTCCTGGCCACGGTCTGCTCAAAAGTAAGCTACGCCTGCGAAAAAAAGCACGATCTTTCCGCGCTGGACGAAAAAATCGCGCGGCTTTCGGGTAAACCCCTGTCCATCGAAAAAGAGGGAAAGACCGTGCGCGTGACGCTCGAAGGCGGGGAAAAGGCAGAGGCGGACTGCGTGTTCGTGCTTCGCCCCACAGTGGCGCCGTCCACGCTGCTGCCGGGGCTTGAGACCGAGGGTTCGGCCATCCGCCACGACGAAAAGATGCACACCTCCATTCCCAGGGTCTGCGTGGCAGGAGACGCCGCCGGCGCGCCGCTGCAGGTGGCCAAGGCCGTGGGCGACGGCTGCGTTGCGGCGTACTCGCTGTCGGAGGACCTGAAAAAGGCCTGACAAAGGAACCATGTTTTTCTACCCTGCTTATTAGGAAAGAAGAGCATCGATGATGAAAAAGACGATCGTGGCGCTGATGGCGCTGTTGATGCTGTGTTCCTGTGCTTTTGCCTGCCAAGCGGAAGATACGGACTTTATCCGGGTGGAAAACGGGATGCTTCAGCCGGTGCTTCAATGGAGCGACCTGCGCGCCGAAAACTATACGAACGAGGGCAGCGATATCCTCCGCTTCTGCGTATGGGTGGAAACGGATCATGACACCGACCTGGACGGGAAGGCGGACCTGGTGAAGGCGCTGGTACAGGTTCCCCGCGCCGCCGCGGAGGGAAAATACAAGGCCGCCGTGCTCTACAATCCGACCCCCTACGGCGCAGGAACCGTGGAAAAGGCTGAAGAGTCCGCAAGCGTGCTGTATACGGAGAAGGTATTCGATCAAAGCAGGTTCTACCTGCCCTGTGAAAAGCGGGAGCCTGCGGGAACCATGACCACGCTGGAGGCGGCCGCAAAGGCGGATCCCCTGCAGTGGAACTATAAGGTGCCGGGCAGCGGCGCGCCGGGATTCGGCTATGCCGAAGGGCTGAGCTATTATGCGGTGCGCGGGTTTGCGATCGTAGACGCCTGCGGTATCGGCACCTACGGGTCCGAAGGGTTTGAGCTGTGCGGGCTCAAGCTGGAGCGGGACAGCCACAAGGCCGTCGTTGAATGGCTGGCGGGGGACCGCCGCGCGTTTACCGACACCACGTCGAACATAGAGATCACGGCGGACTGGTGCAACGGGAATGTGGCGATGACCGGCTGCTCCTACGGAGGAACGATCCCGTTCGAGGTCGCCGTGTCGGGTGTGAAGGGCCTGAAGACCATCGTTCCCTATGCGGGGATCGCCAACTGGTATGATTACACCAATTCCCAGGGAGTATCTATTCTGAACCTGTCAAACTACGCGGACTCCCTGGCCGGCTACAACGCGGGAGGAACCTTCCTGGATGATGAATGGGAGGAGCCCAATCCGGAATACGGCTCGTGGCTGTGGACGATCGCCAAGGAGCAGGATGATACCAACGGCGATTACGCGCCCGTATGGGAGCAGATGGACTATACCACGGACGCGGAAAATCATACGGCCTGCTCTGCCCTGGTGGTGACCGGCATGAACGACCTGAACGTGACCACCCGTCACGCCGATCTGATGGTGGAGACCTTTAAAAAGGCCGGACAGACGGTGAAGCTGGTGCTTCACCAAGGCGCTCATATGGAGCTTTACGGGATGTCGATCAACGGCACAGCCTGGGACGAGATCATGAATAAGTGGCTGAGCCACTATCTGTACGGTGTGGACAACGGCGCCGAGCTTCTGCCGGACGTAATGGCCCAGAACAATATCACCGGCGTCTACGAGGCCTACGACAGCTGGCCGGGCAGCGGGACGCTGAACCTCAAGCCTGACCGGGCGGAAGGGATCACGAAGATCTCCTCCGAGGGAATGGGGGATTATTCGGATCAGTTCCAGGAGAACCGTCAGAACAACCTGACCGCTGATGATCAGGAAGAATTCTATGCAAGCATGCCGGAGAATCTTGCCGCGGTCTACCGCTTTGACCTGCCGGCCGGCACGACCATTCAGGGGACGCCGGAGCTTCATGTGATGCTGGACTCGGACCGCGAGGACCTGGACGGTCTGATGATCTCCGCGGTGCTGATGGATGTTTCGGACACCGGCGTTTTCCCGGCTTACACGACGAGCGCCATGCTGGACGGCGCGGTCGGGTCCTATAATGTGGAAGGCCTGACGTACGAAACCGGCACTCCGAGCGGGAAAGCGGAGCTTACTGATTTCAGGTGGACGGATATGCCCAGGAAGATCGTCTCCTTTGCCTGGACGGACCTGCAGAACCCGGGCTGCGGGAAGTACGCCAGAGAGTATGTACTGCAGGATCCCGGCCTGGTCAGCGGGGTGGAGCAGGCGTACACCTTCTACTTCCTGCCCACGGTCTACACGGTGGCGGAGGGCCATCATCTGGAGCTTTGCCTGATGACCTGGGATCCCTTCAGGGTTCAGCTGAACGCCTGGTTCAATCTGGACGGGTCGCTTGATACCTACCTGGAGGACTGCGTCTATACCGTTCAGATCAACAACGGATCGATGTCCCTGGTCCTTCCCACGGGAACGGGAACCAAGGCCGTTTTTAAGGACTGAGTTTTATGAGCGCCTTTTAAAGAGCGCTTAAAGCCCGGAAAAGACGGGCAGACGGAGGAGCCCCTCAGCGGAGCCGAAAGGCTGCTGAGGGGCTCTGATGTTTTCAAGGATCACGGATCGGAGCACATTTCAACGGTCCGTTTTCATCCGTCCGTTTTCCTGCCCGGACAGACCGGAATTCGATACAGGAACTTGATTCCTAAACGTTTTTGATTGTGTTCCGTATCTACTGGTATTCTGATTGCGCTGATGGTCCATGAAGCATGGGATATCAGGTTTTCTGTTGCCAAAGTGTTGCCTGTAATTCAGCAACGATCACTCTCAAGTAGAGGAATTCATAGGAACAATTGCCAGCTTTTTTCCCAGCGGGGTAAGCAGTTTAATCATGGTTTCAACAGTAGGACTGTTTACACCTTTTTCAATGCGGGCGATTGCCGGCTGCCTGACTCCGCTCATTTCTTCAAGTGCGCGCTGACTAACGCCCTGCTCATCTCTGGCATCGATCAGTGCTGCGATCAGTTCGGCTTCCAGATCGCTTTCCGCGATTTCTTCCGGTGTAAAATGGCGGGAATCAAATTCTTCATCCCAGACAGTAAATCCATTAACCTTTGCCATTTTTCTCCCACCTTTCCATAAAGTCAGCAAATTCTTCCTGTGCTTTCTTCAACTCCCGCGAAAGTGTTTTCTGCCCCTGCTTTCTGTAGCAATGAAGCAGAACATATGCACCATCAATCCATCCAGCGAAGAAAACACGATCGCCTATGGGACGCAGCTCATAGATCTTATCGATCATATGCTTACAAAGCGGTTCGGGAAGCGGCAAGCCACGCTCTTTCAGTATCTTGACGTATGTCCGGATCTTTTCCCGACGAATCCTGGCATCTTTGGTGTTTTGTGCGTCAAGTTCCTTGAGATACTCATCCACAGGACTGATGCCATTCCGGTCTTCATACAGGATGATCTGGTACATGACACACTTCCCTCCTCGACTTGCATGATAACATAATAGTTATCTGATTGTCAATGAGAAATGTGTATCAGAACTACTGGTTTGAAAATATTAATTCGGGCGAAATATGATACGCTGTTCGTATTCTCAGTCAGGCGGTGGATAGTCTTCTATATCCTGTCGGAAGGATTGCCGCTCCTGATCAAAATTCAGATCCGCTCTTGAATAATGACCTTTTTCTTCCCATGCCATCCATCTCAGCGTTGCCATGCTGTCCCGAGGATAATTGATCCCGTCCTGCAATGAAGACGTACAGGTTCGGATTCCGCTCCCGGAATTCCCAATCAGTTGAAGGCCACGGTTTCGGTGGTCCTGCGGAACACGGCTTCGGCGCTTTGGTTCACCTGGGCGAGGGCGGCCTCATGGCCGGGGGAATGGAGGCGCTTCCATTCGTCCCGGGTCTGTTCGATCAGGGCGACGTCATAGCCTTCCCTGAGGGCGGGAAGCATGGGCACGCCGTGCTGCTGGGTGCCCAAAAGCTCCCCGGGACCGCGCTGGCGCAGGTCCTCCCGGGCGATCTCAAAGCCGTCGTTGGTGCGGCACAGGGCGTCCAGCCGCTCGTTTTTTTCCGCCATGAGGAAGCACCAGCTTTCCTGCGCGCCGCGGCCCACGCGGCCGCGCAGCTGATGCAGCTGGGACAGGCCGAAGCGCTCGGCGCTTTCGATCACCATGACGGTGGCCCGGGGCACGTTCACGCCGACCTCTATGACGGTGGTGGACACCAGCACGTCCAGCCGGCCTTCGGAAAAGGCGGCGATCACCTGCTCCTTTTCCTCCTGGCGCTGGCTGCCCCAGGTCAGCCCCAGGCGCAGGGACCTGAGCGGCCCCTGGCACAGCTCCGCGTATACCTGCTGGGCGCTGGGCACGTCCAGCGTTTCGCTTTCCTCCACCAGGGGGCAGACGATGTAGGTCTGGAACCCTTCCTTCGCCTGGCGGATGATGAAATCATAAAGCCCCGCCCGCTTTTCCTCCGGCACGATCCGGGTCCGGACCGGGGTGCGGCCGGGCGGCAGCTCGTCCACCACGGACAGCTCCAGGTCCCCGTACAGCACCAGGGCCAGGGAGCGGGGGATGGGGGTGGCGGACATGACCAGCGTGTGGGGCTCGTTTTCGGCCTTCAGCGCCAGGGTGCGCCGCTGGCGCACGCCGAAGCGGTGCTGCTCGTCCGTCACGACCAGGCCGAGCCGCAGATAGCGCACATCCGGGCTGATCAGCGCGTGAGTGCCGATGACGACGTCCCACGCACCGGTTTGTATGGCGCTGAGGGCGGCGGCCCTTTCGCCGCTTTTCATATGGCCGGTCAGCAGGCCGCAGCGAAGCCCCAGCGGGGCAAGGAGACTGCTGGCGCTCTCCAGGTGCTGGCGGGCCAGGATCTCGGTGGGGGCCATCAGCGCTGCCTGAAAGCCGGCCAGATGGGCCAGGTACAGCGCCCCGAAGGCGATGGCCGTCTTGCCGCAGCCCACGTCCCCCTGAACGAGCCGGGACATGGGGGTATCCTTCCGAAGGTCCGCTGCGATCTCGTCCAGCACCCTTTTCTGCGCGGAGGTAGGCGGGAAGGGAAGGGACGCCCAGAAACGCGAAGGCCCCTCCGGGGGAAAGGAGAAGGGAGCGGTCTTTTGCTTTTCACCCCGCAGGCGGTCCATGGCGGCCTGATACAAAAGCAGGTCCTCAAAGTCGAACCGGCGGCGCGAGAGGGCCAGGGCCTGTTCGTCTTCGGGGCAGTGGGCAGCGCAGACGGCGTCCGTTCGGCCCATGAGGCCGTGGCGGAGGAGGGTTTCCCCGGGCAGGGTCTCGGGACACAGGGAAGAGACTCCCTTAAGCGCCTCCCGCACGAAGCCCGCGTAGGTTTTCCCGGGAATGCCCTTGATGGGCCGGTACTGGGCGATCAGCGCCCGTTCCTTTTCGATGGAGGGCGACACCAGCACAGGCCTTCCCTGATAAACGCCCACCCGCCCGTACAAAAGCACCGGCCCTTCCGGGGTCAGCAGGTCCTTGATCCAGGGCTGGTTGAACCACCGGGCCTGGAGGACGCCTGTTTCGTCCGCCACGGCGGCTGAAACCATGGTCTTCCCGGAAAAGCGGGCCAGGCGGGGCGCGCCCTTCACATACACCTGCACGCAGGCGCTCTGCCCGGGGCGGAGGGAGGAGATCTCCCGGATATGAACGGTGTCCTTGTACGACGAGGGGAGCCTTAAGAGCAGGTCCTCCGGGGTTGTGATGCCCGCTTCCTTAAGGAGCGCCGCCCGGGTGGCCCCCAGGCCCTTGAGTTCCGTCAGTTCCATGGGTATATCCTCCGTATCCAAAAACCGCCGGCCTGCGCCGTTCCAGACAGGAACGGCGTCCGCCGGCGGCAGTCAAGCGCTTACGGGATTATTTGGCGTTCTTGACCTTGCCCCACAGGGCGTTGTAGATCTTCATGGAGCCTTCGTCGATATCGTTGAAGTATTCGCAGAGGGCCACCTTTTCCTCCGGGGGGTTCATGGTGGTGTTGGACGTGTATTCCTCGCCCATCAGCTCGATGGCGCCCTGGTTGGGGCAGGAGTAGCCGATTTCCTGCACGTTCAGCACGGCAATCTCGGGACGGGACATAAAGTCGATAAACAGGTGGGCATATTCCACGTTCCTGGCTGTGGAGGGAATGACAAAGCAGTCCACCCAGATGTTGGAGCCCTCCTGCGGGATGACGTAGGCCAGCTTATCGTTGAGCTCCTGCGCGTATTCAGCATCGCCGGACCAGACCAGCGCCAGGGCGGCCTCGCCGTTGACCATCTTGTCCTTGGTCTCGTCCACCTGGTAGGCCTTGACGATGCCGCGGGCCTTCTGGTCGATCAGGAGGTTGGCGGCGGCGGTCAGTTCCTTGGGGTCCTTGGTGTTCATGGAATAGCCCAGGTATTTGAGGGCCATGCCCATGGAGTCACGGATGGAGTCCAGCATGAAGACGCTGCCGGCGTACTTTTCGTCGAACATCCACTTCCAGGAATCGATCTCGTCGTCCACGAGCTCGGTGTTGTACAGGATGCCCAGGGTGCCCCACATGTAAGGGATGGAGTGGGCGTTGGCGGGATCATAGGAGGGGTCGAGCAGCTCGGGCAGGGTGTACTTTTTCGCGTTGGGGAGCAGGTCGTAATTGAGCTCCTGGATGAGGCCTTCCTTGATCATCCTTTCCACGCAGTATTCACTGGGCACGACCACGTCAAATGCCCCGGGGCTGGTGCGCACCTGCACCATCATGTCCTCGTTGGTGGTGAAGTTCATGTAGTTCACATGGAGGTCCAGGTCCTTGTATTCCTCCTCGAACAGCTGGATGGCTTCTTCGGAGATATAGTCCTCCCAGTTGAACACGTTCACATAGTTGGCCGCGAGGGCGGACACGGATACGAGGGCCATCAGGCAGGCCAGGGCCAGGCATACGAGCTTCTTGGTCATTTCACTACCTCCTATGATTTGACAGGGTGGTTATCCGCCGTGCGGCGGTTAACGATGAGCAAAAGCACCAGCAGGGTGATGAACATCAGCGCGGACAGGGCGTTCAGCGTGGGCTTGATGCCCTTGCGCGCCTGGGAATAGATGAGGGTGGAGAGGTTTTGTACCAGGGGGCTGGTGGTGAAATAGCTGATGGTGAAATCGTCCAGCGACAGGGTGAAGGCAAGCATCGCGCCGGTCACCACGCCGGGCTTGACGGCGGGCAGGATCACCTTGCGCAGCGCCTGGCCCGGCGTGCAGCCCAGGTCCAGCGCGGCTTCGTAGCTGAACTTGTTCATCTGCTTGAGCTTGGGCATGACCGACAGGATGACGTAGGGGATATCGAACGTGATGTGGGCCAGTAGCATGGTCCAGTACCCGCGGTCCACCCGGAAAAAGAGGTACAAAAGCATCAGGCTTATGCCGGTGACGATGTCCGGCATGGTCATGGGGATGTTGGTCAGCGTCATCATCAGCGCCTGGGGGCGCTTTTTCATCGCGTATATGCCGATGGCGGCCAGGGTGCCCAGAACGGTCGAGATCACGGCCGCCAGCAGGGCGATGGTCACCGTGACCTTCAGCGCGTCCATGATGGCGCTGCTTTTGAACAGCTCCTCATACCAGACGAACGAGAGCCCTTCCCACTTGGCGCGGCTCTTGCCGGCGTTGAAGGACTGGACGATCAGCACCAGGATCGGCACGTAGAGGAACAAAAGGATCAGGATGATATAAAACCGCTGCAGGAACTTTTTCACAGCATACCCTCTCCTTCCCCTTCAGGATCGACCTTGCGAAGAAGCCCCAGGCTGAGCAGTATCAGCACCATCATGATGAGGCTCAGGGCGGAGCCCACGTTCCAGTTGTTGGCCGTCAGGAACGTGCGCTCGATCAGGTCGCCGAACATTTCGGTGTTGCCGCCGCCCAGCACGCGTGGGATAAAGAACGTGGTGACGGAGGGCATGAACACCATGGTGATGCCGGACACCACGCCGGGCAGGCTCAGCGGCAGGGTGACCTTCAGGAAGGTCTTTATGGGGCTGGCGCCCAGGTCCATGGCGGCCTCTGAGTACTTGAGGTCCATCTTGTTGAGCACGTTGTAGATGGGAAACACCATGAAGGGCAGGTAGTTGTAGATCATGCCCATCAGCACGGCCCCGCTGTTGTACATGAGCCTGAGCCGGGGCAGGCCGATGGACGCGAGGAAATTGTTGATCAGCCCATTGTCCTCCAGCAGGCTCATCCAGGCGATGGTGCGCAGCAGGAAGTTCATCCACATGGGGATGATGAACAGCACCACGATGGTGGCGCCCAGCCTGAATTCCCGGTCGGCCATGATGTAGGCGGCGGGATAGCCCAGCGCCAGGCAGATGACGGTGCACAGAAGGGCCATCCACAGCGAGTAGACCAGCGTGTCCACATTCACCGTGCCCCGGCCGAAGCCCAGCTCCGCCGGATCCATGCCCATTTCAATCAGCTCCCGGTTCATTTCGTAGTCGGAATCCCAGAAACTCTTGAAATTGTCAAGGGTAAAGCGGCCGGCGGCGTCCGTAAAAGCGTAATAGGCGATCAGCAGGCAGGGAATGACCGTAAACAGCGCTACCCAGGCCGTGTAGGGCATGGCGAACAGCGGCCGGCGAATGCCCCGGCTTTTAATGACGTAGAAAATCACCAGCCCGATAAATATCACGAAGGCGGCGATCAGAACCGGCACGGACCAGGCCGGCGCCTGAAAACTGGTCACTTGGCGTTCGCCTCCTCCATCTTGTGCATGATGTGGATGTTGAAGGGCACCACCGACAGGCCCACCCGGCTGCCTTCCGGCTCCATGGTGGTGGAGTGCACCTTCCACAGGATACCGCCCGCTTCGATCATCATCTCGTAGTGAACGCCCTTGAAAAGCACGGAGCGCACCACGCCGGTCAGGTGGCCGACGTCCTCGCCCACCAGCACGATGTCCTCAGGACGGATGACCACGTCCACCTCGGCGTTTTCGCCGAAGCCCTCGTCCACGCAGGCGAACCTGGCGCCGCAGAATTCCACCAGCTCGTCCTTGAGCATGACGCCGGGGACGATGTTGCTTTCCCCGATGAAATTAGCCACGAAGGCATTCTTGGGCTCGTCGTAAATGCCCTTGGGCGTTCCGATCTGTAAAATCCGGCCGCCGCGCATGACCACAATGGTGTCCGACATGGTCAGCGCTTCCTCCTGGTCGTGGGTCACGTAGAGGAAGGTGATGCCCAGGCGCTGCTGCATGCTCTTGAGCTCCAGCTGCATCTCCTTGCGCAGCTTCAGGTCCAGCGCGCCCAGCGGCTCGTCCAGCAGAAGGACCTCCGGCTCGTTGACCAGGGCGCGGGCGATGGCGATGCGCTGCTGCTGGCCGCCTGAAAGCGATTCCACGCTGCGCTTGCCGTAGCCGCTCAGGTTGACCAGCTCCAGCATGCGGTCTACCTTGCGGGCGATCTCGTCCTTGGGCGTCTTCTTGAGCTTAAGCCCGAAGGCGATATTGTCCGCCACGTTCAGGTGGGGAAAAAGCGCGTACTTCTGGAATACCGTGTTCACGCGGCGCTTGTAGGCGGGCAGGTTGGTGATGTCCTGCCCGTCGAATATGACCGTCCCCTCCGTCGGCGTCTCGAAACCGCCGATGATGCGCAGGGTGGTGGTCTTTCCGCAGCCGGAGGGGCCCAGCAGGGTCACGAATTCCTTTTTGCGGATATAGAGGTTGATATGGTCCAGCACCGTGACCCCGTCGTATTCCTTGCTGATGTTATTGAGCGTGATCAGCCGCGGCTGCTCTTCCATGCTGACGTATTCAGCGCGCGAAACATTGTTGTCGGCCATCAGGGTATCCTCCGTTGAAAATGATTCAGAAAGAGGGGGGTGTGGAGATCCACAGGAATTTCGCGTTTTTTTTGGACTTGTTGATCAGATGATGCGGCTGCGACGGATGCAGGCTGAAGGAGCTGCCGGCTTTCAGACGGTGTATCTTTCCGCCCAGCACCAGCTGCAGGCTGCCCTGCAGCACGTAGCCGAATTCCTCCCCCTCGTGGGGGCCCATCTCCTCCGTGCGCCCGCCGGGGGACAGGGTGATCAGCATGGGCTCCATGCGGTTTTTCTGGGCGTCAGGCACCAGCCAGACCACCTTCCGCCCCAGTTCCCCGTCCTCTTTTTCGAACATGTCGTTTTCGGAAAAGACGACCTGTTCCTGCGAGGGAACGGCGAAAAACTCCGGCAGCGTGGTGCCCAGGACTTCCAGCATATCCGTCAGCGTGGCGATGGAGGGAGAAGCCAGGTTCCTTTCGACCTGGGAAATGAAGCCCTTGCTCAGCTCGCAGCGGTCCGCCATTTCCTCCTGGGTGAGGCCGCGCAGAATGCGCAGCTGCTTGAGCCTCCTGCCGATGTCCATGCTCATGCGTTCCACCTCCCCGCCCGGTGTGTTTAATTTCACTAAACTTCCGATGCCACACGCTGGTTTAGTTTGCCTAAACTTTTCAGGCAGGAGTATTAAACCACACATCTTCCCGTTTGTCAATCGTCCGAACAAAATATATGCAGTCTGTTTAATACTGAATTTCTTTTGAAGCACATATGTCTTATATGGAATGGATTCCGCTTAAGAATCAGGAAAGACGGCCCAACCCGTATCCGAAGGGACGTAATACTAATCTCAAATTAAACACGCATCATATATCCATTGCCTGCAAGTGATATTTTTGACCATTTCAGGAGTCAATCTGCGAATGGTTTCACACAAA
>CADAQF010000034.1 GCA_902790015.1 uncultured Eubacteriales bacterium | reverse complement strand
TCCATCCGTTGCAAAGTAGAACATGTATTCGCAGTCGTCAAAGGGATGTTCCGATACCGGAAGACACGATTGCGAGGCTTGCCAAAGGTAGACGCACAATTGCATATGTTGTTCGCTCTGGCGAACCTGGTTCTGGCTGACCGCCCTTCGGTTACGGCCTGATTCAGGTTCCCTTCACGGCAGATAAGTCAGTTCGGGCGACCGTATTTTGAACCTGACAGGCTCAGACTGTCAGATTCGGCATATTGTACGGTGTTGCCATAACGAAAAAAATCAGAAAAAAGGTGAAACAGCGTTCAGTTCTTTTTCTGCACTGAACGTGCTGGCAGGCCTTGGGTTAGCCGGATAAGCACACTTTAAAATACTCGTGTATAAATAGTAGTATGGGAACGGGGGCCACCTCATCAGTCAGACGCGAAGGAAGTGAAATAATAAATGCAGCAATATCCGCGCCTGACAGACACCAGGGCCTGCCGACCTGTTCGCAGCTGATGACTGACCACTGGTCTGTCATCCAAGTCGCTGCTCACCCCCTCCGAGGGGAAGCCTTTCAGAGTGAGCGGCCTCTCGGAAAACGGGCCGGCAGGCCCTGGCTGACAGTTCCCGTCCCGGACTCACGTATTGCGTGAGCCCGCCGTCAGCTCTTTGAGCAGCCGCTCATCCCGGACCGCGGCGTCCAGATTGTTGCGGGTGGAGACCGTCAGCTCCTCAAATCCGGTCAGCTCCATCGCCGCCAGCAGGATGCAAAGCCCGTGGGGCATGATGTGCACGCGGGAGGGATAGAGCCCCGGCACCTGCGCCCGGGCTTCCAGGGAGAGCGGCGCGATCGTCTCCAGCTGGCGCTGCGCATCCTTCATGGTCAGGCGGGTGCCTTCCAGCTCCTGGCCGTGGGACTCGGTCTTCCTTTGTATGGCGGCGGCCGTCGTGGCGGTGCCGCCGATGGCGATCAGACAGGGCGGCCGGGGGAGCGCAAGCAGCGGAGCGTAGACCGCGCGGAGCCTTTCCCGCACGGCGCTGGTAAGCCTTCGGGCGTCCTCCAGGCTCGTCACCTCGCCGCAGCATTTATACAGACGGCTCGCGCCTTCCTGGGCGCTGACGGAGGTCTGGATGACGCCGTTTTTCCCGTAGGTCAGTTCGGTCGAACCTCCTCCTATATCAAGCACCGCGCTATCACTGCCCGCGGAGGCCGCGCTGAAGGCCAGGGCAGCCTCCTCCGCGCCCGTGATCACCCGCAGCCTGAGCCCCGTGCCCGAAAAAAGACGCCGGGTGAATTCTTCCGAATTCCCGGCGTCCCTGGTTGCGCTGGTGGCCAGCAGCAGCACATGCTGCGCCCCGAACTTAAGCGCGCGCATTTTAAGGTTCAGCACCGCCCGGACCGTCCTGTCCATGGCCTCGTCCGACAGATTTCCGTCCGCCTGGATACCCGAAAAAAGCCGGGTATCCTCCCGCGCCCGGTCCTCCCGCCCGTCGTCCAGCACGGTCAGGAGCCTGGTGGAATTGGAACCGATGGCAATCGCTCCGATGTTCATGTGCCTTCCTCCGCTATTTCCGTCTCGGCGTCTCCGCCGTTTTCCATGAGCTCGTCCAGGTTGGTGATCTCAAAGCGTATCTCCCCGGGAAGGAGATAGCCGTTGCTGCGGGCCTGTTCGGCCAGGTATTCCGGGCTGTCGGCGTTATGGATCTCCCGCAGCTTGTCGCTGCGCTCGTTCTGGAGGATCAGCTGCGCCTCGCGCACGGTGGAGCGGCTTTTTTCAAGCGCCTTGATCTCCCTTTCCTGTTTGACGAACAGCGCGGCCGCCACGATCACCATGAAGAGGATCGCCACCGCCGGCGCCCGCCAGCGGAGCTTCCTGTGCAGCCATTGCGTATTCAAGCGCACCCCTCCTTTTTTGTACCATATTTCTTTTCGCCCTGTTGCCGCCCGATTCCTGCCTGGAAAAAACAAAAAATCGTCCGGAAGCGATGCCTCCGGACGGAAGGGTTTCAGGGAACGGTTTCCCCGGTCAGCGCCTTCCAGGCTGTCCTAAGGGCGGTCTGGTTGGTCACGCCGTAATCGGGGTCGTACTGCCTGCATTCGGCCATGTCGCGCAGGAAATGGACGCACAGATGGCCGTCAAAGCCGTTGTTTGTGATCGTGCCGTTCAGATGGGGACGGTTGTGCATGGTCGCCATGGTCCAGCGGCCGTCAGGCAGCTGGACGTAGACCACATGCACGGTCCATCCGGTCTTTCCGAAGGCGCGGTTCATCAGCAGCGTGTCCCTGAGGGTCATGGGCTCCGAATCGCAATGCCGGCCGCGGGAATAGACGCGCAGGTTCCACCAGGTGCCGGACTGCGGGTCGAGTATTTTAAGCGTATCCCCGGCGGACAGGGAGGGCTTGACTACATTATACCAGTGAAGCAGCTGCACCTGCGAGGCGGAGGGGACCTGCATCACGTTCTCGTTCGCCCCGACGGTCAAAAACGGGGTGGCCGTCGCACCCTTGGCGCTGCCGCTGTACAGGACGCGCTGGGTGGCGGCGTCCGCTGCGCCGGAGGGGGTCAGCCCGTTGCGCATCTGGAACTGGACGACGGCGTTGTGCGTCGCTTCGTCAAAGCTGCCGTTGACGGTCACCACGTAGCCCAGTTGGGACAAAGCCCTTTGCATTTTGGTGACCGCTCCCGAATCCGCCACGGAGGAGCCGTAATTGATGCGGAGGGTTGAATAGCTGGCCACGGTTTCAGAATAGGGCTGGGCGGAGGACGAGAAGAGGGCGGTGAACGTCTGCGGGCCGGCGATGCCGTCCTGCGTCAGGCCGTGGATGCGCTGGAAATCCTTGACGGCGGCGATGGTGGCGGCGTCATAGGTCCCCGTCACGCGGCTCAGATACTGAAGCGAGTTAAGCCGCTGCTGGACATAGCGCACGTCTTCCCCGGTATAGCCCGAACGGAGGGTCCGGGTAAGGATCGAGGTATCATACCCGCCCGGAGCGGGAGCGGGCGTCGCGTATGGGGCGGGCGTCGCCGTGGGCAGCGGTGTGGCCGTGGCCCAGGAGCCGATGAACGTCAGATAGGTGTTCATCACATAGCCCGTGCCGCCGCCGTAAAGGACCCTGCTCCAGGTATCGCCCTTTTCAAGCACGGATACGACCGCGCCGTCGGGGATGCTGCGCAGGATGGTGGCGCTGGTGGACGGATAGGCGCGCATATTGAGCCCGCCGGAGCTGACCGAGATCACGGCCTGCCCCTGGACGGTGTAATCCTCCGCGGGAGCAGGCGTAGCCGTCCGCACCGGGGGGACAGTGGGCGTCTGGGCGGGGGAAACCGCAAAGCTAAGATAATCCGTCATGACATAGCCGGTGAAACCGCCGTAGGCCACCCGGCACCAGTCGCTGCCCCAGGAAAGTACCCGGACGGTCGCCCCGTCGGGGATGGACAAAAGCGCTCCCGCCCTGGCTCTGGCCGAGGCGCGGAGCCACAGCCTGCCGCCGGTGACCTGCGCGGTATCCGTCTGTGGCTGAACGGCCTGCCGGGGCGTCGCCGTGGGCTGAACGGCGGGCGCGGCGGTTGGCCTGGGCGTCACCGTCGCTGCGGAGAACGAGAGATAACGGGTCATCACATAGCCGGTGGACCCCTTATAGCTCACGCGGGTCCAACTGGCGCCCCGGCTCAGTACAGTCACTACAGAACCGTTCGGGATCAGCATGAGGGATTTGGCCGCGGCGCTGGCGTAGGAACGCAGGTTCAGGCTGCCGCCCGTGACGGTGGCCACCGCGGAAGAAGGCTGCAGCGTATCCCTGGGCGCTGCGGTGGGCCGTTCAGTCGCCGCAGGAACGGCGGTCGCCGGACAGGTGTCCAGAAAATACAGATACTGGCTTTGAACGTAACCGATCCTGCTGTTATATTGCACCATGGACCAGGTGACACCCTTTTCGAGCACCTCCACCATCTGGCCAAAGCCGATAAAGCCCAGC
Organism: uncultured Eubacteriales bacterium; assembly: GCA_902790015.1. Classification (GTDB taxonomy): domain Bacteria; phylum Bacillota; class Clostridia; order Christensenellales; family Aristaeellaceae; genus UBA4246. The sequence goes on along the minus strand of CADAQF010000034.1, from coordinate 20,499 downwards.
ACGCCCGCCTGGGTACTGGGCGTCTGCCTGAGCGTCAGATTGCCGCCGGAGGTCTGCACCCGCGCCCAGAGGACGCCTGCCGCCGTCTGAGCGGGAGTACGGGCAGGCGCGGGGGTCGCCGTGCGCAGGATGATGAACGTGGGAGCGGGGTAGCCGCCGGTCTCCGCCGTCCCCTGAAGCTCATACAGGGCGGTCAGGGTGGCGTTTCCCGCCAGGCCGTCGGCGCGCAGGCCGTGGTCCTTCTGAAACGCCAGCACGGCGGACCAGGTGGAGTTGCCGTAGATGCCGTCCGCCTTCAGGTCGTATCCCAGGGCGATCAGCGCCTGCTGCATCCTGAGCACGTCGTCCCCCCTGGCGCCGGGGCGGAGCGTTGCGTATCCGGCCCCAGCCGGAAGCGCAGAAAACAGCAGCGCCCCACACAGCAGCGCTGCGCAGAACCTTCTCTTTAAAATCTTTTGATGGAAACCGGGCATAGGGGGCCCTCCTTTTTTTCAAAACCGCAGGCTTTGGCGGCGAACAGCCGTTATGGAAACACCTTTGATTATAGCACGGCCCGGCCCATGTCACAAATCGTTTTTGGAAATTGTTACAAATTATTTTTTGTCATTATGACAAAAAATGTCTTGACATTCATCCCGCCCGGTAGTATTATACTTATGGTCATAATGACCATAAAGGAGGGGGTGACCGTGCACGGCACTCTGGAAGACAGCCGGGTCTGCGTGACCGTGGATCTTTTGATCCTGACGGTGCGGGACGGGGCGCTGACCCTCCTGCTTTTGCGGCGGAAGGAAGCGCCCTTCAAGGGCCAGTGGGCGCTCCCGGGCCGCTTTATCGCGCAGGAGGAAACGGCGGAGGCTTCCATTTCCCGGCTGCTTTCAGAACTGCTCCCCGCGGACGGCGCCTTTTTTGAACAACTCTACACCTTTTCGGACGTCAGCCGCGACCCCCGGGGACGGGTGATCTCCATATCGTACCTGGTGATCGTCCCCTTCGGAAAGCTTGTGCCCCTGCTGACAAAAGAGGGCTTTCCGTTTCGCTGTTTCCGGATATTCCTGAATAAAGAGGGGCTTCGGCTTATCAGCGACGAGGAGGAGCTGACGCAGGTGGTGCTGGCCTTCGACCACGGGCGGATCATCGAGACGGGCCTCAAGCGCCTGCGGGGAAAAATAGACTATACGGATATCGGCTTCCGGTTTCTGGAAACCACGCAGACCTTTTCCCTGAGCGAGCTTCAGACGGTGTTCGAGGCTGTGCTGGGGGAAAAGCTGGACTCAAGCAATTTCCGCCGCACGATCCTGAACCGGTACGAAAAAACGGGAAGGCTTCAGCAGACCGATCAATGGGAAAAGCAGCCCCGGGGCCGTCCCGCGGCGCTGTACCGGATGAAGACCGACACCTGATTCACAAGGAGGATAACGTGATGGAAAAGAAATTCCTGATCGCCGTGGACCTGCAGAAGGACTTTATCGACGGTTCCCTGGGCACCCCTGAGGCCCGCGCCATCGTTTCCGCCGCCGCCCGGCGCATCCGCTATTGCCGGGAAAACGGCTGGACGGTGCTGGCCACGCTGGATACTCACGGGCCGGACTATATGGACACCCCGGAGGGCAAAAAGCTGCCCGTTCCCCACTGCGTCCGCGGCACGGAGGGCTGGGCGCTTAACCCGGAGATCCAAAGCGCGCTGAGCGGCTGCCCCGCAGTCGAAAAGCCCACCTTCGGCAGCGTGCGCCTGCCGGGGATCATCCGGGCCCTGGCGGGGGACGATTCCCCGCTTGCCATCGAGCTCATCGGCCTGTGCACGGATATCTGCGTGGTGTCCAACGCCCTGCTTTTAAAGGCCCACTTCCCGGACGCTTCCATCCGCGTGAACGCGGCCTGCTGCGCCGGCGTCACGCCCGAAAAGCACGAAGCCGCGCTGGAAGTCATGCGCAGCTGCCAGATCGACGTGATCAACGCCTGACGCCAAACGGACAAAAGGAGGTTCTTTCATGACTGCTGATACCTGTCGCTTTGACCCCGTCGCCGCGCGGGACCGTTTGGTCTGCGCCATCCGCGAAACCGCCCGCGCCCAGGGCTTCACCCGGGTGGTCGTGGGCATTTCCGGGGGAAAGGATTCCACCGTCACCGCCGCGCTCTGCGCCCGTGCGCTGGGAAAGGAAAACGTGTACGGCGTGCTTTTGCCCGACGGCGTACAGAAGGACCTGGAGGACAGCCTGCGCGTCTGCAGCTCCTTGGGCATCCGGCGCCGGGTGATCAACATAGGCTCCATCCATCAGGCCCTGAAGTCCGTCACCGACCAGGAAACGGCATCGCCCGGAGAAGGGGAGTTCTCTGTCCCGTTCAGCCGTGCGGGCGACATCAACGTCGGCCCCCGCCTGCGGATGACGGTGCTGCGCTATATCGCCCAGGCGCTGGACGCCCGGCTGGCCGGCACAGGCAACCTGAGCGAGCTCACCGTAGGCTACTGCACCAAGGACGGCGACACCTCCTGTGACTTTTCCGTGCTGGGAAGGCTCACCAGCGTGGAGGTGGTGCAGATGGGGCTGACGATGGAGGAGCTGCCCCGCGAGCTGGTGGAAAAGACTCCCTCCGACGGCCTGACCGGCCGCAGCGACGAGGAAAACCTGGGGCTTTCCTATCAGGACATTCACCGCTATATCCGCCTGGGCACCTGCGGGAACGCGGAAACGGACGAAAAAATCCGCCACCGGGAACGGGCCAACATGCACAAGCGCCGTATGCCGCTCACGCTGGAGCCCTTTGAGCAGGAAGGAACTAACGCATGACCGGAGCGCTCGCCTTTTTCGGGGCCTTCAACCCGCCTACCGCCGCCCATATCGGACTGGCCCGGTTTGCCATGGAACAAACCGGCGCCGGGCAGGTGATCTTTGTGCCCTCAAAGTCCGTATACATCAGCAAAAGCCAGGGCAAGGAACTTGTCTACCCGGATGAAACCCGCCTTAATATGCTGCGCCGGGCCGCCGAAAGCAGGCCCTGGATGCGCGTGACGGACCGGGAGCTGCTCGCGCCCGCTCAGCCCCGCACCTACGAAACCCTGTGCCATTTCAGGGAAGAAGGCGTCACCCCGGCGCTGCTGATGGGCTCGGACAAGCTGCCGGAGCTGGAGCACGGCTGGCTTCATGTGGAAGAGATCGTCCGGGAGTTCGGCATCGTCTGCCTGGCCCGCGGCGGGGACGAGAGCGAAAGGCTCCTGCGGGACGATCCCTATCTGCGCAGGCTTTCCGGCGGCATCCGGGTGCTGGAGACACCCGAAAAAACGCGCTTCGTATCCTCCACCGCCGTCCGGGAGCGTGTCGCCCGGATACGGGAACTGGAGGCACAGCTGCGCGAAATGGTTCCCGCGGAGATCTTGCCGCTTTTATGAATGTTTTTCAGAGGAGGACGCTTTTTATGAAGCTGGAGCCCATCATCGTGTCGCTGCTGGACACCGATCTGTACAAATTCAACATGGATCAGGTGATTTTCCATAAGCACACCAACCTGAACGGCGAATACTATTTCCGCTGCCGCAACGAGGGCGTCGTTTTCACCAGGGAAATGTTCGACGAGATCAACGCCCAGATCGACCACCTGTGCACCCTGACCTTCCGGAAGGAGGAACTGGATTACCTCCGCTCCATCCGCTTCATTAAAAGCGACTACGTGGAATTCCTGCGTCTGTGGCGACCCATCCGGGATTACGTGGAAACAGGGCTTACGGATGCGGGAGAGCTTTCCATCGTAGTGCGCGGCCCGCTATTTTCCGCGATGCAGTTTGAAATCTATCTGCTGGAGATCGTCAATGAGGTGTACTTCCGCATGAAGTACAATTATGACGACCTGATCAGATCGGCCTGGGAAAAGCTGGACGAAAAAATCAAGGCCTTCCAGTCCGGCAGGTACACCTTCCGCTTTGCCGAGTTCGGCTGCCGCCGCCGCCTTTCCCGCGAATGGCAGGACGTTGTGGTGCGCCGGTTCTCCCGGGAAACTGCCGCTTGCGTGGGTACCTCCAACGTGTACCTGGCCAAAAAATACGACCTGACCCCCATCGGCACCTACGCCCATGAATTCGTGCAGATGTACCAGGGCATCGATTCCATCCCCCTGGCCTACACCAACCACTACGCCCTGGAGGACTGGTATGACGAATACAGGGGCGACAACGGCACCGCCCTGACTGATACCGTCACGACCGACCTTTTCCTGCTGGACTTCAACCGCGCCATGGTCAACAACTTTACCGGCGTCCGCCACGACAGCGGCGACCCCTACGAATGGGGCGAAAAAATGATCCGCCATTACGAGCGCTACGGGGCCGACCCCCGCTCCAAACTGCTGCTGTTCAGCGACAGCCTGGACTTTGACCGCGCCCAGGCCCTCTACGACCATTTCAAAGACCGTATCATGGTTTCCTTCGGCATCGGCACCTTCTGCTCCAACGACACCTGCGAAAAGCCCCTCAACATCGTCATCAAGCTGCAGGCCGTCAACGGCCGCGCCGTAGCCAAGCTGTCCGACGCCCCGGGCAAGGAAATGTGCCGGGACGCCGACTTCCTCCAGTACCTGAAGCGCTCCGTCGCCTTCCGTCTGGAAAGGGAGAAATGAGTTAGTTCAACTGCCTCGGGCTGTTGTTTTTCCCGTCAGTCCTTTGCGCAAAGCCCCGGGACGCCGTCCTCCCGTTCACGCAAACGGAAAACACCCATGCCGGATCAAATGGCATGGGTGTTTCCGCTTTTCATGGTTATCGTTCGTATGTGTACGTTCCCGGGCCGATATACGGAAGCTCCGACCCGGTCAGCCTCAGGGTGGCCGTCCGGCCTGAAAAGGTCAGATAACCCCTGGCCAGGCCGTCCTCAAAATCGAAAACATAGCGGCCGGAGGAATCCTTCCGAGCCACCACGCCGTCTATGGAGGTGATGCGGTACCAGAAGCAGTCGAACACGATGTAGCTGCTCTGTACCGTGACGACGGTCAGGGTGTTCATGTGATCGTTTCGGTCGCGGTACACCGCTCCGCTCTGCGGCGCACCGCCGGGCTGGGTCTGGCCGGAACCCGGGTCCCAGCTGCCCTCCAGATTGTCCGCCGGGATCCAGGCGCGGCGGCGGGCGTAATCCCGGTCGGCCGTACGGGCGTCGTAAAATTCCACCTGGGCATAGCCGTTTTCAACGTCCAGCACGGTCACGGACCGGCCGGAGGGAACGTCGTATCTGGAAGCCGCGTACGACGTCCCCGGTCCCCAGTAAGCCGTGGAGGAACGCCGCGTCCGGCTTGTCCCCAGCACGGTCTCCTCAGGAACCAGGTCGATATTGATATTCACCCTCTTAAGGCCGGTGTAGACCCGGTAGGGCGTGCCGCGCCAGGTGAATTCCACCTGCAGCCACCAGATGCTGTTGCGGCTGTCCCACGCCCTGGAAAGCACGTTTACCCGGGTGTTTTTATAATCGTTTATGAAAAAGCTGCCCGGCTCGTCGTACCACGTGCCCGGCCCGGTGCGGGCGGCCAGCTTCATTTTAAGATACGCCTGTCTTCCGGCCTCCGCGGCCCGCGCCCCGGGCATGTCCATCGGCACGGTCAGCGCCGCCGTCAGCAGCACCGCCATCAGGCGGAATAACAGCCTGTTATATCCTTTCATGCGTCTGTCCCTCCGAATGTTCCTCATTCAGAGTGTAATCTGTTTTCTCTGCGGTGTCAAGTCGTTTTCACTTATTTGCAATGTCCCCGAAAACCCTTTCCGCTTTCCTTTTTGTCCGTCTGTCCTGTGAACAGGACAATAATACCCATTTTTTGTCCTATGTACTGGACAATATCTGTCATTATTTGTCCTGTACACTGGACAAAAATGGAATTACGCCTTCAGCGATCAGGAAAGCACGCCCAAGTACTATTTTACAGACAACGGGCTGCTTAACCTTTAGCTCTATGAGAAATCCAGCAATTTGTTTGAAAACATGGTGGCCGTGGAGTTACCCGGGAAACCCGGATGGACCTTACGGAGGACGGATTCCCTATTCAGGTCGTCCCGCTGACCGATTTTCTGCTTGATCCCAAGATCATGGAATAAAGGAATAACGCCGGACAGCCGCGCCTCTTTGGCGCGGCTGTCCGGCATATGGATAGGATATACTGTATTTCGTCTAAAATCGTGTAGACTTAATTCGGTATTACAGCGTCTCCCCGGGCTGGTTGACGTCGCGGCCGATGACGGCCTTGATGCGGCGTACGCCGGCGGAGGAGGATTCTTCCTTCTGGATCTTGAAGGAGACCAGCTCGCCGGTATTCACGGCATGGGGGCCGCCGCAGATCTCCTTGGAGAACTGGCCCATGGTGTACACGCTGACGCGGTCGCCGTATTTGCTTTCGAACAGGCCCATGGCGCCCTGCGCCTTGGCCTCGGCCACGGTCATTTCCTCCTTGACGATGGGGGCTTTGGCCTGGATGGCCTCGTTCACCAGACGCTCGACCTCCTGAAGCTCCTCCGGGGTCACGCGGCGGCCGAAGGTGAAGTCGAAGCGCAGGCGCTCGGCGGTGATGTTGGAGCCCTTCTGGTGCACCTCGTCGCCCAGCACCTTGCGCAGCGCCGCCTGCAGCAGGTGGGTGGCGGTGTGCAGGCAGGCCGTCTGCACGCTGTGGTCAGCCAGGCCGCCCTTGAAGCGCTGTTCGGCGCCGGCGTGGGAGGTCTCCTGGTGCTGCCTGAAGCGCTCGGCGAAATCGGCCTCGTCCACGTTCAAGCCCTTTTCGGCGGCCAGCTCCTTGGTCATTTCGATGGGGAAGCCGTAGGTGTCGTACAGCTTGAAGGCGCTGCGGCCGTCCAGGGTATTGAGCGTGGCCAGCCGGGCGCTGACAGCCTTCTTAAGCGCCGCCTCGTCTCCGGCGTTCGCCGCCTCGATGATGGGCATCATGTCGGGGGAGGGACGAAGCTTTTTGGTCTGCGCCAGCTCCTGCGCCAGCGCGACCGGGTTTTCCGCCGCCAGGATGCCGTCGAGCATGGAGCGGGTGTTCTGCAGGTTGGCGTACACCTTCTCAAATTCCTTCATGCCCTGTTTGAGGGTCTTCTGGAAGCGCTCCTCCTCCATCAGCAGCTGCTCCAACACGAACGCACGGTTGGCCTCAAGCTCCGGATAGACGTGGGAATACTGGTCGATGATGACCTTGGCGATCTCGGCGGTGAAGCCGGCTGGCATATCCAGGCTCATACCGAAGCGGACGGCCCGGCGGATGAGCCGGCGCAGGATGTAGCCCTGGTCGACGTTGGACGGGGTCACGGCGCGGGGGTCGCCCAGGATGAAGGTCGCGGTGCGCATATGGTCGGAGATGATGCGGAAGGCCTTGGTGGTCTCCTCGTCGTCGCCGTACTTTTTGCCGGAAAGTTCGGAGATCCTGGCCAGGATCCCGGCGAACAGATCAGTCTCATAGACCGACTTTTTGCCCGTCAGCACGCAGATGGTGCGCTCCAGGCCCATACCGGTGTCCACGTTTTTCTGGGCCAGGGGCACGAAGGTGCCGTCCGCCTGCTTGTTGTACTGCATGAAAACGTCGTTCCAGATCTCCAGATAGGCGCCGCAGTGGCAGGCCGGCGAGCAGTCGGGCCCGCAGGGGTCCTTGACGATCATGAACATTTCGGTATCCGGGCCGCAGGGGCCGGTGACGCCGGCGGGGCCCCACCAGTTGTGCTCCTTGGGCAGGTAGAACAGGTGATCGTCCTTCACCCCGCAGCTGCGCCAGAGATCGGCCGCCTCATCGTCGCGGGGACAGTCGCTGTCGCCCTCAAAAACGGTGAAGGCCAGCTTGTCCTTGGGCAGCCCCAGGTATTTCTCGCTGGTCAGGAATTCCCAGCTCCAGGGGATCATTTCCTTCTTGAAATAGTCGCCCAGCGACCAGTTGCCCAGCATCTCAAAGAAGGTCAGGTGGCTCATGTCGCCGACCTCGTCGATATCGCCGGTGCGGATGCACTTCTGCACGTCGGTAAGCCTTTGGCCCATGGGATGCTTCTGCCCCATCAGGTAGGGCACCAGCGGATGCATGCCCGCGGTGGTGAAAAGCACGGTCGGGTCGTTTTCAGGGATGACGGAGGCCGAGGGGATCAGCTTGTGCCCTTTTTCCTGGAAAAAGTTCAGGAACATGGCGCGCAGCTCGTTGGCGGTGATGTTTTTCATCAGAAAGACTCCTTTAAAAATAATAACATGTGTCTGCCCTCTTCGAAGACGAACAGACACATGTTGGTTCGCGGTACCACTTCGATTGAAACGCCGGATTCCCGGCCTTTCCTCTCATTTCCGGCGGATAACGGGGGCCCTCCCGGCGGACTTCTGACAGGCGCGGACGCCCGTTTCCTGCCCGCGGCTCCGCAGCGGCTTTCTCCCCGTCGTCCTGCCGGCCTTCCACCGCCGCCGGCTCGCTTGAAGGACTGTCCCGCGGGATACTTTTCTGCGTCACAGCCATGTGAAAACAGACCAAGTATAGCGCCGAAACGGGAAAAAGTCAATCCAAGAATTTAAGGCATTACCGGTTTACGTATGAATTACAAAAGAATTATAGACAGCATCAATAGTAAAGAGTCACAAAACCTGTGGACAGTGTCCTGCGGAGCCAGTGAACGAACGGAGTCCGATTCAAATGAAAGTCCGGCGGTTCATCCGCCGGATGCCGCAGGCACCCGAAGGGCGATTTGAATCGGACGCAGAGAGTGAAAATACACGAGGGGGTGAGGAGGGCCCGGAAATCGGTCCGGTGGGTGAGGCACGCCCGGAAAATGATCCAGTGGATCATTTTCAGTGCCGAACGGGCCGGCAGGCCCTGGGTCGTTTTCACCGACGAACGGGCCGGTAGGCCCTGGCTGCAAGTCCCTTTCCCAGGGCTCACGCATTCATGCGTGAGCCCTGTTACGGCATGACCGGCACATCATTCGCCAGCGCCCACCTGGCCGTGTAGCTTCCCGCCGGGCAGGACAGGATCACGTCGGTATCCTTGAAAGCATCCCTGGCGATGGCGCTGACGCTGGCGGGCACGACGATGGCCTGGGTGCCGCTCAGGCCCGCGAAGGCCTCGGCGTCGATCTCCTGCAGGTCATCCGGCAGGACGATCCTGTCCGCCGTCAGAAGGGAAACCGGATACCCTTCCCCGGCCGCCCAGCGCGCCGCGCGGCTGCCCTCGCCGCAGTACACGGTGAAGCCGCCCGCGGTTCCTTCAAAAGCGCCCGTTCCCACCGTGGTCACGGTGTCGGGCAGATATATATATGTAAGATCCCCCGCGCTCTTAAAGGCGGAGTCCGGCACAGCGGTAAGGCCCGCCGGCAGCATCACCTGCCGCAGGGAAGCGCAGCCCTGGAAGGACGCCCTCCCGATGGTCCTGACCGTTGACGGCAGGCCCACCGACACCAGGCTCCCGCAGCCGCTGAAGGCGGAATCCCCGATGGACTGGAGCCCTTCGGCAAAGCTTGCCTCCTCCAGCGCCGCGCAGTCGTGGAAGGCGTTCGCCCCGATGGACTTGAGCGCCGCCGGGAAGCTGACCGCCCGCAGGTTCGGGCTCTGCTCAAAGGCGGACTCACCGATCTGCGTCAGCGTCGAGGGCAGGCTGACCTCCTCCAGCATGTCAAAATATATGAAGGCGTAGCTGCCTACGGAGGTCACACCCTCGCCGATCTCGATGCGGCTGATAAAAAAGCTCGCCCCGCTGGACACCCAGGGAGACTGCGTCCCGGAGCTGTACCCGTCGTAAAAGGCGTAATCGGTCATGGGGCCGGTGCCGGTGATCTTAAGCGTCCCCTGATCGGAAAGCGTCCAGCGCAGGTTCGCCCCGCAGGTGCCCGTTTCCTCCGCCCATGCCGCTCCGGCCGCCAGCAGGCAGACGAGCGCCAGCGCCAGCGCCAGCACCAATGATCCTTTTTTTCCTATACTGAAAAATCCCTTCATGATAATCCTCCGGAATCCGGCGCTCCCGCGCCTGGTTTTCCATGCCATTATAGCACTTTCCCTCCCTTCAGCCTACAGGGAAAAGAGGTTCGCGGCAAATTTTACATCGTTTCGCATTGTAACCATCCTTAGGCGTAACCGGAAGTACATATGGTCTGCCGGCTCAGTTGGTGTTAATCCCAACTTGCATCATTTCTGTACATATGCTATCATATCAGCGGATCATATTTTATCCATAGTCTTCAAAATAAGCTGTAACGGATCATATTTTATCCGGAGAACAAATATGAATGGATATGTTTGGGAAACGGCGGAGGAAATCAGCCTCCGCATGGCAAAGCGGATCAGCAGGATCAGAAAGCGCCGCGGCGTCACGCAGGAACAATTGAGCGAAATGTCCGGCGTCAGCTTTGGCAGCGTCAAACGCTTCGAGCGGACCGGGCAGATTTCTCTGCTCTCGCTGACAAAGCTTGCCATAGCCCTGGACTGTGCGGACGAAATCCGTCACCTGTTTGAAAATGTGCCCTACGGCAGCATTGAGGAGGTCATCCGTGAACGGCAATAAGCTGGATGTAACTTTTCATGGTCAGGCTGTGGGAACGCTGTCCGAAACAGCGGATCATCGGATGGCCTTTGCTTATACACCGGAATGGCTCCGAAGCGGCTTCCCTGTAAGCCCTTTTTCCCTCCCGCTGAAGCCGGAGGTTTTTTGTACCGTCCTCCCTCCATTTCGGAGGGCTGTTTGGCGTGTTTGCAGACAGCCTGCCGGATGCGTGGGGTCAGCTGCTGATGAACCGCATGCTTCAGCATCGAGGAATCAACGATGACGAAGCGGGTCCGTTGACCCGGCTGGCCATCATTGGCAGCAATGGGATGGGAGCCCTCTGTTATCAACCTGCCTGGAAGGTGTGGCACCCACAGGAACTGGCGGACCTGGATGCGCTTGCGCAGGAATGCCGGCGCAATCTGAACCGGGAAGAAACACAGGACGCAGACCGGATGTTTGCCCTGGCCGGTTCCAGCGGCGGCGCAAGGCCCAAGGTCATGACCGAAGAATGGATCATCAAGTTTCCGGCCTCCGCGGAAGACACGGATTCCGGTATCATGAAGAAGGCCTACATGGACTGTGCCGGAGACGAAGCTGCTTCCCTCAAAACGCTGCGGAGGATATTTTTCCGTTCGGCGCTTTGACCGGACAACAGATGGGAACAGAGTATCTCAACGGCATCATGTGCTGACCGCTGCTGCCATTCTGGAATCTGACTGGCGGTCGCCCGGCATGGACTATCACACACTCATGAAGCTTACAAAGATCCTCTGCCGGGACCGGCGGGAAGAAATCGAGCAAATGTACCGGCGCATGTGCTTCAATGTGTTTGCTCACAACCGCGATGACCACAGTAAAAACTTTTCTTTTCTCTACAACGAAAAAAAACCGCTGGTCCCTGTCGCCCGCATATGATCTTACCTGGAGCAGCACCTATTATGGCGAGCACACGACAACTGTGGACGGCAACGGCCGTGATCCTGGGATAAAGGAGCTGGCCGCTGTAGGAAAGGCTGCAGGAATCTCCGCAAGGCGGTGCCTGGATATTGCCGAAGAGATCCGGGCAGAGGCTGTACCATTGGAAAATAAATACCGGAAACACGGCTGATTATGAATGTACAGCACGCGGCAGGTCAGTAACTGTCTGTACCTTCGTACTTTGGCAAATGGCTTACGCTTCAGGAAACGATGACTCAAGCATCAGATGCCTTACAATAAAACAGCCTTTTGCCTGCCGATGATCGGGCCTAATCCCATTCATCATAATATCACGCCGGCCGTAATACTGATTATTGAAGCCGGCGGGACTAATCTGTATAATAAAACAAAAGCTCCAAACCGTCACAGCCTGAACGGCCTGCGCCGTTCTGCGCGGGGCCTGGCCCCGCCTGCCGTTTTTTCAATCCGACACTCAGAGGAGGCTTTCGCCATGGACAAACTGATCACCGCGTTCCTGATCCGGGCCAAGCGGGCCACGTATGCCGGCAAGGGAGCCGAAACGACACCCTCCAGGCCCGGGTCCCACGACCTCATGTACCGGGAAGGGGAGCTTCTGTATTACGACACCTACCTGGGCGGAGATAGGTTTGCCGGGGAGGAAGCGCTGTGGATATCCGGCCGCCCCTACTGGAGCATGAATTATGCAGGCCGGGTGACGGGCAGCCCCTTCAGCGGCGATTTTCTGAAGGAAGCGCTTCTTCATGTGCCTGAAACCCGTCCCTTCCGCGGCCCTGAAAGCTATGAAACCGGCGATTACGCCTATCGCTGTTCTGCGGAAGGAGACTTTTCCTGGTTCCGGGGAAAGGAAACCATTTCCAGCCGGGGCGAGCTCATTTACGAATGTTTTTTTCACGGCGGCCTGATTCTTTAAAAAATCCCCCTGCGTCAGGTATTGCTTGTGACGCTGCGTCATGTGGCAAAATTCATGGCGTAAAGGAGGTGAAAGCTATGTCCAAATTCACAACGGGAGAGCTTGCCCGGCTCTGCGGCGTCACGGTGCGGACGGTTCAGTACTATGATACCCGGGGCATCCTGATCCCCAGCGAACTGACCGAAGGCGGGAGACGGCTTTATTCGGAAGATGATCTCAGGCGCATGAAGATCATCTGCTTCCTGCGGGACCTCGATATTCCGATCGACGCGATCTCTCAGATCCTTCAGGAGGAGCATCCCGAAAAGGTGATCTCGCTGCTGATCGAACAGCAGGAGAATGCCCTTTCGGACGAGATCGCCGACAAGGAGGCAAAGCTGGAAAAGCTGCGGGAGCTGAAAGGCGGGCTTAAAAACCGGCCGGTATGCTCTTTCGAATCCATCGGCGACATAGCTGTCTTAATGGAAAACAAGAAAAATCTCAAAAAAATGCGTCTGATGATGATCCTGACCGGGATCCCGGTTACGGCGCTCCAGTGGTTTTCCATCATTTTCTGGATCGTCAGGGGCGTCTGGTGGCCGTTTGCCGTCTGGGTTTTGGCAGCCGCTGTCTGGGGCACGCTGATCAGCCGGTACTACTTCCGTCATGTGAAATACATCTGCCCGGAATGCCACGGCATATTCAAGCCCACGCTGAAGGAAGCCTTCTGGGCGAATCATACGCCGACTGCCCGGAAGCTTACCTGCACCGCCTGCGGACACAAGGGCTTCTGCGTGGAGGTTTGGGGAGGTGAGGAAGCATGACGGAGTTTGAGCGCATCGCCGTGGGTCCTGCCAGCATCCCTGCGCTGGCCGTCACCATCGTTCTGATGACCGCGATCCCCGTCCTCTTTTTCCTCTGCTGGCGCAAAAAGCATAAACAGAAGACCCATTTAAGCTTCCTGATAGCCGGGGCCGCGGGGTTCATCCTGTCCGCCCGGGTGCTGGAGCTTGGCGTGCACTACTTCTGCGTCATAGCGGATAACCCCGTTTCCCGGTTCATCAACGGAAACACTTTGGCTTTTGTCCTGTACGGAACCGTGATGGCCGGTGTTTTCGAGGAGTGCGGACGTCATATCGTGCTTAAATACTTCCTTAAAAAGAACCGCACCCGGGAGAACGCGGTCCTGTACGGCATCGGCCACGGGGGAATCGAGATCCTGGCCGTCCTGCTGCCGGGCATGATCAGCTATCTGGCACTCGCTGCCGTATTTTCTCAGGGAGACCTGGAAACAGCGCTCAGCACGTTCAAGATCACCGAGGATACGGCAGCCGCGGCCCTTCCGTCCGTTCAGGCAGCCGCAGCGTTTGATTTCGGGATGATGGCCGCCAACGTCATCGAGCGGCTGTTTGCGATGTTGATCCACATCGGGCTTACGGTGATCGTATATTACGGCGTCATCAACGCAAGAAAGGGCTGTCTGCCGGCCGCCATCCTGCTGCATATGCTGATGGATACGTTTCCCGCGCTTTATCAGCGCGGCGCGGTGCCGTTATGGTCGGTCGAGGTCTGGGGTGCGCTGTGTACCGCGGCTGTCGTTATGGCGGCGGTAAAGCTGTACCGGAAAATGGAATAGCGGATGCATTGGTTCTTTGCACACGATGCGTTTAATGACACTAAAAGGGGACGGCCTGCGCCGTCCCCTGATCGTTTGATCGGATCATTCTTCCGTATAGGTCACCTTCACCGCGTCGGTATACCAGGTGCCGTTTTCGTCCGTCACGCGGCAGCGGTACCAGTTGGCCAGCAGGTCCGCGTTCGCGGAAATGATCATTTCCGCCGTTTCCGCGCCCTTCTGTTTGGAGGAAGACCAGCCGGTCTGACCGTCCGCGCTCTTCTGCCACTGATACGTGACCGCTCCGGTCAGCCCTTCGGCAGTCAGAGTGAAATACACCTTGTCTCCCTTTCTGGCCGTTTCCTGGCTGACCGTCACGGTCAGTTCAGGATCGGGGATCCACTCGACCTTCACCGGGGCGGAGGGCCAGGCGCCGTTCTGGTCGGTGACCACGCAGCGGTACCAGCCGTCCAGCAGCTCGGCCGAGGCCGTCAGCGTCAGCTCCGCGGTTTCGTTGCCGCTCTGGCGGGAATTCTTCCATCCGGTCTGACCGTCGGGGCTCTTCTGCCACTGGTAGCTGACTTCGCCCGTCACCCCTGCGCCGACGGCGGCAATCTTCACCTTCTGCCCGGTAGCGGCCGCTTTTCTGTCCGCCGCGGCGGTGATCACCGGGTCGGGCGCAAGCTCCGCTTTGACGGGAGCCGAATACCAGGTGCCGTTGTCGTCCTTCACCGCGCAGCGGTACCAGTTTCCGAGCAGCTCCTCGGACGCCACCAAGGTCATTTCCGCCGTGGTATTGCCGCTCTGGCGGGACTTTTTCCAGTCGCTCTCGCCGTCGGGGCTCTTCTGCCATTGGTAGCTCACCTCGCCCACCGTACCTTCATGCACAGCGGTGAAGACCACCTTCTGCCCCTTGATCGCCGCAGCGGGCACAGCCGAAGCCGTGACCACCGGGTCGGGCGCAAGCTCCGCTTTGACAGGAGCAGAATACCAGGTGCCGTTATCATCCTTCACGGCGCAGCGGTACCAGTTGCCCAGCAGCTCCTCAGACGCCACCAAGATCATTTCCGCCGTGGTATTGCCGCTCTGGCGGGATTTCTTCCAGTCGCTCTCTCCGTCCGGGCTCTTTTGCCACTGGTAGCTGACTTCGCCCGCCGTGCCTTCAGGCACAGCGCTGAAGACCACCTTCTGCCCCTTGATCGCCGCAGCGGGCACGGCCGAAGCCGTGACCACCGGGTCGGGCGCAAGCTCCGCTTTGACGGGGGCCGAATACCAGGTGCCGTTGTCATCCTTCACAGCGCAGCGGTACCAGTTGTCCAGCAGTTCTTCGGACGCCACCAGCGTCATCTCCGCGCTCGCGTTGCCGCTCTGGCGGGACTTTTTCCAGTCGCTCTCGCCGTCCGGGCTCTTCTGCCACTGGTAGCTGACTTCGCCCACCGTACCTTCAGGAACTGCGGTGAAGACCACCTTCTGCTCCTTGATCGCCGCGGCGGGCACGGCCGAAGCCGTGACCACCGGGTCGGGCAGCAGAGCCACGCGCACGGCGTTGGTGTAATGTGTACCCGCCGCGTCGGTGACCCGGCAGCGATACCAGTTGTTCAGCAGTTCTTCGGTGGCGGTGAGGGTCATCTCGGCAGTCTTCGCTCCGTGCTGGGAGGAAGCGCTCCAACCGGTCTCCCCGTCCGCGCTCTTCTGCCACTGGAAGGCGGCCTCACCCTCGGGCCCGCCGCTGATCAGGGCCCAGAAGGTCACCTTTTTGCCCTTAACGACGCTTTCGGCGTCCGCAGCGGCCAGGTACTCCGCCGGTTCCGCCGCTTCTTCGTAAGCTTCGGTTTCATCCGCTTCCGCGTCTCCGTCGTCGGCAGGCGCTTCCGCTTCCTCAGCTTCGGCGTTATCGGCGGGCACTTCCGCTTCCTCAGCTTCAGCGTCATCGGCGGGAGCCTCAGAAACAGCCTTTTGCGCCGCGTAGGCGACCGTCGCGGGCTCGGAATAATATTCCGTGCCGTTCCAGGTCACCCGGCAGCGGTAGCGGAACGAGAGCCGGGCCTCGTTGGCCGCAAAATAGAGGGAAGGCGTCTTCGCGCCGGAAAGGCCGCTGTCCTCATAATTGTTCTGCCTGGCGCGCTGCCACTGATATGCTGCGCTGTCGTCCATGCCGGTCACTGTCACAGTGAAGACGACTGTTTCGCCTTCGGCGGCCTCGGCCATATTGACCGAGATGCTGACAGAAGGAGCTTCCGCCGCCTGCTCTTCAGGCTCCTCGAACGCTTCGGACACTTCCTCCGCGTCGGCGGGCTCCGTTTCCTGCTCGGCGCTTCCGCCGGCCTGCTGACTGCGCCACGCCTCATACTGGTCAGCCGGCACGAAGTTGGCCACGGGCACGCGGTCGGCGATGAAGAACGGCGCTTTTTCCTGGTTCAGCTGGGCCTTCAGCGCCTTGATCTCCGCATCGGTCAGCTCCAGGGCGGATTTGCGCATGACGTAGGTATGGGTCATTTCTCCCGTATCCGGCCGGACAAAGGCGACTGTCAGCCACGCGGAGCCCTGCGCGCGGGCGAACACAGGGCCGGCCTCGACGAACACGCCGGATTCTGCCGCCATGGAGGCGCTGCGGTATGCCTTCGTCCCCGCCGGCAGATATACATAGCCTGATTCAAAGGTGGACCACAGGCTGGTTCGCGCTGTTTCCTCCGCTTCCTCCGCCAGCGTGCCGGGCTGCCAGCACGCGCAGCTCAGCACAAGAACGGCTGTAATCAAAAATGATAGCCATTTTTTCATACGATCCTGCTCCCTTCGTTCAAAGAGATTTTTCTGTATTATTATATCAGACAAATCAGGCGCATACAAGAAAAAAATGAAATCGGCCGCTGCCGCGGCATGTAAAAAAAGAGCAAAAAACGCGCCCCTGTTCGGAGCGCGTTTTGCCGGGGAAAGGAAAGAGGTAAAGCGGGATATTACTTGTTGATATTGAGCAGCTTGGTCTGCACATAGCCGGTCAGATTGCCGACCTTGACCAGGCTCCAGGTGCCGCCGCGGTGCAGCAGGGTAACGGACTTGCCGGCCTTGACGGTGCCGATCTTCGTGCGCTGGCTGGTGGTGCCGGCGTAGAGGTTATAGTCGCCGCCGTTGACCTTCTTGACGGTCGCGCTCTGATCCTTCACGCTCCACAGGGAAACGGAATCGGCGGGCACATAGCCGGAGAAGCTGCTGGTGGTGATCTGGTAGTACTTGCCGGTGCACTTCAGGACGCTGACGGTGGTGCGGGTCTTGAGCGTGCCCGCCGTCTTGCCGCCGCCGGCGGTG
Organism: uncultured Eubacteriales bacterium; assembly: GCA_902790015.1. Lineage (GTDB taxonomy): Bacteria > Bacillota > Clostridia > Christensenellales > Aristaeellaceae > UBA4246. Next base: position 3,274 of record CADAQF010000034.1, on the reverse strand, counting down.
GTCTTCACGGTGACCGGCTTGGTGATCGTTCCGCGGACCGTGTCGCCGTTGCGGGAAACGGGCGCGGAGGCGTTGGTCTTGGCGGTCGTTTCCTTGGTGCTGGCCGTCTTGTCAGCGGTCGTGTTCTTGCCGGTGGTCGTCGTGTTCTTGCCAGTGGTGGTATTCTTGCCGGTGGTGGTGTTCTTGCCGGTGGTCTTGGAGGAAGTGGTCTGCTTGTTGCCCAGCCACCCGGTGAACATATAGCCGATCTTGCCGTCGGGCGTACGGACTTTCACCCAGCCGCCGTTGGTGGTGGTGGTGCTCAGCAGCGTGACCTTGGTGCCGGCCTTGTACTGGCCGATGACCTCGCTCTTGTCATTGTCCGCGGCGCGCAGGCGCAGATAGGAAGCCGTCACCGTCATGGTCGTATCCGCGTAAGTCACGGCCGGCACAGCCGAAAGCAGCATGACCGTCAGAACGAGAACGGCCAGGATCCGAATGTTCTTTTTCATGAAAACACCCCCATGATTTGCCAATGCTGCCGAAATGGCAAAGCCTTTCCGGCGATCATAATACACTAAAAGGACGGATTTTCAAATCCACTCTAAATATACAGCATTTTATGTGTTTTTTCAATAATCATGCAGCGACGGGCCAATTACAAAACTTTGAATAATATATTACATTTCCGTAATAATTTCTTCTCTTTTCCGCGTCCACTTTTTCGCCCGCGCAAATTCCCTTATCCCGTGCTTGTATTATTCCGTCCGGACTGGTATAATAATAGGGATGCAGGAGAGATAACGTCTTTATGCGGAAGGAGTTTCTATGTTCGGTCAGCCTGACAAACAAAACCCCGGCGAATTCGCATCGCAGCCTGATTTTTTAAGCCCGTCTGACGGCCTCAAACCCGTCTGGTCCATGTATACCCAGCAGGAGCTGGCGATGGGCGACGTCGTGCGCGCCGCCATTTCCGCCGTCCGGCAGGCCAACTCTGACGGCATTTCGCGCAGGCAGCCGCGCGAGTAAAACGGGACTCACGGAAAAAGCTCTTCACCCCTGCCGGGCGGCGCTATGCGTCCCGGGCGCCGTGCGCAAAACCCTGCGGGCGGTCCTTGCGGCGTACGGCGAAGAAGCCCCGCAGGGAAGTTCCGCCGGCTTGCTCAAATACGCCTGACGGCTCCGCGCGCCTGACTTATCATCCTAATAAACCGTTAAACCGTCTCTAAAAGCAGCCGGGCCGTTTCCCTCTCAGGGGAAACGGCCCGGGTCTTATTGTGCGCTCGCCCCCATAGGGCGAGTCCTTTTATTATGCTTCCGGAACGGCGTCGGCGGGCGCTTCCTCAGCGGGAACGGGCTGGCCGGCGGGGATGTACATCTGGAGCAAGCCCTCCAGCATGCTTTCGGTGATCCAGGTGACGTTGCCCTGGTCCAGGGCCGGGTCACCGCTGCGCGGGCCGGCAAAGGCCTGCACGCAGAACATGGGATCACTTCCATCGGGCTGCAGGCCGATGACCAGCGCTTCAGGCACGCTGCCCAGTTCGGGGTTCATGGGAACCAGGGAGCAGAACAGCCTGCCCTTCATTTCCTGGCCGTCCTGGCGGACGGTAAAGTAGAGGGAATAATTGCTGGCATCTTCCTCCTGGCCGTACACCTCAAGGCCGAAGGTCTGGCCATCGGCCTCGGCATCGACGGTCAGCTTGACGCCGTCAAAGGCCGCGTTGACAGTAATGCTCTTATCGCCCATGACATATTTGGCGGAAGCGTCACCGGTCATGGTCGCGGCGTTCAGGTGGACGATGATATCCTCCACCGTCTGGCCGTCCAGCGCGACCGTCTGGGTATAGGTGATTTCGCCGGTGCTCTGGTTCACCTGGACCTTGCTGTCCTCGACGGCCGTGTGGCCCATCGCGTAAGCCTCGACATGCATGGTGACATCCTGGCCGACCTCGACGTTGCCCACGACGGACGCGATCTTGTTGTCAGGATCGCTCAGGGCGTACGCATCACAGTTGAATTCCATGTTCCCGCCGTCGACCTTCGCGGCGGCTTCGATCACCAGTTTGTCTCCCGAACCGTTGGGGACGGACATATTATACGTAAAGCCCGTCGGGCCGGCGGTGACCGTCAGTTCCATCTGGGCCAGGAGCGCCATCGTCTGTTCCCTGGAGGCGGCCCAGCCTTCGGCCACCTCGGCGGCGGAAGGCAGGGGCTGGTTGATCAGCTTGCTCACGATGGGGGAATAACGGCCGTAGATATCGGCAAATTCAGCGCTGCCCAGCACCGTGTCCAGGAAGGCGGCGTAGCGCTCGGCGTACAGCGGGGCGTTCAGGGTGATCTTCTTTTCATTTTCACCGATTTCCTCTTCGGTATACACGTCTGTCAGGTCAAGTGCCCCGAACCAGCCGGCGACGGTCTGCAGATCCTGCTGCACCTGCTCGTCGGTCAGGTCCTGCACGCCCAGCGCGGCGGCAACCTGCTCCGCGACCTTCTCGGCCATCTTCTGGAGCGTCTCGTATTTGAGGCCGTAGGTGGCGGTGCCGTCGCTCAGATAGGCGGCGTCCTGCATGATCTGAAGCACGCCCAGCAGCTTATCCTGTAAAAGCTCCCCATAGAAGGAGTTCTCGGTCTTGCCGAGCAGGGCCTCGTACAGCACATTGCCCTGGCCGTCCACCAGCTGGAGGTTGAAATCGCTTTCGTTCAGGTCGATGGTGCCCAGCCAGGCCTGGAGATGCTCCTGGAAGTTATTGTAGGCGGGGGGCTCTTCCGCCGGAGCGTCCGGATATTCGCGGTATTCGGGCGCGTCCTCCGCGGGCTCGGAGGGCTGATCGCTGGACATGTTCTCCGCCTCGTTCAGCAGGTCGTTCAGCAGCTGCGTCTTCTGTTCGGGCGTCAGCGTTTCCAGCAGCGCGTCCAGATCCACTTCTTCAGCCAGCGCGCCCGCCGCCAGGGACAGGGTCATGCACAGCGTCAGCAGCAGTGCCAAAAACTTTTTCATGAGTCTTCATCCTTTCTTTTGTCAGATTGTCCGTCTAAGGTCAGACGGATGCATGACGCCGGAGCGTCCGCATTTTTTCACAGTTACAGTATAGCATATTATTTTCAAACTTTCTACTGTTTCTTTCATTGTTTACATCACCCGGCAAATTAATGACACAATTAAAAATCCCTCTCCGAAACGTAAGAGGGATAAAACTGGAGGCGCCATCCGGATTCGGACCGGAGCATAAAGGTTTTGCAGACCTTCGCCTTACCACTTGGCTATGGCGCCTTAAAAAATGGAGCGGTAGACGAG
>CADAQF010000033.1 GCA_902790015.1 uncultured Eubacteriales bacterium | reverse complement strand
CACGGTGAAGGCCGATCCCACCCCCGCTCCCACCAAGGTGCCGACCCCGGTGCCCACCGAGGCCCCCACGCCCGAACCCACTGAGGCGCCCGCGGAAGAACCCGCCGAGGAACCCGCGGAAGAGCCTGCTGAAGAACCCGCCGAAGAGCCCGGCGAGGATCCCTTCGCCGACGCTCCGGCCGACCCGGACGAGGTGATCGAAGGCGCGCCTGTTTCCGATCCGGCGGGTGCTCCGGACGGCACCGACGAAAGCCTGGAGGACCCTGCCGGCCCCGATCCCGTGGCCCTGTTTGACGCCGCGCTGGAGATCGTGCTGCAGCCCTCCAATTGGGTAGTTGCTCAGGAAGGTGACGACGTCGTGTTCGCCATCAGCGCCAACGGCGTCAAGGCCTTCCAGTGGCAGTACAGCAAGGACGGAAAGACCTGGAAAGACCTGGCCAACGGCAAGTACTGGCGCGGCAATAAGCGCCGCCGAGGCCTATGACGACCTGCAGTACCGCGTGAAGATGACCAACGCGGAAAGCGAGGTCCTCTACTCCAGGGCTGTCACCTATTCCTACGGCACCGTGCTTCCCTTCGGCATTGCCACCCAACCCTCCGACGCGCACGTCGGCCTGGACGCGGACGCCACCTTCAAAGTAGTTGCCAACAGTGCTCTTTCCTACCAGTGGCAGTACAGCAAGGACGGCGGAGAGACCTGGGGCAACCTGAAGAACGGCACCTACTGGCGCGGCAACAAGACCGACACCCTGACCTTTGTCGCCGCCAGCCGCTATGACCAGTACCTGTTCCGCTGCAAGGTGACCGGCGCGACCGAGTCCATCGTGAGCGCGGGCGCCCAGCTGATCATCGATACGGTCATTTCCAAGCAGCCGGTGGACTTTGACGCCGCTGTGGGCGACACCGTCACCTTCTCGACGACCGTCAATGCCTCGGAAGCCGCGCTTCAGTGGCAGTACAGCAAGGACGAGGGCGCTACCTGGGGCAACCTGACCAACGGTTCCTTCTGGAAGGGCAACAAGTCCGATACCCTGACCTTCACCGCCGCGCAGAAGTACGCGGGCTACAAGTTCCGCCTGCGCGTGATCATCGGCAGCAACACGATCTACAGTGACGTTGTGACGCTTAACATGGATGCCGCCCCCTCCCTGCCGGTCATCACCGTGCAGCCGCAGGATCAGACGGTGGAAAGCGGCGCCAAGGCCACCTTCTCCGTAACTGCCACCGGCGCGACCGCCTATCAGTGGCAGTATTCTTCCGACGGAAAAACCTGGAAGAATCTGACCAACGCGTCCTTCTGGGTGGGCAACACGACCAACACCCTGACCTTCACCGCGACTGAAAAGTACACGGTATACCAGTACCGCTGCCAGGTCACCAACGCAGCCGGTTCCGTCAATTCCAACGCCGCGTCGCTGGCCATCAAGGCGGAGCCCGCCGGCCCCTTCATCTTTGATTACGACGCCGCCAGCGGCTACTATCTGAAGGCCTACACCGGCTCCGACGCCAAAGTCGTCATCCCCGGAACCGACGAAGCCGGCCATGCCATCACCCTGATCGGCGAAGGCGCCTTCAAGGGCAACACCACCATGACCTCCGTGACTATCCCCGACAGCGTGACCGAGATCGGCGCTTCCGCTTTCGAAAACTGCACGAAGCTCCAGACCGTCACCTTCTCCTCCAGCCTGGAGGTCATCGGCAAGGCCGCCTTCAAGAACTGCACGGCCCTGACGACCGGCAATTAACATTTCCCGCCAAGCAGCGCGGCGGCTCCAAGGAGCCGCCGCGTTTTTGCTTTCAGGTTGTACGATGAGGCATTTATCTAATGAAGCTTTCTTTGAAAGTTTTCTTTGATTCCCAGGTTTGTGCAGGCTTCAGCGGCGCAATGCTTAAGCCAGGTCCCTGAAGAACCGGATATTCTCCCTGGAAAGCGGCAGCTCACCTGCCTGCTCCTTTTTGACGACATCCACGATGCGGTCGTTGACGGGAGTGGGAACGCCGTACTGCCGGCCAAAGGCGCATACCACGCCGTTGATGGCGTCGATCTCGCAGGGCTTGCCCTTTTTAAGATCCTGCAGCATGGAGGGCTCGATCTCGCGGTGCTTTTTCATGGCAATGGGCAGGATCAGCTGCGCCAGCGCTTTTTTGACTGGCGTACGGTAGTAAAACAGCCTGGTGATATCCTTCCCCTGCACGGGAGCGAACACCGCCCCGGCGGCATGGCCCACGTCGATGCATTCCTTCATGCAGGCGGCCGCCAGGGGCTTCATTTCCCTGTCTTCGGAAACATCTCCGAAGCGTCCGCCGATCGCCGTGCCCAGCCCTGAAAAGGTGGCGTTGATCAGCAGCTTGCTCCAGCGCGCGCCAAGGAGGTTCTTTTCTATATGCACCGGGCACATGTTTTCCAGTATTTCCCTGACCCTGTCAAGCTGGGCGTCCGTGACGCCGTCCATTCCGCCCATATGAAAGGACAGACTGTCCGGCGCGCTGGTCAGCCGTACATGGCCCGGAGAGACCAGCGTGGCGCCCCATTCCACCACGCAGCCGATCACCCGGCCCTGTCCGGCGATCTGCTGTATGCCCGGCTCGGGTATGCCGTTCTGCAGGGTGACGATGACGCCGTCCGTGCTCATAAGCGGACAAAGCCTGCGCACCACTTCGGGATTATTGAGCTGCTTGGTCATCAGAAAAATGACGTCGTAGGGGCCCCGCATTTCCTGCGGCAGCATCGCGCGCACGGGAACCGTCATCTGAACGGTCCCCTCCACCGCTGCCCCATCCCTGTTCAGGGCCTGCACATGGGCCTGATTGTGGTTTACCAGTTCTACCGGCACCTTGGCCCGGGACAGATAGGCGCCCAGCACCGTCCCCAGGGAGCCCGCGCCGTAAATTGCGTATTTCAAGCAAATGACCTCCCGCTGAACATATTCCGCGGTAATTGTACCACATTCCCCCGTTCCGGGCAACCCCGGCGCTTGACGGAAAGCGATGCCCGGACACCCGGCCTTCCGCTTATCTCACGCCCGAATGCTTTTACCGCTTGAAAAATTAGCCTGATTGGCATATAATGGTGCAAATCAGTTCCGGAGGAGGTCGGCGGCATGGAAGACGAGATCCGCCTGGGAGACGTTGTCCGCACCAAGAAGCCGCATCCCTGCGGGGGCGACACCTGGACGGTGGTCCGCACCGGGGCTGATATAAAGCTGAAATGCCTGACCTGCGGCCGCGTGGTCATGCTGGACCGGGTCGTCTTTCTGAAGCGAAGGAAGGCCACCCTGGAGCGCGGGCCCCAGCCCAACATCATCCCCGAACCGCAGGAGCCGCCGGAGGCATAACGAAATAATTAGGAGGAACTTCCCCGATGAGCGAAAATAATCCGCTTCCCGATCAGACTACGGCTGAAACCGGGTTCAAGGCCTTTTGGAACCGTCCGATCAAAACCCCGGAGGGCAAGCCGCCCAGGACCATGGGGCAGGAGATTTTAAGCTGGGTCGTCACCATCGTCAGCGCCGTGCTGATCGCCCTGGTGATACGGACCTTCGTGTTTGAGCTGTACAAGGTGGACGGCTCCAGCATGTCCAATACCCTGGTGGACGGGGAGCGCATGTTCTGCTCCAAGTATGACCTGCTGATCAGCGGCCCCAAGCGCAACGAAGTGGTGATCTGCCATTACCCTAACCGCGGGAACACAGCCTTTGTCAAGCGGCTGGTGGCCCTGCCCGGCGACACGGTGGAGATCAGAAACCGCCAGCTTTACGTAAACGACGAGCTCGTACCCGACCCGCCCAAGATGAATTCATTGCCCCTGCAGGATTACCCCAAGCGCACGCTCAAGGACAACGAGTATTTCGTCATCGGCGATAACCGGGGCAACTCCCACGATTCCCGCTATTCGGACGTAGGCCCCCTGGAACGCAGCCAGATCATCGCCCACGTGCGCTGCGTGCTCTTCCCGTTCAAAAATATCCGCGGGATCGAGTGACCGTTTCTGCTCCTCCCGCGCCCTGTGCCGGCTGCGTCCGGGAGAGCTTTTTTGTCCCACAAAAATAATGCTGGCCAAAACACGAGTTATCGTGTATAATAGATTTGGGAATAATATCGAAGGGGGTTTCACCCATGATACAGATTATCCACGGCAAAAAAGGCTCCGGCAAAACCAAAAAGATCCTGGACATGGCTATCGCAATCGTCAAGAACGCCACCGGCGACACCGTCTTTGTGGACGACGACACGCGCTACATGTACGACCTGCCCCACGAGATCCGCTTTGTGAACGCCGGCGAATACGGCGTGAACAGCCCGGAAATGTTCTTGGGTTTCCTGTGCGGCATGCTCACCCAGAATTTTGATATCAGCACCGTCTTTGTGGACGCCTTTATGAAGCTCGTCCGGGTTCCCGCTGAACAGACTGAAGAATTCTTCGCCCGTCTGGACGCCATCAGCCAGGCCCATCACGTCAGCTTCATTATCTCCGCCAGCGTGGATGACGCCGTGGCACCCGAATTCATGAAGCAGTATTTCATCTGATCGGTTCTCATACGCAAAGAGGCGGCGCCTCCGGGTTTCGGAGGCGCCGCCTCTCTGCGTTTATGATTTCCTCACGTAAAGCTCAGAATTACCGCCTGTTGAATTACCGCCTGTTCCCGGCCCCGGGCCTTTTCAGTATCTCGCTCATCACAACGGCGTTCAGCAGCGCGTCCCTGTTAAAGCGAAGGGAAAGCCCCGGAACCGCAGGAGCAGGCCCGGCAGGTTCTTCGTCCGGACAGCCGGGCAGCACCGGATCGTCCAGCATATACTCGTGGCAGGGATCATCGCCTTCTGATACGGAACGGCCGTCAGACGGCATGGACGCCGTTCCCTGGGACGCGGGGCGGCGCTCCGTCAGGTGCAAGGTGCCGTCCGCTCCGCGGTGAATGTGTCCCGCTCCTTCTCCGAAGGACGACATCTGTGCCGGAGAGCCCTGCCCGGCCCCCGCGGGCCTGGCGGGCTGGGCTTTTTCCGGCGTCTTTGGCTGCGCCTGCCTGGCGGAGCCGGTTTGTTGCTTCTTGAGTTTTTTGGCCGATTTGGAAAGCGAGCCGATGACGAAATATACCATCAACAGCAGAAACAGCGGGGCTATCCTATCCATATCCGAAGCCTCCTTTTATGCCATGGAGGTTATTTTTTCGCTGTGTCCGGCGCGGAGGTGCCCGGAGCGGCCGCCTGGGCGATGCCGGTGCGCATGTCGGTATCGGCGATCACGTTTTTCATCTGATAGTAGTCCATCACGCCCAGCTTGCCGGTCTTCAGGGCTTCCGCCATGGCGAGCGGCACCTGCGCCTCGGCCTCGACCACCTTGGCCCGCATCTCCTGCACGGAGGCCTTCATTTCCTGCTCGTGGGCGACAGCCATGGCGCGGCGCTCCTCGGCCTTGGCCTGCGCGATGCGGCGATCCGCCTCCGCCTGGTCCATCTGCAGCTGGGCGCCTACGTTGCGGCCCACGTCTACGTCGGCGATATCGATGGACAGGATCTCATACGCGGTGCCGGCGTCCAGGCCCTTGCCCAGCACGGTCTGGCTGATCAGGTCCGGGTTTTCCAGCACGGCCTCGTGGGACAGGGAAGAACCGATGGTGGTGACGATGCCTTCGCCGATACGGGCGATGATCGTCTCTTCTCCCGCGCCGCCGACCAGGCGCTCGATATTGGTGCGCACGGTCACGCGGGCTTTGGCGCGAAGCTCGATGCCGTCCTTGGCGATGGCGGCCACGGGCGGGGTCTCAATGACCTTGGGCACGACGCTCATCTGAACGGCCTCCAGCACGTCGCGGCCAGCCAGGTCGATGGCGCAGGAGGTCTTGAACGGCAGCTCGATGCCCGCCTGATGAGCGGAAATCAGCGCGCTGACCACCCTGACGACGTTGCCGCCGGCCAGGTAGTGGTTTTCCAGATCGTCGGTGGTCAGGTCCAGGCCGGCTTTGCGGGCGCGGATATAGCTGTCCACGATCTTCTGGGGAGAAATGTGGCGAAAGCGCATGCCGACCAGCGAGCCGATGCTGACGGGCACGCCGCTGGCGCGGGCACGGATCCAGAGCCCCACCGGGACGATGGCCAGGAACAGTATCAGCAGCAGGAAGATGAGGAACGGGATCAGAAGAGCCAATGCGTTCATAATGATACCTCCATAATATGATTTGATGATCAGACGGTTTTCTCAGCGGGCTCCACGACGATGCGGACGCCGGACACGCTGACGACACGGACATTTTTGCCCGCGTCGATGAACCCGCCTTCAGTCACGACGCTCTTTCTTTCCCCGTTCAGTTCCGCGATGCCGCTGGGACGAAGGGGTGTCTTTGTGACGCCGGTCTTGCCCACCAGGGAAGAAGCCTGCGGCACGGGGGGCTGTTCAGCATCCTGTTTTAAAAAAAGCTTTGAGCGGGACAGCCGGCCCTTGCGGGCGGAACGCAGGGACAGCACCAGCGCAGCCGCCACCAGCAGGATCAGCACCAGGCAGGCCAGCAGTCCGTACATGGCGCCGTAGCTGGTCCAGATCAGAAACACGGCAGCCACCAGCATCAGCACGCCGGTGATGCCCGGCAGTCCCACGCCGGGCAGAAACATTTCCACCACCAGCAGGCCTATGCCGAATACGGTCAACAGGATCACGGTCAGTTGATCGGCGATCGGGTTCATTGAATTCCTCCTTTCCTTTGAAGCAGATCTCTTAAGCGCCGCATATCCTCCTGATAGACGGACGCCAGGGAACGGTTGTAAATGACGGCGGCCGGATGATACAGGCTGTACAGCGGCAGGCCCGTCCGGGACGGGAGGACTTGCCCGTGCGTTTCCCCCACCGTCCTTCGGCCTTCCGTCAGCGCCTGCAGGGGCGTGTTGCCCAGCGCTACCAGAAGCCCGGGCCTGACCAGCCCTATCTCCCTTTCCAGCCAGGGGATAAAAAAGGCGATCTCTTCCCGGCTTGGCGCGCGGTTGCGCCTGCGCCCGGAAGGCCCTGAAACAAAAGGCCGGAGCTTCACCACATTGGAAATAAAGAGCCTTTCCCGGGGAATGCCGGTGGCCGAAAGGAACGCATCCAGCTTTTTCCCGGCCTGGCCGGCAAAGGGTCTTCCCTCCAGCACCTCCTGCGCGCCGGGCGCTTCGCCCACCAGCATGACCAGGGGGGAAAGGGGGCCGACGCCGTACACCAGTTTCTGGCCGGGAAAACGGACGGCGCTCTGCGCCGCCAGCGCTTCATACAGCGCCTGAAGCTCTTCCAACGGCGCTCCTCCTTTCAGCTGTTTGAGCTGCTTCCAGCCCTGAGCTCTTTGAGCTTGTCGCGCACCTGTTTCAAATCCTGCCAGGCGTCCCGCTTCTTGCTTTCATCCCTGAGCAGCGCCGCGGGATGATAGGTGGGCATGAACCACACGCCGTTTTTGACCACGAAGCGCCCGCGCTCCCTGCTCACCCGGAAGGTTTCGCCCAGGGTATAGCGGCAGGCGGTTGCACCCAGCAGCAGGATCACCCGGGGCCTTACCAGCGCGAACTGGCAGCGCAGATACGGCAGGCAGGCTGCCGCCTCCTCCGGCAGGGGCGTGCGATTGTCCGGAGGACGGCACTTGACGATATTGCAGATGAAGACCTCCTCGCGCGTCATGCCGATGGCGGCCAGCATCCGGGTCAGCAACTGACCGGCGCGGCCTACAAAGGCCAGGCCGCTCTCGTCCTCGTCCCGGCCGGGCCCTTCGCCGATCAGCATGAGTTCGGCCTGCGGATTGCCCTGCCCAGGCACGCGGTGATGGGCGCCCGCGCCCAGCGGACAGCGGGAGCACCCCTGAATGTCTTCGTTAAGCTTGTCCCAGCTGATCTCCATCGGCAGGCCCTCCGCTTTTTATCGGAGCGTCCCGAACATCACGGACAGCAGAGAAGAAACGTTTTGCCTGACGAAGGAAAGCATGCTGAACAAAAGCGCCAGCAGCGCGAACAGCAGCAGCATTCCGGTCACCAGCGCCGCCAGCTCGCCGATCTGTGATATCATGCGCCAGCGCTCCCTGCGGTCCAGCCGGCGCAGCTCCTCGTCCGCCTCGTAAGGGTCATAGGGTCTTTGCATGGGTCTGCCCTCCCAGATAATCCATCCACGGCGCCTCCGGATCGTCCCGCCCGGTCAGCCGGCCCTGGTCGGACAGCCCGGCGAACGCCTGCTGGCGCAGTGCCTCGTACAGCACCACCGCCACCGAATTGCTCAGGTTCAGCGACCGTGCCTCCTCCCGCATGGGGATGCGGATACAGTCGTCATACACTTTTTTAAGCAGCGTTTCGGGAAGTCCCCGCGTTTCCGGCCCGAAAACCAGAAAATCGTCCGGCCCGTAGCTGACGGACGTATACGCGCGCGGGGCCTTGGTGGTGGCGAAATGAAAACGGGCTCCGGGATACATGGAAATAAGCCTGTCAAAATCAGGCAGCACCCGGATATCCACCAGGGAAAAATAATCAAGCCCCGCCCGCCTGTAATACCGGTCGCTCAGGGAAAAGCCCAGCGGCTCAATCAAAAACAGTCCGGAACCCGTGGCCGCGCAGGTGCGGGCGATATTGCCCGTGTTCTGCGGGATCTCGGGCTGATACAGCACGATGTTCATGGGGCGCTCATCCTCTTCAGTGTTTCCGTCAGGCCCAGCAGCTGCATATCCTGCAGCGTCCGCGTCACCCTGTCCTGCAATAGCTCGTTCCGTCTCAGGTCCTCCCCCCAGATGCGTCCGTCCGCCAGGGCGGCGTAGGCCAGGGAATCCGCGTCCATATCGCACGACAGCCGGGAAAAGGACGCAAGCGCCTCCCCGTCCCTTTCGAGCGGTATCATCGAACCGTCCGACCCGACCAGCGCGTAGCCCTCCCCGCTTCTGCGGACGCCCGCGAACAGCATGACCAGCGCGCACAGACAGGTGATCAGGCAGGGCGTATTTTCATCCATCAGGGGCAAAAGGTACAGCCTGAAGCTGTCCAGCGCGCCGTCCATCAGGTCGTTCACCTTCAGGGAGGTAGGCCTGAGCGCCAGATACCTGCACGCGGCGATCACCGCCTCGTCCCGGCCCGCTTCCTCCATCCGGGGCATCAGCTCCGTCTGCAGGCATTTCCCGAAAAAGGGACGGATCACCGGGTGGGCCATACAGTCGGCCACGGTATCCAGCTCGAACAGCACCCCCAGGGGGGCCAATAGGCATTCCCCTCTCGCCCGCAAAAGGACTTCAGAGGAAACCACGGAGAAAGACTGCATAATCCCTCCAGCCATCATTCATCAGACAGTTCAACGGTATTGTAGCAAAAAAATCCCCGTATGTAAAGGAATCCGCGCTCAAAACGCTACGGAACACTTCAAAAATGCACAAAAAAAGTACTTGCGCCGGCCACCGGTTCTGTGTTATAATCCTCTTTGTGTGAAACGGACGGTCCGCTGCGGATGTGCAACAGGCGTTCCCGCCTGGTCCGTATGAACGTCTATGAGGGAAGGAGGAAACCAACATGAGTGAAATCATCCGCTCCATCGAAAAGCAGCAGCTCCGTACCGATCTGCCTTCTTTCCGCGTCGGCGATACCCTGCGGGTATTCGTCAAGGTCGTGGAAGGCAGCCGCGAACGTCTTCAGGCGTTCGAGGGTACTGTGATCGCCAAGCGCAACGGCTCCAGCCGGGAAACCTTCACGGTTCGCCGCGTTTCTTACGGCATCGGCGTGGAACGCACGTTCCCGCTGCATTCCCCCCGGGTCGATCACATCGAAGTGATCCGCCGCGGCAAGGTCCGCCGGGCCAAGCTGTACTATCTGCGCAATCTGCAGGGCAAGGCCGCCAAGATCAAGGAAGCCGACCGTCGGTAAGCCTCTGATATATGGCCTTCACCGCCTCCGAAACGGAGGCGGTTTTGTTATGCTCCGGTCTGTACGAAGATGCTTCCCTCAGTCCGTCGTCACCACGGCCACTTTCGGGTCCGCCCATTCGATATGGTGCTTTGCGAAGGCCTGGTACATCAGCTCGTTCATCTTATGGATGGTCGGCCAGTAATCAGCTGTTTTCGTCCAGCAGAAGCACTTGTAGTTGACGTAGGTGCGGGCATAGCTGTCCACCACGACGCTGGGCGCGGGATCGGGCAGAACGGTATCCAGCTGGGACAGCACCTCTTCAATGGCGGCGCGGACCTCCTCAGGGCTGTGCTGATAGGCCGCCGTATAGACCTGCGCGATCCTGCGTTTTCCCGAAGAGGTGACGTTGGTCACGGGCGAGGTGTACAGCGCGCTGTTGGGCAGATAGATCTTGGTGCCGCCGGGGTTGCCAAGCCTGGTATACACCATGGATATATCCTCCACCGTGCCTGAGCCGGAGGCTGTCTCAATATAATCCCCCACCTCGAACTGCTTGCCCGAAACGAGTATGATCCCGCCTGCCACATTGGCCAGAACGCCCTGCAGCGCCAGGGATATAGCTACGCCAAATATGGAAAACAGCGCCACGAACGCCGTGATCGGCACACCCACGCTGTTGGCCGCTATCATCACGCTGAGCAGGATCAGCACATAGCGTACCGTGTATATGAGCAGCGTATGCACCGACTTGCTGATGCGCTGGGTTTTTTTCAGGAAACGCTTGAGCAGCGCGACCAGAAAGTGCGTGATGATCAGCAGGCCGACCAGCAGCGCCGCCGCTGTCACCAGCTTCTGCGCGCTGGCGCTCTGCAGGATATTGGCCACCTGCTGCGCGTCTTCCGTTTTGATCAGATTATCCGTGCTCATGTTTTCCTCCCCCAGGCGTTTTGGGATATACGCCAACTTTTTGCTTGATTATATCATGAAAACTTGGTAGAATCAACGAAAACGGATGGCGCCGGAAACGGACGCGGGAGGAACGATGATCAGAGGGCATCAATGGAGCCGGGCCAGGATAATCAACGGCATTCTATCCCTGGCGCTGATGGCGCTGATCTTCGGCTTTTCGGCCAATACCGGGGAGGAATCCGCCGGCTTATCCGGAAAGGTCACGGAATGGCTGCTGCCGCGGCTCTACCCCCAGTACCTGGCGATGAGCGCGGGCAAGCGGGCCGGCGCTTTTCAGACCGTGCACTATTTGCTGCGCAAACTGGCTCATTTTACGGAATTTGCCCTGCTGGGCGCGGCGCTTCGCCAGTTCCTGTGGACGTTTCCCATAAAACGCCCGGGGCTTTGGGCGTTTCTTTCGTGCGCGCTGTTCGCCGCAGCGGACGAGCTGCACCAGACTCTCGTGGCCGGACGGAGCGGGCGCTTTCAGGACACGCTGATCGATTCAGCCGGGGCGCTGGCCGGGATCCTGCTGGCCGCAGCCGCCGTGGCCCTGATCCAGTACGCGAAGCTTAAAAAATCCTTTGACTTGAAAAACATAAATCCTGTATAATAATTCGAACGAACGAGGAGGTGTCGTCATGGCTGCGAGCAAAGTATTTTTCACCAGGGAAATCACCCCTGAAAGCCTGATCCGTATGTATGAGAAGCTGAATAAACCCCTGCGCGGCAAGGTGGGCGTCAAAATCTCCACCGGCGAAATGGGCGGGCACAACTACCTCAAGCCGGAACTGATCGGCCCGCTGGTGAGTATGCTTAACGGCACCATCGTCGAATGCTGCACGGCCTACGGCGGCTCCCGGCAGGACGCCAAGGACCACTGGGCCACCATCGAAAACCACGGCTTCACGAAGATCGCTCCGGTGGATATCATGGACGAATTCGGTGAGTTTGACATCCCGGTGGTCAACGGCTGCCATCTGGACAAGGACATCGTCGGCGAGCACCTGAACAACTACGATTCCATCCTGATCCTGTCCCACTTCAAGGGGCACGTCATGGGCGGCTTCGGCGGAGCGCTCAAGAATATTTCCATCGGCATCGGCTCCACCCACGGCAAGGCCTATATCCACAGCGCCGGCAAGACCACCGATCCCGTCGCCTGCTGGAACCCGCCTGCTCCGCAGGACGATTTCCTGGAATCCATGGCCGATGCCTGCAAGGCCGTGATCGGCTACATGGGTACCCGGAACATGCTCTATATCAGCGTAGCCAACCGCCTGTCCGTGGACTGCGACTGTGATTCCAACCCCGCCGAGCCCGAGATGGGCGACCTCGGCATTTTCGCCTCCACCGACCCGGTCGCGCTGGATCAGGCCTGCTACGACGCCGTCATCAACGCGCATGACTGCGGCAAAAAGGCCCTCATCGAGCGCATGAACTCCCGCCACGGCATCCACACCGTGGAAACCGCCGAAAAGCACGGCCTGGGCAGCCGGGAATACGAGATCGAGGAGATCTGACGGCCGTCATCGGCCTGATAAACGGGGCAGCTGCACCGAAAAAGCGCAGCTGCCCCGTTTTTGTATTCTGAACTTCGTCAAAAAGATGTACAGATGCGGGATGGATTTTGCTTAAACTCAGGAAAGACGGCCTAAAGCGTACCCGAAATGACGCATCCCTCCCGGTCAGCCGGCCCTGTTTTCCGCGATCAGGTTTTTATAAAAATCCACCGCGCCGGGCAGGCAGTTGTATTCGATATTCTCATTGAGGCCGTGCATGCCCTTCATCTGCTCCGGGCCATAGATCACAGGGGCGAAGCGCACCACATGATCGGCGATGCGCTCGTAGTTGCGGGCGTCGGTGGCGCCGGTCATCACATACGGGCAGGTTTCAAGCCCGGGGAAGGTTTCCCCGATCACCGTTTTGACCATTTGGAAGCCGGGTCCGTTGATATCCACGCTGCGGGAAGCGTCCACCGCGCGGAAAACCTCCATCTCAAGTCCATGCCTGCGCGCCTTTTTCCGGACGATTTTGAGGCTTTCCTCCATCCCCTGGTGAGGGATGAAGCGCATGTTGGCGCCCAGCGTCGCCTGCTGCGGCAGCACGTTAAAGGCGTTCGAGCCCTCCAGCATGGTGAAGGCGATCGTGGTCTGCAGCATGGCGCCCGCCTGCGCGCTGATCATGGGCAGGGCCTTCTTGAGCAGGGGCCGGAACAGCCACACGTTGGCAAACAGCAGCTTCATGTAAAACGGCGCGTACGGGGCCAGCTGCTCAAACAGCGCCTGCACTTCGGGCAGCATCTTCCGCCTGAACGGGTGATGATGCTCAAACTCGTTCACGAAATCCGCCAGGCGGGCCACCGGCGTGTGCCTGCCCGGGGCGCTGGCGTGGCCGCCGCCCGAGCGTGCGGTCAGGCGGATATCCGCCTTCCCCTTTTCAAACACGCCGACCATGGCGAAGTTGCCCCTGATGCCGCCCACCGGGTCGGTGATGATGCCGCCGCCCTCGTCGCACACCAGGAAGGGATGGACATTGCGCCTCTGCAGCTCGTCCACCAGCTTGGGGCAGCCGTCCCCCGCCCACTCCTCCGTGCAGGAGGAGGAAAGGTACACGTCGTTTTCGGGAACAAAGCCCACCTTGAGCAGCTCCTCCGCCGCCTGGAAAAAGCCCATCACGCTGCATTTGGTGTCCGACGCGCCGCGACCCCACACCTTGCCGTCCGCGATGTCTCCGGAAAAGGGCGGATGCTTCCATTCCCCCTCCGCGGGCACCACGTCCTGGTGGCTCATCAGCACCAGGGGCCGGTCTGCGCTTTTACCCTTCCAGTAAAACAGGAGGTTCCCGTCGATCTCGGTTTTTTCAAGCTTCTCATGCACCAGCGGGAAAAGCTCCTCAAGCAGCTGCCGGAAGGGCAGGAACTCCTCCTGCTGGTCCGTTTCCGGCACGCTGACCGTGTTGACTGCCACCATCCGGCTGAGCTTCCGGGCGTATCTCTCCGCCCGCTCATCCGCGTCCGGCGCCTGATAGACGGCCCTTTTTTTCGGTATCCTCAGCGCCCTGTACACAGCCGCGCCCAGCAGGCCTAAAAGCGCCGCCGCCAGTATGATCAATACGATGCTCCACACGCTCATGCGGTTTTTTCCTTTCTGTAGCGAAGCCACGCAAGCAGTATCGCCAGCGCCCCGCCGGGGAGGATCAGTATGCTCGTCTGGCTCTGCAGGGCGGGCAGCAGGATAAACACCAGGCTCATCATCGCCAGCGGCCACACGGCCAGCCGCAGGTTGCGGCGGTAATATTTATAGGCCATCGCCCCGAACAGGGCCGGCACCACCTGGTCAAACGCCGGCTGCAGCGAGGGGCTCTGGAGGATCGGCTGCAGCGGCTGCAAAAGCAGCACTCCCGCCGCCAGTACCACGATGGTCACCAGGGAGGACACGGCGATCGACAGGGTCGACACGATCTCGTTTTCCTTGGTGCCGGCCTTCACGCCCGCCAGGTCCCTTGCGTTGATCGCGCAGGGGATCTTCATGTTAATCAGGTTGCCGGTGATGAACGCCAGGTAGCTTCCCCCGGAGCCCAGCATAGGCGTATAGACCAGAAATTCCACCACCGAGGACACCAGCCACACCAGCCCTACCGCCAGGAAGCTCCTGGCGGCGGCGCCGATATCCGGCATCGCGCCCAGATAAGCGCCGATCATGAACGGCGCACCGACCAAAAGCGCCAGCGTGACCAGCGTGACCGCCCGCCCGATCAAGTGCGTCCCGCGCTCATAGCGCGCTATGATCTCATTGCGTTCCATCTTACCGCCCCCTCGTCACTTCACGCCCATCGTATGAAACAGCACTGCCCCGGCCATGCCGATCAGCATGGCCAGCGCCAGAGAAAACGGCTCCAGCCAGCCGATCCGGCGCTTTTCGCCTATCCAGGTCAGCCCCATCATGGCCAGCGCCGCGCACAGCGCGGTCAAAAGCGTCAAAAGGCTTCCGGCGAAGGAAAACCGTCCCGCCCCGGATATCCACTGCCCCAGGTAGGACCCCAGGTACACGCTGACCAGCCCTATGAACATGGCCGTCATGGCCTGATCGCCGAACGACCTTTCCCCCACCTTATCCAGCGGCCTGGCCAGCCGGGCCGTGTATTTTTTGTTGAGGAACAGGTTGAGCACCATCCCCCACATGATGCACACCGACATAAGTAGCGCGATGGTCGAAAAAGCCTCCGCCGTCATGCTGCTGCCGGACAGGCTGATGCCCATCTGCTCGGCGGCGCTCTGCGCCACCTGGGTCTCGTAGTGCAGCGCGCCTATCACGCTTAAGCGCAGCCACGGCCAGGGTATCCCCAGCGACCCGGACAGTGCGATGACCCCCAGCAATATGGCCACCGCCGGCAGCACCGAAAACGAGGCCGACGAAGTCACCACCCTTTTGAGCACCCGCGTATCCATCCCGATGGCCTTCCCGGCCCGCCAGGCCCGTACTGCGAACACCACGCATACCACTGCCACAAACGCTATGATCCCCCCGCAAATCAGATACATCGTCGGGGAGGAAAGCTGCTGCATGATCGTCAAAAGAGGTCACCTCCAAAAACCGCGCGGCAAGGCAGCGTCACATCATTCCGCTGATTCTGCCTGCCGCTTGTCATCCTGATTGTACCAGTTTCCCTTCCGCCGGTCAATACCGGCTTTTTCATCCTTCCCGTCTCCCGAACGAGACATATGGTGCTTACGGCCATCGAGCGGGCGACCATCGCGGGCTACGTGGACACGATGGAGTCTTACGGCTACGAGCTGGCGGTGATCGACGGGCACGCGGGAAGCTGCCCGATCTGCGCGGCGTGGGAGGGCGTGATCGTGTCCGTCAGCGGGGAGAACCGGGACTACCCTTCCCTGGACGAGGCAGAGAGCGCCGGGTGCTTTCACCCGCGCTGCCTGCACGGGATCACGACCTATTACGAGGGCATCAGCCGCGCGCCGGCGGGCGGGTTCAGGAGCGGGCCCCGGGAGGTCAGGGAACCGGACGCCGCCTATACGGCCAGGAGCAGGCAGAGGTACATGGAGCGGCAGATCCGCAAGTACAAGGACCGGGCGCTTGTGGCGCAGACACCTTTGCAGAAACGCCAGGCCATGAACAAGGTGCATGAGTGGGAAGACGCTCTGGACGAAATGATCCAGGGACAACCAAGTACGAATTATCTGTATAGGCATCGGGATCGCGAAAAGCCTATCTCCGGAAATGAGTTGCTGCACAAGCAGCCCACTCACCAACGAATCAGCTCAGATGGCAGAAAGGTGATACCAGAAACTCTATATAACAAGTTGATCGGACCTGTATTACAGTCTGGAGGAATTGTAGAGCGTGGAACAGAATTTGCCGAGAATCATCTGAGAAGTCAAGGCGCATTTGTCTCTCATATCGGAGGCATGCTGTTCTTCAGGAAGGACGCCACTATATCAGACGTGATTGAAGAGTTCTTTCACTATCATCAAGAACGCGGGTCTGGCTACGCTCAGTATACTGGAACAGAACAAATCCTACGGATGGAAATTGATGCCAAATTACACTTGATATCTATCGCCGAAAGGTATAAGATACCAAGTGAAGAAACCGAATTGACTCGCCGAGAGCTGCAAGATTATGAAAGGAGGTTGGAAGAATGGCTGCGATCACATTAGAAGCTGTGGTAAAAAGTAGCGAGATCGTTGCTGGACATACCGTTTTTGAATTAACTGATTTGCCGGAATTGAATTTCAAAAAAGCATCCATAGACTCCGAAACCGTTCTTCCTTTGCTTCCTGTCCATTACAAATACATTGATACAAAGACAATCCCACCGCGTAAGTTCGCTGTAAAGGGAGAGTTTCTCCTTAAAGGAAAACAGATAACACTCATTGAATAAACCGCCCTGCAGTAATGCGAGGCGGTTTTTGATTGAAAAGGAGCGAGTCCGATGAACGAAGAAACCAAGGTCAGCAAAAAGGCGCTGCGCTGCTTCCTTGCCCTGTATGACGTGATCGGAGAAGCGGACAGGCAGTAAAGCGAAGCACACGCTGCCGACGCAAGCAGGAGCCCCGCGGCGCACAGCGCCAGCAGACTAACTGCAGTCTTTTCAAGCCTCTTCACCGATGCTAATCCCCTGCTATTATCTGAAAAAGGACCTGCCTTTCAGCAGATCCTTTTTTATAGTTTCCCCTTTGGAACCCCAAAGCTCAGACAAGCTCCAGGATCACCACTTCGGCGGCGTCGCCGCGGCGGGGGCCCTTCTTGATGATGCGGGTATAGCCGCCGGAGACACCCTTTTCCGCGTTGCGGGCGCGGTACTTGGGGCCGTATTCACGGAACACCTTTTCGATCACGGGGTGCTTGTTCATGCCGGTGCGCTCCCTGTAGAGCTTCTTGCTTTCGTCCTCTTCCTTGGGGATTTTGGCCTCATACAGGTAGCCCATCATGATGCGGCGGGCAGCCAGCTTGCTGGGCAGGTCGTTAGTCACGGTCTCCTTCACGATCTGCTTCTTGTCGTTGGTGAATTCCTTTTCGACGTCCACGGTCTTGTCATACTCGCGAACGGCAAGGGTGATCATTTTATCAGCGATGCTGCGGACTTCCTTGGCGCGGGCCTCGGTCGTCTCGATGCGGCCGTACCACAGCAGCTGCGTGGTCAGACCGCGGAGCATGGCTTTGCGCTGGCTCGCGGTGCGGCCCAGCTTGCGCTCCAATGCCATAAGTCGTTTCCTCCTATTTATTCTTCCGTGGCGCGCAGGCCCAGGCCCAGCGCCTGGAGCTTCTGCTCCACTTCCTCAAGGCTCTTCTTGCCCAGGTTGCGGACCTTCATCATGTCCTCCTGGTTCTTCTGTACAAGCTCATTGACGGTATTGATGCCGGCCCGCTTCAGACAGTTGTATGCGCGGACAGACAGGTCCAGTTCCTCGATCGTCATATCCAGCAGACGCTCGCTCTTGGTCTCCTCCGGCTCGGCGACGGGCACGGGGACGGCCTGGTCGGTCAGCCCGCAGAACAGCGAAAGCTGCTCAGTCAGTATACGGGCGGCCTGGGAAATGGCCTCCTCGGGGTTGATGGTCCCGTCGGTGGTCACCTCCAGCGTCAGCTTATCGTAGTCGGTGATCTGCCCTACGCGGGTATCCTCCACCGAGTAGTTGACCTTGCGGATCGGGGTGTAAATGGAATCGATCGCGATGACGCCGATGGGGCTCTGCGGGTCCTTGTTGCGGTCCGCCTGGACATAGCCGCGGCCATGATCCAGGGTGATGAACATATGCAGGTGCGCGCCGTCATCCAATGTGGCGATGTGCAGGTCGGGGTTCACGATCTCCACCTCGTCGTCCACCTTGATGTCGCCCGCGCTGAATTCGCAGGGGCCGGTCACGTCGATCTCGATCTTTTTCGCACTGTCAGAGAAGAGCTTGAGCGCCAGTTCCTTGAAGTTGAGAATGATTTCGGTGACATCTTCCTTCACACCGGGGATTGTGGAAAATTCGTGCTGCACGCCGTCGATCTGGACGGAGGTCACTGCCGCGCCGGTCAGGCTGCTCAAGAGCACCCGCCTGAGCGCATTGCCGAGCGTATGGCCGAAGCCGCGCTCCAACGGTTCCACCACAAAGCGACCGAACTGGTTGTTGTCGGAAAGCTCCGTGCATTCGATGTGCGCCTTTTCAAATTCTGCGATCACTGGGTCCAACCCTCCTGTCAGGTACCGTCGGTTCAATCAAACAGCTCATCGATCAGGGACATGATTAACGGCTGTAGAATTCGACGATCATGTTCTCCTGAACTTCGTAATCGATATCGTCACGGGCAGGCAGCGCGGCCACCGTGCCGGTGAGATTCTGAGCGTCGAAGGTCAGCCACTTGGGCAGCAGCACGCTGGTGCCCTCACGCAGGCTCTTGAACATTTCCATTTCCTGGGAACGCTGACGAAGGGTGATCACATCGCCGACCTTCACCTGATAGGAAGGAATATCGACCTTCTTGCCGTTGACGCGGATGTGGCCGTGGCCCACGACCTGACGGGCCATGCGGCGGGTCTTGGCCAGGCCCAGGCGGTACACGACGTTGTCCAGCCGCAGCTCCAGCAGCTGCAGCATGTTTTCGCCGGTGACGCCCTTCATGTTGGAGGCCTTCTCAAAGTAATGACGGAACTGCTTTTCCAGCACGCCGTAGATAAAGCGGACCTTCTGCTTTTCCTTCAGCTGCCCGCCGTATTCGGAAACCTTCCTGCGGCGGGTGCCGCCGGGATTGCGGTGGGATTTCTTGTTTGCATAGCCCATGACGGCCGGAGAAATGTCCAGCGCGCGAGCCCTCCGGGCGATCGGCTGTTTATTGTTTGCCATTTTTACATTCCTCCTATATTACACGCGGCGACGCTTGGGCGGACGGCAGCCATTGTGCGGGATGGGAGTCACGTCCTTGATCATGGTGACTTCCAGGCCGGCGGTCTGCAGCGCGCGGATCGCGGCCTCGCGGCCGGAACCGGGGCCCTTGACCATAACGTCGACGAACTTGAGGCCGAAATCCAGAGAAGCCTTGGCGGCAGTCTCAGCGGCCATCTGCGCGGCAAAAGGAGTGGACTTCTTGTTGCCGCGGAAACCCATGCCGCCCGCGGAAGCCCAGGACAGGGCGTTGCCGTTGGGGTCGGTGATGGTGACGATCGTATTATTGAAAGAAGACTTGATGTGGGCCACGCCGCGCTCTACCAGCTTGCGCTCACGGCGCTTGCGGGACGTCTTCTTCAGTTTGGATTTGGGTGCCATTTTTTTCCCTCCAGACCCCCAGTTGGGGGACAATCGTTATGCCTGAACAGACAAGTCAGGCATCAGGCTTTTTAGCTTACTTCTTCTTGTTGCCCACCGTGCGCTTGGGGCCCTTGCGGGTACGCGCGTTGGTCTTGGAGCGCTGGCCGCGGACGGGCAGGTTGCGGCGGTGACGAACACCGCGGTAGCTGCCGATTTCCACCAGACGCTTGATGTTCATGGATACTTCCCTGCGCAGATCGCCCTCCACCTTGACGTGGTGCTCGATGTACTCGCGCAGCTTGCTGATCTCCGTCTCGGAAAGGTCCTTGACGCGGGTATCCGGGTTGATTTCGGTATCCTGGGGCCGATGCCGTAGATGTAAGTCAAGCCGGCTTCGACGCGCTTGTCTCTGGGCAGGTCAACACCCGCAATACGTGCCATGGATAGTCTACACCTCCAAATAGTTGGTTGCTTCCGCCGCGCTCATTCCTTCCCTGAAAGGGACGTAGAGTTCCCCTGGGGCAGGCGGGGGCGGATGGCGCCCGCGATAGACGGTTTCCCGCCGCGGGCTTTGTTTATATGGAACGGCATGTCGCGTGGTCCCTTGAGCAAGCAACCCTTGCCGCCGGGCAGCCGCCCACGCCGCCGTCCATGACATAAGAAGCGGGAAGCACGATGGCGCTTCCGTGAAAGGGGCCCTTGGGCCCCGGCGCACCTTTCCGGCGCGCGGCATCTGAATGCCGGGTCAAGCACGCAGATGCCGCGCGTCCAAACGGACGCGCTCAAGGACAGCCTTTATAAAGGCTGTCCTGTAACATCAGCCCTGACGCTGCTTGTGCTTGGGGTTTTCGCAAATAACCATGACGCGGCCCTTGCGCTTGATGACCTTGCACTTTTCGCACATCGGCTTGACAGACGGACGAACTTTCATTTCGGTTTCCCTCCTTCCAAGAGGTGGTTGCGGACGGCGGACCGTCCCGAACAAATACCGGACGCAGGCCCGATATGTGCTTTCAGTTTTTGCTGCGCCACGTGATGCGGCCGCGGGTCAGGTCGTAGGGGGAGAGTTCCACGGTGACTTTGTCTCCGGGGTAGATGCGGATAAAGTTCATCCGCATTTTGCCGGAAATATGGGCCATGATCTGATGACCATTGGCCAGTTCCACCAGAAACACGGCATTGGGCAGAGCGTCCACCACTTTGCCTTCCATTTCAATTACATCGTCCTTGGACAAAACGCAAAACCCTCCTCAGTTCGGTAACTGCTGCCGTACGGCGTCCAAAGCGGCACGGACGTCGCTGTCCTTCAGGCGGCCTGCCTCGTACAGCGCCGCCACTTCGGGGGCGGCGTAGGCTGTCGGCGCCAGATGCAGGCACTTCTTTTTCTTCGGCCGGCTCACCTTTCTCAGGTCTCCGTCACAAAGAAACGCAAAATCAGCGCCTACCATATATAATACCACAAAGAGTCTGCCTTTGTCACGCCCTTTTTTGGAAATTACCAAATTTCCTTTCGCTATCGGTGCCTTCAAAGCAGCTCCCTGCCTTTCCCGCCGTCCGGCAGGCTCAGTATCTCCGGCTCGCCGTCGGGACGGATGACGACGGTATGCTCGTAATGGGAGGCGGGCTGATGATCGTTGGTGACCACCGTCCACCCGTCTGCCAGTTCGTGCACCCGCCAGGTGCCCGCTGTGATCATCGGCTCGATGCAGATGGTCATGCCGGGCTTGAGCCTGGGGCCGTGGCCCGGGGCGCCGAAGTTGGGGACGCTTGGATCCTCGTGCATTTCCCGGCCTATGCCGTGCCCCGTCAGATCCCGCACGACGCCGAAGCCGTGGCTTTCCGCGTGCTTTTGCACGGCGGCGCTGATATCGCCTATGCGGTTGCCCGAAAGCGCCTGATGCCAGCCCTTCCAGAAGCACTCCTCCGTGATGCGCAGCAGTTCCTTCTTTTTTTGGCTGATCTCGCCGACGGGCACGGTCAGGCAGCTGTCGGACTGCCAGCCGTTCAGGCTCAGCGTCAGGTCCATGGAGATGATCTGGCCTTCCTGCAGCACCACGTTGGGGGACGGAATGCCGTGCACCACCTCGTCGTCTACGGACAGACAGATGGATTTGGGGTAGCCCGCGTAGCCCAGCTCCGTCGGGATGGCCCCGTTTTTGCGGATCATTTCGTCCGCCATGCGGTTGATGTCTTCCGTGGTGATGCCCGGGCTTACCTGGCTGGCCAGATACTGCAGCACATCGTACAGCAGGTGGCCCGCCGAGCGCATGAGGGCAATCTGTTCCGGATTCTTGATGATGATCATTTATGCCTCGAGCGCCTTCTTGACCAGGGCAAAATTCTCTTCCACCGTCCCGGTGCAGGGAACGACGCGCAGGATGCCCTTGCCCTTATAATAATCGACCAGCGGCGCGGTCTGTTCCTGGTAAACCTTCAGGCGGTTCCTGATCGTTTCCTCGGAATCGTCCTTGCGCTGGATCAGCGTTTCGCCGCAGTTGGGGCACTTGTCGGAGCCGCCAAGCTGGGAGATGTGGTAGGTCGCGTTGCAGCCGGGGCAAACGCGCCGGCCGGACAGACGGTGCACGATGACGTCATCGGGCAGGTCCAGGTCCACCGCCACGTCGATGTGGGCGAACTTCGCCAGTTCCTCGGCCTGCGGCACCGTCCTGGGGAAGCCGTCGAGCATGTAGCCGTTTTTGCAGTCGTCCTCCGCCAGGCGCTCGCGCACGATGGCGATGACGACCTCGTCCGGCACCAGCCCGCCTGATTCAACATAGCGCTTTGCCTCAAGCCCGGTCTTCGTGCCTTCCCGCATGGCCTTGCGCAGCATATCTCCGGTGGAGATCTGCGGAATGCCCAGCTCCTTGGTCAGCAGCTGCGCCTGTGTTCCCTTGCCCGCGCCGGGAGGTCCCAGAAAGATGATATTCATCCCGTTTCTCCTTAATCTCGTACAGCCGTGCCCTGAAGGCTTTTTCCTTCAGTCTGCAGCAGCGCATTTATACCGCATAATCCCACCTCCCCGCAAAACGGGGAGGTGGGATATATGCGCTTGACCAGTCAGGATATTCTGCCGATCAAAGGAATCCCTTGTAGTGACGGACCACCATCTGGGCCTCCAGCTGACGCATGGTTTCAAGCGCCACCTGCACGGCGATCAGGATGGAAGACGCGCCGAAGGGAACGGATACGTTCACCCCGCGCCACAGCAGCGTCGGGATCGTCGCCAGGATCGCCAGGAACAGCGCCGCGAAGAGCGTCAGCCGCTTGTTGGTCCGGTTCAGATAATTGGTGGTCGCGGTGCCGGAGCGGATGCCCGGGATGTGACCGCCCTGCTGCTGGATATTCTTGGAAATATCCTCGGGGTTAAAGGTGATGGCGGTGTAGAAGTAGCTGAAGCCGATGATCAGCAGCGCGCAGATGAGCGCGTAGAGCCAGCTGGTCTGGTTCATGTTGGCTTCCCACCACTTGTAGGCGCCGGAGTTGGAATTGATCATCGCCATAATCGTGCCCGGGAAGGCCATGAAGGAGTAGGCGAAGATCAGGGGCAGCACGCCCACGGCCAGCAGCTTGATCGGGATGTGGCTGCTCTGGCCGCCGTACATCTTGCGGCCCACGACGCGCTTGGCGTACTGAACCAGGATGCGGCGCTCCGCCATGTCCACCAGGGTGACCAGGGCCACGATGATGACAGTGGTCAGCACCATGATGACAACGTCATCCAGGTAGCCGGGCTGGCCGGAGAACAGGCCGCCGAAGGCCTGCAGGATGCCGTTGAAGAGGTTGGAGACGATGCCGACGAAGATCAGCAGGGAGATACCGTTTCCGATACCGTTCTTGGTGATCCTTTCGCCGATCCACATCGCCAGCGCGGTGCCGCCGGCCATGACCAGCGCAATCAGCGCGTAACCCCAGAAGTTGTTGTAGGCGGTGTCCAGCACCTGCATGGAACGGTTCAGCGTCATGATGATGCCGATGGACTGCAGGATAGCCAGACCGACAGTGACGTAGCGGGTGATCTGGTTGATCTTTTTGCGGCCTTCCTCGCCGCCGTCCTTGCTCAGCCGCTCCAGCGCCGGAATGGCGACCGCCAGCAGCTGCATGATAATGGAGGCGTTGATGTAGGGCGTGATACCCATGGCCATGATGGTCATCTGGCTGAAGGCGTTACCGGTCATCATGTTGACCAGGTTCAGCACGTCATACTTGGCGATCTCTTCGCTGACCTTGGCCGCGTTGATGCCGGGGGCCGGAATGACGCTGACCAGACGGAAGAGAATCAGCATGCCGAAGGTGTAAAGAAGCTTTTTGCGGATTTCCTTGATGCGCCAGGCGTTCTTCAGGGTTTCCCACATCGCTTACTTCACCTCGACTTTCCCACCGGCAGCCTCGATCTTTTCCTTAGCGGATGCAGTAACTTTGTCCACCGAGACGGTCAGCTTTTTGGTCAGCTCGCCGCCGCCCAGGATTTTGACGCCGTCCAGGGTCTTCTTGAGCAGGCCGGCATCCACCAGCGCTTCCGCGGTGATAACGGCGCCGTCTTCAAAGCACTCCAGAGCGCTCACGTTGACTGCGGCGTATTCTTTGCGGTAGATGTTGGTGAAGCCACGCTTGGGCAGCCGGCGGGTAAGCGGCATCTGACCGCCTTCAAACCCAGGCCGTTTGCCGCCGCCGGAACGGGCTTTCGCGCCCTTGTGGCCCTTACCGGACGTTTTTCCAAGTCCGGAGCCTACGCCTCTGCCGAGGCGCTTCGGGGCAGTCGTCGAGCCGATCGCCGGCTGCAACTCATGCAATTTCATTGGAGGGCCCTCCCTTATACTTTATTTCAGTCTTCGATTTCTTCGACCTTCACCATGTGCTTGACGGCGAAGATCTGTCCATTGATCTGGGGGGTGTCGCTGTGGATGACGGACTGGCCGACCTTGCGCAGGCCCAGGGCCTTGACGTTGGCCTTGTGCTTGGGCAGGGTGGCGATGGGAGACTTGACCAATGTGATCTTCAGTTTCATTTGCGTCAATCCTCCTTAATCCATGATTTCTTCGACAGTCTTGCCGCGCATGCGGGCCACCGTCTCAGCGTCGCGCAGACGGCTGAGGCCGTCGATGGTGGCCTTGACCGTATTGATGCGGTTGCTGGTGCCGAAGGTCTTGGTGCGGATGTCCTTGACACCGGCCAGCTCCAGCACGGCGCGGGCGCCGCCGCCGGCGATAACGCCGGCGCCTTCCTCAGCGGGGATCAGCACCACCTTGGCCGTGCCGTACAGCCCGTCGATCCTGTGGGGGATCGTGGTGCCGGTCATGGCCACGTTGATCAGGTGCTTTTTGGCGCTTTCGGAGGCCTTGCGGATGGCTTCGGGAACTTCCATGGCCTTGCCGATGGCGCAGCCTACCCGGCCGTTCTCGTCGCCCACGACCACCAGGGCCGCGAAGCGGAAATTCTTACCGCCCTTGACAACCTTGGTAACGCGGTTGAGGGAAACCAGGCGTTCCTTGAATTCGCTTTGGGGTTCTTCCTTGCGATACATGTGCTTTATCCTCCCCTTAGAAGTTCAGCCCGGCTTCACGAGCGCCGGCGGCCAGTTCGGCGACACGTCCGGTATAGATGTAGCCGCCGCGGTCAAACACCACGTTCTTGAGGCCGGCGTTGAGCGCACGCTCGCCAATCAGCTTGCCAACGAGTTTGGCCGCGCCCTTCTTATCGACCTCGTCCAGCTGCCCCTTCAGCTGAGGATCAAGCGTGGAGGCGGACACCAGGGTCACGCCCTTGGTATCGTCGATAATCTGAGCGTAAATGGATTTGTTGCTGCGGTACACAGCCAGGCGCGGCACGTCGGGGGTGCCGCTGATCTTTTTACGAACGCGGGCGTGACGGATCACGCGCACTTCATTGCGGTCGCGTTTTTTGAACATCTGCGTTCACTCCCTTCCTTACTTCTTGCCGGCCTTGCCTTCCTTGCGGAGGATATGCTCGCCCTGGTACTTGATGCCCTTGCCCAGATAGGGTTCCGGCGGACGGATGGCGCGGATATCGGCCGCGAGGTTGCCAACCTGCTGCTTGTTGATGCCCTTGATGACCATGGTGGTCTGGTTGGGCGTTTCGAAGGTGATATTTTCGGGGGCGTCCAGGATGACGGGATGCGAGAAGCCGATGGCGATATCCAGCTTCTTGCCGCCCTCCTTGGCTTCCGCGTGATAGCCGGTGCCGACCATTTCCAGGGTCTTGGCGAAGCCGTCGGTCACGCCCACCACCATGTTGTGCACCAGCGCCCGGTAGAGGCCGTGCATCGCGCGGTGGTTCTTGTCGTCGGAAGGACGGGTCAGATGCAGTTGGCCGTCCTTAAGCTCGACCTTGATATCCGGATTGACCTGCTGGGTCAGGGTGCCCTTGGGCCCCTTGACGGTCACGAGGTTGCTCTCGCTCACCTGGACCGTCACGCCGGCAGGAACAGCAATCGGTTGTCTTCCGATACGAGACATAGTGATTTACCTCCCTGTAAAACCGTGATTACCAGACGTAGCAGAGAACTTCGCCGCCCAGCTTTTCCTTGCGGGCGGTCTTGTCGGTCATGACGCCCTTGCTGGTCGAAATGATGGCCACGCCCAGGCCGCCCAGCACTTTGGGCAGCTCTTCGCAGGACGCGTACACCCGCAGGCCGGGCTTGCTGATGCGCTTGAGGCCGACGATGACGGGCTGCTTCTTGTCCAGGTACTTGAGCGTGATCTTGATTTCGCCCTGAAGACCGTCGTCGATAGCTTCCCAGCCCTTGATGTAGCCTTCCTCCTGGAGAAGCCTGGCGATGTTCTTCTTCATGTTGCTCGCGGGCATGCTCACGGTATCATGACGGGCGACCTGCGCGTTGCGGATACGGGTCAGCATATCGGCAATGGGATCGTTGATTACCATGTTATTCCTCCTCCTTACCAGCTGGCCTTGCGGACGCCGGGAATCTGGCCCTTATAGGCCAGTTCTCTGAAGCAGATACGGCAGATACCGTAGCGGCGCAGCACCGAGTGCGGACGGCCGCACAGCGTGCAGCGCGTATAAGCACGGGTGGAGAATTTAGCCGGGCGGGCCTGACGGATCTTCATACTGGTCTTTGCCATAATCGTTCTCCTCCCTTAGTTTGCAAACGGCATGCCCAGCAGACGCAGCAGCTCCTTGGCTTCCTCGTCCGTCTTGGCAGTCGTTACGAAAATCATTTCCATGCCGCGGATCTTTTCCACCTTGTCGTACTCGATTTCGGGGAAGATCAGTTGCTCCTTGATGCCCAGGGCGTAGTTGCCGCGGCCGT
Organism: uncultured Eubacteriales bacterium; assembly: GCA_902790015.1. GTDB lineage: Bacteria > Bacillota > Clostridia > Christensenellales > Aristaeellaceae > UBA4246. The sequence continues at coordinate 18,138 of CADAQF010000033.1, read as the reverse complement.
CGAAAGCCTTGGTGGATACGCCGCGGAAGTCGCGGACGCGGGGCAGCGCGATGCTGACCAGCTTATCCATGAACTCTTCCATCCTGTCGCCGCGCAGGGTGACCTTCGCGCCGACGTTCTGGCCTTCACGGACCTTGAAGTTCGCGACGGACTTCTTCGCCTTGGTCACCAGCGGCTTCTGGCCGGAAATCTGGGTCAGCTCGGCAACGGCGGCTTCCAAAGCCTTGCTGTTGTCCTTGCAGTCGCCCAGGCCCATGTTGATGATCACCTTTTCCAGGCGCGGCACTTCCATGGGGTTCTTGTAGCCGAACTTCTGCTTGAGGGCAGGGACGGCTTCGTTGACATAACGATCATGCAGTCTGGTAGCCATTCTCCATACCCTCCTTTATTCCAGCGCGGCGCCGCAGCGCTTGCACACGCGGACCACGTTGCGGACCTTCTTGCCGTCCTGAACGGTCTCGGTCACCTGATGGCCGAAGCGGGCGCCCTTGCCGCACTTGGGGCAGTAGAGCATGACGTTGCTGGCGTCGATGGCGGCTTCCTTGTCCAGGATCCCGCCGGGCTGGCCCTGCATGCGGGGCTTCTGGTGCTTTTTCACCATCGCCACGCCTTCGACGATCACTTTGTTTTCCTTGGGGAAGGCGGTCAGCACCTTGCCCTGCTTGCCCTTGTCCTTGCCGGAGATGACAACGACGGTGTCTTTAGCCTTAACAAACATTTGCGTCATCCCCCTTACAGTACTTCGGGCGCGAGAGAAACGATCTTCATGAAATCCTTCTCACGCAGTTCGCGGGCCACAGGCCCAAAGATACGGGTGCCGGTGGGCATCTTGTCGTCGTTGACGAGAACGGCGGCGTTGTCGTCAAAACGGATATAGGTTCCGTCCGGACGGCGCTTGGGCTGATGAACGCGGACGATAACGGCCTTGACCACATCGCCCTTCTTCACCGCTCCGCCGGGGGTAGCGGTCTTGACCGACGCCACGATAATGTCGCCGATAGAACCGGTCCGACGGAAGGATCCACCCAGCACGCGGATGCACATGATTTCCTTGGCGCCGGAATTGTCGGCCACCTTGAGTCGCGTTTGCGGCTGAATCATACGGGGTTTCCTCCTTTATGGATTCCTCTTCATGCGGCTCTTTGGCCCATGAGAGGTCGTAAACCATGCTGTGTAAGCGCAAACGCGGCTTACTTCGCCTTTTCGATAACTTCCACCAGGCGCCAGTGCTTGTCCTTGGACAGCGGACGGGTTTCCATCACGCGCACGGTATCGCCGACACCGCACTCGTTGTTTTCGTCGTGCGCCTTGATCTTGGTGGTTTTCTGGATGAACTTTTTATACAGAGGATGCTGGACGCGGGTGGTCAGCTTGACGACGATGGTCTTGTCCATCTTGTCGCTGACCACGATGCCGGTGCGCGTTTTGCGCAGATTCCTCGTTTCAGTCATTTCAGACATCGGTCTATCTCCTTTCACGGCTTACTGGTCGGCCTTCAGTTCCTTCTGCCGCTGCACGGTGAGCGCCCGCGCGATGTCCTTGCGCACAGAAGAAATCTGCATGACATTTTCCAGCTGACCGGTGGCAAGCCGGAAACGAAGGTTGAACAGCTCGGTCTTGAGCTCGGCGATCTTATCCGTCAGCTGCTCGTTGGTCATCGACTCAAAATTGCTGGCCTTCATTTGCTTTCACCACCCGCTTCTTGTGTTTCCTTGCTGATGATCTTGGTCTTCAGCGGCAGCTTGCCGGCGGCCAGACGGAGCGCTTCCTTGGCGACGGCGCCGTCGATACCGCCGATCTCGAACATTACGCGGCCGGGCTTGACCACGGCGACCCAGAATTCGGGAGAACCCTTACCGGAACCCATGCGGGTGTCGGCCGGCTTCTTGGTCACAGGCTTGTCAGGGAAGATCTTGATCCACACCTGGCCGCCGCGCTTGGTGTAACGGGTCAGGGCGACACGGGCCGCCTCGATCTGCTGGGAGGTCACCCAGCAGGGCTCGGTGGCCTGCAGGCCCCAATCACCGTAGGCAATAAAATTACCGCGATGCGCGGCGCCCTTCATGCGGCCGCGGTGTACCCTGCGGTACTTGACTCTCTTTGGCATCAGCATAGATTATTTGCCTCCTTCGGTGGCGGGGGCAGCCTTGACCACTTTCTTGGCGGCCGGCAGCACCTGGCCCTTGTAAATCCAGACCTTGATGCCCAGACGGCCGTAGGTCGTCTTCGCTTCGGCGAAACCGTAGTCGATGTTCGCGCGCAGGGTCTGCAGCGGGATGGAGCCTTCGTGATATTGCTCGGTGCGGGCGATGTCCGCGCCGCCCAGACGGCCGGAGATGCTGGTCTTGATGCCCTTGGCGCCGGCCTTCATGGAGCGCTGGATGCACTGCTTCATCGCGCGGCGGAAGGAAATGCGCTTTTCCAGCTGCTGAGCGATGTTCTCAGCCACCAGCTGCGCGTCGGTGTCGGGGGACTTGACGTCCATGACGTTGACGTTGACGGCGTGGCCCACGGTCTTTTCGACCTCGGCCTTCAGGTCGTCGATGCCCTTGCCGCCGCGGCCGATGATCATGCCGGGCTTGGCGGTGAAGAGGTTGACGGTCATGCGGTTGGCGCTGCGCTCGATGTCGATGCGGCTGATGCCGGTCTGGTAGAACTTGGCCTTCAGCTCGTTGCGCAGCTCATAGTCTTCCTTGAGCTGGCGGGCAAAATCCTTTTTATCGCTGTACCAGCGCGTGCTCCAGTCAAAGATGACGCCAACGCGCGCGCCGTGCGGATTAACTTTCTGACCCATATTAATCCTCCTTAGCCTTTCTTGCGTCGACCGCCACGGTGATGTGGCAGGTCCGGCGGAGCATCGGGGAAGCGCTGCCCCTGGACCGGGCTACGTAGCGCTTGAGGGTCGGGCCGGGGTTGGCATACGCCTGGGCTACGTACAGTTCGTCTTCGTTCATGTTCTTGTTGTTGACGGCGTTGGCCACGGCGCTCTTGAGGACCTTATAGATCACGGGAGAGGCGGCCTTGGGCGTGAACTCCAGGATGGCCAGCGCCTTTTCCACATTCTGTCCGCGGATCAGGTCCAGCACGATGCCGGCCTTGCGGGAGGAGATGCGGATGTATTTGGCGGTTGCCTGAGGGATCCGGGCGGCGCGCTCTGCGGAGCGGGCTTCGGCCCTCTTTTTCGCATTCGTTGTCATTGCTTTTCTCCTTCCCTCTTACTTGGCGGCCGCAGACTTTTCGCCGGCGTGGCCGCGGAAGGTCCTCGTGGGGGCGAACTCGCCCAGCTTGTGGCCGACCATGTCTTCGGTGATGTAGACCGGGACGTGCTTGCGGCCGTCGTGCACGGCGATGGTATGGCCGACGAAGTCCGGGAAAATGGTGGACGCGCGGCTCCAGGTCTTGACGACCGTCTTGCTGCCGCTTTCGTTCATGGCGACAATGCGCTTCATAAGCGCTTCTTCAACATAAGGTCCCTTTTTAACGGAACGGCTCATGCTTGTATCCTCCTTCCTTTACGCAGGATTACTTGCCCGCGCGTTTGACGATCAAACGGTTCGAGTACTTCTTGTGCTTACGGGTCTTGTAACCGAGCGCAGGCTTGCCCCACGGGGTAACAGGGGCAGGCATACCGACGGGGGATTTGCCTTCGCCGCCGCCGTGCGGGTGGTCGTTGGGGTTCATGACGACGCCGCGGACGCTGGGACGGATGCCCATGTGGCGGGTGCGGCCGGCCTTGCCGATGCGGACGTTCTCATGGTCGGTGTTGCCCACGGTGCCGATGGTGGCCCAGGCGTTCATGGGGAACTTGCGGACCTCGCCGCTGGGCAGACGGACCTGGGCGAAAGCGCCTTCCTTGGCCATCAGCTGGGCGTACATGCCGGCGGAGCGGACCAGCTGGCCGCCGTTGCCGGGCTTGATCTCCAGGTTGTGGATCAGGGTGCCGACCGGGATGGCGGACAGGGGCAGCGCGTTGCCGGGCTTAATGTCGGCAGTTTCGCTGGCCACCACGGTGTCGCCCACCTTCAGGTCAAGCGGCGCCAGGATGTAGCGCTTTTCGCCGTCGACATAGTTGAGCAGCGCGATGAACGCGGAGCGGTTGGGATCGTATTCGATCGCGGCGACCTTCGCGGGGACCTCGCGCTTGTTGCGCTTGAAGTCGATGATGCGGTAGGTCTTCTTGTTGCCGCCGCCCTGCTGGCGGACGGTGATCTTGCCCTGGTTGTTGCGGCCGGAGTGCTTTATAAGGTGCTCGGTCAGCGACTTTTCGGGCTTTTTCTTGGTGATCTCCTCGAAGGTAAGCACCGACATGAAGCGGCGGGCAGAGGAGGTCGGCTTATAAACTCTGATTCCCATTTACCTTGTCCTCCTTAAATCATGCCTTCGAAGAACTCGATAGGCTTGGACTCTTCAGTGAGGGTCACATACGCCTTCTTGACCTCGGCGGTACGGCCCTCAAAACGGCCCTGGCGCTTCATCTTGCCCAGGGTGCGCAGGGTATTGACGCGGGCGACCTTGACGGGCGGGAAGCAGGCTTCCACGGCCTTTTTGATCTCGGTCTTGTTGGCGTGGATATCCACTTCGAAAATATAACGCTTGTCCGCGATGCCATCGTAACCCTTTTCGGTCAGGACAGGACGCAGGATGATATCATGCGGGTCTTTCATGCGTACACCTCCTGGATGGCTTCCATGGCGGCCTTGACCACGACGATCTTGTCCGCCTTGAGCAGCTCGTACACGTTGATGGTGTTGACATAGGCGTCTTTGACGGTGGGGATGTTCTTGGAGGCGCGGACGACGTCCTTCTGCTCGGGAGAGACGACAAGCAGCACCTTCTTTTCGGCGTTCAGGGCCTTGAGCATCCCGGCCACCAGCTTGGTCTTGGCGGCGGACAGCTTGATGTCGTCCACCACGATGATGTTGCCGTCGCGGAACTGGGCGCTCAGGGCGCTCTTCATCGCCAGGCGGCGGATCTTGCGGGGCACCTTGATGACGTAGTCGCGGGGCTGGGGCGCGAACACCACGCCGCCGTGGCGGAACTGAGGCGCGCGGTTGGAATGGTGCCGGGCGTTGCCGGTGCCCTTCTGACGATAGATCTTACGGCCGCCGCCGCGGACCATGCCGCGGGTGAGCGCGCTCTGCGTGCCCTGACGCTGGGCGGCCAGATAGGAGCGGACAACCAGGTGCATAGCGGCGGCGTTGGGCTCTACGGCGAAGATCTCCTCGCTCAGCTCCATGGTGCCCACCGACTTGCCCTGCATGTCTACTACTGCAATATTAGGCATGTCTTGTTTCCTCCTTGTCAGGCCTTGACGGAATTACGGATCAGCAGCAGCCCCTTGTCCGGGCCGGGCACAGCGCCGTGAACCAGCAGCAGGCTGCGTTCCTTGTCCACCTTGACGATGGACAGGTGCTGGATGGTAACCCGCTCGACACCGTAATGACCGGACATGTGCTTGTTCTTGAAAACGCGGGAAGGATCGGAGTTGGCGCTCAGGGAGCCCACGCCGCGGTGATACTTGGAGCCGTGGGCCATGGGGCCGGTGTGCTGGTTCCAGCGGTAGATGGCGCCGGTGTAGCCGCGGCCCTTGGTGGTGCCGGTGACGTCGACCGTCTCGCCTTCCTCGAAAACGTCCGCGCCGATGACCTGGCCTACTTCGTAGGAAGCGCTGTCATCCAGCCGGAACTCGCGCAGGTGGCGCTGGGGAGCGACGCCCGCCTTCTTGAAATGCCCGTTCACGGGCTGGGTCAGCAGCTTTTCGGCGCGCTTTTCGTTCAATTCCTCAAAGCCGAACTGCACCGCTTCGTAGCCGTCCTTTTCCACGGTCTTCTTCTGAACGACCTTGCACGGGCCTGCCTGAATGACGGTCACCGGGACAAGACGGCCGTCCGGCAGGAAGATCTGGGTCATGCCCAGCTTTTTGCCAATAATTGCCTTTTTCATGATACCCTCCTGCCTTACAGCTTGATTTCGATATCGACGCCGGCGGGCAGATCAAGCTTCATCATGGCGTCCACGGTCTTCTGGTTGATGTTGTACACATCGATCAGACGCTTGTGGGTCCTGCGCTCGAACTGTTCGCGGGAGTCCTTGTACTTGTGGGGAGAACGGAGGATCGTAACGATCTCCTTCTCGGTCGGCAGCGGGATAGGTCCCGACACGCGGGCGTTGGTGCGCTTCGCGGTTTCCACAATGCGCTCGGCGGACTGATCGACCAGGGTATGCTCGTAGCCCTTGAGCTTGATGCGGATCTTCTGGTTGGCCATAGGTTTTCCTCCTTGTCGTAACTCTTGACCTGCGGGGGGAGATATCGCCCGGTGGGACGGAAGCCTCGCAGGGTGCTTCCTTCCCGGCGCGCCGTCAACGAACGCGCCTTTGCGGGCAAACCCGCGGGCGCCGCGTTTCGCGGCTGAAGAGTCCGTTCGCCCGATTTCCGGGCCTGGTCCACGATAATTACCCGTTCCGGCCAGAACGGCAACTTACCGCTTCATCCCATAAACAGACAACACGCCCATTCTATCAGCAGTACACAAAAAAATCAAGTCTTTTTCTGAAAAAATCTCAGCTTTTTTTGAGATTTTTTGATCTTTTTTTCCTGAAAACGTCCTTTTTACAAGGGCTTTCGTTCTTTTTGATGCACTCATACACGGGCGTTTCTTTTAGGACCATTTTCCGCCCCTTTTCCGCCGGCGCTCCCCTGTTTTCACTGCCCTGACGGCCCCGGCCTGTTCCTTCCGGGCATACGAAAAGCCCGCCGGAGGCTGTCCGGCGGGGGCTGCATTTCAGTCTGGCTGTGCTTCTGCCATATATTTTTACACAGGTTTATCCTTCGATGTGGATGACCTTCTTTTCGGGAACCTTTTTCGCATCCTTCCTGGGCAGGTTCAGATGGAGCACGCCGTTTTCATAAGAAGCGCGGATATCGTTCTCCGTCATTTCCTCGCCGACGTAGAAGCTGCGCTGCAGGGAGCCCGCGTACCGCTCCTGGCGGAGCATGCGGCCCTTTTCGTTCTTACTGTCTTTCTCCACGCCCTTCCTGGCGGAAATCGTCAGATAGCCGTTTTCCAGCGTCACGCCGATCTCGTTCTTGTCAAAGCCGGGCAGGTCCACAGCCATCTCGTAGCCGTTTTCCGTCTCCTGCACGTCCGTCTTCATCATGCGCTGCGCGTTCTTGCCGTACAGCACGTGCTCCGGCCGGCCGAAGCCGCGGAAGAATTCACGGTCAAAATCGTCAAACGCATCCAACAGGTTCTCAGCAAATACGGTAGGAAAATAACTGCTCATAATATATGCCTCCATTCATCAGGCCTTGTACCGCTTGGCCTTACGCAAGGGTTTCAGGGTCTTGGTTTTCAGCGCCCGTGGGCGCTATGTCTGTAAGCGGTCTCTGGCCGCCCCGATCATCTCCTGATCGTTGACTGTATTATAAATCAAAGGTCAAAGAAAGTCAATACTTTTTCTGATTTTTTCAGAAATATTATTTGATTTATTATCGGGCTTTTTCAGAAAAACAGGCCCAGTTCGAGCGTCGGCTCGTTTTCCTCCGCGCCCGGGGCGTCTGGCAGGGCAGTGTAGCCGGTCAGCGTCAGGCCCTGCCCCAGCAGGAAGCGCACGCCGCCAAAGTTCCCCGCCGGCACGCGCACGGACAGCGCCCGGCAGCCCAGCGCCCGCGCCTGCGTCTTGGCTCGGGATAAAAGCAGCGACCCGTAGCCCCGCCGCCTGCAGCCGTCCTCCACCATGAAGTTGGTCACCCGAAGCGTCTTTCCGCCGTTTTCGGGCTCCGTTTCCAGATAGCCCGCGCGTTCCCCCGCGTTATCCAGCAGTATGAACAGCGTGGGCGACTGAAGCGCGGGCGCGAATATCTCCGCTGCGAATTCGATATGGCGGCGCGCCGCGTTTTTCGGGGTCACCGTCAGGGTGAAGCTATCCCCCTGCCGCCCGGGCTTCACGTCGAAATAGCCGAACGTGTCATACCGGTAGATCAGCCGCCCGCCGGCAAATTCCTTCCTGGTCAGCTCCAGTATGCGCATGCCCTTCCCTCCCCCGTTTCTTTGGCTGTTTTCTTCCTATCATTATAGCGTATCCGCCCCGAATGTCAAAAAAAAATTGCTCTGACGGCGCGGTTTGCCCCGGGATGTCTCTTTGTAACATATTTTTAATCTTTTCCCTGTTCCGCATCCTTGGGTTTAATGGTATAATTGTTCCAACAAAAGCACATTCATTCTGATCAAAGGAGAAACGCTCATGAAAAAATCCCTGATTATCGTCTGCTCCTGCCTGGTCATCGCGGTCGTGGCCCTGTGCATACTGATGGGCAACCTGAACGGCCAGAAGAACAACGCCCAGACCCTCGCCCAGAAGCTCGACGCCGAGACCGCCGCTCGTACGGCCGCCGAGGCCAGCGCCGCCGATCTGAAGGCCCAGGTGGACAGTCTGACCGCCGAGCTTACCGAAACCCAGCAGTCCCTGCAGACGCTGACGGACGAAAAAGCCGCCGCCCAGCAGGAAACCGACCAGATGAGCACCCGTCTGACCGAGATGGATTCCCAGATGGAGACGCTGACCCTGCAATTGACCGAAGCGCAGGAGCAGGCCGCCCAGAATGAGGAGAGCTCCGTCCGCGCCCAGGCCTCCACCGCCGAGGCCGAAACCAAAGCGGCTGACGCAGAAGCCCGCGCCGCCGATGCCGAAGCCCGCGCCCAGGCCGCCGAAGCGCAGGTCACCGAAGTTCAGGCCGCCCTGGCCGAAGCCGAAGCCCGCGCCGCAGCCGCCGAAGCCGCAGCCGCCGAGGCCAGCGCCCAGGCGGAAACCGTGAAGACCGAATTCTCCGCCATGTCCGAACAGCTGGCGCTCAAAACTGCCGAGGCGGACAATCTTTCCGGCAAGCTGACCGAATCAGCCGCCGCGCTGGCCGACACCGATTCCCGGCTCAATGCCCTGCAGGCTGAAAAGGAAGCGCTGGAAGCTACCCTGAGCGAGCTGCGCGAGCGGCTTACGCAGATCCTTGCCCTCATCGGGGCCAAAGAAGAGCCCGCCCCCGAAACGCTGCCCGATGAGTCCGCGCCCGAGGCGCCCGCCGAAGAGCCGGCCCCCGAAGCCGCTGCCGACGCCCCCGCCGATGAACCCGCCCCCGAAGCCGCGCCCGAAGCGCCCGCTGAAGAGCCCGCTCCCGAAGCCGCGCCCGAGACGCCTGCCGAAGAGCCCGCTCCCGAAGACGAAGCCCTTCCCGCCGCCTGACCGCCCCTCCGGGCCCCGTTCCCAACAGCGGATCATTTTCCTCCTGTCCACCTTGGCAGGAGGTTTTTTTCGTTCCCTCCTCGCAGTCGCACGCTTTTTCTGTCTCCCCGCGTCCGTAAGGCAGGGTTCAAAGCCGTCCGACTCCTTCGTATCGGCCGTCTCTTCCAGTGCCTGCCGGCCCTTCCGCCGCTGTTGCTATCCCCATGAAAAAGCCGGGAGATCGCTCTCCCGGTGCTGATGACGATTTATAGTCTGCCCCGCCCTGCTTCAGCCAGCGCTGACGGCCAGGCGTTATTTAATTACTACTGCCGCTGTTTTGACAGGCACAGCCGGACGCGCGGCTTATCCGGAATCTGCCCCGGGCCTCACGCGGGCTTATGCATCGGCGGCCAGCTCTTCCCTGAGCACGGCCAGGGCTTTATCCAGCACGGGCAGGGGGATATTGAGCGCCGGCAGCAGCCGCACGCGGTCCTTGGCTGTCAGGCACAGCACGCCCTTTTCCATACAGCCCCTGACCACCTGGGCGGCCGGCCTCTTGCCGGGCAGGATGCCCACCATCAGGCCCAGGCCCGAAATATCCCTGACGCCCTCCGCATGGCAAAGGCATTCCCGGATATGGTCTCCCTTCTGCCGGACCTCGTCCAGCAGACGGTCGTCCAGCCGCTCCACGACGCTGACCGCGCCCGCGCAGCAGACGGGGTTGCCCCCAAAGGTGGAGCCGTGATCCCCCGGGCCCAGCACGTCCTGCGCCCTTTCGCCGATCAGGCAGGCCCCCAGCGGCAGGCCGCCGCCCAGGCCCTTGGCCGTGGTCACGACGTCGGGCCGAATGCCTGCGTGCATATACGCATACATCCGTCCGGTGCGGCCGTTGCCGGTCTGTACCTCGTCCACCATCAGAAGGACGTCGTACTGCCGGGCCAGACGCTCCACGCCCCGCAGGTATTCCGGGCTCATCACCACCACGCCGCCCTCGCCCTGCACGCACTCAAGCAGGATGCCGGCCGCCTTGTTTTCCTTAAGCAGCCGCTCCATGTCCTCCAGGTTTTCCGGCTCCGCGTGGACGAAGCCCGGCGTCAGCGGCTGAAACAGCTCGTGGTAATGATCCTGCCCGGTCGCGGCCAGGGTGGTCAGCGTCCGCCCGTGGAAGGAGTTTTTAAGCGTGATGACGGTCCCAAAGTCCACGCCCTTTTTGTCCTGCGCCCACTTGCGGGCCACCTTGACGGCGCACTCGTTGGCCTCCGCCCCGGAATTGCCGAAGAAGACCTTTTTGAGTCCCGTCTTTTCGCACAGCAGCTCGGCCAGCCGCACGCAGGGCGCCGTATAGTAAAGGTTGGACATGTGCTGCAGCGTATGCGCCTGCGCGCTCACGGCCTCAGCCCATTTTTCGTCCGCCAGCCCAAAGGCCGTCACGCCGATGCCGCTGCCCATGTCGATGTATTCTTTTCCCTGTTCGTCCAGCGCCACCGACCCCCTGCCCGAAACGAGCGTCACGGGGAACCTGCCGTAGGTATGGGCGATAAAGCGCGAATCAAGCTCCTGAATCCTGTCCATAGTGTACCCCCAGTTCTCCTTATCCCTCCGCCGCGCGTCAGGACTGGATCATCGTTCCCGCGCCCTGGTCGGTCAAAAGCTCCATCAGCAGCGCGTGCGGCACCCTGCCGTCCAGGATGATGACCTTCTTGACCCCGCTGTCGATGGCCGAAATGCAGCATTCCACCTTGGGGATCATGCCGCCTGAAATGACGCCCTCTCCCTGCAATTGTCTCGCCTGCGCCACGGTCAGCACGGGGATGAGGCTCTGGGGATCTGAAGGGTCCCTGAGGATCCCGTCGATGTCCGTCATCAGGATGAGCCTGCGCGCCCCCAGCGCCCCGGCCACCGCGGCGGCGGCGGTATCCCCGTTGATGTTGTAGATATTGCCCTGTTCGTCGCAGCCCAGCGTGGACACCACGGGGATATACCCTTTTTCCAGCAGATCCACCACCGGCCGGACGTTCACGCGCGTCACTGTGCCCACATAGCCCAGCTTTTCGTCCTTCTGCCGGGCCACGATCAGCCGGTCGTCCATGCCGGACAGGCCGATGGCCCTTCCGCCCTTGACCTCCAGCAGATTGACCAGGCTTTTGTTGATCCTGCCCGCCAGCACCATCTGCACGATGTCCACCGTTTCCCGGTCTGTTACCCTGAGCCCGTCCACGAAGACGCTTTCCTTGCCCATCCTTTTCATCGTGTCCGTGATCTCCGGCCCGCCGCCGTGCACCAGCACCACCCGCACGCCGATCAGGCTCAGCAGCACGATGTCCTCCATGACCTGCTGCTTAAGGCTTTCGTTGACCATAGCGTTGCCGCCGTATTTGACCACCACGATGGAGCCGGTGTAGTGCTGGATGTTGGGCATCGCCTGCACCAGCACCTCCGCCCGCTGGGCGTTGGTGAAATTGGCTTCCTGCATAGCTTTTCCTTATCCGTCCTTCCGTTGTGATCAGGTGCGGTAATCCCCGTTGATCTTCACATAGTCATAAGTCAGGTCGCAGCCCCAGGCCGTGGCGCAGCCGTCCCCGTCGCCGCAGGCGACGGCTATCTCGATCTCGTGCTCCAGCAGCACCTTCTTGGCCTCTTCCTCGGAAAACGGGATGCCGGCGCCGTCTTTGCAAACCTGTACCTCGCCCGCGGAGGAGCGGAAGGAAACGTCCACCCTGTTCACGTCCAGGTCGGCCCCGGCGTAGCCCAGGGCGCACAGCACGCGGCCCCAGTTGGCGTCCGCCCCGAACATGGCCGCTTTGACCAGGCTTGAGCAGACGACGGCCTTGGCCAGCTTCCGGGCCGTTTTAAGGTCTTTAGCCCCGCTGAGCGCGCACTCGATCAGGCGCGTGGCCCCCTCGCCGTCCCCGGCGATCTGGCGGCACAATGACACCGTCACCGTGTTCAGCGCCTCCATGAAGGCGGTAAAATCAGCGCCCTCTTCATCCACCCGGGGGTTGCCGGCCATGCCGTTGGCCATGATCACGCAGGTATCGTTGGTGGAGGTATCCCCGTCCACGCTGGTCATGTTGAAGGTGCCCTGCACGTCGGTGCTCAGGGCCTTTTGCAGCATCCCCGCGGATATGGCCGCGTCGGTGGTGATGAACACCAGCATCGTGGCCATGTTGGGGTGGATCATGCCGCTGCCCTTGGCGATGCCGCCCAAATGGCATTCCTTCCCCGAAAGCGTGAAGGACACCGCGGCGGACTTGGGCCTTGTGTCAGTGGTCATGATGCCCTGCTCGGCCCTTTCGCTGCCCGCGTCGTCCGCCGTAAGGCCGGAAATCAGCTCAGGCAGGGCGGCCCGGATGGGGTCCAGGTTCAGCGAAGGCCCGATCACTCCGGTGGAGCCCACGATGATATCTTCTTCCTTAAGCCCCGTGGCCTCCGCGCAGATCCGGGCCATGGTATTGGCCTTCTCAACGCCGTCCGCCGCGCAGGTGTTGGCGATGCCGCTGTTGCAGATGACGGCCTGCGCCACCCCGTTTTTAAGATGCTCCCTGTTCACGATGATCGGCGCGCCCTTGACCAGGTTGGTGGTGTACACCGCCGCCGCCTGGCAGGGGACTTCGCTCACGATAAGCGCCAGGTCCTTTTTCGTCTTGTTCTGGCGGATGCCGCAGTGCAGCCCGTTGGCCCTGAACCCCCGGGCCGCGCACACGCCGCCTGATATCTGATGGATCATGTCCTCTTCCTCCCCCATGGATTTCACGTTACTTTCTGACCAGGCACAGCCCCGTTTCCTCGGGCACGCCCATGGTCAGGTTCATGCACTGTATGGCCGCGCCGGAAGCGCCCTTGCCCAGGTTGTCAAACCGGGCGCAGAGCAAAAGCCGCTCCTCGTTGCCCAGCACGGTCACCGTCATCGTGTCCAGCCACGCCATCTGCGCGGCGGACAGGAAGCCGTCTCCGTCATCCCCGTCCTGATAGCGCACCAGGCCGTCCCGGTAGCGGTTTTTAAGGCACGCGCGGACGTCCTCCGCTGATCCCTGCACGTCCTTTATAAACAGCGGCACCGTGACCTCCATCCCGCTGTAAAAATCCGCCACGATGGGGCAGAAGACCGGCGTCACCGTAAGTCCGGTCACATGCGTGATTTCCTTTAGATGCTTGTGCCGCTGGGTCAGCGCGTACTGGCGCGGGGCATCCAGCAGGGCGCTTCGCTCCCCCGCCTGGTACTGGGCGATCATCTTCTTGCCCCCGCCGCTGTAGCCGGTCAGGGAAAAGCAGAAAAGGGCCGTATCCTTTCTGATCAGCCCGCTTTCGACCAGCGGGTATATGAGCGCGATCATGCCGCTGGCGTGACAGCCCGGCACGGCGATCCTTCTGCCCGCGCGCACGGCCTCCCTTTGGCTTTCCGAAAGCTCCGGAAAGCCGTACACCCAGCCCGCCGCCGTCCGGTGCGCGGTGGAGGCGTCCAGCACGACGGTAGCCGGGTTTTCCACCATCTCCGCCGCCTCCAGCGCCGCCTCGTCGGGCAGGCACAGAAAGGCGATGTCGCTGCGGTTAAGGGCGTCCCGGATGGCCGAAGGATCCTTCCTGTCCTTTTCGGGGAGGGTGATCAGGGAGATGTCGCTCCTGGCGGCGAGCCGTTCATAAATCCTCAGTCCCGTCGTCCCCGACGCGCCGTCGATGAATACCTGTTTCATAAAATGGCCTTTCGCTGAATAAAAATGCAGGAAATAGGTATAACGCTGAATATTATACACCATTTCCCGCCCTTGTCAACTATAAAAATCCAATCTATATGCGCTTGAGCCTGAAAAGCGCCCGTCCGCCCGTCACACCGTGATGACGTCGGGGGAGGCGCCCATTTCCCTGGCACCCAGGAGGAAATGATATTTGACGATCCCCAGGTCCACCCGGTAAAAAGGCCCTTCCTGGCCGGACAGTTCCACCGTCCCGTCCTCCCTGAGCGTAAAGAGGAACTTCTGCTGGTTGATGGCCGTCGGGGCCAGCAGCGAAAGCTCGATTCCCTTTTTGAACCACGCGGGCTTGTCGTCCGGCCCGGCGGACACCTGTTCCGTCTTTTTGGAATTGCGCGGCTTTCCCCCGTCCTGGCCCAGTCCCACCGCGATGGCCAGCGTCAGCCGCTGCCCTTTGGGCGGAATCACGAGGGCGGATTTACGGTTATACATGCCCACCCAGCAGGTATTAAGCCCGATCTGCTGGGCAAAAAGCACGGCCGCTTCCCCGTAGAAGCCCGTTTCCTCCTCAAGCCCCGGCCTGTCGGGCCCAAAGCACAGGATAGCCGACGGAGCGGAGGCCAGGCCCATGGCCCGGGCCATCAGCCGCCCGAACACATCGCCCGCGTCCCTTAAAAAAGTGAGCGACAGCCCGCTTTCCCGGTTGAGGGCCGCCAGCTTTTCAATCAGCGCCTCCGCCTTGTCATTCGGAACCGCGACAGGCTGATAACGCCTGACCGAATGCCGCGCATATACCGCTTCCAGTTCCGTCATTCCTTTTCTCCCTTCTGTTCCAGCCCCCTGGGCTTGAACTGCGTCTCATAAAGCTCGGTATAGACCCCGCCCCGGTTCACCAGGTCCTCGTGCCTTCCGTGCTCGACGATCTGCCCGTCCTTGAGCACCAGGATCTCGTCCGCCGACAATATGGTGGACAGCCGGTGCGCGATCAGTATGGACGTGCGGGATTCGACCAGCGGGTCGATCGCCGCCTGTATCTTGCTTTCCGAAATGGAATCCAGCGCGCTGGTGGCCTCGTCAAAAATCAGCAGCGCCGGGTCCTTGAGCAGGGCGCGGGCGATGCTGAGGCGCTGCTTTTCGCCGCCCGACAGCTTGAGCCCCCGGTTGCCCACCACCGTGTCCAGGCCCTTTTCCTGCCGGCTCAGGAATTCAAGCACGTTGGCCTGGTCGCAGGCGGCCAGCAGCTCCTCGTCGGTGGCGTCGGGCTTGGCGTACAGAAGATTATCCCGTATGGTACCGTTGAACAGATAGGTGTCCTGGGTGACCACGCCGATGCTGTCGCGCAGCCAGCTCAGGTCCAGCTTCTTGACATCCGTGCCGTCAAAAAGCACCTTCCCCGCCGTCACGTCATAAAGCCTCGGGATCAGGTTGATCAGCGTGCTCTTGCCTGAGCCGCTGGGCCCCACGATGGCCACGCTGTGCCCGGGCTTCAGCTCAAAGGATACATCCTTTAATATCTGCCGGGAGCCGTCGTACGAAAAGTCCACGTGGCTGAAGGACACGGCGCCGTGCGCTTCCTTGGGGATAAGCGGATGCTCCGGGTTCCTGATCTCCACCGGCATATCAAAATACTCGAATATCCGGGAGAACATGGCCATCGACCGCATCCACTCCACCTGCAGGTTCAGCAGCTGGTTGACCGGCCCGTACATGCGGCCCAGAAGCGTCACCAGCACCGTGATGTCGCCCACCGTAAGCTGAGCGTCGTAGCGCATCATCAGGATGCCGCCCACCAGGTACAAAAGCATGGGGCCGATGCTTGCAAAGGTGCTGACCACCACCATGAACCACCGTCCCGCCAGCTTTTCCCGGATGTTCAGGCGGATCATCCTCTGGGAGGCCTCCTGGTAGCGCCCGTACTCGTAGTCTTCGCGGGTAAAGAGCTTAACCAGGGTCTGGCCGGACACGGACATGGTCTCGTTCAGGATGCCGTTTATCTCGTCGTTGCAGGCCTGCGCCTGGCGCGTAAGCGTCCAGCGGGTCTTGCCGGCCCTGCGGGTGGGCAGGGCGAAGAGCGGCACCACCAGGATGCCGATGGTGGCGAGGATCCAGTTTTTCCGGTACATCGCCGTCACCGCCACCGCCAGGGTGCATACATTTGAAAGGATATTGGAAAAGGTATTGGTGATCACCGATTCCACCCCGGATATGTCCCCCGTCATGCGGGTGATGATCTCGCCCTGGTTGGTGGAGGTGAAAAACCGCTGGCTCATCTGCTGGAGATGGCGGAACATCTGCCCCCGCATATCGAAGGTGATGTGCTGGGCGATCCAGGTGTTCAGATAACTCTGCCCCACGCCGATCAGGTTGGCGCCCAGCGTCACGCCCAAGGACAAAAGGATCAGCCTTACCAGCACCGGCAGGTCGCCCGCGATCAGACCCTCGTCGATGATCCGGCCGGTCAGGATGCTGGGCAGGGTGGACAGCGTGGCGCTGACCACTATGCACAAAAGCACCCCGGTCAGCTGCCCCCGATAGGGCTTCAGATAGGAAAAAACCCTTTTAAGCAGTGCCCCGGTGACCTTCGGCGTATTCGCCTTTTCCTCTTCCGTCATGAATCCGCGGCCGCCCCGCATGCCGCCGCCCGGTCCCATCATAGGCTTTTCCTCCCGTCTTCTTTCGTCAAGGTTACCGCAGCCAGTATACCGAAAACGGCCCCTTTCCGCAAGCCGTGCGGCAAAAAAATCCCGCCGAAACACAATGCCATTGCATAAATCCAAAAAACGGAGCTTCCGGCTGCTGAGGCAGAGGAGGAAAGCTCCGTTCTAATCTTATTTCAGAATGATTTCTTGCGCGATAACCTCTTAGGATATTTGATAACAGGCCGATCAGACTGACGCTCAGACTGCCATCGATACAATAAAGCAACTGTCTTACAGTCAGTTACACGGGGTTTATCGGCGTGGCCTGGCCGGACTGCGTAACTTTCAGTATTATCGTTTCATCGTTAGGCCCATAGGTAAAAGTCACAGTGGCGCTTCGAGGTGCGCTGGAAGGATTTTCATCCGCCGTCAACAATACACTGCCGTCTCTATACCCGCTCGCGGGAGTGACAGTCAGCCAGCTCTGGCTGCTTTCTGCAGTCCACTTCGTGTCGCTGGTGATTTTGATGGTTTTTATTCCGCCATCGGGCAGCATGTATATCGTTTCCGTGTCTTCCCAGTCGATTTCGAAGTAATAATCTCCGGGGTCAGTATACCAGGGGTCCGGAGTGGCCATCGGTATTTGCCTGCCGGGCTGTGTGATTCTCAGCGTTATCTCTTCATTGGAAGGCCCATAGGTAAAAGTCACTGTGGCGCTGCGGGTTTGGTAGGAAGTATTCTCATCCGCTGTCAGCGTTACACTGCCGTTTCCGGTTCCTGTCCTGACGTTAACGGTCAGCCAGCTCTGGTTGCTGTTAACTGTCCAGTCCGTGTTGCTGGTGATTCTGATGGGTTTTGTTCCGCCGTCGGCCAGGAAGGATATCGTACCGTCCGGATCGATATCAAAGATAATGTCATCTGTACCGTCCTGCTTGACCTTCAGCAAAACAGTTCTGTTGGATAAACCATACCTGAAAGTCACAGTAGCGGTACGTGAGGAGCTGGAAGTGTTGGCTGCCGCGCTCAGCTTCACTGTGGCGTTACCGCTGCCGCTCCTGGTTCCGACCGTCAGCCATGTCTGATCGCTTTCCGCAGTCCAGTCCGTATTGCTGGTCACCGAGACATCGATAGTGGAAGCATCCGCTCCGGATAAGGTAATCGTGCCGGAAGGACTGATGATGAATGTCTCTGTTATAAACGTGGCCTTGACGGCGTTTGAATACCAGGTGCCGGCGTCGTCGATCACACGCAGGCGGTAATAGTATTTGAGCAGGTCCTCCGTGGCGGTCAGCTTCATGACCTTGGTGGCGTAGCCGTTCTGCGCGGAGTTGGACCAGTCGGTCTTGTCCGTGCTCTTCTGCCACTGGTATTTGGCTGTGCCGGTGATGCCGGAAACCGTGCCGGTGAAGGTGACCGTAGCTCCGATGGGCGCCTTGGTGAAGGAGACGGCGGCGGTGACCACCGGCGGGTCGATCAATGTGGCCTTGACGGCGTTAGAATACCAGGTGCCGGCGTCGTCGGTCACGCACAGGCGGTAATAGTTGGCCAGCAGCGATTCCGAAGCTGTCAGCTTCATATTGAGTGTGGTGCTGCCG
>CADAQF010000032.1 GCA_902790015.1 uncultured Eubacteriales bacterium | reverse complement strand
GCAGCGATTTCTCCCTTACAGATTTGCCGTCTGGGTTCGCAGCGCCCGGAAAACAGGCCGGTGGCCTGTTTTCAGCGAGAACGGGCCGGCAGGCCCTGGGCCTATGGCTCCCGAAGGGACGACAGGCAAATCTGCAGGAGGGTTTCGTAGGGGGGACGCAAGTCCCCCATGCGGTGACTGTTCAGTTTTACTGAACAGTCACCGGACAAGGAGGAAAAGGGATATGCGTTTTGACGGAAAGACCGCCTTGGTGACCGGCGCTTACCGGGGCATCGGCTTTGAAACAGCCAGGCTGTTCGCCCGGCGCGGGGCGAACGTGGCTGTAAACGCGCGCAGGCCGGACAGGCTGGCTGAGGCGGTGGAAAAGATAAAAAGCGAGGCGGACGGCGGACAGGTGATCGGCCTGCTGGCGGACGTATCGTCCCGCGAGCAGGTGAACGCCATGTTTAACCAGGTGTTTGCCGCCTTCGGCCAGTGCGACTTTCTGGTGAACAACGCGGCGGTGGATCATCCCGCGCCCTTTCTGACCGCCGAGGACCACTGGTGGGACGAGCATCTGCGCGTCAACCTGGACGGCGTCTTTTACGCGACCCAGCTGGCCGCGCGGCGGATGGTGGAAATAAACGAGGGCGGGGCCATCGTGAACCTGTCCAGCATCGCCGCCACCCAGGCGCACCGCAACTGCGTGGCCTACGATACCACCAAGGGCGGGGTGGAGGCCTTCACCCGCGCCGTGGCGCTGGAGCTGGCACCCTGGGACATCCGGGTGAACGCCATCAGCCCCGCGTCCGTGGTGGGCCATTTCGTGCCCAGGCGCAGCGAGGAGCAGCTGAAGGCCCGCAGGCTCGAAGAATTCGACACCCCCCTTCCCTATCAGGGCCGGCCGGAGGACTGCGCGGAGCTGATCTGCTTTCTGTGCTCCGACGCCGCCCGCTTCATCACCGGCCAGGCCGTCTACATCGACGGCGGCCTGAGCGCCCAGTGCCGGCCCTACGTGATGAGCCCGCTGGAGCTCAACCCGGATAATATCGGGGAAAAAGGGTGGAAGTGAAGCAGGGCCCCTTAGCTTGACAATGATCCCGCAAAGCTGTATAATATGTCCAAAAGCACGGCAGATCGGCCCAAATACGGGAGCTTCCCGGGCGGCCGCCGCGCAAAACATGAAAAGGAGATATGTATATGAAGAAGTTCCTGGCTATGCTTCTGTGCGCGATGATGCTCATGTCCACCGCCGCCCTGGCCGCGACGGAGTATGACGTCACCGAGCCCATCACCATCACCTGGTGGCACGCACACGAGGATCAGTACAACGAGTACATCGACTACATGGTCAACCGCTTCAACGAAGAAAACGGCATGGGCATCACGGTCGTACCGCAGTACATCGGCAACTACGCCACCATCCACGCGGAATTCGTTTCCGCCAACGGCGACGATTCCGGCGCCAGCTCCGTGCCGGCCCTGGTTTCCACCAACACCTCCTACCCGGCCCAGTACGGCTCCGAGGGCCTGTGCGAGCCGCTGGACGACTATATCGAAGCCTACGACTACGACGTGGCGGACTTCGGCGAGGGCCTGATCGCCTCCACCAGCTATGACGACGAGCAGATCTGCCTGCCCTACCTGATCTCCACCCAGGTCATGTATTACAACAAGACCGCGGCGGAGGCCGAGGGCATCGAGATGCCCAAGACCATCGACGATATGGACGCCTTCCTGGAGAAGGCTACCATTTTCGACGAAAACGGCAAGACCGTCCGCTACGGCACCGTGTTCGGCGGCTGGGACTACTGGTATTATGAGATGCTGTTCAAGAACAACGGCGTGGAGACCGTCCTGCCCGACCGCACGACGGACGTGAACTCCGAAAAGTCCGTGGAGATCACCACCAAGATGAAGGAATGGATCGACAAGGGCTACGCCTACTACGCCTACGGCGAGGGCGCTTCCGGCAACATGCGCAACCTGTTCATCGACGGCGGCGCGTTCTCCGTGTTCCACACCTCCTCCCTCTACGGCACCTATATGGACCGCGTGGCCGCATCCGCCAATCCCTTTGAGGTCGGCATGGCCTGGCTGCCCGGCGGCAGCGACGGCGAATCCTTCAAGAGCGAGGTCGGCGGCGCGGTGGTGTTCATCCCCGCCAAGGCCTCCCAGGCTGAAAAGAACGCCGCCTGGCAGTTCCTCATGTTCATGACCAGCCCCGAGATCAACCTCTACTGGTCCGACAAGACCGGCTACTTCCCCACCCGCCAGAGCGTGCAGGGCACCCCGGAATACGAGGAGTTCCTGACCCGCAAGCCCGCCATGCGGGACATCGTGGCCATGTCCGCCTGGATCAACCCCCGCAACCAGGATCCCGCCTACGACAGCTGCGCCAACGCCTGGCGCCACGCCCTGGCCAAGATCTTCAACGAGGGCGCGCCCGTGCAGGAGACCCTGGACGCCCTGGCCCAGGAGATCACCGAGCTGCTTCAGTAATCCGGGTTTAAAAACGGCCGCCGGCTTTGCGCCGGCCGTCTGTTGACCGGGGCGGGGGAGGTACGCCTCCCCCGCCTGTCCATTTTATTTAAGGAAAAGCTGATTAAAGCCTTCCCCTTGAGGGGGTGAGCAGCGTCTTGGATGACAGGCCAGTGGCCTGTCATCAGCTGCGAACGGGCCGGTAGGCCCTGGTGGTGGACCGGCAGAATCAATAGCATCAGTGAATTCAACTGTTTTTGCCGGGACGGATGAGGTGGCGCCGTTCTGCTTTGCTCATTTATTCAGAGTTTCCTTAACCCCTCCTGTTTGACAGCGCGGATGAGCCGGCAAAGCCGGCCGCGCCCTATGGATCTTTTTTATGCTGTGAGGCCGAAGCGATGAAAAAACAAGCGTCCCAGCTGTATCCCAAGAAGAAAAAGCGGATCTCCCGGGCCCAGAAAGCGGCGGGCGCTGTCCTGCTGGCGCTGGGCGTCCTCGTGTTCGCCGTGGGGCTGCTGGGCTATCTGGCGCAGGACTGGCAGCTGGCGCCCTTCCGCGAATGGGTCAGCCAGGTGCGCCGCGCCCGCGAAGCCGCCCAGAACGCCGGCACCCGGGTCACCGGCGCGTTCGATATGTACGGCGACGAGAGCGGCGTGCGCATCTTCGCGGCCTCTTACACCGAAGGAACTGAGGGCCAGGCCGATTTCGCGGAGGATACCATCCTTGCCGATTCCTTTGAACCGGGCGAAAGCAAAAAGGCCCTCAAGTCCGCTTCCCTCCAGTTTCCCGCCACCAAGGAACAGCTGAACCTGGTGGCCGAAACGGACGGTCCCGTCACGCTGGACAGCGGCGCCTCCTCCTCCCGCTATTTTAAGATCCGCCGCGCCGGCACCTCCAAGTACGACAGCCTGAAGCTGACGGTTTCGGGCCCGGCGACGCTCACGGTCTGGGCCCTTTCCTCCCAGCCCGGGGAAGCCCGGCGCATGGTGCTGTACAACGTCAACAACGGCGAGGAGACCGCCGTGGCGTACGCCCCCGCGGCCGAAGGAACGGCCGCCGTGCCCGCGCAGGTATTTTCCATCCCCGCCCGCGGTACCTATTACCTGACCGTCAAGGGGGATATTCCGATCGCCCTGGTCAGCACCCTGCTGAACTTCGCCATCCCCATCCTGCTTTTAGGCCTGGTCCTGATCTTCAACGGCGTCATGCTGCTTATCCAGAACTGGGAGGAAATGAAGGACCTGTTCTGCGTGGAGCCGGTGCTGGTGTTTTTCCTGCTGTTCGTCTATTATCCGGTCATCGACCTGGTCCGCATCTCCTTTACGGATATGAAGATACTGACCACCAACGAGCAGGAATTCATCGGCTTTGCCAACTACAACTGGCTTTTCAACCAGTCCGGCGCCAAATATTTCTGGGAATCCCTCAGGATCACCGGGGTCTACATGTTCTGGGAGGTCGTCATCACCCTGGTGGGCGGCATGCTGCTGGCGCTTTTGTTCAACCGCATGACGCGGGCGTTCAACTTCATGCGCTCCATCGTCTTCATGCCCAAGTACATCGCCGTGTCCACCAGCGCCGTGGTGTTTTTGTGGATCCTCTACAGCCCCGTCGCCACCGGGGCCAACCAGTCCGAGGGCATCCTCAACTACGCCCTGTCCCTGTTCGGCATCACCGGCCCCCATTGGCTGATCGACGCCAACACCGCCCTCTCCGGCATCCTGATGCTGACGGGCTGGCGCGTCGTAGGCTACGGGATGATGATCTACCTGTCCGCCATGAAGGGCATCCCGCAGGATTATTACGAGGCCGCCACGATAGACGGGGCGGACGGCGTGCAGCGCTTCCGCTACATCACCATGCCCCTGCTGGCCCCCACGACCCTGTTTTTGTTCGTCACCACCTTCATCGCCAGCATGAAGGTGTTCCAGAGCGTGGACGTCATGACCAGCGGCGGCCCCGGCACCGCCACCAACGTCATGGTGCAGTGGATCTACAACCTCACCTTCCGGGATTTCCGCACCGCCCGCGGCGCGGCTGTCTCGCTGGTGTTCTTCCTGATACTGCTGGTCTGCACGGCCGCCACGATGCGCGTGTCCAACCGCAGCGTCAACTATGACAGCTGAGGAGGGGGACGGAAATGCTGAGCAAACAGAAAAAGACCGGTATCGCCCTGACCCTGTGCGCGGCCGTCCTCCTTTTGGCCGCCTTCCTGTGCGTCCCGCTGAAGACCCCGATGGGGGTCAGGTGGGCGCTTGTCGGCGCGGCGTGCGCGCTGCTGATCGCGTCCGCCGCCATCATGTGGCAAAGGGGCCTTAAAAACCTGCGCGCCCGGGGCGACGTTGGCCCCCGGCTGACCATGCTGCGCCGCAGCGGCGCGTTTGATATCGCCGTGCTGCTGCTTTTCCTGTCTCTGGCCGGCGGAGCGCTGTGGCTGATCGGCCTGACCGGCTATAACGCGGCTTTCCGCCGCCACGCCGCGCTGGCCGCCGGCGGCGGGCCCCTTCCCCGGACCCTGGAAGAGGCCCGGCTGCTGCCAGGCTTTGTCGAATACAATTTCAGGCAGGATCTGAACCTGCTGTCCGGCGGCTACCGGGGCTTCGGCGCGTTCGCGCTGATCTGCCTGGGGCTGGCCGCGGCGATGCTTCTGTACATGCTTTTCGTGTCCCCCATCGTCCGGGCGGACGACGAGCTGCGCATCTCCCACGGCGTCTACCGCACGGCGGCGCAGTACTTCGCGACGGCGCTGGTGGTGCTGGTCATCCTTTTCCCCATCTACTGGATGATCATCACCTCCTTTAAGACCAGCGAGGAGCTGATGGCCACCGTGCCCACCCTCTGGCCTGACCGCTTTGTGTGGGTAAACTATCCGAACGTGCTGAACCGCGCCCCCTTCGTGCGCTACCTGCTGAACACGCTGATCTCCACCCTGGGCATCATGTGCGGGGAGCTGACCATCGGCGTGCTGGCGGCCTACGGCTTTTCCAAGGGCAGCTTTAAGGGCAGGAACGTGCTGTTCATGCTGGTGCTGGGCGCGCTGATGGTGCCCATTCAGGTCACCTTCGTGCCTATCTACGTGCTGATTTCCCGCATGAACTTCATCGATACCTGGATGGGCCTGATCCTGCCCAACCTGGTCAGCGCCTACTTCGTGTTCATGCTCAGGCAGAATTTCATGTCGGTGGACAACAGCTACATCGAGGCCGGCAAGATCGACGGCATGGGCCGCATCGGCACCATCGTCTACGTCCTGTGCCCGATGTGCAAGCCCACGCTGATCACCGTCGGCATCATCTCCTTCATCAACGGCTGGAACAGCTATTTCTGGCCCAAGATGGTCACCAAGACCGAGGCCTCCCGCACCATCGCCGTCGGCGTCCAGCAGCTGAAGAACACCTTTGCCGGCCAGGAGGTCTCCAACTACAACGAGATCATGGCCGGCGCCGTCATGGCCATCATACCGATCGTGTTTTTGTTCCTCTTCCTGCAGAAATACATCATGACCGGCATGAGCAAGGCCGCGATGAAGTAATACTGATACTGAATCTCGTCTGACGCATGCACATCTGTATGCGTCTTTTGCTTGAATTTCCGCGTCATATTCCCTTACGGACACGCTTTCTCCCTTCTTCCATGATCTTAAGCAAATCCATCTCACATCTGTCCATCCTTCATACGGTATCCGGTACCGGCACACAGGAGTAATTATATGAGAAAACAATTGTTCGGAACGTACCCGGTTTCCGTCATCGGCTTCGGAACGGCGGAATTCGGCGGGCGACATCCGGAAAGCCTGGCCAGGGAACTGATGGACGCCTATGTATCACTCGGGGGCAATTTTATCGACACAGCCCGTGTTTACGGGGACTTTGCCACCCCCCGGAACGGAGAAAGCGAAAAGATCGTAGGCCGCTGGATGGAAGACCGGGGCAACCGGGACCGGATTTTTCTGAGCACCAAGGGCGGTCATCCGCCTTTTACGGACCTGCATCACAGCCGCCTGAGCCCCCAGGAAGTGCGCAGCGACATGGCTGAAAGCCTTGAGGACCTGCGGACAGACCATGTGGAGATCTACTGGCTGCACCGGGACGATGAGTCGCGCCCGGTGGGCGGTATCATGGAAACCCTCCAGAGCCTGATCGAAGACGGCACCGCCCGGATGATCGGCGTTTCCAACTGGAAACCTGAGCGGATCCGGGAAGCCAACGCCTATGCCGACGCCCATGGGCTGACCCGGCTGACCGCCAACCAGCCCCAGTTCAGCCTGGCCAGGCAGCATTTCTTTTTGGACGACACCACCCGCGGTATGGACGCGGAAACCTGGCGGATGCATGCTGAAACAGGCATGGTCTGCTGCTGCTTTTCTTCCCAGGCCCATGCATACTTTACCCGCCTGGAAAAAGGCGGGGAGGCGGCGCTGACGGAAAGCCTGAAGAAGGAATTTGACAGTCCTGAAAACAGGTCCATTCTGGAAGGCATTCATAAGGTGCAGGAAGAAACCGGCCTGTCCGTGGGCAGCGTGGCGCTTGCCTGGCTGACCGCCCAGCCTTTCCCGACGTTTCCGCTGGTGGGAGCCAGCCGATTGGAGCATGTGGAAGCCCTGCGGGAGGCGGGGGACGCAGTCCTGACCGAAAAGCAGCGTGATCTTCTCCGCCGGGTGACGGCAGGATAAAGGGCATGGATGACTTCATAATAAACAAAACAGCTTGTGCGCATCCCTGACGCTTCCTCCGCGTCAGCTGTCTTCACCGTAAATCAAAAAGCCGGGCGATCCTTTTGTGATCGTCCGGTTTTTTATATTTTCGGGATTTACGCGGCGAAGCGTTCGGTATGATCGTGCTCGTCAGCGTCGCTGTCGGACATCCGGGGTTCCGCATGATCCTGAGCGTTCTGGCTGCCTTCATTCTGATGATCGGCGTTCTGGCTGTTCTTTTCGTGAGCCTCGAAGATGGCGCCGAGCTCAAACAGCCCGCCCAGGGCCAGCACGCCCAGCATGATCCAGGTGAACACAGACGCGTGACCGCGCACGATGTTATAGATGTTCCAGCCCATCAGGCCCAGCGTGAACAGAAAAGAAGCAACTTTCTCAAACATTTTTTACCCTCCATACTTCGCCGTGTATCTCCGGCGCTCAATCATCTTTGTTGTGCGTCCCGCCGTGCTCTTTTCATCGGCGCGACATATATAGATACGGCGCTATCTGGAAGGTGGCAGTAAAAAAGCAGCATTTTCCGGATTTTTTTATTATTTTGCTTTCTGGAGCGGAAACCGCCTTTTGCGGGAAAATGCCGCTGCAGCCGGTTCATCACGTCCATGACTTACGCATGAATAATAAAAGAAGCATAGACGGGCACAATGACAAAGAGCAAAATACCTGAGAAAAGCATCCCACGGAGCCGGTGAACGAACGGAGACCGATTCAAAGTAAGTCCGGCGGTTCATCCGCCGGATGCCGAAGGCACCCGAAGGGGCTCGCAGCGCCCGGAAAATGATCCAGTGGGTGAGGAGGGCCCGAAAAACAGGCCAGTGGCCTGTTTTTACCGACGAACGGGCCGGCAGGCCCTGGGTAGTTTTCAGTACCGAACGGGCCGGCAGGCCCTGGGTCGTTTTCACCGACGAACGGGCCGGCAGGCCCTGGAACCGTGGGAAGGGGAAGTATTCCCCTTCCCAGTCGCTCACGCCCAGGTGCCGCCGCGGAAAACGGGAACGGCGGTGCCGTCGGGCCGGATGCCGTCGATGGACAGGTCGTCCGCGCCCACCATAAAGTCCACATGGATGATGGAATCGTTGATGCCGCGGGCGTGGGCCTGCTCGACGGTCAGATCGTCGCCGCCGGGGAGGACCTCCTTGAAGCCCGCGCCCAGGGCGACGTGGCAGCAGGCGTTTTCGTCAAACAGCGTCTCGTAGAACAGGAAACCGCACTGGTTCACCGGACTTTCCTTGGGCACCAGGGCGACCTCGCCCAGCATGGCGGCGCCGTCGTCCATCCGGATCATCTGCTCCAATAGCTCCTGCCCCTTCTTCGCCCTGCAGCTGACGGCCCGGCCGTTTTTGAACGTGATGGAAAAGTCCTCGATCAGCTGGCTGTTCCAGGACAGCGGCTTGACGGCGACCAGCGTGCCTTCGCACCTGCCGGCCAGGGGGGAGGTAAAGATCTCCTCGGTCGGCATGTTCGGGATGTAGAACGCCCCGTTTTCCGTGTTGATGGCGCCCGCGCCCTCCCATTTGGCGCCGGGGATCAGTTCCACGGTAAAATCGGTGCCGTTCAGGCTTTTGTAGCGCAGGGAGGAAAAGCCCTGGGCGTTAAGCCACGCGGCCTTCTTTTCGATGAAGTCCGTATGCTTTTTCCATTCGGCCACGGGGTCCTTGTCCTCGCTCACGCGCACGGTGCGCAGGATGGCGTCCCAAAGCCTTCCCACCGCGTCCGGGTCGTCTGGGAAGCATTTCTTCGCCCATTTTTCGGACGGATAGGCGGCGATCACCCACTGGTGGCGGCCGTCGATCATATCCCGGTAGGGCTTGACCACTGCGGCCCGCTGACGGGACACGTTCGACAGCTTCTGCGGGTCGATGCCCCGCATGGCGTCCGGGTCGTCGGAGGCTATGTAGATGCGGCAGGGCAGGTCCTTCGTCATCTGGCGCAGCTTTTCCTCCTCCCAGGGCAGCACCTGTGCCAGCGTTTCCTGTTCGGCGTACTGGAAGTTGAGCCGGCGCTGGGTGTCAAATGTCCACTCCACGTTGACCTTTTTCGCCCCCGCCTGGTAGCATTCCTCGATGATCAGGGCCGCAAACGCGCTCTGCTCGACGGAAACGGTCAGCTGGACGACCTGGCCCGGCTGCACGTTGGCCCCCGTGCGGACGATCAGCCTGGCGTATTTCTTAAGAAGGGATGGGGTGATGCTCATATTTGTTCCTCCCGGATGTGTTTTTGATGGCGGCCCGCAAGGGCGTCCGGTACACATGGATTATAGCATATCGGGAAAGCGGGGACAATGGGGAAAAGGGAGCGCCTCACCGGCCGGGGAAAAATAAATGAACCCACCGGCGTTTTTTCTTTTAAAGAGACGCTGCCGGGGCTTATAAGCCAGTCCGGCGCCTCCTCTCAAGGGCCTGCGGGATAAGCCTATCCGGGGCACGGTATACGCGGGAAGGAATGGGACGGACAGATGACGTGCCCTGCCGGCGATGGGCCGGCAGGGCACGTTATAAGGTTTATTTGACCGCTTTCACGTGTCAGCGGAGACGCGGTCTGTGTGACATGGTGACAGGCGGGGCTGAAGGACATATGGGGCTGACGGAACGACGTTCAGCCCTGGGCGGTTCTTTCGAAGAGATCAGCTGCGTTATTCCGGAATTACCG
The DNA here is from genome assembly GCA_902790015.1 of uncultured Eubacteriales bacterium. Taxonomy (GTDB): domain Bacteria; phylum Bacillota; class Clostridia; order Christensenellales; family Aristaeellaceae; genus UBA4246. The sequence continues at coordinate 30,373 of CADAQF010000032.1, read as the reverse complement.
GCGTTTAACTGTTACATTGCAGCCAAAGAAAGCGTAATCGCCTACTGAAACGTTGGCGGGAATAGACACGGTGCCCGTGAACCCGCTGCAGTAAGAGAAAGCATAATCCCCTATGCTCGTCACGCTGTCCGGGATGGTCAGGCTCCCGGTGAAACCTCTGCAGCTTCTGAAAGCCTCGCTTCCTATGCTCGTCACGCTGTCCGGGATGGTCAAGCTCCCGGTGAAACCGCTGCAGTTATAGAAAGCTAGATACCCTATAGTCTTTACCCCGTCTGAAATGGTCAATGTGCCGGTGAAACCTGTGCAGCCGTAAAATGCTCCGGCTCCGATAGTCGTTACGCTGCCGGGGATGAACAAGCTGCCCCTGAAGTGTTCGCAGCCCTGGAATGCATCTAGTCCAATGCTCTGTACACCGGAAGAAATAGTCAAGCCGCCGTTAAAACCGTCGCAATCATTGAAAGCATACTGTCCAATGGTAGTTACGCTGCCGGGAATGATCAGGCTGCCCGTAAAGCCGTCACAGTTACGGAAAGCAGCGTTACCGATGCTTGTTACGCTGTTGGGAATGGTCAATTTGCCTGTAAAATGGTTACAGCCATAGAAAGCATTATATCCAATACTCGTCACGCCCGCGGGGATAGTCAGGCCACCGTTAAAGCCATAGCAGTTATAGAAAGCAGAGTTGCTGATATCCGTCACACCGGAAGGAATGACCAGGCTCCCGGTAAAGCCATAGCAATTATAGAAAGCCTCAATACCGATGCTTGTGACACTGCCGGGAATGTTCAGGGAGCCCGTCAGGCCGGAGCAGTTATAGAAAGCTTTCTGCCCGATACTTGTGATGCCTTCAGGGATCACAAGGCTTCCGGTCAGACTGCTGCAGCCCGAGAAGGCTGAAACGCCGATGCCTGTTACCCGTTTCCCGTCGATGATCGACGGGATCACAACGTTTTTAGCGTTATCAGGGCCGATGTACCGGTCGATCTCGACCGTTCCGTCATCCTTGACGTACCACAGGAAATCATCTTCCGGTATCATCTCAAGGTATTCCACCCACACCGCGTTGCTGTACCAGATGCCGTTGTCGTCGATCACGCGCAGGCGGTAGAAGCAGTTGAGCAGGGATTTGGAGGCGGTCAGCTTCATGTGCGGCGTAGTGCAGCCGCTTTGAGCGGAATTCTTCCAGTTGGTCTGACCGTCGGCGCTCTTCTGCCACTGGTATTTCGGGGTGCCGGCGGTGCCGCTGACTTCGGCGTCAAAACGCACAAGCTGGTCCGTCACGGCGGAAGCGTCGTCCACCGCCGCGGTGACCGTCGGAGGGGCCATCCACGTGACCTTGACGGGTTCGCTGTAGAAAGTCCCCAGGTCGTCGGTCACTGCGCAGCGGTAATACAGGTCGATCAGGCTTTGCGTGGCTGTGATGGTCATCTGAGCGGTTTTGCTGCCTGCCTGCTGGGAATTGGACCAGCCGGTCTGGCCGTTGGCGCTCTTCTGCCACTGGTAGGAAACGTCGCCGACGGCGCCGGTCACTTCCGCGTTATAATACACCTTCGTCCCGATGCTGGCCGTGGCCTGGCTGGCAGAAGCGTCAATAGTGATGGCGGGCACCAAGAAATCCACCTTGACCACGTTGCTGTACCAGGTGCCGTTGTCGTCGATCACGCGCAGGCGATAATAATTGTTCAGCAGCGATTCATTGGCGGTCAGCTTCATGTGAGGAGTCGCGTACCCGTTCTGGGAGGAGTAGCTCCAGCCGGTCTGTCCGTCCGCACTCTTCTGCCAGCGGTATGCGGCGTTTTCGGTGACGCCGGTTACCTCAGCGTCAAAGTGCACCAGCTGCCCGGCGACCGCTATTTCCCTGTCCGCCGCGGCGGTGATCACCGGCGGGTCCATCCAGGTGACCTTGACCGGGTCAGAATACCAGTAGCCGTTGTCGTCCCTGACACGGCAGCGGTAATACAGGTCGATCAGGCTCTGCTGACCGGTGATGGTCATCTTCGCCGTCTTATTGCCGGACTGGGCGGAATTGGCCCAGCCGGTCTGTCCGTCGGCGCTCTTCTGCCACTGATAGGTAACATCGCCTACGGTATCGGTCACCTCGGCGGTATAGTAAACCTTGGTCCCCTTGCTGGCGGTGGCTTGGCTGACCGACGCAGAGACCGAAGTCTGCATAAAGTCTACCTTGACTGTGTTGCTGTACCAGATGCCGTTGTCGTCGATCACGCGCAGGCGGTAATAGCAGCTCAGCAGCGATTCGGTGGCGGTCAGCTTCATATGGGGCGTTTTGGCTCCGCTTTGGGAGGAGCCGGCCCAGCTGGTTTCACCGTCCGCGCTCTTCTGCCACTGGTATTTTGGTGTGCCGGCAGTGCCGCTGACCTCGGCGTCAAAATGGACCAGCTGCTTAGGAACGGCTGTTGCGGTGTCAGCTTCTGCGGTGATCACCGGCGGGTCCATCCAGGTGACCTTGACTGTGTTGGAGATCGAGCTTCCGCTGTCGTCCGTCACCACGCAGCGATAGTATTTGTCGATCAGGTTTTGCACACCCGGGACTGTCATCTTAGCCGTTTTGCTGCCGGCCTGCTGGGAATTGGACCAGCCGCTGACCCCGTCGGCGCTCTTCTGCCACTGGTAGATTGCAGATCCCGTGACACCGGCGACAGAGGCGGTATAATAGACCTTAGTTCCTTCGCTGGCGGTCAGCTGGCTCACCGACGCGGTAACCGTGGCGTTCCCGTTGGCCAGAACGATCACTTCGGGTTCGGGATCCTCGTCTTCGGCCGGGGCGGGCTCTTCGGCGGGGGCGGCCGGTTCCCCGGCAGGCTCCGCTTCCGCTTCAATAAACGTCACCCGCACGGGATCGGTGTAATACACGTTTTCACCGTCTGTCACCTGGCAGCGGTACTGATAATCCAGCCGGGCCCTGGTGGCGGCAAAGGTGAGCGTGGCCGTCTTCGCGCCGGACAGGCCGCAGTCTTCATAGACGGTCCCTTTGGCGCGCTGCCACTGGTATGCTTCGTCGCCGGACAGACCCATGGCCGTGACCGTGAAGATCACCTTGTCCCCTTCGGCGGCTTCGGCGATGTTCGCGCCGGCACTGACGCGCGCTTCGCCGGGGGCCTCTGCGGGTTCATCGGCGGCGGGCTCTTCGGCAGGCTCCTCCGGGGCACCGGGGTCGGCACCTTGGTGGGAGCGGGGGTGGGATCGGCCTTCACCGTGTCCACCTTGCCCGTGCCCATGAACTTGACGGACATCAGGCTTTCACCGTATTTGGCGGAATAGACGGCCTGATTGGTCAGGGACGCGCGATAGGCTTCCGCTTCGCTGTCCTTGAGCAGCTTCAGCGAGCTTTCGTCCATGTAGCCTTCGGCCAGCGCGCCGTCCAGGGCGAAGAGGATATGGCAGGCATAGCCCTCCTGGTCGATCACCAGCACCACGGCGTTGGCGGGCATCAGGCCGACGGGAGCGCGCATGGCCTTATCTGTATAAAGCGGGGCCACGCCGGTGACCTTGGCCAGGCCCACCGTCTGCGCGGCGGGGGCGGCGGGGGCTGCCGGCGCTTCTGCCGCCGGGGCTTCGGTCGCCTCGGCAGCGGGGAAAGCCGGGGCATCCGCGGGCGCTTCCGTCATGGCCGGGGCCTCGGTGGGCGCGGGCGTGGGCACCTGCGTCGGAGCGGGCGTTTCCCGCACGATATACACCCGCCCGTCCGGGCCGACCGTGAAGGTCGGTACGGCCGCCGAAGCCGGGACCGTCACGGCGCTCAGCAGCATTGCGAGCGTCAGCATGAAGCTCAGTACCTTTTTCATGAAAAGACCTCCCTGCGCAGATACATCAGATGATATAGTCCTGGAGAACGCAGCCTTTGAAGCATGGCCCGGTTTTATCCGGACGCTTATTGACATCTGCGCCCTGTGCGCCGATTATTATTCATCCGCATTATACTGTATTTTTCCTGATCAGGCAAGGCATAAGTTATTTTTCCCGGAAAACCCGTCCCGTTCATCCGCATAAGCGCAGCCCTTGAAAAAGCCGGGAATATGTGCGATAATACGGTCAACAGGACCATTCACGGAACCAAAGCGGTGTCTGTACGCCGCGCTTAAGGAGGATAATCGTCATGAAAAAGCAGGAAATCGCCGGTATGATCGACCATACGCTGCTCAAGGCCGCCGCCACGGCGGAGCAGATCAAAGCCCTGTGTGAGGAAGCGAAGGAATATCATTTCGCTTCCGTGTGCGTAAACCCTGCCCGGGTAAAGGAAGCGGCCGAATGCCTTAAGGGCAGCGGCGTCAAAGTATGCACGGTGGTGGGCTTCCCTTTGGGCGCCTGCACCAGCGCCGCCAAGGCCTTTGAGACCGGAGACGCTGTCCGAAACGGCGCCGACGAGATCGACATGGTCATCAACATCGGGGCCGCCAAGGAGGGCCGTTTTGACCTGGTGGAGGACGATATCCGGGCCGTGGTCGGAGCCGCCTGCGGCAAGCTGGTCAAGGTGATCATCGAATGCTGCTACCTGACCGACGAGGAAAAGAAGCAGGCCTGCGAGGCCGCGGCCCGCGCCGGGGCGGACTATGTGAAGACCAGCACCGGCTTTGGCACCGGCGGCGCGACCCCTGAGGACGTGGCGCTGATGAAGGCGTCCATCCCCGCGAACATGAAGGTCAAGGCTGCCGGCGGCATCCACAGCTATCAGGAAGCGCTGGCCATGGTAAAGGCGGGCGCGTCCCGCATCGGCGCCAGCGCCGGCATCAGGATCGTGGCCGAGGCGGAATGATATGGACAATGAGAAGATTTCACTGCTTTCCCAATGGGTGCGGGAAGCCCGGCGCATCGTCTTTTTCGGCGGCGCCGGCGTGTCCACCGAAAGCGGCATCCCCGATTTCCGCAGTGTGGACGGGCTGTATCACCAGCGCTTTGACGACCCGCCGGAGGAAATACTGAGCCATCACTATTTTCTCAGAAAGCCCGAGGCTTTTTACCGTTTTTACCGCGAAAAGATGCTCTGCCCGGACGCTCAGCCCAACGCCGCCCACCTGAAGCTGGCCCAATGGGAAAAGGCCGGCCGGCTTTCCGCCGTGGTCACGCAGAACATTGACGGCCTTCACCAGAAGGCCGGCAGCCGGCACGTGTGCGAGCTGCACGGAAGCGTTCTGCGCAACCACTGCATGAAGTGCGGGAAGGCCTATTCGCTGGACGATATCCTGAAGACTTCCGGCGTGCCCCGCTGTACGTGCGGCGGCATCATCAAACCCGACGTCGTGCTTTATGAAGAGGGCCTGGACGAGGACACGATACAGGACGCCGTGCGCGAGATCGCCCGGGCCGACCTGCTGATCGTCGGCGGCACGTCGCTTACGGTTTATCCCGCCGCCGGGTTTTTGAGCTACTACCGCGGCTCCCGCCTGGTGCTGATCAACCGGGACCCCACGCCGCGGGACGATATGGCCCAGCTGATCATCCGAGACCCCATCGGGCAGGTGCTGTCGCAATTGCCCGACTGAGCGCTTTGTGTTTTTCTTGCATTTTCCGTCCGTTTATGCTACAGTAAAGGTGTTTTCCGGTAAATCTGTTTACCGTAATATGTAAGGAGGTTGTGTGTCATGGGCATGTTTGATAAGCTGATCGCCAATCTGCGGGCGTCCCGCAAGACCATCGTTTTCACCGAGGGGACCGACCCCCGCATTCAGAGCGCCGCGGCGCGGCTGCTCAAGGACGACCTGATGGACGTCATTCTCTGCGGTGATCCGGCTGAAGTAAAGGCCGCGGCCGAAAAGGGCGGCTTTGATGTCGGCAAGGCCTGCGTGATGGACCCCGCGACCTATCCCGAGATGGACGCGATGGTGGCTGAGATGGTGGCCCTGCGCAAGGGCAAGATGACCGAAGAGGAATGCCGCGAGGCGCTCAAAAAGAGCAACTACTTCGGCACCATGCTGGTCAAGATGGGCAAGGCCGACGCCCTGCTGGGCGGCGCCACCTATTCCACGGCGGACACCGTCCGTCCCGCCCTGCAGATCATCAAGACCCGCAAGGGCTCTAACCTGGTATCCTCTTCCTTCGTGCTGTACCGCGAAAAGGACGGCCAGGAAGAGCGCATCGTGATGGGCGACTGCGCCATCAACATCGACTATAAGGACCGCCTGGACAAGGACGGCAACGTCGTTCTGTCCGCCGCCCGCCAGCTGGCCGAGGTCGCGGTGGAATCCGCCCGCACGGCCGACTTCTTCGGCATCGATCCCAAGGTCGCCATCCTGTCCTTCTCCACCTACGGCTCCGGCAAGGGCGGCACGGTGAAGCTGAGCCACGACGCCGTGCAGGAAGCCCGCGCCATCGATCCCAACCTGGTGGTGGACGGCGAATTCCAGTTCGACGCCGCCGTTTCCGCCGAGGTCGCCAAAACGAAGTGCCCCGACTCCAAGGTGGCCGGTCAGGCGAACACCTTCATCTTCCCCCTGCTTGAGGCCGGCAACATCGGCTACAAGATCGCTCAGCGCCTGGGCGGTTTCGCCGCCTACGGCCCGATCCTGCAGGGCCTGAACGCCCCCATCAACGACCTGTCCCGCGGCTGCAACGCCGACGAGGTCTACTATATGGCCATCATCACCGCCGGCATGGCCTGATCAGAAAGCAATTAAAAACAGCGGTCTCCCGCAGGTTCGCGGGAGACCGTTTTGATTTGGCGTTATTTTCCGGGGTCACGCCTTTTTTTCCTCGGGCGTGCTGTCACCCAGCGCCTCGCGCTGGGTGACCGTCACGGTGCGGTTGTAGCCGGCGAAGGCGAAGTCGATGGTCTTCTGATCGGGCCGGGGCGTAAGGAAGCTTACCAGCGGCACGATGACCAGGCCCGCCACCATCGCGAAGGCGCCGCAGTTGATCGGCGACTGGAGCCAGGCCGGGAAGGCGGAACGGAAGAACAGGTTGAGCGTCATGATGCCCGCGCCGAACACGAAGCTGACCCAGACGGACGCTTTGGAGGTACGCTTCATGTACAGCCCGTACAGGAACGGGGCCAGGAACGCGCCGGCCAGCGCGCCCCAGCTGACGCCCATCAGCTGGGCGATGAAGGTCACGTTGCGCTTGTACTGGATGATGGCCAGCACGGCGGAGATCAGGATGAACACCACGATCAGCACGCGCATGATGAGCACCTGCTTTTTCTCGTCCATCTTTTTGACGATGTTGTCCTTGATGAAATCCAGCGTCAGCGTGGAAGAAGAGGCCAGCACCAGCGAGGACAGCGTGGACATCGAAGCGGACAGCACCAGTATCACGATGACGCCCAGCAGGAACGGGGAAAGCCCCTCCAGCATCGTGGGCACCACGGAGTCGTAGCCGTTGGCGGCGATGTCGATCTTGTCAGCGTAAAGCCGGCCGAAGCCGCCCAGGAAATAGCACCCGCCGGCGACCACCACGGCAAAGGCGGTGGAAATGATCGTGCCCTTGCTGATGGCGCCCTCCGTTTTGATGGCGTAGAATTTCTGCACCATCTGGGGCAGGCCCCAGGTACCCAGGCTGGTCAGTATCACCACGCACAGGAGGTTGAACGGGTCCGGCCCGAAGAACGAGGAAAACGCGCCCTGCATGGACGAGACCGCCGGATCCTCCACCTGGGAAAGCTTTTCAACCGCGCTCATGAAACCGCCGTTCTGGTTCAGTACCGCGCCGATCACTGCGACCATGCCCACCAGCATGATGATGCCCTGGATAAAGTCGTTGATGGCGGTGGCCATATAGCCGCCGGCGATCACGTAGACGCCGGTCAGGACGGCCATCAGCACGATGCACACGGTGTAATCGATGTTGAAGGCCATGCCGAACAGGCGGGAAAGGCCGTTATACAGAGACGCCGTGTACGGGATCAGGAAGATAAAGATGATGGCCGAGGCGCCGATCTTGATCCCCTTGGAGTCAAAGCGGCGGCCGAAGAATTCGGGCATCGTCCTGCTGTCCAGCTGCTGGGTCATGATGCGGGTGCGCCTGCCCAGCACCGCCCACGCCATCAGCGACCCTATGAAGGCGTTGCCCAGGCCCACCCAGGTGGAGGCCAGGCCGTATTTCCAGCCGAACTGACCGGCGTAGCCTACGAAGATGACGGCCGAAAAATAGCTCGTGCCGTAGGCAAAGGCGGTCAGCCACGGGCCTACGGAGCGGCCGCCCAGGACGAAGCCGTTGACGTCCGTGGCGTGGCTGCGGCAGTAGACGCCCACGCCCACCATCACGCCGAAAAACAGCACCAGCATAAGCAGTTTGATAAACATAGGAATTTCTCCCTTCCAGATGCCGGAGGACAAAAGCCCGCCCTCCGGGGATTTCCCCAGAGGGCGGACGGGTTATCCGCGGTACCACCTCTGTTCGGCATGTCCCTTGCGGGAAACGCCCTTGCCGGGTACAGGCTTTTTCGCCCGTACCGCCCCGCCTTAACGGGCGCGGATCCGTCGCCGCCTACACGGGAACACAGGTTCCCTTTCAGGGCGCCGCTCGTGGAGGTAATTCGCCGGAAAAGCCCCGCTGCCTCGCACCTGCCGGCAGCTCTCTTCAGAAGGCAGAATTCCCGGTTACTGGGTTCCAGTCCTCGCGTTTCGGGTGCAATTATATTCGATTTGTCAATTTCTGTCAATAACAAAACGAGAAAAATACATTTAGTGATTTAACGAATTAAAGCTTCAAAGCGCAAAAGCATCCGCTTCCCGCCCTGAAACGCCTCTTTCCTTTCCCGCCCTTTTGTGATATAGTAAGAACAAGAAAATCCCTGCGGGAGGGCTCCCTTGTGGCCGTCCCGGCAGTCAAAAGGAGGGACACTGTATGCCCCAGCCCAAGACCGTTTTGTTCCTGGCCAGCTTCGGTACCAGCATCCTGCGGGCGAAGGAAGTCAGCTACGACCTGATCCAGCGGGACCTGGAGGCCTATACGCACGCGCCCGTTTGGCAGGTGTTCACGGACGACGACACCGCCCGCGCCGTAAGCGGTTCAGGCGGCCAGCCCATCTACACGGTGGAGGACGCCGTGGAGACCGCCGTTTCCCAGGGCTTCGAGCGGGCCGTCGTCGTCCCCGTGTTCATCGCCAAGGGAGAGCTTTATAACGCCCTGCGCACCAGGCTTGATTACTACCGGGACCGGATCGATATCCGCATGACCGAGTCGGTGATGTTCCATCCGGCCTCCTGCAGGGAAACGGCCCAGGTGCTCCTGAGCGTGATCCGGCCTGCCCCTGAGCGCGAATACATCCTGGTCGGGCACGGCAACTCGGTTTACCACAACCAGGGCTACGACCTGCTGGAAAAGCTTATGCGCGAGCAGGGACACGAAAATATCCGCGTGATCCGTCTGATGGAAAAGGACAGTCTTTCCCAGGCGGTATCCTGGCTCAAGCTGCGCGGGGCGGACATGCGGGACGCCCAGGTCGAAATATGGCCCCTGGTAGTCGCCTGGGGCGACTATATGGCGGGCGAATTGTACAACGCCCAGGATTCCTTCATGTGGCGGCTCCGCCAGGCCGGCTTCCGCACGGTTTTCACCGGCCGCGGTCTGGGCGAGTATCCCGATTTCCGGGCGCTGTATCTGCGCAGGCTGGACGAAATGACGTGACGGTCCGGGCAGGCCCCTTTTTCCTTCTCCCGCGCGGATTTCGCATCCCTGTACGCCGTACGTGTTTACTCCTGATCCCTGTGCATCTGCGGGCGTCTTCTGCGCCGTCTGGCGGGCCAGTCATCCTCACCGGGCTTCGCCCGCTGTGCGCAAGGGCTTTCAGAGCCGCCGCCGCTTTTGATAACGCCCATGCCTGCGGGAACTTCTCCCGCCCTCATCGCCTGCCTGGCGCGGCCGGATCCATCCCTTTGGGCGCTCTTGTCAGATGCCTTTCCAGATCAGCCGGCTGGAAAACGGCACACGAAATCCAGGCATCAGCCTGCTTCAAAGGCCAGCTGAAGGCATGGGAATGGTTCTGGATGTGCAATTTAAGCCCAAAGGGCCATCACAGTCGGCCGCCATATCAAAAGGATAAGAAAAATGTTTGAAACAAAGCGCCTGATTATTCGAAAATTCAAGATTGAAGACGCACAACAGCTCTATGAAAACCATATGGACGATGAAGTCAGGAAATGGTTTCCCAATGAGTGCTATGCTGATGCGGAGGAAGCGCGGGATGCAATCCGCTTCTATATAGATTGTGCAGATAACGGGCATCTGCCTTTTGTGCTCGGCGTGGAACTGAAAGGAACCGGGAAACTGATCGGTGATACCGGCATCAGTGAAGTCGAAGGCAAGCCGGAGGAGACTGAAGTCGGATACTGTATCGGACAGAAATACCGCGGCAAAGGATATGCAACTGAACTGCTGAGCGCCATATCGGATTTTGCCGGATCCCGCTTTGGCATCAGAATGATTTGGGGACGGGTGGTTCATGGAAATCATGCCTCTGCGAAGGTGCTGGAGAAAAATGGTTACCAGTTTGTGAAGGAAGAATTTGCTGCCGAAGACGATCCATATGGAAACGGGATGTTGGTTTACAAAAAAGAGCTTTGAAAAGGAATCCCGGAAGACAGATTGATTTGGCGGCAGACGAATAGAAATATAAGGATGAAACTGATATGAAAAAACTCCTGTTCACGGTTCTGTCCATTGTTGTGATGGTGGCAGGTGCCGTTTGCCTGGCCGAAGAGGCGGTCACACAGGCATTGCCCCTGCCGGTGAAAGTATTGCTGCTTCCCAAATTTGAGATCGGTGAAATGTCCGCTGATTTTCCCGGAGAGGCGCAGTATTACTATGAGCATTATTTGACAGGAGCGGATGAATACGACGTTCCGTACAATTCCGGAAAACTGTACTATCAGGACGGTATCGCCATGTGCGTACTGGGAATGGGCAAGATCAACGCCGCGCTGGGCACCATGGCTATTCTTGCCGATACCCGTTTTGATTTTTCGGAGGCTTTCGTCATTTCAACCGGATGTGCCGGATCAAGCTCTGGAAATACCGTCATGGGCGACGTATTCCTGATTACTGCCGCGGTGGATTATGACCTGGGCCACCATGCGGATGCCCGGGAACTTGCAGATCCGGAAGGAACGACCTGGTTCCATGATGCTGATTTTGAAGACGCGGCTGTGATTCGAATGAATCCGGAACTGATGGAGAAGGTCTATGTCCTGGTAAAGGATGCACACGTCGAAACCACTGAAGTCACTCGCAATTTTATGCGGGCAGCATTTGACGGCGCGGACTGGGCGGTGCGAGATCCCAAGGTATTGCGGGGAACCACCGTATCCGGTGACAATTACTGGAAAGGCCAATACGGACACCGCAATGCTCTGCGCATGGCGGAGGTTTATCAATGTCACGATCCTTACGCCACGACGGAAATGGAGGATATCGCGGTCGCTCGGACTGCAGAGCGGATGGGCATGCTGGATCGACTGATCATCATCCGAGACAGCGTGAATATGGATGTGTTCATGCATGGCGCCACACCGGAAAGTCTCTGGGGGAATGCTGAAGCGATCACGCTGGCCAGTGAGGAAAACATCGAAGCAGCGGACATTTTTGTGACAGCCATGAAAAACAACTTCAATGTGGGTCGGATTATCATTGATCAGATTCTTACCGGACAATTCCGGTAGTCATGATATTCGGCAGTAAATAATCTCGGAAGTTGAACTGACAGGGGCAGCTCCGCTTCCGACAACAAAGCCGCCCCGACAATTCCGGCAGCTGAGCCGGCCCGGTCATGCGGACAGCTCATGTTTTCCGAACTGTCCTTACCGACGAAGAAAACCCCGGGGTGAACGGCAAAAGAATGAAGCCCTTGATCTGCAGGGGTTTGCGCTTGGCGGTGACAGTTGAACTCAAACCAGCGGCCTTGTCGATATGAACGATGTGCTCTGCCGGCTGAGCCGTGCCGCCGTGCTTTCGACCTTTCGGCCTGCCAGTCCGGTCGGACGTTTGGAACCGTTCGTCCTGACGCAAATTCCGTCACGCATCTGCACACGTCCCGGATGCATATCAGAAAATGCCCTCTATTTCAGGCTCCCTTAAAGTTCAGCGCGGTATACTGCCTTCTGAACGGACCAGAAGCCCTCCGCCCGCGCGGACGTCCTGCGGCTCCGTTCGACCTTATATTTTGGAGGAGACAGAGATATGTTCAGGAAATTGAGTTCCCGCCTCATATGCGCCGCGCTGGCGGCCGTGCTTATGGCGTCCGCGGCTGCCGCAACCGGCGAAGACGCTTCTGAAAGCGCCGTGTTTTTTACCCGGGAGGAGATTTTCACCGCCCGCGATCTGCGGCAGGAAGCAGACCTTTTAGTCGCAACTCCCCTGACCGTCACGGACGGCGCCCGGATACAGATCGGAACGGCCGGGGTCTACGTGCTGTCCGGCGAGGCGAACGAGGCGTGCGTGACGGTGCAGGCCGGCAACGAGGACAAGGTGCAGCTGGTACTGGACGGCCTTAAGATCACCAACGCAGGCACACCCTGCATCCATATAGCCAGCGCCGACAAGGTGTTCATCACCACCCTTCCGGGCTCCGTAAACGCCCTCACCGTCACCGGCGCCTTTTCAGTATCCCAGGACGCCGTCATTTTTGCCCGGGACGACCTGGTGCTGAACGGTCAGGGCAAGCTGATCATCCGCTCCTCTCAAAACGGCGTTTCCGCCCGCAACGACCTGAAGATCACCGGCGGCGAATACGTCCTGTCCAGCGGCGACGCCGCCTTTGAAAGCCGGGAATCCATCTGTATATCCGGCGGCGCCGTTACGATGGAAAACTCCAAGGACGGCCTGCATTCGGAAAGCAGCTCGGACGATGAGCTGGGCTATATCTATATCGCCGGCGGTTCCCTCCAGATCAACAGCCTGGACGACGCCGTGCACGCCCAGTCCGTCTTTCAGATGGATGCCGGCACGCTGGTGCTTCAGGCGCATGAAGGGATCGAGAGCACCCGCGTGCAGATCAACGGCGGCAGCCTTTTTATCACCGCATCGGACGACTGTATCAACGCCGGCAGGAAATCCCCCGCCTATGAGCCCGCCATCCAGATCAACGGCGGAACGCTGTCTGTGCGCGCCCTGTCCGCTTCAAGCGACGCCCTGGACGCAAACGGCGATATATTCATAAACGGCGGCTCTGTGGAGATCACGGCGGATCATCCCTTCGACTATGACGGCGTGGCGCTCCTGACCGGCGGGACGCTTATGGTGAACGGGAAAGCATGGCATGAGATCCTGCGCTGATTGACAAAAAAAGTGCTTTCGGATAAAATAGGGTCGGATTTTTGTGGCCTTGCCGTGCGCGGCGGAAAAGAGGTGCTCATGCGCGCGTTTCCGTTGATCCGTTCCCTGAGGGGCGCTGTCGTTGCTACCGTGCTGACGGCGCTTCCTTTGCTGCTGTTTTCATCCTCCGCCCTGGCCGGGCTTTACGGCACGTGGCTGCTGATACTGGCCGCCCCGCCGCTGATCATGCTGGCCGGGCTCTGGGGAGGGCTTTTGCCCCTGGCGGTGGGGCTGCTGGCGGCCCTGGCGCAGCCCTTTGTCGCTTTGGGGCAGCAGTCCGCGCTGCTGATGGCGCTTTATCTTATTCCCTTCACGGGAACGTTCATCGTGGTTATATCCAGGCAGGTCCCCTTTTTCAAAGCGGGGCTTGCGCTGTGCCTGGTCTATCTGCTGAGCGCCTTCGGTGTGCTGTATGTGCTGCAGCGCGCGGCGGACGGGCGGCTGTACCTGACGCTGGGCGAGCGCATCGCCTTCATGCTGACCAATTCCCCCTCCGGCGATCAGCTGCTGGTGCTGCTTTATCAAAACGGGCTGCTCTCGCTGGATCCTTCCCTGCTGCTTCGGGCGCAGGGGGTGCTGGGAGGGCTGTCCGCCCTGGGGCGGCAGGAACTTACCAGTTCCCTGGTGCATACCCTGGCCGATCTGTTCAGCCAGACCCCGGGCATGATCGTCACCGGCAGCATCCTCCTGGGCTTTTGCGGCCTGGGGCTCAGCCTGTATATCGGCCGGCGCGCCATGGAAAAAAAGACCTACGGCGACCTGCGCCGTCAGCAGCTGATGCGCGCGGTCGAGCGCCAGCAGCAGGCCGTCCGGGAGGGCGACGCCTCCGCCCGGCTGGAGCTTGAAAGCTATGACGCCTTCCTGGCCCGCATGGAAAAAGACCCAAATGCCGCCCCCCTCGATTATCCCGATCTGGGCATGCCGCCGTTTTCCGAATGGTACCTGCCCCGCCGCTGCGGGCTGATGGCGGCCGTTCCGGCCATCGGCCTGCTGATGGCCGTGATGGGCACCAGCCTGATCGAGCGGACGATCGGCAGCATGCTGGGTTCCGTTTTCCTGACCGTATACACCCTACAGGGCGTGGCCGCGTTTGACTTCATGCAGAAAAAGGCGGGCCGCACCCTGGCGGGCCGGTGGGCGTTCACGCTGGTTTTGGTCTTTCTGTTCCGCCTGTTCCGCTTTGTTTTCGTCATTCTGGGCGTGATCGATCAGGTGTTGAATTTCCGCCACCTGCGTCCCGCCCCGCAAAACGACGATTGATACTCTACCATCATGTTTCCATAAGGAGGAACCCCCATGAAAGTTATTCTGCTGACCGATGTAAAAGGAACCGGGAAAAAGGACGATATCGTGAACGTGTCCGACGGCTACGCCCGCAACTTCCTCTTCCCCCGCCATGCCGCCGTGGAAGCCACCGCCGGCGCCTCCAAGGAGATCGAGCGCAAGCGCGCCGCCGAGCGCCAGCGCGAGGCCGAAGCCCGCGCCGCAGCCGAGGAAAAGGCCCGCCAGCTCAAGGACAAGGTGGTCATCGTCAAGGCCAAGTGCGGGGAAAAGGGCCGGCTGTACGGCTCCGTCACCGGTCAGGAAATCGCCGCGTCCCTCAAGGAGCAGTATGACGTTTCCCTGGACAAGCGCAAGGTGGACCTCAAGGATCCCATCCGCTCTTCGGGCGACGTTCAGGTGACGCTTCGGCTGTATCCCCAGGTGACCACCCGGGTGACCGTGCGCGTGGTAGGCGTCAATCAGTAAAATGGACAGCCAGACACAGGATTATACGCCCATTCCGCCCCAGAACCTGGAGGCGGAGCGTTCCGTATTGGGCGCGCTTCTGCAGGACCCTTCCGTACTGGGCCCTTCTCTGGAATCCCTGACGCAGGACGATTTTTACGCCCCGCAGAACAGGGCGGTTTTTGACGCCATTTTCGCCGTCAACAGCAGGGGCAGCGCGGTGGACCTGATCACCGTGGACGACGAACTGCGCCGCCGCGGCCAGATGGACGCGATCGGCGGGGCGGATTATCTGCTCAGGCTGATGCAGGACGTTCCCTCCACCGCCAACACCGCCTATTATATCGCCATCCTGCGCGAAAAAAGCACCCTGCGCAAGCTGATCGGGGCCTCCGGGCAGATCTCCCGCCTGAGCTACCAGCAGCTCTCTCCCCTGGCCGATATACTCGACCAGAGCGAGAAGATGATCTTCGACATCACCATGCGCCAGGGTGCGGGGACGGAGCTGGAGCACGGCCGTCAGATACTGAGCCGCACCTACGAGCAGATCGGCGAGCTGGCCCGGCTCAAGGGCCGGGTATCCGGCGTCACCACCGGCTTTCGGGATCTGGACGCCACGCTTACCGGCATGCACGGGGGCGAGCTGATCCTGGTCGGCGCCCGGCCTTCCATGGGCAAGACCAGCTTTGCCGTCAACATCGCCTCGGCCGCCGGCCGTTCCGGCAAGACCGTGGCCATTTTTTCCCTGGAAATGCCCAAGGAGCAGATCATGATGCGCATCCTGTGCGGCGAAGCGCGGGTCAACATGCAGCTTGTCCGTTCCGGCACGCTCAAGGACCGCGACTGGGAAAAGCTGAGCCTGGCCCTCCCCGGCCTGGCCAACGAAAACCTGTATATCGACGACACCGCGGGCGTCACGCCCTCGCAGGTCCGCTCCCGCTGCCGCAGGCTTATGATGGAAAAGGGCCTGGACCTGATCGTGGTGGACTATCTGCAGCTGATGGCGGCTGACGGCCGCAACGAAAACCGCCAGCTGGAGGTCAGCGAGATCTCCCGCCGCCTCAAGGCCATCGCCCTGGAGCTCAAGGTGCCCCTGGTGGCCTGCGCCCAGCTTTCCCGCGCCAATATGCAGCGCTCGGACAAAAAGCCCATGCTGTCCGACCTGCGCGATTCCGGCTCCATCGAGCAGGACGCCGACGTGGTCATGTTCCTGCACCGGCCCGGCTATTACGACACCACCCTTTCCCCGGATCAGCAGAACATCGCCGAGGTCATCATCGCCAAGCAGCGCAACGGCCCGCTGGGCACCATCAAGCTGAACTGGCTCAGCGAATGCACGATGTTCACCGACAGCAAACTGGCAAAGGAGACCTCTGAATAATGAACCAGCCCACCGTCGTTTCCCTGACCAAGGACACCCGTTTTACCGGCTTTCTGCTGGTCCGCATGGCGGAACAGCGTCAATCCTCCAAAGGCGACAAATATCTTGACATGACCCTGGGCGACGCCACCGGCGACCTGAACGCCAAGGTGTGGGACGGCCGCGCCGAGCCGCCGCAGGTGGGCACGGTGCTCAAGATCCGCGCCACCGTGCAGGAATATAACGGACGGCTTCAGTTCAGGGTGGAGCAGATGCGCAAAACCCAGCCCGAAGACGACGTGGATCTGTCCCTGCTGATGACCTGCGCCCCGGAAAAGCCCGAAACCATGATGGCCCGCATCGAAAAGGCCATCGACGGCATGCAGACCCCGGATCTCCAGAAGATCCTCCGGGAGCTGATCGGCGCGTGCCGGGAAAGGCTCATGTACTACCCCGCCGCTCAGCGCCTGCATCACGCCGAAAGAAGCGGCCTGCTGCACCACACCACTTCCATGCTGGCCGCCGCCGAGGCGCTGCTTTCCGTCTATCCCTTCCTGGACGCCGACCTGCTCAAAGCCGGTGTCATCGCCCACGACCTGAGCAAGACCACCGAAATGCTCAGCGACGAGACGGGCAACGTGAAGGACTATTCCGAGGAAGGCCTTCTGCTGGGCCACCTCGTGCAGGGCGTTTCCGAAGTGCGCGCCGCGGCCGAAAGGGCCGGCGTCAGCGGCGAATACGTGCTGCTGCTGGAGCACATGGTCATCTCCCACCACGGCACAGCCGAGTTCGGCAGTCCCCGCCCGCCCATGTTCCCCGAGGCCGAAGCGCTTCACATGATCGACGATTTTGACGCCAAGATGAACGAAATGGAGGGCGTCATGCGCCGCACCCCGCCCGGGGTGTTCAGCGAAAAGATCTGGTCGCTGGACCGGCGGCTGTATCACCCCCGCTATCTGAGCGAATGCCCCGCCGAAGAGACGCCCGCCCCGCACGAAGAACCCGCCCGGCCCTCCGTTTTCCGCCGGCCGGACAGCGACGCTGCCTACAGCGGCCTGCTGTAAGACCGTATTCATCCTTCAAATCCTTCAATTGTTAAGGACAATGTAAATTATTCCGAAATACTTGACGAAAAGATTAAGAATTGTTACAATATGATGAAGAATTGAAACGATGCCGTTTACCCCTATGCTGCAGCGGATTTTCCTTCACACAGCCCGGACGGCCAAGGAGGTTTTGCTTTATGAAAAAAACAGCGGTCCTGCTAATGCTGCTGACTGCGGTTGCGCTGCTGTTGAGCGGCTGCGCCCAGGAACAGACGGTTTACCAGGAAGCCGGCAGCGCCCAGCCCACGGCCGTCAGGCAGGCGGATATTTTTGACGCCGCCACGGCTGCTCCTTCGGTATCCGTTTCCCTGCCGGAGGACGCCGCTCCCGCCGCGGCGAGCCAAAGCGCCTCCGGTTCCTATCACGCCTCTTCCCAGCAAAGCGCCGCCAGCCGCTATGCCGGCGCTACGCCCATCCCCCTGGATCCGGTCGATATGCCCACCCCGACGCCCCGGCCTGACATCACCTTCGAATACGAAACCTATCAGACCGCCATGGGTTACAGCCTTGAAGCGCCGGTGGGCTGGGAAATCACCCAGGACGACAAGACGACCTTCATCATCACCGACCCTGAGGAAAGGGACGGCGTGAACGGTCAGATCATCCTCACCTATTCCCAGGTGGACTCAAGCTACCGCACCACCCAGATCAAGACCCAGCTGGCCGCCCAGCTGGAAGAGCTCAAGCGAAACTACGTCAAATGGCAGGTATGGACCGCTGCGGAGCGCAAACTCCTGGGCTATGACGGCTATTACAACACCTACCGCGGCGAGGCTTACGACGGAACCATCGTGCGCGGCCTGGTGCACATCTGCCTGGCCGAGCGCCGGCTGGTCACCCTGTCGATGAAGGCCCCCGGCTGGTACAACAACAGCTACACCCGCGTCTACAACCGCATCAAGAACACCATCAAATAAGCTGATCCGCTTCCCATGATCGGCTTTTCAACGCGCCGCTGACGGGCCTGAACGGGCCGGGATTACCGGATGAACTTTCGGCCCGGCCGCCGTCAAACGGCGCGTTACGGTTTTTTGAAAGGAAGGTATTCTCATGTCCCGCTGTTTCCGCCGCGCGCAGGCTTTGCTGCTGGCCGCGTTCCTCCTGCCCGCGCTCGTCCCTTCCGCCTCTGCCGTCCGCCGCTATATGCCCCTTCCGGAGCTGCTGCGGATCCGCCAGACCAACCAGGAGCGCGACCTGGGCAATCAGCGCCGGGAATGCCGCACCTATCCCGAGACCCTGAACGAAACGGTCAACGCCGTCGTCTCCGCCGCGGTGGACGAGATGGCCGAATTCACCCTTTCCCGCATGCCCTCCTCCGGGCAGGAGGTCATGAGCTGGGCGGATACCGGCGCCACCGTCACCGTGACCGGCACCAGAACCGCCTCTTTTTTCGTCTTTTCCCACCTGATCCATAAGCAGGATCAGTACCTGCCTGCGTTCCGGACCTTCGTGTTCGACCTGTCCGACGGCAGGCAGCTTACATTGAGCGACCTGTTTTCGGACGGCGCGGGCGTCATCATCCGCGCGGCCATCATGGACCAGCTGAGCGCCTATTACCCTGATACCAAAGCCGACCCGGAAACGCTCGCCTCCCTGGCGGACGCCTGGCGGGACACCCCGTTCACCCTCACCCCCGCGTATCTTGCGTTCCATTACAGCGCCTGGAGCCTGTATCCCGAGCAGCGGCAGACGCTGATGCACGTTCATATCCCCTACGCCTGGCTGACCGGCTACATGACCGATTACGCCCTGAGCGAAACGGACAACAGCCGCTACCTCCTGGCCGCTCCCACCTTTGACGACGGACCCTGCCGGGGCATCACCGCCAGCGTCCTGTTTACCTTGCGCAAATACGGGGCCGCCGCAACCTTTTTCAACAACGGCCCCCAGATGGGCAACTGCCCCGATTACGTGCGCTGGGAGCACGACGCCGGCTGCGCGGTGCAGAGCCATACCTGGTCCCATACGGTGGGGCTTACCAACAAAGGCGTCATCATGCAGGAAAAAGCGCAGCTTGAAAGCCTGCAGGTTTCCATGATCGGACTGAAGCCCGCGTACATGCGCTCTCCCGGCGGCATCGATCCGGGATATGTCAAGGCCAAAGTCGGCCTGCCGATCATCCGCTGGAATTGCAGCACCTATGACGCTGTCAGCGATTATTCCCTGTCCCACAGTCTGGGTGTCATGAACAGCATGCTGACGGAAAGCGCGGTGATTCTGGCTCACAACCTGGCCCAGCACAGCCGGGATAACTGCGACCAGATGCTCCGTGTGCTCCAGGAGCAGGGCTACATGACCGTGACGGTGGACGAGCTTTTCCGCATCCGCGGCGTGCAGCTCAAGCCAAACACCGTATACGAGGGCGGGGAGGAGCCCGACGAAACGGCCTGGCAGGAAGCCGAAGTGCTGGCGCTGCTGGGCGACGCCACCCCCGGCCCCACCATCGCCCCGGCGACGCCCACTCCCGCGCCTACTCCGGCGCCTACCGCCATTCCGGTAAGCCTTCCCGTTAAGGAGGAAGCTGCCCCGGTACCCGTTTCCTCCCCGTTGCCGGTATCCTATCCCATACCGGTAGTATAACCATACAGATAAGGATGTATCATGCAGCAGTATAATGCAGACAGTCTCAAAGTCCTGGAGGGTCTGGACGCGGTCCGGATGCGCCCGGGCATGTATATCGGCTCCACCGGCTCCCGCGGGCTCCACCATCTTCTGTGGGAGATCGTGGACAACGCCATCGACGAAGCCATGGCGGGCTTCGCCGGGGAGATCCAGGTGACCCTTTATAAGGACGGCTCCGCCTCGGTATGGGACAACGGCCGCGGCATGCCGGTGGATATCAACCACGCCACCGGCGTTTCGGGCGTGGAGCTGATCTTCACCCGGCTTCACGCGGGCGGCAAGTTCGGCAACGACAATTACGCCTATTCCGGCGGCCTGCACGGCGTGGGCGCGTCCGTCGTCAACGCCCTGTCCCGGTGGCTGACGGTGGATATATACCAGAATTTTTCCCACTGGCAGATGAAGTTCACCTCCGAGGAGGAGGATGAAAACGGCAAGGTGCTGGCCGGCGCCATCCAGGCCCCGCTGACCCGCCTGGGCAACGCCCGCAAGCGCGGCACCTTCGTGCGGTTCCTGCCTGACGACCGCATTTTTGACGTGACGGAATTCCAATACGAGACCGTCCGCCACCGCCTGGAGGAGCTGGCATATCTCAACAAGGGCGTCCGCATCACGCTGGACGACGAGCGCAGAAAGGACGAGACCGCTCACCAGGAATACTGCTTTGAGGGCGGCGTGGCGGACTATGTCCGTTTCCTCAACAAGGACAAGACCGTGCTCAACGAAAAGCCCATCGTGTTAAGCGGCTCCCAGAACGGCGTGCAGGTGCAGATGGCCGTCCAGTACACCGACGGTTATACCGATTCCTTCTTTTCCTATGTCAACAACATTCCCACCAGCGAAGGCGGCACCCATGAAATAGGCGCCAAGACCGCTATCACCAAGGTGTTCAACGACTACGCCCGCCGCACCGGCGCCCTCAAGGAAAAGGACAACAACCTCACCGGCGAGGACTTCAGGGAAGGCATGACCTGCGTGCTGCTGACGATGGTGAAAAACCCGCAGTTCGAAGGCCAGACCAAGGGCCGCCTGGGCAACACCGAGGTGCGCCCCATCGTGGAGGCCATCGTCACCAACGAGCTGTCCCTGTTCATGGAGGACCTTAAAAACCAGGAATTCGGCCAGATGCTGATGGAAAAGGCCCTCAAATCCGCCAAGGTGCGGGAGGCCGCCCGCAAGGCCAAGGAGATCGCTCGCAAGAAAAACGAACTGGAGGCCGCCCCGCTGGTGGGCAAACTGTCCGTCTGCACCGGGCGCAACCCCAGGGAGAACGAACTATTCATCGTCGAGGGCGACAGCGCCGGCGGCAGCGCCAAGCAGGGCCGCGACCGCCGTTTCCAGGCCATACTGCCCCTGCGCGGCAAGCCCCTGAACGTGGAAAAAAAGCGGCTGGACGCGGTATTGGGAAACGACGAGTTCCGTTCTCTGATCACGGCGCTGGGCACCGGCATCGGAGAGGATTTTTCCCTGTCTTCCCTCAAGTACGACAAGGTCATCATCCTGTCCGACGCCGACCAGGACGGCGCCCACATCCGCGCGATACTGCTGACGTTCTTCTACCGCTATATGCGGGAACTGATCTCCGCCGGCCACGTATATATCGGCATGCCGCCGCTGTACCTGGTCAAAAAGGGCGACCGCCAGCATTACGCCTACGACGACCGGGAGCTCAAGAAGGTCACATCCGGGCTCAAGGGCTATACGCTGCAGCGCTACAAGGGCCTGGGCGAAATGAACCCCGAGCAGCTCTGGGAAACCACCATGGACCGCCAGAACCGCAAGCTCATGCAGGTAACTTTGGAGGACGCCGCCGCCGCCGAGCAGATGATCACCCTGCTGATGGGCGACAAGGTGGACCCCCGGCGGGAATACATCATCTCCCACGCCGATTTCAACAAGGAAGACCATTTTGACGCCTCCCATATGCCCACCCAGCCTTTAAGCTGAACGAAAAGCAGGACGCGCCAACCTTTACACCCGGTTTTCCCCGCCGACCATTCATCAAGGAGCATTCATGCGCCTGAAAACCCTGCGGCTGCAGAACTTCCGCAGCTACCAAAGCGCCGCGCTCACCGCCCCGGAGGGCGTGACGGTGATCGTCGGGGAAAACGGCACCGGCAAGACCAACCTGCTGGAGGCCATCCACCTGTGCTGCCTGGGCCGCTCCCACCGCACCTCCGAGGACCGCGACCTGATCCGCCAGGGATCAGAAACGGCCGCCGCGGAGCTTATCGTGGAGCGCAGGGACGGCACGCACGACGTGGGCGTCCGCCTGTACCGGGAGGCCCGGCGCAAAAAGCTGATCTACGTAAACGGCAAGACCGCCTCCCGCATGGGAGACCTGATCGGCCACGCCACCTGCGTGATCTTCAGCCCCGAGGACCTTTCCGTGGTCAAGGACGGGCCCGCCGTGCGCAGGCGGTATCTGGACATGCTGCTGAGCCAGCTGCAGCGGGCCTATTTTTACGCCCTGCAGACCTACACCTCTACCCTGCGCCAGCGCAACGCCCTGTTAAAGGCGCTGGCGGCGGGCGGCAGCAAAAACCAGCTGGACGTATGGGACGAGCAGCTGGCCCGGGCGGCCGCCCCGCTGGTCCGCCTGCGGGCGGAGACCGCCCGCGCGCTGGACGGCCTGGCGTTCCGCCACTACGCCTTTATCTCCGGCCGGGACGACGAAGCCTTCCGCCTCACATACGAGACCACCCTGTCCTGGGAGGAGCCCGAGGCGGACATGCTCCGGCAGCTGCGCGCCCGAAGGGACGACGAGCTGCGCCGGGCGGTGACGCTGGTCGGCCCCCACCGGGACG
The DNA here is from genome assembly GCA_902790015.1 of uncultured Eubacteriales bacterium. Taxonomy (GTDB): domain Bacteria; phylum Bacillota; class Clostridia; order Christensenellales; family Aristaeellaceae; genus UBA4246. Next base: position 7,490 of record CADAQF010000032.1, on the reverse strand, counting down.
ACCTGTGCCTGACGCTGTCCGGGCAGGACTTTCAGGCCACCGGCTCCCAGGGCCAGGCGCGCACGGCCGCGCTGGCGCTGAAGCTGTCCGCCTTTGACCTGCTGAGTGAGAGCCAGGGCGAGCCGCCGCTTTTACTGCTGGACGACGTATTGAGCGAGCTGGACTCCCTGCGCCGCCAGCGCCTGATCGCCCGTGTGAGGGACTGTCAGGCGCTGCTGACCTGCACCGACCGCACCGATTTTATCGGCGCGGAGCCTGCCCGCGTGCTGGAGGTGCGGAACGGGCAGATCCTTGAAAGCGGAAGCTGACGATGTGCGGAAGGCTTCATTCAGCGATTTCCTGAAAGCGGGCCTGATCAAAGCAACTTTATCCTTCGGAGGAATACAGATGAACCCCTCTTCCATCGAACTGGTCGTCAAAATCGGCTCCATGGCGCTGATCCGCCGGGAGGACAGCGATATCGACTACAACCTTTTTTCCCGCCTGGGCGGGGAGCTTCGGCCCGGCATGGCGCTGGTCTCCTCCGGAGCCACGGAAATAGGAAGGCTGGACTATATGAAGCGCACCGGCCGGGAACTGGACGGGGACCCGGAGGCCAACAAGACCGATTATTCCTCCCAGGGGCAGGCCATCCTCATGGAGACCTACCGGCGCTTCGTGCGGCCGGAATACTCCGTGCGCCAGGTGCTGGTGGAGCATAACCATTTCAACGACCCCCAGAAGCGCCGCCACCTGCGTCAGCTGCTGAGCCACTGCGCCGAGCAGGGCGCCATCCCCATCATCAACTACAACGACGCCGTGTCCGACGAGGAAAACCGCAAGCTGGAGCTGGCGCAGATGCAGCTGGCCCATCCCGGCGAGCAGGTGGTGGAATGCGTGGACAACGATGAGACCGCCGCCGTCGTCAGCGAACTGATGCAGGTAAGGCAGATGATCCTGCTGACCAGCGCCGACGGCATTTACCGGGACCCTCACGACCCCTCCACCCTGGTCAGGGACGTTTTCGCCGATACCCCCGAGGAACTGACCGCCCGCATCCGGGAGCTGCAGACGCACTGCGTCGGCGCCTCCCGGCAGGGGGCCAACGGCGCGGGCGCGAAGCTTGAGTTCGCGCTGCGCTCGGCCCTGCAGGGCGTCTGCGTCACCATTGCCAATGCCAAGCGCTGCAGGCTTTCCGATATCCTGAACGGCAGGACGCCCTGTACGCGCATAGGCATCCGCGCCCAATGAACGGAGGTTTATTATGACGCAGTTCTCCCTGCCGCTCCCATTGAGCGCGGTGCGCCTTACGGACGCGCTGTGGAAAAGGGAAAACGAGCTGGTCCGCCGGGAAGTCATTCCCTATCAGTGGGAAGCGCTGAACGACCGCGTGGAGGGCGCCGCGCCAAGCTTTTTCGTGCACAATATGCGGGCCGCCGCCCGGGCAGCCGCCGCGCGCCGGGCGGGGCGCTTTGTGCCGCGCAGAGCCGCTTCGGGCATGGTGACCCAGCCCGACGGCCAAACGCCCGACCCCGACACGTTCTACGGCTGGGTGTTTCAGGACTCCGACGGCTATAAGTGGATAGAGGCCGTTTCCTACCAGCTGATCCAGCAGCCCGACGAACAGCTCAGGCAAACGGCCCAACAGGCGGTGGACCTGATCTGCGCCGCGCAGGAGGCCGACGGTTATCTGGACACCTTTTATTCCCTGACCGATATCTCCGCCGCGTTTTCAAACCTCAGGGATCACCACGAGCTGTACTGCTTCGGGCATTTGGCGGAGGCGGCCGTCGCCTGGAAGGAGGCCACGGGCCAAACCGACCTGCTGGACGCTGCCTGCCGCTTCGCCCGTTGCATCTCAAGGCGCTTCGGCCCCAATCTTGAAAGGGGCTGCCCCGGGCACGAGATCGCCGAAATGGCGCTGTTTCGGCTGTATGAGGCCACCGGAGATACAGCGTACAGGGATCTTTCCTGTTTTTTCCTGGACGTGCGGGGCACAGAGCCCAGCACCTTTGCCCTGGAGGAAAACAGGCGCCGGGCGGGAGAAGGCCTTCCCCCGCTTCCTGTGACCGCCTCCCGCTACGCCTATCACCAGGCCGACCGGCCCGTGCGCGACACGCAGGAGGCCCGCGGCCACGCCGTCAGGCAGATGTACCTGGCCGCCGGCATGGCGGACGAGGCGCGTCTTAAGGACGACCGGCCCATGCGGGAGGCCTGCGAAAGACTGTGGCGGTCCGTCACGAGGGAAAAGATGTACGTGACCGGCGGCGTGGGCGCCACCCACCTGGGAGAGGCCTTCTCCCTGCCGTATGACCTGCCCTCCGACACCGCTTACGCGGAAACCTGCGCCGCCATCGGGCTTTGCTTTTTCGCCCGGAGGATGCTGCAGCTGAACCCCGTTTCCGAATACGCGGACGTGATGGAGCGGGCGCTGTACAACGCCGTCCTTTCCGGCATGGCGCTGGACGGAAAAAGCTTCTTCTACGTCAATCCCCTTGAGGCCGATCCTCTGTACTGCCGGGAGGATCAGCGGCTTTCCCACGTCCGCCCGGTACGGCAGAAATGGTTCGGCTGCGCCTGCTGCCCGCCCAATATCGCGCGGTTCTTGTCCTCCCTGGGCGCCTACGCAGGCACCCATACGGAAGATACGCTGTATTTCCATCTGTATATCGCGCAGGAAATGAACGTGTCTTTGGGCGGGAAGGAGCTGCGGCTTTCGCTGGACGCCGACCTTACCGAAAGCGGGCGGGTGCGGCTGACCGTGCTGTCCGGCGCCGCTTCGGGCACGCTGGCCTTCCGCCTGCCCGGCTGGGCTGACGGGTACAGCCTGAATACCTCGTTCGGGGCCTGCGAGCCTGCGCTTAAAGGAGGCTACCTGTATCTGACCCGCCCGTGGCAAAAGGGGGATACCCTGTCTTTCGATTTTTCCATGCCCATAAGGCTGCTCATGGCCGACTCCCGTGTGCGGGAACTGACCGGGCAGGTCTGTTTTGTGCGCGGGCCGTTCGTCTTCTGCGCCGAAAGCACCGACAACGGGCCCGGGCTGCATCTGCTGCGCGTCCCTGCGGACGCCGAAACGCACGCCGTGCCCGGGCGTACGGAAATGGCCGGCCTGTCCCTGCCGTCCCTGCAGGTACCGGCTTTCCGGGTCACTCCGGAGGAAGACGGGCCGCTCTATCCGTCCGCCGCCCAAAAGGAGCGGCTTTCCCCCGTCACGCTTTCCCTGATCCCCTATTTCGCCTGGAGCAACCGCGGCGAGAGCGAAATGCGCGTCTGGCTCCCCCGGACTTCGCCTGAGTCGTCCCGCTGACCCCTCTTCCCCTTTATTCCTTCAAATGCCCTTCATTTGCTGCCAATCCCGTTCTCAAAAGCGTATCAACCAAGGGAGACCGTCTGCAGGTCTCTCACCCCGTTCATTCAAAAACCAGGAGGTGCCTTTATGAGCGAAGAAATGAAAAACAACATGTATGAAGTATCTGCGGATGAACTGGAGAACGCTTCCGGCGGCTACGCGAGCACGGTCGTCTACACGGTGGTCAACGGGGATACGCTTTCCCGCATCGCCAAGCAGTTCAGGGTGACCGTGGCGGAGCTGATGCGCTGGAACAGCATCTCCAACCCCCGGCAGCTGCAGCCCGGCCAGCAGCTGATCATCCACCCCGGCAAGTAAAAAAACGCCGGTTCCGTCTTCACAAAAGCGCGGAATCAGGGTATAATCAACAGGATTTCGGAAAGAAACGGAGTCGGTTTATGAAAAAATGGTTCCCCGTGGGATTTCTGATCCTGCTGATGCTGGCTGCCCTGCCCGCGCTGAGTGAAACGGTCCTGAGAACGGACCGGACGGAATACGCCCTGGGCGAAGCGGTGCGCGTGACGCTGGACGCTGAACAGACGTTCAAATACTGCCGCTACTCCCTGTTAAGGGACGGGCAGACCGTCTTTTCACAGAAAACCAACGACAAGCACCGGGAGGGCTGGTACCTGCCGCAGCAGCCGGGAGAATATGTGCTTTCGGCCGCCGTCACCGGCACGGACAAAAAGAAAAAGACCGTTTCCTGCGCCTTCACGGTGACCGCCGCGGCGGTGCCGGTGGAAACCGACGCCCTCTACAGCCAGAAGGACGGCTCCTGGGCAGACGACCCTTACGGCAAAGAGGAGCTGGAAAAGTCCGGCTGCGCGATCTTCACGCTGAGCAACGCCCTGCACTATCTGGGCTATACCGGGGCTGAAACGGAGCCGGCCGCGCTGGCGGCCAGCTACGGCTACTGCCTGATCCAGGGCGGCACCAGCAACGTGCGCCTGATCACCCAGGCCGCCAAGGACTATGGCTTTTTTACCCAGTCGGCCCTGGTCAAGGAAGAGGGCGCCGTGGCGGACCTGCTTAAAGACGGCGCTGTATTCAGCTTCGCCATCGTCAAAGGGCATATCGCCTTTGCCTGCGGGCTGAGCGAAGACGGCGGCAAGGTGCGCATCGTGGACTCCGCCCCCTCCGCCACCTGGGAAAGGATCAAGGGCGGCAAGCTGTACCGGCAGGAAAGCGACGGATCCTTCGTGGCCCTTCAGGACCTGTCCGATCTTCCCGGGGCGCGCTATTACCTGGAGACCCAGCACTATGAAGGGCTCAGCTACTGGCTGGACCTGTCCTATGTGGCCAAACGGGGCGTGCGGGTCATGCAGCCGTACTGGCTCCAGGTGCGTCAGGAACGCAGCGTTTCCGCGGCCCAGCTGGTGACCTTCGGCACGGTGGTCTCCTCCGTGCGCGTATCAGGGCAGAAGGAGCCGATCCTCGTGTCCACTTTGGACCTCATCTGGCGGCACGAGACCGACGCCCCTCAGGCGGCCCTGGTCATCAGCAAAAAGGCCGCCATCCTGCGGGATTCCGGCGGCGCGCAGGTGGCCCGCGTGGCGCGCGGCGCGCTGCTGCCGGTGATCAGCGTAACTGACAGTGCTGTATGCGTACGCTATGAGGGCCGCATGGGGTATCTTTCCCCGGAGGACGCCCAGGTCGTCTCCGTCCCGCCCGTAAGCTATCAGACCGGGGTCGTCCATATCAACGGCAAAACCACCGGCAAATCCAACGTGGGCTTCCGGCGCAACCCCCTGTCCAACAGCACGCAGATCGGCTACTGGCCGACGGGCACGACGGTGTATGTACTTGCGGAGCAGGACGGCTATTACCTGGCCGAGGCCAACGGCAAACGCGGGTGGCTGCTCCCCAAAAACGTGCAGCTTGAAAACGAAAACACGGTTCCCTGAACGGAGCCGCCTCACAAGAAGGAGAGGATTTATATGCAGCAACAAGAAAAGAAGAAGGATCTGTTCGGGAAGAACGCGCTTATTTATCAGGACGCCGACGCGGCCGTCACCAGCCGCCGCACGTACAACGTCGCCATCGGCCTGACGCTGGTGCTGGGGTGCCTTATCAACGCCCTGATGGCCAGATACCTGACCGTGCCGATCTGCCGGATGAACATTTGGCTGTCCCTGATCCTCTACGCTGTGGGCTCCTTCGGCGGCCTCATCCTGCTCAATAAGACCGAATCCGTTCCCCTGAGCATATTGTGCTTTCTGCTCCTGTCCGTTTCGATGGGGCTGGTCGTCACCCGCTTCGCGGCCGCGTACACGACCGCCTCGGTCAACCTGGTGTTCCTGATCACGCTGGGCGTCGTGGCGCTGATGACTATCGCCTCCTTCGCTTTCCCGGACGTCTTTCTCAAGATGGGCTCGGTGCTTGGTTTCTCGCTGCTCGGGCTGATCGTCGTTGAGCTGGTCGTATCCCTGATCTTCCGCGTCAATCAGGTCGTCACGGACTATGTCGCCGTCTTCATCTTCTGCGGCTATATCGGGTATGACTGGGCGGTCGCCCAGCGCCGGCCCGTCACCGTGGTAAACGCCGTGCGTTCCGCCGCCTCGATCTTCGTGGACATCGTCAACCTGTTCATCCGCCTGCTCAGCATCCTGGGCAAGAAGGACGACTGATCTTCCGCACCATATGCCGGCTGCGCTTTCCAGCCGGCTTCTTCTATTATGAAAGACGCTGTTTTCCCCGTCACGGACCTGCAGCCCGGGCCGACGGGCCCGGGAATTTAAGGAAGCGCAGCATCCTATGTCTACGGAATTCATCCACTATACCTGCGAAAACGGGAGTCTCGGCGGGCTGCATCACCGCTTCATTCAGCCCCCGCAGGCCGCCTATTTCGTCACCACCTGCGACCGCTTCGGCAACATGAACACCACCCCCGTCACCATGGGCACCTGCATCGCGCACAATTTCTTTTCTTTCACCCTGTCCAACCTGCACGCCCCGCAGGACGCCTGGGACCTGGACAAAAACCAGTGGCGGGACGGCATCAAGCAGGGCTACGCCAACCTGCGCGAGGTGCCCGAATGCGTGATCAGCTGGATCGGCCACGACATGGTCCGCGAAAGCTGGATCGCCGGCTGCCCCGTGCCCAAGGGCATCAGCGAAATCGACGTGATGGGCTGCACCCCGCTCCCCTCCACGCTGGTGCGTCCCTGCGGCATCGCCGAATGCGCGGTGAACCTGGAGGCCCGGGTGCTTTATTCCCATCATCTGGGCGCGCGGTGGACGAATTACATCTGCGAGATCGTCCACGCCGCGGTGCACCGCTCGCTGGTCGAGGAAAATGAAAGCGGCCCGCTGGCCGGTTACGGGATGCTGGCGATAGACCCCGTGTTCGAGGTGAAGATCGCCGCGGGCGACAAACCCGGGGAACAGAACTACCGCCTGTATTACGACCGGCTGGATCTTTCCAAAATAGAGCGCTGCCCGGAGGACATCGGCTACGACGCCGACTGGATCGGCACGTTCGAGCAGTGGCTGCGCGACGAGGTGGGCCACGGTCACATCACCCCACAGGAGGAAAGCCGCGCCCTTGAGCTCAAGCGCCTGTGGGAGAAAAACATGGACCCCAGCACAAACGGGGAGGTCCGCCGGGAGCTTACGGCCCTGCTCAAAAAAGCGGTGGGAAAGTAAGCGGTGGAAAAGTGATGATAAAAAAAGCCCGAAGCGTTTGCTTCGGACTTTTTTTGGTGCGCCATCAGGGACTCGAACCCGGGACACCCTGATTAAGAGTCAGGTGCTCTACCAACTGAGCTAATGGCGCATACACTGCGGAAAGCTGGAGCGGGTGATGGGAATCGAACCCACGTGACCAGCTTGGAAGGCTGGAGCTCTGCCATTGAGCTACACCCGCAGGGGTTGGAGCGGTAGACGAGGCTCGGACTCGCGACCTCCACCTTGGCAAGGTGGCGCTCTACCAACTGAGCTACTACCGCACGCAGCCATAAATGGTGCGGGCGAAGAGACTTGAACTCATACGCCGTTAGGCACCAGATCCTAAGTCTGGCGCGTCTGCCATTCCGCCACGCCCGCACAGACGCTTTCCAGAGGATGGTGACCCATCGGGGATTCGAACCCCGGACACCTTGATTAAAAGTCAAGTGCTCTGCCAACTGAGCTAATGGGTCAAGTTGGCTGGGGTGGCAGG
>CADAQF010000031.1 GCA_902790015.1 uncultured Eubacteriales bacterium | reverse complement strand
ATGAAAAAACCGTTCCCGTGGCTGATGCCCGGGAACGGTTTTTACAAGATGATCTGTTTTAATTTGAGAAGAGCATTAGTTGAATATGCTTTTCACCTTGTCCAGGAAGGTCTTGCTGCCTTCGTATTCGCGGCCCGTGGAGATCGCGTCGAACTGGCGGAGGAGCTCTTTCTGCTTATCGGTCATGCGCTTGGGCACTTCCACCTTCACATGCACCAGCAGGTCGCCTTTCAGCGAGGAGCCGACGCGGGGGAGGCCCTGTCCGCGGATGCGGAATTCGGTCTCGGACTGGGTGCCCTCCGGGATGTGGTACTTGACCGTGCCGTCCAAGGTGGGGACGTCGATGTCCGCGCCCAGCGCCGCCTGCGTGAAGGAAATCGGCATGTCCAGCAGCAGCGTGGTGCCGTTGCGCTTGAACAGCTTGTGGGGGCGGACGGAAATGAACACGATCAGGTCGCCCGAAGGTCCGCCGTTCGCGCCGAGGCCGCCCTGGCCGCGCAGCACCAGCGGGTTGCCGTTGTCGATGCCGGCGGGGATGTTCAGCTTGGCTGTGCGGCGAAGGCGCTTGGTGCCGGTGCCGCCGCACTTCTCGCACTTGTCGGTGACGATCTTGCCGGTGCCGCCGCAGGTGGTGCAGGGACGGGAGATCATCATGAAGCCGCCCTGCATGCGCACCTGGCCCGTACCCTTGCAGGTGGGGCAGGTCTTGGGCTGGGTGCCGGGCTTCGCGCCGGTGCCATGGCAGACCTCGCAGACCTCGTCGCGCATGAACTCAAAGGACTTTTCGCAGCCCTTCGCAGCTTCCTCCAAGGAGATCTTGAGCTCGAACTGGATGTCCTCGCCGGCCCGGGGCGCGTTGCGTCGTGCGCCTGCCGCGCCGCCCATGCCGCCGCCAAAGAGCTGGTCCAGGATGTCTCCCATACCGCCCATGCCGCCGAAGCCGGAGAAGTCAAAGCCCGCTCCGCCTGCGCCGAAGGGATTCTGCGGCCCGTCCATGCCGAACTGGTCGTAGCGCGCGCGCTTGTCCGGATCGGACAGCACCTCGTTCGCTTCGTTCAGTTCCTTGAACCGCGCCTCAGCGTCCTTGTCGTTGGGATGCAGGTCCGGGTGGCACTCCTTGGCCAGTTTGCGGTAAGCCTTTTTGATGTCCTCTGTGCTCGCGGTCTTCGGGACGCCCAGCACCTCGTAATAATCACGCTTGGTTGCCATTGTATCACCACTCAATCATACAAAGAGTGAAGAGTGGAGAGTGAAGAGTGGAGTTCTGTTTAGTGGGTCCGCTGCAATTGCGGGTATCCGGTTCACGGAGCATGATCTCCACTCTCAACTCTCCAAACTCCACTCTTGCTCTCAATCTCCTGTTTCTTTTACACTCAGCATTCAGGAACCGTTACTCGACGGTCCCGTCCACGTCGTAGCTGCCGTCGGCGTTCTGGCCGTTCTGCTGCGGGGGCTGCTGGTAGCCCTGAGCGCCCATGTCGGGGCCGGGCTGGCCGCCCTGCTGCTGGTACAGCTTGCCGAAGATCGCGTAGACCTTCTGGGTCAGCGTTTCCATGGCGGACTTGATCTCGGCGGCGTTGTTGCCTTCGCGGGTCTTCTTGAAGTTCGCGATCTCGTTTTCGACGGTCGCCTTGTCCTCGGCGCTCAGCTTGTCGCCGTTCTCGCGCAGCTGCTTTTCCATCTCGTAGATCAGGCTGTCGGCACGGTTGAGGGTCTCGACCTCTTCCTTGTGCGCCTTATCGGCCTCGGCGTACTGCTCGGCTTCCTTGACGCGCTGCTTGATCTCTTCCTCGGTCATGTTGCTGGAGGCGGTGATGGTGACCTTCTGCTCGTTGCCGGTGCCCAGATCCTTGGCGGACACGTTTACGATGCCGTTGCGGTCAATGTTGAAGGTGACTTCGATCTGCGGCACGCCGCGGGGTGCGGCGGGAATGCCGGTCAGCTGGAACTTGCCCAGGGTCTTGTTGTCGTAGGCCATGGCCCAGGGTCTTGTTGTCGTAGGCCATGGGGCGCTCGCCCTGCAGCACGTGGATCTCCACGCTGGTCTGGCCGTCGGCGGCGGTGGAGAACACCTGGGACTTGCTGGTGGGGATGGTGGTGTTGCGGTCGATCAGGCGGGTGAAGATGTGGCCCTCGGTCTCGATGCCCAGGGACAGCGGCGTGACGTCCAGCAGCAGCACGTCCTTGACCTCGCCGCCCAGCACGCCGGCCTGGATGGCGGCGCCGATGGCGACGCACTCGTCGGGGTTGATGCCCTTGAAGGGCTCCTTGCCGGTGATGTTCTTGACGGCGTTCTGCACGGCGGGGATACGGGTGGAGCCGCCCACCAGGATCACCTTGTCCAGCTGGTCGGCGGTAAGGCCGGCGTCGCGCAGGGCGTTGCGGACGGGCACGATGGTCTTTTCGACCAGGTCGCTGGTCAGCTCGTCAAACTTGGCGCGGGTCAGGGTGATGTCCAGGTGCTTGGGGCCGGTCGCGTCGGCGGTGATGAAGGGCAGGTTAATGTTGCTGCTCATGGCGCCGGACAGCTCGATCTTGGCCTTTTCCGCGGCGTCCTTCAGGCGCTGGTAGGCCATGGGATCCTTGGTCAGGTCGATGTTGTTTTCCTTTTTGAAGGCCTCCGCCACGTAGCGGATGATCCTTTCGTCAAAGTCGTCGCCGCCCAGGTGGGTGTCGCCGTTGGTGGCCAGCACCTCGAACACGCCGTCGCCGATCTCCAGGATGGACACGTCGAACGTGCCGCCGCCCAGGTCGTACACCAGGATCTTGTGGCTGTTCTCCTTGTCCAGGCCGTAGGCCAGGGACGCGGCGGTGGGCTCGTTGATGATGCGCTGGACGTCCAGGCCGGCGATGCGGCCAGCATCCTTGGTTGCCTGGCGCTGGGCGTCAGAGAAGTAGGCGGGCACGGTGATGACGGCCTTGGTGACGGTCTCTCCCAGGTAGCTTTCGGCGTCCGCCTTCAGCTTCTGCAGGATCATGGCGCTGATTTCCTGCGGGGTGTACTGCTTGCCGTCGATGGTCACCTTTTCGTTGGTGCCCATTTTGCGCTTGATGGAAGATACCGTGCGGTCCGGGTACTGGATGGCCTGGTTCTTGGCCACGCGGCCGACCAGACGTTCGCCGTCCTTGTTGAAGCCGACCACGGAAGGCGTGGTGCGGCTGCCTTCGGCGTTGGGGATGACGACGGGTTCGCCGCCCTCCATGACGGCTACGCAGCTGTTAGTGGTGCCAAGGTCGATACCGATGATCTTGCTCATAGTGTTTTCCTCCTGTTTTTATCCGGTTAAATGGTGAATTACGAATAATGATATATGATGAAGCGGGGCTTCCCGCGTTCATGCGCTTTTATTCGGGCACGACCTTGACCATCGCGCTGCGCAGGATCACGCCGCCCATGCGGTAGCCCTTCTGCAGCACCTGGCACACGGTGCCCTTTTCGCCGTCCTCCTCCGTGCCCTGAAGGACCGCGCTTTCCAGGTTCGGGTCGAATTTCTCCCCCGCCCGGTCGATGACCTCCACCCCGCGCTTTTGCAGGATGTCGGTCAGCTGCTTGTACACCATGGCGACGCCGGATTTAAGGGTCTCGTCCGTGCTTTCAGCGGCCAGCGCCCTTTCCAGGTTGTCCACCACCGGAAGCAGGGTCTTCACCAGCTCCCGGGCGCCGTCCTCAAAGGCGTCTGCGCGGACGTTCACGTTGCGGCGGCGGAAATTGTCGAAATCGGCCTGCACCCGCTGGGCCAGGTTCAGGTATTCCTCGGCCTTCTGGCGGGACGCTTCAAGCAGCGGCTTCAGGTCGGTGACGCCGTCCGGCGCGTCCTGGGCGGGCTCTTCCTGCGGCGCCTCGGGCTGTGCGTTTGCCTCGTTTTCGGGGGCCTGCTCAGGTTCCCGGCTGTTTTCTTCCTTATCCTTTTCCCTGCGGAACTTGCGTTTCATTTCATCCTCCATATCGCCTTAGGCGCCGGCGGCGCATCCTCCTTTGTTTATTCTTCGCTGGCAAACATGTCCGTCAGCGACCGGCTGATGGTGGTAAGCGTCCTGAGCGTCTGCCGGTAGGGCATCCGCATGGGGCCTATGACCCCCAGCAGCCCGTGATAAGCGCCCAATTCAAAGCGCACGGTGATCAGGCTGCAGTCGTCTATCTCAGGCAGCGTCAGCTCCTGGCCTATGCGCACGGTGATCAGTTCCTGGTCGCCGCGGATGATGCCCAGCAGCCGCTTCCTGTCCTCCATCACGGACAGGAAGGAACGCGCCTTGCTGACCTCCGCGTATTCGGGAAAGTTCAGTATGTTGTGCGTGCCTTCGAGAAAAACCGTGTCCTCCGAGGCCTGCCGGGCCATCTGGCTGGCCAGCTCCCGGATGCCGTCCAGCACGCGCTGCTGCGCCCCGCCGCGGGCGGCAAAGGCGTCCAGCATGTGCTGCACCTCCAGTACCGACCGGCCCGAAAGCGTCTCGGTCATGGAACGGCTGATGGCGTACAGGGCGTCGGCGTCCAGGCTGTCGCTGACGCGCAGCACCGTTTCGCGCACCAGCCCGCTGTCCGTGACCATCACCAGCAGCGCCGCGCCCTTGGGCATCGGCACCAGCTGCAGGGTGGTGATCCGCATGTCGGGCTGACTGGGCATCATCACCACGCTGGTCATGCGGGTCAGCTCGCTCAGCGCCTTGGCGGCGCACTGCGCGGCGTCCTCCAGCTGGGTGAGGCGGCCGGCGAAATACCGCCAGGCTTCCTCGTCGGGGGCGAGCAGGCTGTCCGCCCGGGCGATCAGGTCGTCCACATACAGGCGGTAGGCCTTTACGCTGGGCACGCGGCCGGCCGATACGTGCGGCTGGTCCAGATAGCCCAGCGCCTCCAGGTCGCTCATCTCGTTGCGGATGGTGGCCGGGGAGACGCCGATGTCGTACTTGCGGGTGATCGTCCGGCTGCCGACGGGAACGGCGGTGGCCACGTAATCCTGAATGATAAAATCCAGGATACGGCGCTTCCGGTCATCCATCAGGCAAGCCTCCTTCCGCGGCCGACCGGCCCTGCTTCTCCGTTGTTAGCACTCACCAAGGAAGAGTGCTAACAACCATGCATAATATAACATACCCGTTTCCCTATGTCAACAGTTTTTATTATTTTTCTTGAGCCCGAAAAAGGCAGAAACGTGGCAGCGGCACGCATATGCAAGAATAACGAAAGCACAGATAAGCATAGCAACAAAGGGGAAAAACCTGAAAACAGTATCCCACGGAGCCGGTGAATGAACGGAGTCCGATTTAAATGAAAGTCCGGCGGTACATCCGCCGGATGCCGCAGGCACCCATGGAAAGATTTGAAAGGGACGCAACCTTTGGACCATATCCAGCGGAGCGGGTGAACGAACGAAGTCCGATTCAAAGAAAGTCCGCCGATTTACTCGGCGGATGGCGAAGCCACCCGAAGGGCGATTTGAATCGGACGCAGTGAGTGAAGAATAAAGAGGGGAGCGCGAGGGGGAACACCCTCGCGTCAGTTCGTATCCCACCGGCTTCGCCGGTGGGGTGAGGAGGGCCCGGAAAACGGTCCAAGGAGGGCCCGAAAAACAGGCCAGTGGCCTGTTTTTACCGACGAACGGGCCGGCAGGCCCTGGGTAGTTTTCAGTGCCGAACGGGCCGGCAGGCCCTGGGTCGTTTTCACCGACGAACGGGCCGGCAGGCCCTGGATGGGGTTTTCCGTCAGGAAAACAGGTCCTTTCGGCTTTTCCGCCCGGGGGACGGAAGCGGCCGCGCCCAGTGGGCGATGAAGGCCGGTGAAGTCCCGGTGAGCATGGTGTTTTCAGCGTCAGAGACGCTTAAAACGCCATAGCGAACCGTGGGTTACTCCCGGATGACGCAGGAAAAGCCGCAGGAGGTTCTGAGCGCCCGGAAAATGGTCCGGTGGACCATTTTCAGCGAAGAACGGGCCGGCAGGCCCTGGCTGTAAGTCCTCGTCCCAGGGCTCACGCAAAGCGTGAGCCCCATAACTTGACGTTTTACAAGGAAACGGGTACAATATATAGGAAAAAAACCTGCCGGCGTTCCCGGCGGGGGAGGTTCCGGGGGAGGACGTATGACACAGCCGCTGACTATTGCCATTGACGGGCCCGTAGGGGCGGGCAAATCCACCATATCCGACGAGGTGGCGCGCCGCCTGGGCATACTGCATCTGGATACGGGCGCTATGTACCGCGCGGCGGGGCTGGCGGCCGGCGCCGCCGGGGTATCTCCCGACGACGAAGCGGCCGTGACGCAGGCGGTCCTCGCCAGCGACATCGCCGTGGCCTATGAAAACGGCCTGCAGGTGACGCTGCTGAACGGGCAGGATGTTTCTTCAGCCATCCGCACCCAGGAGGCGGGCAGGCTGGCGTCCGCGGTATCCCGCTTTCCGGGGGTGCGCCGGCAGATGGTGGCCCTGCAGCAGCGCCTGGCCCAGACGACCCCGATGCTGCTGGACGGGCGCGATATCGGCACCGTGGTGCTTAAAGACGCGCCAGTCAAGATCTACCTGACGGCGACGGCAGAGGCCCGCGCCGAGCGCCGGATGAAGCAGCTTGAGGAAAAGGGGGAACATCCTTCCTTTGAGGAGATCCTTAAGGAGGTCAACGCCCGGGACTATCAGGATATGCACCGGGAAACGGATCCTTTGCGTCAGGCAGAGGACGCCGTGATGGTGGATTCGTCCGCGCTGTCCTTTGAGGAAACGGTGGAGGCCATCCTGGCCATCGTAAAGGATAAAACGGGCGTCAGCGGGAGGGCGTGACATGAGCGATCAGAAAGCGCCCCCGAAGGAAAAGACCTTCTGGTATACCTGCGCGCGGGCGGTCAACTTTATCCTGACCCATACCGTTTACCCGGTCACCTGGCATATGCCGGAGCATTTTTCCGATGCGCCTCCGGCCATCATCGTCTCCAACCACAAGCACTGGCTGGACCCGCTGCTGATCGGCAGCAGGATCAAAACCTGCGAGGTCCGCTTTCTGGGCAAGAAGGAACTGGTCAAAACCAGGCTGGGCGCTTTCGTGCTGGACAAGCTCCATATGATCGTGGTGGACCGGCATAACAGCGACCTGAAGGCCATGCGCGAGTGCGTGAACACTGTGCGTGAAGGGCATATCCTGGCCATTTTCCCGGAGGGCACGCGCTGCAGGGACACGACGCTTGAACACATGGAGTCCGGCTGCGCGATGATCGCGCTCCGGTGCAAAGTGCCGGTCATCCCCGTCCTGATCGACCGGCCCTGCGGGCTTTTCCGCCGCGTGCACGTCCGCTTTGGCAGGCCCATTCCCCTGACCGACCTGTACGAGGCCCCCTTCAACAACGAAACGGCCGCCGCGGTGCTGGAAAGGATGCGGGAAAGCATCCTGGCGCTGGCTCCTAAAACCACATGAGTGGGTTTTTCCGGATGTTTTTGACGCTTGTTTAATAAAAAAGTGGGGATTCATCCCCGTTTTAATGGCAAAAAGAAGGATTTTTTCCGTTTTTGTCGAACGATACAGCGTCCGGGGAAACGGGCGGAGGGTTACAGCCCGTTTTTCCACCATTACGCGCGTCTTCCTTCGCGTTTTTTTCAAAGGAGTACCTCCATGAGCCGTATTACGGATCTGGGCATCGATCTGGGCACCTCCAACGTCCTGATTTACGGGCGGAACAGGGGCATCATATTCAAGGCCCCCGCCGTCATCGCCGTCAACCGGGACACCAACGCCGTCATTGCCATCGGCGAAGAGGCCCACCGCATGCTCGGCCGCGCTCCCGGGAGCATCGTCGTCAAGCGCCCGCTCAAGGGCGGCGTGGCGGGAAAAAACCTGCCGCTGGTGGGCGCCATGCTGCTGCAGTTCGTTATCGAGGCCAACGGCAAGCACATTTTTTCGGGCCCGCGGGTCATCATGTCGGTCCCCCCGGCGCTCAACGAGACCGAGCGCCGCACCATCACCGCCAGCCTCTTTGAATCCGGCGCGCGCCGCACGCAGATCCTCACCCGCCCCATCGCCGCCGCCATCGGCGCCGATCTGCCCATCGGCGAAACCTACGGGGAAATGATCGTGGATATCGGCGGCAGCATCACCGATATCGCCGTGATCTCCATGGGCAGCTGCGTCATCAACGAGAGCCTCCTGATCGGCGGCGACAGCTTTGACGACGCCATCATCCGCTACGTCCGCCGCAAGCATAACCTCCTGATCGGCGAGATCACCGCGGAAGAGATCAAGACCCGCATCGGTTCCGTGATGCCCCGGCGGGATCCGCTGTATCTGGACGTGACCGGGCGGGACCTGTTAAGCGGCCTGCCCAAGACCCTGCGCATCACCTCCGACGAGGTGCTGGAGGCCATGGACGACCCCCTGCAGGAACTGATCGAGGCCATCCACGCGATCCTGGAGCGCACCCCGGCCGAGCTCGCGGCCGATATTTTCGATACCGGCATCGTCTTTTCGGGCGGCGGCGCCCTGCTGCAGGGCCTGAGCGACGCGGTGAGCATCGCCCTTAAGATCAACTGCCGCGTAGCCGACAGCCCGCAGGAATGCATCGCGCGCGGCTGCGGCCTGACCATGGAAAAGTTCAACGAATACGGCCAGTACCTGGCGGCCGGCCGCAAGAAGGTCCGCGGCGCGCAGCGCTGAGCGGCCATGAACATATATCGCGTGACGCCACCGCTTCCTTCCGACTTTTTTCCTTCCGGCCGGAGCGGTGGTATTTTAATAAAGGAATGAAGCGGGAGGGGCTTTTATGAGCAGCATCCTGGAATATATCCACTGGCGGGGCGACCTGCTTTTTTCGCAGGATCCCCTGAACGCCGTGGACAATCTGATCTTTTCGGAGCTTGCCTACTGCGACCTTGAGGGCCTGGTGCCACAAACCTTTGAGGAAGGCGGCGTCCCGCTTTCCCGGGTGTGCGACGGCTATCTGTCCGCCGGCTGCGACCAGAAGGAACTGATCAATAACCCCCGCCCCCTTCTGATCGCCGCGGCCGCCAGCAGGCGCTTCAGGGACGTCCTTTTGTCCGCGTTCAGGGACGTGGTGGACGAGGAAAAGCAGGAGCAGTTTTCCGCCGTCACCTTCACCCCGCCCCAGGGCCCGGTCTATGTGGCCTACCGGGGGACGGACACCACCCTGACCGGCTGGCGGGAGGATTTTAACCTGTCCTTCCTGGCCGAAACGCCGGCCCAGCAGCAGGCCGCCCGCTACCTGACCGAGGCCGTCCGCCATACCGGCCGCCCCGTGATCGCCGGCGGTCATTCCAAGGGCGGCAACCTGGCCGTCTACGCCGCCGCCTTCTGCGAACAGGACGCGAGGGACCGTCTTATGTACGTCTGTTCCAACGACGGCCCGGGCTTCAACGGCAAGGTGGCCGATTCCGCGGAGTACGAAGCCATTCTGCCCAAGGTGCGCCTGTTTTTGCCGGAATCCTCCCTGGTGGGCGTGCTGATGGCCAACAAGGGCAAAAGGATACTGGTCAAAAGTACCGCGCGCGGGCCCCAGCAGCACGACCCCTACACCTGGGAGGTCATGGGCAATGCCTTCGTGACCGCGGAAAACCGCACCCTCTCCAGCCTCTTTCTGGACGAAACCCTGCGCCGCTGGCTGGACAGCCTGTCCGACGCGGAACGGGAGGCCTTCACCGCCGCCATTTTCGATTCTCTGCAGGAGGCGGGGGACGTGAAGACCGTCAGCCTCCGCCAGAACCCGGAAAACATCGTGCGCGCCCTGAGCGCCGGCGCCGTCATACTGACCGGCAGCCGCCAGAAGGAATTCCTGGCCGCCCTGCAGAAGCTCGCCGCCGCCGGCGGCAGCATCCTCAGGGAGGGCAGCCTCAAAAAAATACAGGAAAGCATGACCACCCTCCGCTCGACTCTCCAGCGCCTGACGCGTCCCAGGGACGCTTCCGACCGCCCCGACGGCGCCCGGGAAACGGGGCCGGCTTAAAAACAGCTCCCCGTATCATCAGAAAAAGGAGACGTCGCCCACCCATAAAACCAACACAAGGAGGATATCCCCTATGGATTCACCGCTTCAGGACATGCTCCCGCGCCTTGACGAGATCGACCGGGTTATCGCCCAGGGGCCGTATCAGGATACCTGGGAGTCCCTTTCCCGCTGGAAGGCGCCGGACTGGTTCCGGGACGCCAAATTCGGCATTTTCCTTCACTGGGGGCTGTACAGCGTCCCGGCCTACGCCAACGAATGGTATTCCCGCAATATGTACATTCAGGGCATGGACCAGTTTGAGCACCACGTGAAAACCTACGGCCCGCAGAAAGACTTCGGCTACAAGGACTTTATTCCGCTGTTCAGGGCCGAAAAGTTCGACCCGGAAGAATGGCTATCGCTGTTTTCCCGGGCCGGGGCGCGCTATATCGTCCCCGTGGCCGAGCACCACGACGGCTTCCAGATGTACAAAAGCGCCGTTTCCCATTGGAACGCCTATGAAATGGGTCCAAAACGCGATATAGTGGGCGAACTGTCCCAAAAAGCAGCCGAAAAAGGTCTGATAAACGGGGCTTCGTCCCATCGCGCGGAGCACTGGTGGTTCATGGGCAACGGAAAGAATTTTGAAAGCGATGTCCATGAGCCGCTGAAGCGGGGGGATTTTTACTGGCCGGCCATGCCCGAGCCGAACCAGATGGACATCCATTCCGAGCCCTGCCCCACCGAGGAATACCTGTGCGATTGGCTCATAAGGACGGCGGAGATCATCGACCGCTTCCGCCCGCGGATCCTTTATTTCGACTGGTGGCTGATCCACGCTTCCTTCCGCCCCTATATCAGAAAGCTGGCGGCCTACTATTACAACCGCGCGGCGGAATGGGGCTTTGTGCCGGTGATCGCCTCCAAATACGACGCATTTCTGTTCGGCAGCACCCTGCCCGACGTGGAGCGCGGCCAGTTTGCCTCCGTCAAGCCCTACGCCTGGCAGACAGACATGGCCTGCGCGCTGAACTCCTGGTGCTATACCGAGCAGAACGTCTACCGGGAGCCCGCCTCCATCGTGCAGGACCTGGTGGACATCGTGTCCAAAAACGGCAACCTGCTCCTGAACGTCGGCCCCAAAGCGGACGGTACCATCGGCCCTGAGGACACGGCGATCCTGGAGGGCATCGGCCGGTGGCTTCAGGAAAACGGGGAAGCCGTTTACTTTACCCGCCCCTGGAAGCGCTTTGGGGAAGGCCCGACAGAAATCAGGGAAGGCTTTTTTACCGACGGCGAGAAAAAGCAGTTCACCAGCCGGGATTTCCGCTTTACCCAAAAAGGAGACCATTTGTACGTCACGGCCCTTCATCCGGACCAACAGGGCCGCTACTGCGTGACCTCCCTGGCTCAGAAGGAAGCGCCCTCGCAGATGGATTTTACCGGCCTCATCGCCTCCGTCGAATCGCTGGAAAACGGCGCCCCCGTCCCCTTCACGCGCGACGAACAGGGCCTTCACCTGTTTGGCCCCGCCCGCACGGACGATTATCCGACGGTCTTCCGCGTGACGCTCGGGTGACAGCCGGAATTACAGCCGAAACTGTTGGCAAATCAACGGTTTCGGCTGTTTTCATTCGCTTCTTCATTTTCTTTCGGTTGGCAAATTCCAAAAATCATACCGGTTTTCGGTTGGCAAATTCGAAATGAACCCTTTTTTGCCCGGCAGATCGGCCGGAACCGCGCAACGGCGAGGCCACCTGACGCGGCACGTCGCAACGCAAAAGGATTATCAGGATGAACTGAATAGAACAGAACTGAACAGAACAATAGAAGCTCCAAACAATCCGGACAATAAAACTCCCCCGCCCTTTACGGACGGGGGAGCGGATTTATGGGGTTTCAGGCGCTCAGCGCTTTACGTTGAAGGCTTTCATGCCGGGATACACGGCGCTGTCGCCCAGCTCATCCTCGATGCGGAGCAGCTGGTTGTACTTGGCCACGCGTTCGGTGCGGGAGGGAGCGCCGGTCTTGATCTGGCAGGTGTTCAGGGCCACGGCCAGGTCGGCGATGGTGGTGTCCTCGGTCTCGCCGGAGCGGTGGGAGGTGACGGCGGTGTAGCCGGCCTTGTGAGCCATCTTGATGGCTTCCAGGGTCTCGGAAACGGAACCGATCTGGTTGAGCTTGATCAGCACGGAGTTGGCGGCGCCCAGGGAGATGCCCTTGCCCAGCCGCTCGGTGTTGGTCACGAACAGGTCGTCGCCCACCAGCTGGACCTTGTCGCCCAGCTCCTTGGTCATGATCTGCCAGCCTTCCCAGTCTTCCTCGTCCAGGCCGTCCTCGATGGAGATGATCGGATACTTCTCGATCAGGCTCTTCCAGTGGGCGATCAGCTCAGCAGAGGTATATTCGGTGCCGGCCTTGGGGAGCTTATAGAAGCCCTTGCCCTTGGGGCTCTTCCATTCGGAAGCGGCGGCGTCCATCGCCAGCATGAAGTCCTTGCCGGGCTCGTATCCGGCCTTCTTGATGGCGTCCAGGATGGTCTCGATGGTCTCTTCGTCGGAGGAGAGGTTGGGAGCGAAGCCGCCCTCGTCGCCCACGGAGGTCGCCAGACCCTTGGCCTTCAGGATGGAAGCCAGGGCGTGGAACACTTCAGCGCACCAGCGGAGCGCTTCCCTGAAGGAGGGCGCGCCGACGGGCATGATCATGAACTCCTGCGTGTCCACGGTGTTGGTGGCGTGGGCGCCGCCGTTGAGGATGTTCATCATGGGGACGGGCAGACGGTTGCCGTTGATGCCGCCCAGGAAGCGGTACAGCGGGATATCCAGGCTGGTCGCGGCCGCGCGGGCGCAGGCGATGGAGACGGCCAGGATGGCGTTGGCGCCCAGGTTGCTCTTGTCCTTGGTGCCGTCAGCCTTGAGCATCGCGGCGTCCACCGCGTAGATGTCGGAGGCGTCCATGCCGATCAGGGTGTTGTTGATGACGGTGTTGATGTTCTCAACCGCCTTGGTGACGCCCTTGCCCAGGTAACGGGACTTGTCGCCGTCGCGCAGCTCCAAGGCTTCGAATTCGCCGGTGGAGGCGCCGCTGGGGGCCATGCCGCGGCCGATGGTGCCGTCGATCAGGGTAACTTCAGCTTCCACGGTGGGGTTTCCGCGGGAGTCCAGAATCTCGCGGCCGATGACCTGTTCAATCTCCAGATAAGCCATGGGAATCATCCTTTCTTAACGCCCCTCAAGGGGTGTGTTACGATAGATAAATAGGCTGTTCGGCAGCGCGGCTGTATGTCCGCGCTGTCCATTCAAAATTATAGCATAACCGCCGGTTTTGTCAAGTGCGGACATGGCGGAGGATCGCGCATGAATGCGTGCCTCACACCAGGGCCTGCTGGCCCGTTCGGCGCTGAAAAAGGTCCACCGGACCGTTTTCCGGGCGCGCCTCACCCCAAAAGGCTTCCCCTTGAGGGGGTGAGCAGCGTCTTGGATGACAAGCCAGTGGCCTGTCATCAGCTGCGAACGGGCCGGCAGGCCCTGGTGTCTGTTAGGCGCGGAAATTGTATGATCAAGAACTATTATTTTGCGCCTGACTGATGAGGTGGTCTTCGTATCCTCTGATAGATCCAGCCCCAGCAATATAAGCGGGTGCTCACCCAGCTAACCCAGGGCCTGCCGGCCCGTTCGCGGCTGAAAACGGTCCACCGGACCGTTTTCCGAGACGCCGCGAACCCCTTGCGGTTCCTCAGCTATTGCGCTATAATAAAAATGGGGTTTTATCAGACCCCCCTCAACACCGCAAGGAGAAATATATGTTTGATTTTTTGAAGAAAATGCTAGGCGGCTCCAACGACGCCCAGCTCAAGCCCCTGCTTAAGCAGGCGGACGCGATCGAAGCGCTGGCGGATGAATACGCAAAGCTGTCCGACGAGGAGCTTTCGCATAAGACCGTGGAATTCAGGGAACGCTACCAAAAAGGCGAAACGCTGGACCAGCTTTTGCCCGAGGCCTTCGCCACCGTCCGCGAGGCCGCCTGGCGCACGCTGGGCTTAAGGCCCTTCCGCGTGCAGCTGATCGGCGGCATCGTGCTCCACCAGGGCCGTATCGCCGAAATGAAGACCGGCGAAGGCAAGACCCTGACGGCCACGCTGCCGGCGTATCTGAACGCCATCGCCGGCGAGGGCGTCCACATCGTCACGGTCAACGACTACCTGGCCTCCTTCCAGGGCGAGGAGATGGGCAAGCTCTACCGCTTCCTGGGTCTTTCGGTGGGCATCATCGTGCACGACCTGACCAACGAGCAGCGCCGCGCCGCCTACCAGGCGGATATCACTTACGGCACCAACAACGAGATGGGCTTTGACTATCTGCGCGACAACATGGTGCTTTACGAAAAGGACATGGTCCAGCGCGGCCATTCCTTTGCCATCGTCGACGAGGTGGACTCCATCCTGATCGACGAGGCCCGCACGCCGCTCATCATCTCCGGCCAGGGCGAAAAGTCCACCGATATGTACGAAAAGGCGGATCAGTTCGTGTCCCGCCTGCGCGCTGAGGACGATTATACGGTGGACGAAAAGGACAAGGCCGTCATTTTCACCGAGGAAGGCGCCAAAAAGGCCGAGCGCGCCTTCGGCGTGGACAACCTGTCCGACCCTGAAAACAACGACCTGAACCATTACCTGATCCAGGCCCTCAAGGCCAACGCCCTGATGAAAAGGGACGTGGACTACGTCGTGCAGAACGGCGAGGTCGTTATCGTGGACGAATTTACCGGCCGCCTCATGATCGGCCGGCGGTATTCGGACGGTCTGCACCAGGCCATCGAAGCCAAGGAACACGTCAAGGTCGAGCGGGAAAGCAAGACCCTGGCCACCATCACCTTCCAGAACTACTTCCGCATGTATAAAAAGCTGTCCGGCATGACCGGCACGGCCAAGACGGAAGAGGAGGAATTCCAGGGCATCTACAGGCTGGACGTCGTGCAGATCCCCACCAACAAGCCCATGATCCGCCAGGATCTCAACGACGTGGTCTACCGGGGCAAGAAGGGCAAATACCAGGCCGTCATCAACGAGATCTGCGCCCGCCACGCCACCGGCCAGCCGGTGCTGGTGGGCACGGTGTCGGTGGAGGTCAGCGAGCTTTTAAGCCAGATGCTTTCCTTAAAAGGCATCAAACATAACGTGCTTAACGCCAAGCACCACGCCCGCGAGGCCGAGATCGTGGCGCAGGCCGGGCGCTTCGGCGCCGTCACCATCGCCACCAACATGGCCGGCCGCGGCACCGATATCCTCCTGGGCGGCAACCCGGACTTCATGGCCCGCAGGGCCCTCCGCGCGGAAAACGTGGAGGAGGAAGTCATCGAGGCCGCCACCGGCTTCAGCGAAAACGTGGGCGAGGACGTGCTGGCCGTGCGCGCCCGCTACCACGAGCTGTACGACGAATATAAAAAGACCACTGACGAGGAGCACGGCCGGGTCGTGCAGGCTGGCGGCCTGCACATCATCGGCACCGAGCGGCACGAATCCCGCCGCATCGACAACCAGCTGCGCGGCCGCTCCGGCCGCCAGGGCGACCCCGGCTCCTCCCAGTTCTTCATCGCCCTGGAGGACGACCTGATGCGCCTGTTCGGCGGCGACCGGATCACCCCCATGATCGAGCGGCTGGGCATGGACGAAAATACCCCGCTGGAAGCCAAGATGCTGACCGGCCAGATCGAGAACGCCCAAAAGCGCGTCGAGTCCCGCAACTACCAGATCCGAAAGAACGTTCTGCAGTTCGACGACGTGATGAACCAGCAGCGCGAGATCATCTACGGCCAGCGCCGCCAGGTGCTGCGCGGCGAGAATATGCGCGACGTCATCCGCGGGATGGAGGATTCCCTGATCGACGAGGCGGTGACCCGCTTCATGAACGCCGAGGACGGGGAAGACAGGGACGTCGCCGGCCTGACCGATTATCTGGAGCGGCTGTGCGTCAAACAGGGCACCATCAAAGCCAACGAGGACATGCTCCGCACCGCCCTGCCCGAGGAAGCCGCATCCTTCCTTAAAAAGGAAGCGGAGCGCTTCTATGAGGAGCGCGAGGCGCAGATCGGCGAGATTGGCATCGACATGCGCGAGCTGGAAAGGGCCGTGCTCCTGCGCGCGGTGGACCTGCGCTGGATGGATCACATCGACGCCATGGACCAGCTGCGCGACGGCATCGGCCTGCGCGCCTACGGCCAGAAGGACCCGGTCAACGAATACAAGCTCGAATCCTACGATATGTTCGAGGAAATGGTCCGCCTGATCCGCGAGGACACGGTCCGGCGCATCTGCCAGTCCCGCATCGAGCGCGTGCAGGAGCGCAAACAGGTGGCCCACGCCACGCAGGAGCGCGGCGCGGAGCCCGCCCAGGAAGCGCCCCGCTCCCCGGTCAGGGCCGCCAGGAAGATCGGCCGCAACGACCCCTGCCCCTGCGGCAGCGGCAAAAAATACAAGAACTGCCACGGCAGGAATGCCTGAACAATCGCAGCAGTGAGCGGCCGCACCGTTCACTGCTGCGTCCTTTAAGGGGATCGCGCCATGGAAAAAAATAAGAAAAGGACTGGCAAAGCCGTTTGGACGCTGCTGGCGCTGGCGGCCGCCGTCTGGCTGATGGCAGACGTGTTTCCGGGTCATTTCGCCCACCGGGTGGCGCTTGGAAAGATGGGGACCCTGATCCGGGCGGGAAATTTTGAGGAAGCCCGGATATACGCCCAACGGCAGCAGGCGTTTGACTATTCTGAGAGTACCTTCCTGCGCTGTTACTGTGACTTTTACCCGCTTTACCTGGAAGGGCTTAAGGAACAGGCGGCGGAAAAATACTGGGAATACCTTCCCTGGCCCTCCGTCCGGCCGGACTGGATCGACTGGGACGCCGTCGAAGAGGTGCGCGCCTTAAAAAACCGCCTGAAGGCGGAAGCGGAAGAAAAAGCGCGGCTCGAAAAGGAAAGGCAGGAGCGGGAAAAGGCCGAAAAGGCCCGCCTGGCGCAGGAGGAGAAGGAGCGCCGCATCGCGGAGGAAAAGCGCCGCGCGCAGGAAAGCGAAGCCCCCTATCTGGGCATGAGCTACTACTATATCGACCAGACGAAGCTCGGAAAACACAGCTATGATCTGAGCAGCAGGGAGACCCTCCTGGCCAGCATTCCCGGCGGATGGAATCTGCTGGACCACGGCATCGGCCGGTATCTGAACATTTACTATTTCGACCGGGACGGCAAACCCTATATGGACGTATACACAGCGGACTGGAAGGTGGACCAGATCACCCGCTACACAGATGACGCCCTGTATGTCACCTGCACGGACAGCCGGGTGGCCCGCTTCCGCATGGAAAACAGGAAACACGGGCCGCGGACCCGGGCCTTCACCGCCGGGCCCAACGCGGGCACCAGCGGGGGAGGCCCCGTCTCATATATCACCCTGCCCGAACGGATCGTGTATTTTAGCGCCGAACAGCCCGAAGACGACGGTTTTATTTACGAATATATGGACTCTTTCTGGGACGGCCGGGCGGGTTATTTCACCATCACCGCGGAATCCGGCGCCGAGCCCGGCAAATACATCCCCTCAGGCTATTCCTCCTCTTCCTCCGGCGATCCCTATAACGCCGGGGATTACGCCACCTGGGAGGATTTTTACGACGACAACCGGGAGGACTTTTACGACATCGAGGAGGCGGCGGATTATTACGACGCCCATCACTGACAGGAAAGGACCCTGACCCATGCCCGAACCCACGGAGATATTGAAAAGGTATTTCGGCTACGACGCCTTCCGCCCCGGTCAAAAGGAGCTGGCGGAGGCCCTGCTTTCAGGCTCGGACGCGCTGGGCATCATGCCCACCGGCGCGGGAAAGTCCATATGCTTCCAGGTGCCGGCGCTGGTCCGGGAGGGGACCGCTCTGGTCATCTCCCCGCTGATCTCGCTGATGAAGGACCAGGTGTCCGCCCTCACGCAGGCCGGCGTGCCGGCGGCCTATCTGAACAGCAGCCTCACCCCGCGCCAGCAGGAGCTGGCCCTGGCGCGGGCCCGCGCCGGGCAGTACCGCCTGCTCTACGCGGCGCCGGAACGCCTGAGCGCCCCCTCCTTTATGGCCTTTGCCAGGGAAGCGCCGCTTTCGCTGATCGCGGTGGACGAGGCGCACTGCGTGTCCCAGTGGGGTCAGGACTTCAGGCCCGATTACCTGAAGATCGCCGATTTTGTGGAAAGCCTCCCCGTAAGACCTCCCGTGGGCGCCTTCACCGCCACCGCCACCCGGCGGGTAAGGGATGATATCGTGCGGCTTTTAAGGCTTCGGGATCCGCGGACCGTCACCACGGGCTTTGACCGGGAAAACCTCTTCTGGGACGTGCTGACGCCCAAAAACCGTTTTGCCGCTCTGTTGTCCCTATTGCGCAGCATGGCCGACCGCAGCGGCATCGTCTACTGCAATTCGAGAAAAAACGTGGAATCGGTGGCCAAAAAGCTTTCCGAGCGGGGCTTTTCCGCCGTCCGCTATCACGCGGGGCTTACCGAGGAGGAACGCCGCCGCGCCCAGGAGGACTTTCAGTTTGACCGCGCCTCGGTCATGGTGGCCACCAACGCCTTCGGCATGGGCATAGATAAAAGCAACGTGGGCTACGTCATCCACTACAACATGCCCCGCTCCATCGAGGCCTACTACCAGGAGGCCGGCCGCGCCGGGCGGGACGGGGAAGCGGCCGACTGCGTGCTGCTCTACAGCCGCCAGGACATCATGGCCGCCCGGTATCTGATGGACAACGCGCCCCCCAACCCCGCCCTTTCCGAGGACGAGCAGCGCCAGGTCCGCCGGGGCGACCTGGAGCGGCTCAACCGCATGATCCGCTACTGCGAAACGAAAAACTGCCTGCGCGCAGAGCTCTTGGGCTATTTCGGCCAGCAGGCTCCCGCCCGCTGCGGCGGCTGCGCCCATTGCCTGGGCTCCCGCTTCGCCTTTGCCCTGAGCGCCAGGGACGAAGGAAGGGCCCGCCCGCAGAAGGCGCCCCTGCCCGAAACTCTCCCGCCCGAAAAGGAGGACCTGCTGGTGCGCCTCAAGGCCCGCAGGCTCACCCTTTCGCAGCAGCTTCGCGTCCCGCCCTATATCATCTGCGACGACAGGACGCTCAGGGGCATCGCAGACGCCGCCCCGACCACGCGGGAGGCGCTGCTGCGCGTCAAAGGCATGGGCGAGGCCAAGGCCGCCCGCTACGGGGAAAGCCTGCTGTCCGTCGTCCGCGATTTCCTGCGCATCCACCCCGAATTGAGCGGGGAGGAAGTCGCCCCGGAGGACGATCCCGCCCCCTGGCCGGAGGAACCTTCAAAGCCTCTGTGGACGGAGGAAATGTCACTGCTGATGGGCAGGTGCCTCAAGGCCGGCCTCACCGTGGGCCAGATGGCCGTCGTGCTGGACTGCCCCGCGGAGGAAATCACCCGAAGGCTTCCGAAGTGACGGCAAAGAAAGACGGACCGGCTTTTTGAATATTGCCCGCGCGCGCCGTGCCGGGCGCCGGCATGATGATCATGATAGGGCAGCCTTGTGATGCCCCCCGCAGCACGGTCTTTGAACATGAAAATCCTCCCTGCCGAAGCATGCCGACAGGGAGGATTTTCATGTTTTCACCCGGTTTATAATGGGCTTAAAACTGCATTATGAAACTCGCGGGCGTTTTAAGGGCCTGTCAGAGCGCGCCCTCCGGGCCGCAGATCACAAAGTTCTTGATCTGATAATCCAGGTTGGCGTTGTTCAGGGTCTCCACATACAGGGCGTAGGAATCAAACTTGTCCATGGTGAAGGTGCCCTCCAGCGTGGTCCATTCGCCCTTGGCGACGGTGCCGGTCACCAGGTTTTCCCAGGACGGGGTGCCGCCGGCGTAGTGCTCCACGGAAATCATGAAGGTCGCCTCGTCGGCCTTGTCCTGATACACTTCCACGCTGATCGTGTATTCGACGCCGGGCGTCAGGGCGAACATGCGCTTGGGGGCGTTCCAGTCCGCGGTGCGGCCGGTGATCAGGAAAGCGCCTTCATCCGTCACGCTGCCTTTTGCGTTGTTGGCTTCCCAGCCGCCCATGTTTTCCGCCGTGAAGTCCGCCCGGTAGAGCTCCGCCGGTTCCTTGCTCTCGGCCCACGCCGTCATGGCGCACAGCGCCAGCACAGCCGCCATCAGGATCGCCAGATACTTTTTCATGTGATCTTCCTACATATGTTTTTATTGGGGATCGCTCTGTGTGTCTATTATACATCATCCGGCGCCGCAGCGCAATCGGTTCAGATGGATGCAGCCCGGATCCCCGCATAATTTATCGCGGTTTTTGACCGTTCAGCCGGACTGAACAGCCCCATCAGGGCAAAACATCCATACCGGGCGCCGGCTTTCCGGCTGGCTTCGTCACTGACCGTGACGGCTCGTCCCCTGACCGGCAAAGGATGTCTCTCCTGTAAGGACGCTCCCGAACGGTTCAGGGGCGTTTTTTAAGTGCGCCGGGCGGCGCTTCGGTCAATAGTCGTCGTCTTCGTCCTCATCGTCCAGCCGGGTGACCGAGCCGCCGAAGAAGCCGGGGTCGCTGCGGCCGATCTTTCGGCCGTTCTTGTCCCGTATCACGGAGCCGCCGAAGAAGCCCGGATCGGAGCGCCCAACGCGGTTTCCGTGCTCATCCCGGAATATCTGTCCGCCGAAAAAGCCGGGCTCTGAGGTGCCCACGCGGTTTCCGTGCTCGTCGCGGATCACCGAGCCGCCGAAAAAGCCCGGCTCAGACGACCCGATTTTGTTCCCGTGCTCGTCGTAATAGGTTTCTCCCCCCCAGAAGTTGGGTACACTGGTGATCTTTTTGGCCATCAGCTCCGCCTCCTTTTTCAGTTGAACTGTTTAAATATTCGCCGTTTTTTCCCAAAATCCTGCCGGCTGACCTCCGTGACCCCCCCGGCAGGCGAAAAGCGCCCGCTTTTCCCCGCCGGACGAGCGGAATTGTTACAATTTACAATCCGAATTGTTTCAATTCTATTGCAATTCATTGATAAATCGTTTACAATACAGGATGAAAGACTGGGCGGTCCCTGCCGCCCGTTCAACACAGGAGGGAGCGCCGCCCCGCTTTATAAAGGGGCGCGGGCCGGCGCGGCAGATCAGATGGAATTGGTGAATCAGGTTTTACAGACCATTTCGGGGAGCATTCTGGACGTGCTGATCTACGCGGCCATCGCCCTGGTGACCATCATCGGCGTCGTCCGCTGCATCGTGCCCGTCCGCCGCAGCATCTCCTGCCTGCGCCGCGCGGCGCGGGTGCTTGAAAAATCCCCCGTGCAGGACAGCAAGCACACCGTCTGGGAAAACGAGCTGTTCATGGGCAAGCAGATGAGCGACGCCTGGCGGCGGTTCCTCCAGAACTGGACCCAGCTGGACGCCCGGGGCATGACCTGCGACGTCAAGGAATACATCAACGACGACACCGCCATCTACGCCCAGGGCAATATCCCTTTGAGCGAGATGATCCCGGGTGTTTTGACCTCTCTGGGCATCCTGGGCACGTTCCTGGGGCTCATGCGGGGTCTGGGCGGCCTTCATATCGACAATGCCGACCAGATGATGAGCGAGATCCCCACCCTGATCGGCGGCATGTCGTTCGCGTTCACCACGTCCATCGCGGGCGTGGCCTGCTCGCTGTTTTTCCAGCTGCTCAACCGCGTCACCATGGGCAGCGCCGTCAACGCCCTGGAGGATTTCCATTCCGCCTTCTCCGAATACGCCATGCAGACGCCGCTTTCCTCCGATACCCGCGCGGTCTGCCAGCGTGAGGACCAGGCGCTGTTTTTGCGCCGCGCGGTCAGCGACCTGTCCGACACCATGGCCGACCGCGTGTCCGGCGCCATCGAGCACAGCTTCATTCCCATCACCCAGCAGATGAACAGCTTCATCGCCGGCCAGACGCAAAGCCAGCTGGATGGGCTCAATCTGATCACCCAGCGCTTTGTAGCCTCCATGAATCAGCAGCTGTCCGGCCAGTTCCTGCAGCTGGGGCAGACGCTCAGCGAGATCAACCGCTCCCAGCAGCTGAGCTACGGCGCGGTGGACCGTTCCATGGCCACCGCCGACCAGGTCATCGCCAACCTCGCCCAGGTGCAGCAGGTGACGGCCGAGATCACCCAGCGCTTTGACGGCTATGTGCAGCGCCTGAACCAGGGCGTCAACGAGACCGACGCCTTCACCCGCACCGCCACCGACGTGCTTAACCAGCTGGGCCGCGCCGCCCGCCAGCAGAGCGACAACCTCCAGGAGATCCAGGCCCAGCAGGCCGCCCTCAGGGAGGCTCTGCAGGATTACGCCGTCCGCTCCAAGCAGTCGCTTAAAACCATCGTGGACCGCGCCGAAGAGCAGGACCGCGCCAGCGCCGATATCGCCCAGCAGATGCGCCAGTCCGGCGAAACGCTGCGCGCCTCCTACGCCAGGCTGGTGGAAAGCGTTTCCGTCGACTGGACGAAGGCGCTGGACCAGCTCAAGGTCTCCATGGACGCCCTGACCCAGGCCATGCAGGCCCGCACCGATGCCCTCAACACCGCCGGCGCTTCCGCCGCCGACGCCCGGGTCATCGGCGCGCTGAGCGATCTGAGCCAGACCGCGGCGCGGATCGAGGCGGTCCTCAAGCCCGAAGGAAACGGAGCCGCCTGATATGAGCGCCTACAGCGCGCGCCGTCCGCGCGGAACGGACAGCGGCGCCCACTGGATCTCCTATTCGGACATGATGGCCTCCATGCTGATGGTATTCGTGCTGGCCGTCGTCTACAGCGTCTATCAGTATAACCAGCTCCTCATCCAGAAGACCCGGGAGCTGGACGCCCAGCAGGCCCAGCTGGTCAGCGCCCAGCAGGAGCTGGACACCCAGAAGGCCGCCAACGAGCAGTTCCGTATCCGCCTGCAGGCGCAGGAGGAGGATCTGCTTGCCCAGAAGAGCATCATCATCGTCCAGCAGAACGAGCTGGAGGCCGCCCAGGAAAACCTGCGCATCTCCCAGGAAGACCTGGCGAAAAAGCAGGGCGAGCTGGACCAGGCCCTGATCATACTGACCGCCCAGCAGCAGGCCCTGTCTGAAAAAGAGGAGCACGTGCTGAGCCTGGAGGCCCTTTTGAGCGAGCAGCAGGAGAAGATCGAGACCCTGGTCGGCATCCGCCCGCGCATCATCAGCGACCTGACCGCCGCCCTCAACCGCAACAACATCCCCGCCTCCATCGACAGCAAAACCGGCGACATCAAGCTCAAAAGCTACGTCTTCTTTGACACCAACCGCTCGGAAATCAAGCAGTCCGGCCTGGATACGCTGAACCGCTTCCTGCCGGTCTACCTGGGCGTGCTGATGCAGGAGGAATACCGGGATTACGTGGCCGAGATCATCATCGAGGGCCACACCGATTCCTCGGGCACCTATATGGATAACCTGAAGCTTTCCCAGAACCGGGCGCTGGCCGTGGCCGAATACTGCTTCAGGATGCCCGGCCTGAGCGACGGCATGAAGCTGAAGCTTCAGGATATCCTGACCGCCACCGGCCGCAGCGAGTCCGACCTGGTCTTCAGAGACGACGGCACGGAGGACCAGGAGGCCTCCCGCCGGGTGGAATTCAAGTTCCGCCTGATTGACACCCAGATGCTCGAGCAGATGAACAATATCCTGCGGGAATCCTCATCCGGCCAGGAAGCGACCGTCCTTCCCGGCGCTGATGAGCCCGCCTCCGGCGTATTCCGGTTCGGAACATGAAAAAGCTGACCATTTTCCTTTTTTTCCTCTCCCTGGCGCTGGGAGCGCTGTGTCTTTGGCAGTGGACGCACAGCGACCTGCGCGTAAAGGATATGCGGGCGGAGCTGACGCCCGCACAGGACCGGGCGGAGGAATTTGATTTGGTCGCGGAGGCCGTGCGCTCTCAAAGCCTCCTGGGAACGGTCTATCACGCGGACGCTCTTTCGGACATTGGCCGCTGCCGTTTTTGCACTATCACCCTGACCCTGCAAAACCGCGGCCTTCTGCCCGCCGAAATGACCGAGCTGCAGCTGACCCCCTTTGCCGGGGATGTCTGCTCCTGGCTTTCCCGGGGCGAGATCATCATCCCTCCCGGGGAAACGCGGGAGGTTTCCATCACCCTGCTCACCGCCCAGTCCGGGCTTTCATCCCGCGACGTGCTGGTCACCTGGTACGTCTGGGGCCACCCGATGCGCCTGCGCGCGACGCTGGGCCTTTCCGATTACTCAGCCCGCCTGATGCCCGAAGGAGAAAATGTTTCCGCCATGCTTAAAAACCTTTTGTCCGGCCTGTTTTGTCCCTCCGCCCTGGCCCTGGAGGAAGACGCCCTTCCCGAGGGCTTCGTCCACGTGCGCGACCTGATCCCCGACGTCATCGAGCAGATGCGCTATTTCGGGGATGAAAACTTTGTGGGGACCACCGTGGACGGCTATCTGGCCCCGGCCGCCATTCTGACGCGGGAGGCAGCCCTGGCCCTTCAGAAGGCGGCGGACGCGGCCCGGGAAAAGGGATACCGCCTGCTGATCTTTGACGCCTACCGCCCCCAGTCGGCGGTGGATCATTTCCTGCGCTGGGCGGCAGATCCGTACGATGTGAAAACTCAGGCCCATTATTACCCGGATATCAAAAACAAGGAAGACATTCTGAAAAAAGGCTACGTCGCCGCGCATTCCGGCCATTCCCGCGGAAGCACCGTGGATCTGACGCTGGCGACGCCCGACGGGCAGCCTCTTCCGATGGGCACCGATTTTGACTGGTTCGGCCCCAGGGCCGCCCACGGCGCGAGCGGCCTGACCCGTACCGAGCGTGAAAACCGTCAGCTGCTGCGCCGCCTGATGGAGGCCGCCGGCTTCAGCGCCTACAGCGCCGAATGGTGGCACTACACCCTTAAACACGAGCCCTTCCCGGGCACCTATTTCAATTTCCCCGTGCGGTGACCTTCGTCCCGGCCCGCGGCTGCCCTTCGCAGCCGCGGGCCTTCGCCGTTCCGGCCCATGCCGTACATCTTTTCCGTGCTTTCCGGAGATTTGCCGCAGGGGGTTCGTTGGGATGGGGTGAGGCGCTGCGGCAGAAAGCCTTCCGCTCGAGGAAACGCTGATTAAAGCCTTCCCCTCGAGGGGGTGAGGAGGGCTCGGAAAACGGTCCGGTGGACCGTTTTCACCGACGAACAGGCCGCAGGCCCTGGTGGTGGACCGGCAGAATCAATAAAATCAGTAGATTCAACTGTTTTGCCGGGACGGATGAGGTGGCTTGGTCTGTTTTGCTCAATTATTCAGCGACTCCCTGACCTTTTCTAAAGAAATAGCCCCATATTTGATTTTAAAACATCCCCGTGTTATACTGATAAAAACACGGGGCCCGGATGGGCCTCAGGCGCAGCGCCTGCGGCGCGGGATCATACGCACAGTGAGGGAACATATGGAAATGACCGCTTTTCAGATACACCCGGAGGATAACGTGGCTACGGCCCTGACGCCTCTTCATCCCGGGGATGTCATGCTGCGTGGGGACGCGAAAACGCCGTCCGTCCGCGCCGTGGAGGAGATCCCCCTGGGGCATAAAATAGCGCTCAGAGGTATCACCCAGGGGGAAAAGATCATCAAATACGGCGTGCCCATCGGCTGCGCCACGGGGGATATCCCGGCGGGCTCCTGGGTGCACCTGCACGTGATGAAGAGCCTTTACGACGAGCGCAGCAGCCACCTGGACGTCAATACCGGAGCGCCGAAGGATACCAGATATGAGTGAAAGAACATGGCGGGCCTTTGCCCGCAGGGACGGAAAAAAGGGCATCCGCAACCGGGTGCTCGTCCTGTATACGGTAAAGTGCGCCGAGTTCGTGGCGCAGCAGATCGTTTCCCGCAGCTGCCACCCGGACGTGGAGCTGGCGGGCTTTGACGGCTGCACCGACAACCAGTACGCGGTGAACCTGCTGATCAGCCTGATCCGCCACCCCAACGTGGGCGCCGTGCTGGCGGTGGGGCTGGGCTGTGAATACGTGCAGCCCGAATGGCTGTCCGCCATCGCCGAAAAAGAGGGTAAGCCCGCCGCCTGGATGTTCATCCAGCAGGAGGGCGGCACGGCCAAAAGCGTGGAAAAGGGCCTTCATTGGGTGCAAAAGACCCTGGAAAAACTTCGGGATACGCCCCGGGTGCCGATGGGCTTTTCCGACCTGGTCGTAGGCGCCGAATGCGGCGGGAGCGATTTTACCAGCGGGCTGGCCGGCAATGTGGTGGTGGGCCGCTTCTTTGACCGGCTGGTGGACGCGGGCGGCACCGCCGTCTTTGAGGAGATCGTGGAGGCCGTCGGCCTGGACGGCCTGCTGATCGGCCGCGCGGCCGGCGAACAGGCGGCCCGGGAGATCCGCTTCACCTACGATAAGGCGCTTGAATACTGCCGCCGCGTCCGCCAGTATTCCGTCAGCCCCGGCAACTTTGCCGGCGGCCTTTCCACCATCGAGGAAAAAAGCATGGGCGCGGTCATCAAGAGCGGCTCCCGGCCGATCCAGGGGGTCATCAAGGTATCCTGCCCGCCGCCCCGCCCGGGCCTGTGGCTGCTGGATTCCACGCCGGACCCCTACTGGATGCAGTTCGGCATCACCAATCCCAACGATACCGAGGGCCTGATGGACCTGATCAGCTGCGGGGCCCACATCGTGTTCCTGGTCACGGGCCGGGGCAGCGTCGTGGGCAGCGCCGTCAGTCCCTGCATCAAGATCACCGGAAACGCCGAAACCTTTGCCAAAATGCCCGAGGATATGGATTTTGACGCCAGCCCCGTGCTCCGGGGAGCCTGCGGCATGGACGAGCTTGCCGGCCGCCTGGCCGACGCGGTGGCGGACGTAGCCTCCGGGACGCCGTCCAAAAGCGAAGCCCTGGGGCACAGGGAGTTTTTCGTTCCCTACAAATATCAGGAAAAGCAGGTCGCTTTCCCTAAGGCGTGCCCGCAGTAAAAGGAGGAATTTGCATGGCTGCGTTTAGCAAAACCCAGATGAAGGCTTTTTCCATGGCGAAGTGGTACGATCTGTCCGGCCGCACGGCCATCGTCACCGGCGGCGCGACGGGCCTCGGCCTGGCGATCACCCGGTGCCTGGTGAGCGCCGGGGCGAAGGCGGCGGTCCTTGGCCGCAGCGCCCCGGAGACCGCGGCGCCGGCCCTGGCCGAATTCGGCCAAAGCGTCCGCTATTATCAGTTTGACGTGACCGATACGGCCCGTGCCCAGGCCCTGGCCGACCAGGTCATCGCCGATTTCGGCCGCGTGGATATCCTGGTGAACAACGCCGGCAACCACTGTAAGAAGTATATCTGGGACATGACCGTGGAGGATTATCAAGCCGTGCTCAACACCCATCTGGTCGGCGCTTTCGCCCTGACCAAGGCGGTGGTCCCCCATATGAAGGCGCAGGGCAGCGGCCGCATTCTGTTTCAGGCCAGCATGACCAGCTTTATAGGCCAGCCCCAGGTGAGCGGCTACGCAACGGCGAAGGCGGGCCTGCTGGGCCTGATCCACACCCTGACGGCGGAGCTGGCGGAATACGGCGTCACCGTCAACGCCATCGCCCCCGGCTGGATCGATACGCCCATGTTCCACAAGGCCACCGACACGGATCCCCAGCGCCTGCAGAAGATCCTCGGCCGGATCCCGGCCAAATCCGTGGGTGACCCGATGGACGTCGGTATGTGCGCCGCCTTTTTGTGCAGCGACGCAGCCCGCTATATTTCCGGCGCCTGCATCCCGGTGGACGGCGGCGCGCTGATCGGGTTCTGATTAATCGCTCCTTTTCCCCGTCATCATCCACACGAATCTGAAGGGAGGCTGTCACATGGAACTTATCAGGCTGGGCAAAACGGAACTGGTGGTCAATAAAAACGGTTTTGGCGCGCTGCCCGTGCAGCGGGTCGCGCAGGAAGACGCCTGCCGCCTGCTCAGGAAGGCCTTTGATGGAGGCATCAACTATTTTGATACCGCGCGGGCCTATTCGGACAGCGAGGAGAAGATCGGTCTTTCTCTGTCGGATGTAAGAAGCCGCATCGTGATCTCGACCAAGACCGCCGCCAAAAAGGCCGACGACTTCTGGAGGGACCTGGAAACCAGCCTGAAGACGCTTAGGACGGATCACATCGATATCTACCAGTTCCACAATCCTCCCTTCTGCCCCCGGCCGGGCGAGGAAAACGGGCTGTATGACGCTATGCTTTCGGCCCGCGAGCAGGGCATGGTCCGGCATATCGGGATCACCAACCACCGCCTGAGCGTGGCGCGCGAGGCCATCGAAAGCGGCCTGTACGAGACGCTCCAGTTTCCCTTCTCCTATCTGGCGGGGGACCAGGAGCTTTCGCTGGTCGCATCCTGCGCCGATAAGGATATGGGCTTCATCTGCATGAAGGCGCTGGCCGGCGGCCTGATCACGCACGCGGCCGCGGCCTATGCCTATTTGGCCCAATATCCGGTGGAGCCCATCTGGGGCATCCAGCGGGAGGAGGAGCTGGACGAATTCCTGTCCTTCCAGCTTGATCCCCCTTCCATGACGGAGGAAACGGAACGGTTTATCCTCAGGGAAAGGGAAGAGCTTTCCGGGGACTTCTGCCGGGGCTGCGGCTATTGCCTGCCCTGCCCCGCCGGGATCGAGATCAACACCTGCGCACGCATGTCGCTGCTTTTGCGCCGCTCTCCCGCCCAGCGCTGGCTGACCCCGGAAAAGCAGGCCATGATGCGCAAGATCGAGGGCTGCCTTCACTGCAATTCCTGCAAGAGCCGCTGCCCCTACGGGCTGGACACGCCCGCTCTGCTTGAGAAGAATTACCGGGACTACCTGACCTTCCTGCCCGAAAAAGAGGAAATCTGATAACTGTTCAGTCTGCGGCTGAAATGCACATGCCCTGAACGGATGCTGCGATAAATGAAAGCCTTTTAGATGTAAATCTGGCTATTTTCACGAGACTTTCACAATAACAGCTACCGAAAGGGAGACTTCGTTCCCCTTCACCGCCATTCGCTATTCAGGCAATTGATGCGGGTGCTTACCTGGTTCATCCATGGCCTGCCGGACCTTATCGTCGGTGAAAACTGACCTGGGCAGACTCCAAAAGCCTTCCCCTCTGAGGGGGTGAGCAGCGTCTTGGATGACAGGCCAGTGGCCTGTCATCAGCTGCGAACGGGCCGGCAGGCCTTGGTGGTGGCCCGGCGGAATCAACAGGATATGCGAAGACAAGTTTTTCGCCGGGTCGGATGAGGTGGACCCCGCGTCCCCCTTCCTTACCACTATTCCTTGCCCAGGCAGTTTAGGCGGGTGCTTACCCAGGTAACCCAGGGCCTGCCGGCCCGTTCGTCGGTGAAAACGGTCCACCGGACCGTTTTCCGGGCCCTCCTCACCCCAGGGCCTGCCGGCCCGTTCTCGCTGAAAACAGGCCACCGGCCTGTTTTCCGGGCGCTGCGAACCCCGCACCGTACATGCCGCCGCTGCGGATTACGATCAGAGGGAAGTATCCCCCTGATCACCTCCTCCCGTTGGCGAAAGGCTCATCACAGATCCCTGAGGACTGAACAGTTACGGAATCTGAAAAAATTCAAGCCCTTTTCTCATCGTTTTCTAATGATTTCTTCCCTTCTGTTCTCATAAAAGGGCGGTATGCTTATATCGTCCCAAGGGGGACAGACGAAAAAAAATGAAGGCCCCACGGGCCGGGAAGGAACAGGATATGGAACACAGTGAAATGATCGAAAAACTGCAGCAGAAGGCCCACGTGACGTATGAGGAAGCGGAGCTCGCGCTGGTGAGCTGCGACTGGGATCTGCTGGACGCGCTGCTGATGCTGGAGGGCAGCGGCAAATCAAACGCTGCCGAAGAAAAGAACGCCTATACCACCCAGGAACGCCGGCCCGATTTCTCCGCAGACGGCGAAGCGGGCCGCGGAAATAGGGACGCGGGCGGCGCGGTCAGGTTCGGGGAGCTGTTCAAAAAGTGGCTCCGCCAGGGCAACACCAATCATCTGGCGGTCAGCCGCAACGGCAGGGAACTGGTCCTGGTGCCGATCACGGTGGCGGTGCTTTTGATGATCCTGTCCTGGCCGTGGTGCCTGGCGGTGCTCCTGATCTCCCTGTTCTTCGGCTTCCGGTTTGCCTTCAAGGGCCCCGATATCCCCAGCCGCGTGAACGACGTGATGAGCAGCGCCCAGGAAAAAGCGGCCGGCGCGGTGGAGATCCACACGGAAAAGCAGCCTGCCCCCGAAGCCGGATCCGAAGACACCAAAACGGAATAAAACCATGAAAGGGCAGGGCGCATCACGCCCGGCCCTTTATGGGGTTCCAAAGTATCGTTCTAGCGGACATGCCGTCCGGAAAGCGTGAGGAATGATGGAAAACCTGTCGAAGATCCTCCTGGTGGAGGACGAGGAAAAGCTCGCCCGCTTCGTGGAGCTGGAGCTCATGCACGAGGGCTACCGGGTGGAAAAGGCCTTTGACGGCCGCGTCGGCCTGGAAATGGCGGAAGGCGGCGGCTATGACCTGATGCTGCTGGACATCATGCTGCCTTCCCTGAACGGCATGGAGGTGTTGAGACGGCTGCGCAAAACGTCCGCGCTGCCGGTCATCATGCTGACCGCCCGGGACGCCGTGATGGACAAGGTGACGGGCCTGGACATGGGCGCGGACGATTATGTGACCAAGCCCTTTTCCATTGAGGAGCTGCTGGCGCGCATCAGGGTGGTCCTGCGCAAGCAGTCCGCCCTTAAAAAAGAAAGCGCCGTGCTCACCTGCGCGGACCTTTCGGTGGACCCTTCCCGCCATCAGGTGACGCGCGGCGGCCGGGAGATAGAGCTGACGGGCCGCGAGTTTTCCCTGCTCAAAACGCTGCTTGAAAACAAGACCCTCGTGCTTACCCGCGAGCAGCTGCTGGAAAAGGTCTGGGGGTACGACTATCTGGGCGAGACCAACGTGGTGGACGTCTATATCCGCTATCTGCGCGGGAAGATCGACGATCCGTTTGAGAACAAGCTCCTTCACACCGTGCGGGGCGTGGGCTATGTGCTGAGGGAAGAGACATGAAGGGGGAACAGAGGACCAGGTCCATCGCCAGGCGCATCAACCGCTCCTGGCTGTGGCGGATGCTGATGACCTTCCTGATCCTGGATATAGCGGTGCTCGTCCTGGCGGCGGGCGGCTGGTTTTACATGCTGGAAATGAGCCAGCCTCAGCCGGTCGCGGACCGGGATATCGTCTGGGATGAGCAGACGGACTGGTGGAACCGTCCCCTGACCGTTTCCTACCGGATGGTCCTTGAGGACGGCGAACAGGTGACGGTCGCCGGGAGAGGGTTTTTTTTCGCGCTCCGTACGGCCTTTGCGGGGCTGATCGGCTTTGAGACGCTGATCCTCCTGATCCAGTACGGCGCGGGCAAACGCCGCGCGCGCCGATTGCTCCAGCCCCTTGAAAACATATCGCGTTCCGCCCGGGCGCTGAGCGAGGCCGCCCGGCTGGACCCGGAAAAGCTGCATCAGCTCGAAAGCGCCATCGCCGGCGTGAGCCCGCTTACCCCGGAGGCCCGCCTCCGCACGGGGGATAAGGAACTGCAGGGCCTGGAAAAGGCCATCAACGACCTGCTGGCCCGGATGCACGAATCCTACCGGGAGCAGAGCCGTTTCGTGTCCGACGCTTCGCACGAGCTGCGCACGCCCATCGCCGTCATCCAGGGCTACGCCGATATGCTGCAGCGCTGGGGCAGGACGGACGAAAAGGTGCTGGACGAGGGGATCGACGCCATCCGCACCGAGACCGCCCATATGAAGACCCTGGTGGAACAGCTCCTTTTCCTGGCTCGGGGAGATAACGGCCGCACCCGGCTGACCATGGAAGATATGGACCTTAAGGCCATGATGGAAGAACTCTACGAGGAATACCGCATGATCCATCCGGACAGGCAGTGGCGACTGGACGCGCCGGTGTCCGCCCCGGTCCGGGGAGACGCCGCCCTGCTCAAACAGGCGGCGCGCATCCTGACGGACAACGCTGTGCGCTATACCGATAAGGACGCCGCCATCACGCTCAGGGCCGGCATGAAGGAGCAGCGCCCCTTTTTCGAGGTGCAGGACAACGGCATCGGCATCTCCCGGGAGGATCTTGCGCACATTTTCGACCGGTTTTTCCGCTCGGATCCGGCGCGCAACCGCGCCACGGGCGGCACCGGGCTGGGCCTGGCCATCGCCAAATGGATCGTGGACCGCCACGAAGGGTATTTCGACGTCTACTCCCGGGAAGAGATCGGCTCCCGCTTCACCGTGATCCTGCCCCGTCCGGAAGAATCACAGGAAGCCGCGGCAGATGCATGAGCCTCAAAAAAGCAAGGCTGAATACCCCCGCCAAAGGGCAAACAACCTGCGGGCCATATCCGGCGGCCCCTGTGAACGAGCGGGATCCGATAAAATATAGTCCGGCGGTTCGCCTGCCGGATGCCGCAAGGAGATTTAAGGAAACGCTGATTAAAGCCTTCCCCTCGAGTAAATGCTGATTAATTCTCTTTTCAGATAATCGTTGCATCATGAAGTACTGTTATTTCAGCACTTTTGAGAAAGCTTCAACTTAAATTCCTCCATTAATCATCGCTTACTCGAGGGGGTGAGACAGCCCCCGAAATGCCATGAACCCCAAAAGGCTTCCCCTCCGAGGGGAAGCTGTCAGGCGCGAAAACTGTTGTTTCTTCAACATAT
The DNA here is from genome assembly GCA_902790015.1 of uncultured Eubacteriales bacterium. Lineage (GTDB taxonomy): Bacteria > Bacillota > Clostridia > Christensenellales > Aristaeellaceae > UBA4246. The sequence goes on along the minus strand of CADAQF010000031.1, from coordinate 2,353 downwards.
TTCGTCGCGCCTGACTGATGAGGTGTCACGACAGAAAGCCTTCCTCTTGTGGGGGTGAGGCACGCCCGGAAAATGATCCAGTGGGTGAGGAGGGACCGAAAAACAGGCCAGTGGCCTGTTTTTACCGACGAACGGGCCGGCAGGCCCTGGGTAGTTTTCAGTGCCGAACGGGCCCGCAGGCCCTGGTGGTGGACCGGCAGAATCAATAACATCAGTGAGTCCAACTGTTTTTGCCGGGACGGATGAGGTGTCGCGTCCTGTATTGCTCATTAAATCAGCATTTCCTAAAATCGTACGCAGTAAAAGGAAGGAGAGAAAAAGACATGGCATTTATGACCATCAAAAGGTACTCCGCGTCGCTGCACAGGGTGACGTCGTTTGAGATGTTCATCCCCAACGACCTGCGCACGGACGTGACCCCGCTGAACGGGTATCAGCAGGGCCCCATGCGTACGCTGTTCCTGCTGCACGGCTATACCGGCGCCCCGGAAAGCTGGGGCGTGGAGAACCTGGCCGCCCAGTACAACGTGGCGCTCGTGATGCCCTCCGGCGAAAACAGCTTTTGGCTGGACGGGGAGGCGACCGGCCGGAAGTTCGCCGCCTACCTGGGGGAGGAGCTCCCCGCGTACCTGAACCAGACCTTCGGCCTGTGCCGTTCGCGGGAGGATACGGGCATCTGTGGGCTGTCCATGGGCGGCTTCGGCGCGCTGCATACGGGGCTCAGCTATCCGGAAAGGTTCGGTCAGATCGGCGCCATGTCCTCCGCGCTGATCGTGCACGAGATCGCCCATATGAAGCCGGGCGAGGACAACGGCATGGCCAATTACGCCTACTACCGCGAGTGCTTCGGCGACCTGGAGCATCTGGAGGGCAGCCCGAACGACCCCGAAAGCCTGGTCCACTGCCAGCCTGCCCCTAAGATGTTCATCTGCTGCGGCACGGAGGATTTTCTGCTGGAAAACAACCGCGCCTTCCACCGTTTCCTTGAAAAGGAGGGCGTGCCCCACGTCTATCAGGAAAGCCCCGGCTCGCACGACTGGAAGTTCTGGGGCGAATACACCCCCAAAATCCTCGAATGGATGTGGAAATAAAAAGTGAAGCAGCGCAGCCGCAAAATAGCGGCTGCCTGCTTCATATCCGGCACACGGTATACGCATGAATTACGAGAAGTATAGACAGATACAAAATAAATGAAGGTAATAACCCTTTTGATCATATCCCGCGGACCTGGTGAACGAACGAAGTCCGATTCAAATGAAAGTCCGGCGGTTCATCCGCCGGATGCCGAAGGCACCCGCGGGTGAGGAGGGCCCGAAAAACAGGCCAGTGGCCTGTTTTTACCGACGAACGGGCCGGCAGGCCCTGGGTAGTTTTCAGTGCCGAACGGGCCGGCAGGCACTGGGTAGTTTTCACCGACGAACGGGCCGGCAGGCCCTGGCTGTAAGTCCCCGTCCCAGGGCTCACGCATTCATGCGTGAGCCCGCCTCATAAGCCCCTGCCCCTCAGTTTTGAGCCATTTGATATGCGCTTTATAGTCCGGGCACACGCGGGCGACCTCGGCCCAGAAGGCGGGGGAATGGTTCATCTCTTTGCGGTGGCACAGCTCGTGCACCACCACGTAATCCAGCACCTCCCCGGGCGCGTCCATCAGCAGGCAGTTGAAGTTGAGGTTTCCCCGGGCCGAGCAGGAACCCCATTTGCTTTTCTGGTTGCGGATGGTGATGCGCCCGTAGCTCACGCCCACCAGCGGGGCAAAGTGCCGGCAGCGCTCCGGGATCACGCGCAGAGCCTCGTCGGCCAGGCGGCGGATGTCGGCTTCCGTATAGGGCGGCAGCGCTTTTTCCTCCGCCCGGGCCTCCGCGGCCAGACGGGTTTCGATCCACCGGGCATGCCTGCTGATGAAGTCCCGCGCTTCCCCGTCCGTTATATGCGCGGGAATATGCAGGGTCACCTCGCGCGGCCCGGTCACCTCCAGGCGGACGGTCCTGCGCCTTTCGCGCACGATGATCGTCTGATAGTCCGTCATGATATCATCTCATTTCTGTCATTTTCCGCCACGGCTTACGCATGAAAACAAAGGGAAACAAAACCTGTGGACAGTGAAAGCGGAGCCCGTGAACGAACGAAGTCCGATTCAAAGTAAAGTCCGGCGGTTCATCCGCCGGATGCCGCAGGCACCCGAAGGGCGATTTGAAGCGGACGCAGTGAGTGAAGTTTAACGAGGGGAGCGCGAGGGGGAACACCCTCGCGTGTAATCGTATCCCACCGGCTTTGCCGGCGGGGGGCTCGCAGCGCCCGGAAAACAGGCCGGTGGCCTGTTTTCAGCGAGAGCGGGCCGGCAGGCCCTGGACAG